>NZ_FNKV01000001.1:5000-595000 GCF_900101695.1 Pseudomonas sp. UC 17F4
ACGCTTCATGGCTGGCACGTTGCGGCCAGCGCTGGGTAATGGCTTTGCGGCGGGTGTAGAAACGCACGCCATCCGGGCCATAGGCATGCAGGTCGCCGAACAGCGAACGCTTCCAGCCGCCGAAGCTGTGGTAAGCCACCGGCACCGGCAGCGGGACGTTGACGCCGACCATGCCCACTTCGATCTCGTCGCAGAACAGGCGCGCCGCTTCACCGTCACGGGTAAAGATGCAGGTGCCGTTGCCGTATTCGTGTTCGTTGATCAGGCGCATGGCCTCTTCCAGGCTGTCGACGCGTACCACGCAGAGTACCGGCCCGAAGATCTCTTCTTTATAGATGCTCATCTCGGTCGTCACGCGGTCGAACAGGGTGCCGCCGACAAAGTAGCCGTCTTCATTACCGGCAACCCGGTAGCCACGGCCGTCGACCACCAGCTGCGCACCAGCAGCCACACCTTGGTCGATGTAGCCAACCACCTTGTCACGGGCTGCGGCGGTAACCAGCGGGCCCATGTCCAGGCCGCAGGAGGTACCGGCACCAATCTTCAACGCCTTGATCTGTGGTTCGAGTTTGGCGATCAGCGCATCGGCCACCTGGTCGCCAACGCAAACGGCCACCGAGATCGCCATGCAGCGCTCGCCGCAAGAACCGTAGGCTGCGCCCATCAGCGCGCTGACCGCGTTGTCCAGGTCGGCATCAGGCATCAGCACCGCGTGGTTCTTCGCCCCGCCCAGGGCCTGAACGCGCTTGCCGCGCTTGGTGCCTTCGGCATAGATGTACTCGGCGATCGGCGTCGAGCCAACGAAGCTCAGGGCCTTGACCTCTGGCGCCTCGATCAGCGCATCCACCGCTTCCTTGTCACCGTGCACAACGTTGAGCACGCCTTTAGGCAGGCCGGCTTCATGCAGCAGTTGGGCAATCAGCAGGGTCGAGCTCGGATCACGTTCCGATGGCTTGAGGATGAAGCAGTTACCGCAGGCGATTGCCAGTGGGTACATCCACAGCGGCACCATGGCCGGGAAGTTGAACGGGGTAATACCGGCCACTACGCCCAGCGGCTGGAAGTCGGACCAGGCATCGATGTTCGGGCCAACGTTGCGGCTGTACTCGCCCTTGAGCACTTCCGGCGCGGCGCAGGCAAACTCGACGTTCTCGATACCGCGCTTGAGTTCACCGGCGGCGTCTTCCACGGTTTTGCCGTGCTCTTCGCTGATCAGCTGGGAGATACGCGCTTCATTCTGCTCCAGCAGTTGCTTGAAGCGGAACATTACCTGGGCGCGTTTGGCCGGCGGCGTGTTGCGCCAAGCCGGGAAGGCGGCCTTGGCCGAGTCGATGGCCTGCTGCACGGTTTGCTTGCTGGCCAGGGCAACCTTGTGGATAGTCTGGCCAGTGGACGGGTTGAAGACATCGGCGGTGCGCGTGTCGGCAGCAACCAGTTCGCCGTTGATCAGGTGTTGAACAGTGCTCATGCAGAACTCCAGAAAGAGGGTATGCCTGGGCGCGAGATCACTCGCGCCCGCTGCTTATATATAGAGGGACAATCAATCGACCTGGTTGATGGCCTCGCCGACCGCATCGAACAGGCGGTCCAGTTCCTGCGGCTGGCTGTTGAAGGTTGGGCCGAACTGCAGGGTGTCGCCGCCGAAGCGTACATAGAAGCCGGCTTTCCACAGCTTCATGGCGATCTCGTATGGACGCACGATGGCGTCACCGTCGCGGGCGGCAATCTGGATGGCGCCGGCCAGGCCGTAGTTACGGATGTCGATGATGTTCTTCGCGCCCTTGACCCCGTGCAGCACCTTCTCGAAGTGCGGCGACAGTTCGGCGGCCGATTGCACCAGGTTTTCTTTCTCCAGCAGGTCCAGCGCGGCGAGACCGGCGGCGCAGGCGACCGGGTGCGCCGAGTAGGTGTAGCCGTGGGGGAATTCCACCGCGTATTCCGGGGTCGGCTGGTTCATGAAGGTCTGGTAGATCTCGCTGCTGGCGATCACCGCGCCCATCGGGATGGCGCCGTTGGTGACTTGCTTGGCGATGCACATCAGATCCGGGGTGACGCCGAAGGCATCGGCACCGAACATCGAGCCCATGCGGCCAAAGCCGGTGATGACTTCGTCGAAGATCAGCAGGATGTTGTGCTGGTCGCAGATTTCCCGCAGACGCTTCAGGTAGCCCTTCGGCGGTGGCAGTACACCTGCGGAACCGGCCAGCGGCTCGACAATCAGCGCGGCGATGTTCGAAGCATCGTGCAGCTCAATCAGCTTGAGCATTTCATCGGCCAGGGCGATACCGCCCTCCTCCGGCATGCCTTTGGTGAAGGCATTGCCCGGCAGCAGGGTGTGCGGAATGTGATCGACGTCGAGCAACTGGCCGAACAGCTTGCGGTTGCCGTTGACGCCACCCAGGCTGGTACCGGCGATATTCACCCCGTGATAGCCACGGGCACGGCCGATCAGCTTGGTCTTGGTGGCCTGGCCTTTCAGGCGCCAGTAGGCACGGACCATCTTCACCGCGGTGTCGGCGCACTCGGAACCGGAGTTGGTATAGAAGACGTGATTGAGGTTGCCCGGGGTCAGGTCGGTGATTTTCTCGGCCAGCTGGAACGACAGCGGGTGGCCGAACTGGAAAGCCGGCGAGTAATCGAGCACGCCCAATTGGCGCGATACTGCTTCCTGGATCTGCTTACGGGTGTGACCGGCGCCGCAAGTCCACAAGCCGGACAGGGCGTCATAAATCTTGCGGCCCTTGTCGTCGGTCAGGTAGCTGCCTTCGGCGGCGACGATCAGCCGTGGATCGCGCTGAAAATTGCGGTTGGCGGTGTAGGGCATCCAGTGGGCGTCCAGCTTGAGCTGGCTGGCCAGACCGACAGGAGCGTTTTCAGGCAGATTCATCGGACAAGTCCTCGCAAGGCAATTGGGCAGCGACAAGTGTTGTTGTGCCTAAATTGGCATGGGCTTAAGGTTTGGAAAATCTGGCTTTTCTAATCTTCAGATCACCACCGGCTAAACATTAATTCACAACATCCAGCCGCAACGATGTTACAAAGTGTTTCCATGCACCCCGGCAAGGCGCATGATGCGGGCGGCCCCTTCAGGAGACTTGGCGCAGGACGCGCAAGCACACTCACCATGAAAACCATCCTGTGTTTACTGATCTGCGCCCTGGTTGGCGCCGCCGTACAGTTTGCCGGTGTGCCTCACGGGCTGTTGCTGGGCGCCATCGTCGCCAGCGCCATGTTGGTCAGCCGGCTGCGCTTTACCCCCGACCTGCGCTTTGGTCTGGAATACGTGCAACTGGTCATGGGTATCGCCACCGGCTTGATGTTCGAAGCCTGGGACAGCGACACGGTGGCCAGCATCCTGCCGAGCCTGGGTTTTCTGCTGCTGTGCCTGAGTGCGCAGATTGCCATCGCCGGCCTGTGGCTGTTCAGGGGGTGCGGCTGGAACCTCAAGGATTCACTGCTGGCGGTGTACCCCGGCGCCCTGGCTGCGGTGTTCGACTTGCTCGAGTCGGAACGGGCTTCGAGCAAGGTGATCGTTGTGCACCTGATGCGCCTGGTGTCGATTACCCTGCTGGTCAGCCTGAGCATTCGCGCCGGTAGCGATGTCCCTGCAAGCGCGAGCACCGCGCTTAATCCAGGCCTGTTGCTGACCCTGGCGTCGCTGCTTGCCCTGTGCATCCTGCTCGGGCGCCTGCTGCTCAAGCTTGGTGTTCCTGCGCCCTTCATGCTCACGGCGATCATCGCCACGGCGGCCTATGTAAAGATGGGCTTGCTCCAGGCGTTTCATCTGCCCGGCTGGAGCGTCGATTTTGCCGCGCTGATCCTCGGTGTGCTGATCGGCGCCAGGTTCAGGGAAATCAGCCTCAAGGAGCTGGTCCGTCACGGCGGCGCCGGGCTGATGTCGGTGGGCCTGATGCTGCTGGTCGCTGCCGTCTTTGCCGGGGTGGCCGCCAAGGTGCTAGGCAGTGATCCATTCACTTTGTGGCTGGCCTACATGCCCGGGGCCATCGAAACCATTGCCATCGTCGCCTTCAGCGGTGGGCTGAACGTGGTGCTGGTGCTGTCGCACCACCTGGTGCGCATGCTGCTGTTGCACTTTGCCCCGGCCCTGCTCGTCCAGGCGCGCCGCTGGCGCGAGAATGTCTGATCAGCGTATGTTGTCTGCCTTTCATGTTCCTCAACGCAAAGGCATCGCGTGAAACGTCCACAACCCCTGGCCCAGGTCAGCGATTTCGATATCCGCCTGCTGAAGATCTACCGCAGCGTGGTGGAGTGCGGCGGCTTTTCGGCCGCTGAGAACGTCCTGGGCATCGGCCGCTCGGCCATCAGCCAGCAGATGAGCGACCTTGAGCAGCGCCTGGGCCTGCGCCTGTGCCAGCGCGGGCGCGCCGGTTTTTCGCTGACCGAGGAGGGCCGCGAGGTGTATCAATCGGCGTTGCAATTGCTCAGCGCCCTGGAAAGCTTTCGCACCGAGGTCAACGGCCTGCACCAGCATTTGCGTGGCGAGCTGAACATCGGCCTGACCGACAACCTGGTGACCCTGCCGCACATGCGCATCACCCACGCCCTGGCCCAGCTCAAGGACCGCGGCCCGGACGTGCGGATCCAGATCCGCATGATCGCCCCCAGCCAGGTCGAGCAAGGCGTGCTCGATGGCAGCCTGCACGTTGGCGTGGTGCCGCAGACCAGCCCGCTGTCGGGCCTTGAGTACCAGCCGCTGTACAGCGAACGTTCGCTGCTGTACTGCGCGGTCGGTCATCCGTTGTTTTACGCCGACGACCGGCAACTGGACGATGAGCGCCTCAACAGCCAGGACGCCATCGCCCCGACCTTCCGCCTGCCCGCCGATGTCCAGGCCCATTACCAGGCGCTCAACTGCACCGCCAGTGCCTCGGACCGCGAAGGCATGGCCTTCCTGATTCTGACCGGGCGCTACATCGGCTACCTGCCCGACCACTACGCGACCTTCTGGGTACAACAAGGCCGGCTGCGGGCACTCAAGCCCGCCGAGCGCTTTTATGACCTGAGCCTGTGCTGGGTAACGCGCAAGGGCCGGCGCCCGCACCTGGTCCTGGAAAGCTTCCTCGAAAGCCTGGCGGCTACTCGCTGAGGGCTAATGCTGGTAGGTTAGCCAGTCATAAGAGATACCCATTGCCTTGTCTGGAATCGTTCATGACCTTTGAAGTCCCTGCGCATCGCCTCCAAGCCTCGGGCAAGCCCGCCGGCCGCATTCGCCAGAAGAACGAGCAGGCCATCATCCAGGCCGCCGAGGACGAATTCGCCCGCCACGGTTTCAAGGGCACCAGCATGAACACCATCGCCCTCAAGGCCGGGCTGCCCAAGGCCAACCTGCATTACTACTTCACCAACAAGCTCGGCCTGTATGTGGCGGTGCTGAGCAACATCATCGAGTTGTGGGACAGCACCTTCAACGCCCTGACCGTCGACGACGACCCGGCCCTGGCCTTGAGCAGCTACATTCGCACCAAGATGGAATTCTCCCGGCGCAACCCGCAAGCCTCGCGGATCTTCGCCATGGAGATCATCAGCGGCGGTCAGTGCCTGAGCGACTATTTCAGCGAAGACTACCGTGCCTGGTTCAAGGGCCGTGCCGCAGTGTTCCAGGCCTGGATCGACGCCGGCAAGATGGACCCGGTCGACCCGGTGCACCTGATCTTCCTGCTCTGGGGCAGCACCCAGCACTATGCCGACTTCGCCACCCAGATCTGCCAGGTCACCGGCCGCAGCCGCCTGACCAAGCAGGACATGGAAGATGCCAGCAACAATCTTATCCAAATCATTCTTAAAGGCTGTGGCCTGACACCTCGCGACTGAATCTGCCTTATGCCTTTTACCCTGCTCGACACCTGCGAGTTTCGCGAAGAGATTCGCAAGAGCCGTTTCATCACCCTGGCTGCGCCAATCAGCAGCCCGGCCGAAGCCATGAGCTTCATCGAACGCCACAGCGACCTCGCCGCCACCCACAATTGCTGGGCCTGGAAACTGGGCGGGCAATACCGCAGCAGCGACGACGGCGAACCCGGCGGCACCGCCGGGCGGCCAATCCTGGCGGCCATCGAGGCGCAGGACTGCGACCAGGTGGTAGTCTTGGTGATCCGCTGGTACGGCGGCATTCAACTGGGCACCGGCGGCCTGGCCCGCGCTTACGGCGGCGGCGCCAACAAGTGCCTGCAGCAGGCAGAAAAGCGCTTGCTGGTCAGCCGCAGCGAACTGACCTGCAGTTGCAGCTTCAGCGAATTGGCACTGCTCAAATTGCGCGTGGCCGAGGCTGATGGCCTGGTGCTGGACGAACAGTTCACCGCCAATGGCGTCGACCTGCGTCTGGCCCTGGGCGAGGAACAGATCGAGGCGCTGCAACGCCAGCTGGCCGACCTCAGCCGTGGCCGCATCCTGCTGGAACGGGCCTGAACATTTGCCCACATTCACTGTGGGCCCGGCTGTGGATAAGCTCTGGGCATTCGCCTGCGAGCCTTTAACCACGGGGCCTGCAGAAGAACGATCATATTTTGATCAAGATTTCATGACAGCGCTTGAACTGGCGAAAAATCAGTAAGTTATCCCCAGTTATTGCGCATGCAAGCCACCACTACACGGCTTGTACCCAGCCTGCATGCTTGCACACAAATACTGTGGAGCAAGCTGTGGATAAGCCGTGCACCCCTGCGCCAACGGCTTGCCGGGCCACGGCTTGGCTAGACTGGTTATTCTTTGATCAACGTTTGATAACCCTCGAAAGGAGTTCTCCATGTCCACGAATAAAATCGCCCTGATCATCGGCGCCTCGCGCGGCCTGGGCCTTGGCCTGGTGCAACGCCTGGTGGAAGACGGCTGGAACGTGATCGCTACCGTGCGCGACCCGGCCAAGGCCGATATCCTCAGCGCCCTGCCCGGCGTGCAGGTCGAAACCCTGGAAATGAACAGTGGCAGCCAACTGGATGCCCTCCAGCAACGTTTGCAGGGGCAGGTGTTTGACCTGCTGTTCGTCAATGCCGGGGTCATGGGCCCGGGTGACCAGAACCCTGAGCGCGCGCAACCGGCCGATGTCGGCGAGCTGTTCCTGACCAATGCCGTATCGCCCATTCGCGTGGCCCAGCGCCTGGCCCCGCAACTGCGCGAAGACGGCGTGCTGGCGTTCATGAGTTCGATCCTTGGCAGCGTCGCCATTCCCGACGGCAGCGAGATGTGCCTGTACAAGGCCAGCAAGGCGGCCTTGAACTCGATGATCAACAGCTTCGTTACTCTGCAACAGCCACAGCAAACCGTCCTGGCCATGCACCCGGGCTGGGTGAAAACCGACATGGGTGGGGAAAACGCCGAGATCGACGTGCTCACCAGCACCCGCGGCATGCTTGAGCAGATCAAGGCCAATGCCGGCAAAGGCGGCCTGCAATTCATCAACTACAAAGGCGAAAACCTGATCTGGTGAAACCTTGCGCGGTGGGTGTAGACTCGACACCTCGCCCACCGCGGCGGACCTGGATCAGCAGACAGGGCAACACTGAGCTGGCTAACCTGAACCCACTTTCAGAGGAGCCGGCACCATGCCTGCGACCCGTATCTGGTTGAAAAACCCCCTGGCCATCTTCACCGCCAACACCCTCGACGCCCGTGGCGGCCTGGTCATCGAAGACGGCCGTATCAACGAAGTTCTCGGCCTAGGGCAAGCCCCGGCCCGCCCCTGTGGACAAGTCTTCGACGCCCGCGAACACGTGGTGCTGCCGGGGCTTATCAACACCCACCACCACTTCTACCAGACCCTGACCCGCGCCTGGGCGCCGGTGGTCAATCAGCCTTTGTTCCCCTGGCTGAAAACCCTCTACCCGGTCTGGGCCCGGCTGACCCCGGCCAAGCTTGAACTGGCGACCCGCGTGGCCCTGGCCGAGCTGTTACTGTCGGGCTGCACCACTGCCGCCGACCACCATTACCTGTTCCCCGATGGCCTGGAAAACGCCATCGACGTGCAGGTCGAAGCGGTGCGCAAACTGGGCATGCGCGCCATGCTCACCCGTGGCTCCATGAGCCTGGGCGAAGCCGACGGCGGCCTGCCGCCGCAACAGACAGTGCAACAGGGCGAAGTGATCCTGGCCGACAGCCAGCGACTTATCCACAGCTACCACGAGCGTGGCGACGGTGCGCAGATCCAGATCGCCCTGGCCCCCTGCTCGCCGTTCTCGGTCACCCCTGAGATCATGCGCGCCAGCGCTGACCTCGCCGCAGAGCTGGACGTGCGCCTGCACACCCACCTGGCTGAAACCCTCGACGAAGAAGACTTCTGCCTGCAGCGTTTCGGCCTGCGCACGGTCGATTACCTCGACAGCGTCGGCTGGCTCGGGCCGCGCACCTGGCTGGCCCATGGCATCCATTTCAATCCGGACGAGATCGCCCGCCTGGGCGCCGCCGGCACCGGCATCTGCCATTGCCCGAGTTCAAACATGCGCCTGGCTTCGGGCATCTGCCCGACCCTGGAACTGACCGGCGCCGGCGCGCCAGTGGGCTTGGGCGTGGACGGTTCGGCCTCCAACGACGCATCGAACATGATCCTCGAAGCGCGCCAGGCCCTGTACCTGCAACGGCTTCGCTATGGCGCCGAGGCGATCACCCCGGAGCTGGTGCTGGGCTGGGCCACCCGCGGCTCGGCGCAGTTGCTCGGGCGTACCGACATCGGCGAACTGGCGGTGGGCAAACAGGCTGACCTGGCCTTGTTCAAACTCGATGAACTGCGCTTCTCCGGTAGCCACGATCCACTCTCGGCGCTGCTGCTATGCGGCGCCGACCGCGCTGACCGGGTCATGGTCGGCGGCCAGTGGCGGGTGACCGATGGCCAGATCGAAGGCCTCGACGTGCAGAAACTGATCGCCGATCACCGTCAGGCCGCCGCCCAGTTGATCGCTGGCTGAAGGCTCAAAGGCCGAGCAATGCCAGCATGATGAAGGTGGCGAACAGCACGAAGTGGGTCATGCCCTCGATCGCGTTGGTTTCGCCATCGTTCAGGTTGATCGCGCTGACAATCAGGGTGATGAAGATCATCACCGTTTGCACCGGTGTCATGGCCATCTGGAACGGCTGGCCAGTGTAGAGCGCCATCGCCTCCATCAGCGGAACGGTCAATATCACCGTGGACAGCGACGCGCCCAGGGCGATATTGACCACCGACTGCATGCGGTTGGCCAATGCTGCGCGCAAGGCAGTGAGAATCTCCGGGGCGGCAGAAATGGCCGCCACCACAATTGCCATCAGCACCGGCGGCGCGCCGCTGCCTTCCAGGCCGTAGTCCAGGGTGTGCGACATGACTTCGGCAAGCAGGCCGATGATCACCACGCCGCTGACCAGAATCGCGATCGAGCGGACTTTATTCACCGGCGCCGGTGTACCGCCCTGCGGGTCGCGGCGCTTTTTCTGTGGATAGCTGTAACTGAAGAAGTAACTGTGCGGCCCGACCTGCATGCGCAGGAACAAGGCATAGAGCACCACCATCGCGGCGATGGTGAACCCCGAATAGAGCTTCCAGTCGGCCCGCGGAATGAACTCCGGCACTACCATCGACACGCCCATGGCAGTCATGATCATCACGCTGTAGGTGCGCGCCGAATCATCGTTGTACGACTGCTCGCCATGCTTGAGCCCGCCCATCAGCGCGGCCAGGCCGAGGATGCCATTGATGTCGAGCATCACCGCCGAATAGATGGTGTCCCGCACCAGGGTCGGCGACGCCTGGTTGCTCATCATGATCGCCAGGATCAGCACCTCGACCATCACCGCCGACAGGGTCAGGATCATGGTGCCGTAAGGGTCGCCGACTTTTTCCGCAAGCAGCTCGGCGTGCTGGGCCACGCGCATCGAGGCACAGATGATCGCCGCCACCAGCACCGCGCCGGCAAACAGCGCCAGGCCATGGCCATGTCCGAGCAGCTGGCCCTGCAGCGGCCAGGCCAGCGCGGCCAGCAGCACTGCGAGCAGCAGCGGCTTTTCCTGATTAAGAAGTGCAAGCATCGGCGGCCCTGCGCAGGTGGGTACTGGCTAGTGACTGTAGTCACTGTAGAAGGTTTCCCCGGCCAACCGCCTGGTCAGCTTTCTCCGCGCGGGCAGCGCAAGCTCTGTAGAATGGCGGCAACCGCACCTGATGAGATTTCACCACTATGTACGACTGGCTTAACGCTCTGCCCAAGGCAGAATTGCACCTGCACCTGGAAGGATCGCTGGAGCCCGAGTTGCTGTTCGCCCTGGCCGAGCGCAACAAGATCGCCCTGCCCTGGAATGATGTCGAAGCCCTGCGCGACGCCTACGCGTTCAACAACCTGCAAGAATTTCTCGACCTCTACTATCAGGGTGCCGACGTATTGCGCACCGAGCAGGACTTCTACGACCTGACCTGGGCCTATCTGCAGCGCTGCAAGGCGCAGAACGTGATTCACACCGAGCCGTTCTTCGACCCGCAGACCCACACCGATCGCGGTATCCCTTTCGAAGTGGTGCTCAACGGCATCAGCGGCGCACTCAAGGATGGCCAGCAACAACTGGGCATCAGCAGCGGCCTGATCCTCAGCTTCCTGCGCCACCTCAGTGAAGAAGAAGCGCACAAGACCCTCGACCAGGCCCTGCCGTTTCGCGATGCCTTCATCGCCGTCGGCCTCGACAGCTCGGAAATGGGCCATCCGCCGAGCAAGTTCCAGCGCGTGTTCGACCGTGCCCGCAGTGAAGGCTTCCTGACCGTTGCCCACGCCGGTGAAGAAGGCCCGCCCGAGTACATCTGGGAAGCGATCGACCTGCTCAAGATCCAGCGGATCGACCACGGCGTGCGCGCCATCGAGGACGAGCGGCTGATGCAGCGGATCATCGACGAGCAAATCCCGCTGACCGTCTGCCCACTGTCCAACACCAAGTTGTGCGTGTTCGACCATATGAGCCAGCACAACATCCTCGACATGCTCGAGCGTGGCGTGAAGGTCACGGTCAATTCCGATGACCCGGCGTACTTCGGTGGCTACGTCACCGAGAACTTCCAGGCCCTGCATGAACACCTGGGCATGACCCAGGAACAGGCACGGCGCCTGGCGCAGAACAGCCTGGATGCGCGGTTGGTCAAACCCTGACGGGCCGAAGGTGGGAACGGATTCGCCACGAAGGGTCGCACAGCGGCCCCACAGACCGGACTGCGATGCAGTCCTTCGCGTCGATCCGACGTACCGGTGAATCTGCTCCCACTCCGCCCCCCGGAAGTTGTGCCAACCCCGAGTGTCACGGCATCTGCCTTCGGGCGCATTGTCAGCAGCGACCTCGCCAGACACCGTACCTCCTGGGTTCAGCCAGCAGTCTTCAACACGGCAACCTGGGCCATACGGTTGATGTGAGCCAGACCTGCGGCACTGATCTGCAGCATGCGCGAGGTTTCACTCTCGCGGATCCAGCCAGACTGCAAGAACAGCTTGAGCAGGCTACTGCCCAGCGCGCCGCCCAGATGCGGGCGATGATCACTCCACTCACTGCAACAGCGGCAACTGCTGAAGCTTCGACGTTGATGCTGGGCCAGCGCCTCGATGAAAATGCCGTAGGTGGCGAACTGGCTACGTCCATACTGGGTGACTTCGATGTGCTGCTCGCTGCCCTCCAGCCAGCCAGCATCGAACAGGCGCTGATAAAGGTCCGCCGCCAGCTCGCCCCCCAGGTGATCACCGCACAGCCTCGCCCGGCGCATGGACAACGGGATGCCGCCCACCTCTTGTTCGCGGCTGTCTTCGGGGGTTTTGACCTGAACACTGGCCAGCGCTTCGACAGCCGCGCCGACCTCCGGCGCGGCCAGCCTGAAATAACGTTTGCGCCCCCGCGGCTCCAGCTTCAACAAGCCACTGGCCGACAACCTGGCCAGGTGGGCACAGGCCGAAGAAGGCGTCAGCCCGGCCATGCTGGCAAGCTCATCGGAAGGACGGGCCATACCATCGATCAAGGCCCATAGCATTGCACTGCGTTTCGGGTCGGCCAACAAGCTGGCGATCTGGCTGATACTTGTTACTGGCTTCATATCTCAAACTCCCTGCGAGATCATGTCTGATATCGATTGATTAACCATGTCGGCAGCATTTACTGCGAGGTGTCCGATGCCAGAAAAGCAGGAAGTGGAAGTTATCAGAACGTCGTGTGAGAGGCGTCAGTTGCCGCCCTGGACATGGAAGTATCTCTCGCTGGAAATGACTGCTGGATCCATTATAAGCCGCGTTGCGCGAACTTAATCCGGCGGATCTCCATGGTATGGGCAACCTTGGCAGGGGCCGTCTTCAAAGGCTCTGCAGAGACGTTTGCACATCTGCAGCCCAAGCCCCACGTTACATATCTTGCCCGCAACTGCCGGATTATTCTTGACGTTATATCGCCAGATAAAACCTACAATAAATTTTACTGTAACTCACAAATGCTACCTGCTAACCACGTAGGAATGTGGGAAATTCAAATTACTTTAGCCTGTAATACCAGGCAATTTCTCAAACAATGCCTGACAACGAGCTCGAAGCATATTTCGCAACAACTGCACCGGCTTGCCCAGTTGCGCCCGGTGCGTGCACATCAGGTTCAACGGCGCGGCTTCACCATGCACGTGAGGCAACAGTAACCTCAAGCGCCCGGCCTGCACGTCATAGGCCACATCCAGCCAGGACTTGTAAGCGATGCCGACACCCGCCAGCGCCCAGCGCCGAACCACATCGGCATCGTCACAAAAGCGATCGCCGCTGACGCTCACGCCCACCTCATTGGCGCCCTCGCCAAAGCGCCAATGGTCATGCACGCGGTTGCCAAGCTGGTACAGCAGGCAATTGTGCTGGGCCAGATGCGCGACTTCCATCGGCGCGCCGTACCGGGCCAGGTAGGCGGGTGAGGCACACAGCACCCGACGGTTGTCCGCGCACACTGGCAAGGCCACCAGGCTTGAGTCTTCCGGGGCGCCATAGCGCAGGGCGATATCGGCCGGCTGGCGAAACAGGTCGGCATTGCGGTCGCCCAGCAACAGGCGCAGGTTCAGTTGCGGATGTTCGTGCTGCAGTTCATCCAGCCACGGCAACAGTACGTTGCGACCAAAATCGGACGGTGCCGACAACAGCAAGGTACCGCTGACTTGATCCTGCCCATGGGCCAGGATTCGCCGGCCCTCCTCCAGGCTCGCCAGGGCGGAACGGGCATGCTGCAAAAATCCCTCGCCCTCGGCGGTCAACCGCAGGTTGCGGGTCGAACGCGCCAGCAGGCGCACGCCCAATTGCTGCTCCAGACGCTTGAGCGAGGCGCTGGCCACCGCCGGTGACAAGTCGAGCAGGCGCGCCGCCGCCGACAGGCTGCCCAGTTCGGCGGCACGAACGAACAACTGCAGATCATCGATACGCACCCAACACACCCGCCATTATCAAAATAATATTGAAAGTATCTGTAGTTTTAGCGGCTTTTAACCGCAAGTGAAAGCACCAATCATGGCCCGCATTGACCACCCCACCGAGGAATCTCCATGAAAGCCATTGCCTACTATCACTCCCTGCCCATCAGCGATGCAGCAGCCCTGCAGGACATCGAACTGCCAGCCCCGGAGCCTGGCCCACGCGACTTGCTGGTGGAGGTGCAGGCGATCTCGGTGAACCCGGTGGATACCAAGGTGCGCCAGAACGTGCAGCCAGAGGCTGGCGCCGCCAAGGTGCTGGGCTGGGACGTGGCCGGGGTGGTCAAGGCGGTGGGCAGCGAGGTCAGCCTGTTCCAGCCGGGTGACAAGGTCTACTACGCAGGCTCCATCGCCCGTGCCGGCGGCAACAGCGAGCTGCACGTGGTGGATGAGCGCATCGTCGGCCACATGCCGAAAACCCTCGGCTTTGCCGAAGCGGCGGCGCTGCCGTTGACCGCCATCACGGCCTGGGAGCTGCTGTTCGAACGCCTGCAAATCGCTGAAGGCCAGCAGGACCTGGGCCAGAGCCTGTTGATCGTCGGTGCCGCCGGCGGGGTCGGCTCGATCCTCACGCAACTGGCCAGCAAACTCACCGGCCTCAGCGTGATTGGCAGCGCCTCGCGCCCGCAAACCCAGGACTGGGTCCGTGAGCTAGGTGCCGATAACGTCGTCGATCACAGCCAGCCGCTGGCCGCCGCACTCAAGGCCCAGGGCATCGAGCAGGTCACCCACGTGGCCAGCCTGACCCAGACCGACCAGCACCTTGATCAACTGGTCGAAGCCCTGGCACCGCAAGGCAAACTGGCGCTGATCGATGATCCCAAACAGCTGGACGTGACCAAACTCAAGCGCAAGAGCCTGTCGCTGCACTGGGAGTTCATGTACACCCGCTCGCTGTTCGAAACCGCCGACATGCTCGAACAGCACAAGCTGCTCAACCGGGTGGCCGAACTGATCGACAGCGGCACGCTGAAAACCACCCTCGGCGAACACTTCGGTACCATCAATGCCGCCAACCTGCGCCGCGCCCATGCCCTGCTGGAAAGCGGTGCGGCCAAGGGCAAGATCGTCCTCGAAGGCTTCTGAAAAGGCGCGCCCACCTCGTTTACGGGGTGGGCGCGACCGTCAGTCCGACAACTGATCCAGGTCATTCCGCTGCCCGTGGCCGGCGCTACAATGCATCAGCCAACGCCAACCTCAGGTATGCAGATATGAATATCCAGGTCAGTGCATCAGCAAAAAAGCCCGGCTGCCCCTGGCAGGTCCAGCTCGACCAGCACGTGGTCAGCTTTCGCAGCGAGGCCGAGGCCCGCGCCTTCGTCAACACCCTGCAAACCCGTCTCCAGGCACCCCACCCGCTCAAACGGAGCGGCTGAGGTTCAGCCTGCGGGTGAGCATTGCCACGCTCACCACCGCCAGGCCACACAGGCTGATGACGATGGCCATCGGCACCGCCGAGCCGTCGTGCAGCACCCCCACCAGCGCCGCCGCCGCGGCCGCCACACTGAACTGCAGGCAACCGAGCAGGGCTGAAGCGCTGCCGGCACGGGCGCCCTGCCCGCTCATGGCGCAGGCCGAGGCATTGGGGATGATGCAGCCGAGGCTGGCGATACAAATGAACAACGGAATCAGCAATGGCCACAGCGCTGCCGGGTGCAGGGCGCTGATGCCCAGCAAGGTCAGGCCCGCCGCCAGGTAAACCCACACCGCCCGGGCCAGCAAGAAGGCCGGGCCACGCTTGGCCAGCAGCCGTGCGTTGACCTGCGCCACCAGAATGAACCCCGCTGCGTTACTGCCGAACAGCCAGCCATAGTGCTCGGCCGGCACCCCATAGAGCTTGATGAAGACGAACGGCGAGCCGGCGATGTAGGCAAACATGCCAGCGATGGCGATGCCGCCGGTCAAGGCGTGGCCGAGGAAGATACGGTCCTTGAACAGCCGGCCGTACTGGCGCAGCGAACCGGACAACGGCGGGCGTGGCTGGTTGGCCGGCAGGCTTTCCGGCAGGCCCAGGGCCACGGCCAGGGTGCACAGTGCACTGAACAGGGTCAGGGCAATGAAGATCGACTGCCAGCCGTACAGGTTGACCATCAGGCCACCGAGCATGGGCGCCAGGATCGGCGCCAGGCCCATGACCAACATCAGCTGCGAGAAGACCTTGGCCGATCCCACCGCATCGCACTTGTCGCTGACGATTGCCCGCGACAGCACCATCCCGGCGCAACCGCCGAGGGCCTGAACGAAACGCGCCAGAATCAATGCATCAAGGCTCGGGGCGAAAGCGCAGGCCAGCGACGCCAGGGTGAACAGGGTCACCCCGACCAGCAGCGGAATGCGCCGGCCAAAGCGGTCGGCCACCGGCCCATAAGCCAGTTGGCCCAGCGACAGGCCAAGGAAGTATGCCGCGAGGGTGGTCTGGATGTGCTTCTCGTCGGTGCCAAAGGCCAGTGCCATGGCCGGGAAACCGGGCAGGTAGAAGTCGATCGCCAGGGGCCCGAACGCACTCAAGGCGCCGAGAATCAGGATGGTTCGCAGGTTCATCGGAAATCCGTAGCAGGCTAAGCAAGTCCGCTAGTCTAACCGCCCTGCCGGGGTTTCGCTGACAGAGTTACGCCTGCGCGATGAATCTTTTATCCATCGCGCGGGCGTCGGCGGTCAGGCTGGCTCGGCGCCGTAGCCCTCGGCACGAATTGCCTTGAGAATATTGTCTGCCGGTAAATCGCTCTGCACTTTAACCTGCTTGCGCGCCAGATCGATCTCGACCACAGCCTCATCATCATGCTCGCGAACGGCACGCGTGATAGCTTTGGCGCAATGGCCGCAGGTCATTCCTTGAACAGTGAATACTTGCATTGCAACAGCCTCCTGTGGGGTTTGAGCGCAGTTTCAAGCTTGCCATCGGGGCAAGGTCAAGTGCGAGGATTGCCTGCCGGGCTGGAAATCAGCGCGCCGCTCCGCCAAGCTGCAAGCCTGAGAATCGATTTGCAGGAGTTTGAATTCATGCGCAGGGCAGCTTTGGGCCTTTTCGGCCTGCTGGGAGTAATGGGCCTGGTGCCCGCGGCCAGTGCCGAGGGCAACGCCGACTACAGCATTCTGACCATTTCCCGCGAGCGCCTGGAAGTGGCGACCTCGTGCGAGATCGGCGTGTACCTTAATGACCAGCTTTCGGCGCGGCTGTTCCAGGAACAGTCGACCTCGTTCAACCTGCCGCCGGGCAAGGTCGCGGTGCGCCTGCGCCTGCTGCCGGCACAGATGCCGGGCTGCCAGAACGGCCTGGAGAACCAGCGCAACCAGAAGCTCACGCTTAAGGCCGGCGAGATCAATAAATACCGCATCGCCGTGGACCAGAATGGCCTCAAGCTGATCAGGGCCGGCCTGGGCTATTGACCTTCCCCGCATGGCAAGGTTGATGCTTGAGGCCTGTCCAAGGAGGAGTGCCCCATGTCCGCATCTACCACGTTCGACCTGCCGATTGCCGGCATGACCTGCGCCAGCTGTGCTGGCCGGGTCGAGCGCGCCCTGCGCAAGGTCGTCGGTGCCGAACAGGTCAGTGTCAACCTGGCCACCGAGCAGGCCCGCATCCAGGCCCCGGCCGACAGCCTGCCGGCGCTGGTCGAAGCCGTCGAACAAGCCGGCTACAGCGTGCCCGCGCAAACCCTCGAGCTGCAGATCGGCGGCATGACCTGCGCCTCCTGCGCCGGGCGCGTCGAGCGCGCCCTGGCCAAGGTCGCGGGCGTGCAGCAAGTCACCGTCAACCTGGCCAACGAACGCGCCCACCTGCAGCTGCTGGGCCAGGTCGACAGCAACGTGCTGATCGATGCCGTCAGCCAGGCCGGCTACAGCGCCAGCCTGCCGCAGAGCGCCAAGGTCAACCAGGCCGACGCCGAACGCCGCCTGCGCAAGGAGCGCTGGTCGGTGGCCCTGGCGGTGCTGCTGGCCCTGCCGCTGGTGCTGCCAATGGTCCTGCAACCCTTCGGCATCCACTGGATGCTGCCGGCCTGGGCGCAGTTCGTGCTGGCCACCCCGGTGCAGTTCATCCTCGGTGCGCGTTTTTATGTCGCGGCCTGGAAAGCCGTGCGCGCCGGGGCCGGCAATATGGACCTGCTGGTGGCCATCGGCACCAGCGCCGGTTACGGCCTGAGTCTCTACGAATGGGCCACAGCCAGCGCCGGGGTCATGCCGCACCTGTACTTTGAAGCATCGGCGGTGGTGATTGCCCTGATTCTGCTGGGCAAGTACCTGGAAAGCCGCGCCAAGCGCCAGACCGCCAGTGCCATCCGCGCCCTGGAGGCCCTGCGCCCGGAGCGCGCGCTGTTGCTGGTCGACGGCCAGGAACGCGATGTCGCCATCAGCGAGCTGCGCCTGCATGACCTGGTGCTGGTCAAGCCCGGCGAGCGCTTTCCGGTCGATGGTGAAGTCGTCGAGGGCCAGAGCCACGCCGACGAAGCACTGATCAGCGGCGAAAGCCTGCCGGTACCGAAGCAACCGGGCGACAAGGTCACCGGTGGCGCGATCAACGGCGAAGGCCGCCTGCTGGTCCGCACCCTGGCGCTGGGCACGGAAACCGTGCTGGCACGCATCATTCGCCTGGTCGAAGACGCCCAGGCGGCCAAAGCACCGATCCAGAAACTGGTCGACCGGGTCAGCCAGGTGTTCGTCCCCGCCGTGCTGGTGCTGGCGCTGATTACCCTGGTGGGCTGGTGGCTGAGCGGCGCGCCGATTGAAACCGCGCTGATCAACGCCGTCGCCGTGCTGGTAATTGCCTGCCCGTGCGCCTTGGGCCTGGCCACACCGACGGCAATCATGGCCGGCACCGGCGTCGCGGCCCGCCACGGCATCCTGATCAAGGACGCCGAAGCTCTGGAACGCGCCCATGCAGTGAATCGCGTGGTGTTCGACAAGACCGGCACCCTGACTTCCGGCAGCCCGCGCATCGTCCACAGCCGTGCGCTGGTCGGTGACCAGGCACAGCTGCTGCAACTGGCCGGCGCCCTGCAGCGCGGCAGCGAGCACCCGCTGGCCAAGGCGGTGCTCGATGCCTGTGAAGAGCAAGGCCTGCGGGTCGCTGATATCAGCAACAGCCAGTCGCTGACCGGCCGGGGTATCGCCGGTAGCCTCGACGGTCGCGAGCTGGCCCTGGGCAACCGCCGCCTGCTGGATGAAAGCGGCTTGCAGCCTGGTGAGCTGGCCGTCGATGCCCAAGCCTGGGAAGCCGAAGGCCGGACCCTGTCGTGGCTGCTCGAACGCAGCCCGCAGCCGCGCGTGCTGGGCCTGTTCGCCTTCGGTGACAGCCTCAAGCCCGGCGCCGGTCAAGCGGTTCGCCAATTGGCCAGGCAAGGCATCAGCAGCCACCTGCTGACCGGCGACAACCGCGGCAGTGCCAAGGTGGTCGGCGAAGCCTTAGGCATCACTGACGTGTATGCCGAGGTCCTGCCTGCCGACAAGGCCGCCACGGTTGCCACGCTCAAGCAGTCCGGGGTGGTGGCCATGGTCGGCGACGGTATCAACGATGCTCCGGCCCTGGCCGCTGCGGACATCGGCATCGCCATGGGCGGCGGCACCGACGTGGCCATGCAGGCGGCAGGCATCACCCTGATGCGCGGTGACCCGCGCCTGGTACCGGCGGCCCTGGAGATCAGCCGCAAGACCTACGCCAAGATCCGCCAGAACCTGTTCTGGGCGTTCATCTACAACCTGATCGGCATTCCCCTGGCCGCCTTCGGCATGCTCAACCCGGTGCTCGCCGGCGCCGCCATGGCGCTGTCGAGCGTCAGCGTGGTGAGTAACGCGCTATTGCTGAAAACCTGGAAGCCGACCACCCCGCCTGAGGACGATGCCCAATGAATATCGGCCAAGCCGCCCGCCGCTCGGGCCTGAGCGCGAAGATGATCCGCTACTACGAGTCGATCGGCCTGCTCAAGCCGGCCCTGCGCAGCGACAGCGGCTATCGCCTGTACCAGCAGGAAGACCTGCACCAACTGGCATTCATCAAGCGCTCGCGGGACCTGGGGTTTTCATTAGAAGAAGTCGCCCGCCTGCTGACCCTGTGGCAGGACCGCCAGCGCGCCAGCGCCGACGTCAAGGCCCTGGCCAGCCAGCACATCGACGACCTCAACCGGCGCATCGAGGAACTGGTGAGCTTGCGTGACACCTTGAGCGAACTGGTTGCCCACTGCCAGGGCGACGACCGCCCGGACTGCCCGATCCTCAAGGACCTGGCAGCCGGCGGCAGTTGCTGTCACTGACGCGTTTACTGGAGCCAGGGCGGCGCCGGTTCTTCGTCCTTGACCGTACCCCGCTCGGCGTCGGCCTTGGCCGCACGCCGGCGGGCTTCATCGATGCGCGCCGCGTCGATCTCGCGCATGACACCGTCAACGTCGGCACTGTGCTCGTCATCGGCGAACACCCCGGTCAACGGGCTTTCCGGCAACAGCTTGCCGGCCTGGTACAGGGCCCACATTTCACGGGCATAGCGCGTCTGCTTGAGCTCCGGGGCAAAACGGCCGAAGTAGGCGGCCATGTTGCCGACATCGCGCTCGAGCATGCTGAACGCGTGGTTGTTGCCAGCAGCGTCGACCGCTTGCGGCAGGTCGATGATCACCGGGCCGTCTGGCCCGAGCAGCACGTTGAACTCCGAAAGGTCACCATGGACCAGGCCGGTGCAAAGCATCAGCACGATCTGGCGAATCACGAAGGCGTGGTATTCGCGGGCCTGTTCAGGCTCCAGGTGTACGTCGTTCAGGCGTGGCGCGGCGTCGCCATGTTCATCGGCGACCAGCTCCATGAGCAGCACGCCATCAAGAAAATCATACGGCTTGGGTACCCGCACACCGGCATTGGCCAGGCGGAACAGCGCCGCCACTTCGGCGTTCTGCCAGGCGTCTTCTGCCTCTTTGCGGCCGAACTTGGAGCCCTTGGCCATGGCCCGGGCCTGGCGGCTGTTGCGTACCTTGCGGCCTTCCTGGTACTCGGCGGCCTGGCGGAAACTGCGCTTGTTGGCTTCTTTGTAGACCTTGGCGCACCGTAGCTCCCGACCGCAGCGGACCACATACACCGCAGCCTCCTTGCCACTCATCAGCGGTCGTAGTACTTCGTCGACCAGTCCATCTTCAACCAGCGGTTCAATGCGTTTTGGAGTCTTCATCGGTTTCTGTCGGGGGTCCTGTCTGGCCAAACACGGGATTGTTATAGGTCACAGGTTCTGCAACCTGCTTGTCGCTGAAGCAAGACCGCACTGCGTTGTAACGGCAATCAGCCTGACTTGCCATTCTTTTTCTGCCCGAAGGCGACCAAACGGTCACAAAATTCGGCAATTACCAATAAACACGGGGGATTTCCCCCAAGTAACACTTTATTTCCAGAGCACACGGCCGATGTAGTCTGCAGCAGCCTCGTACGTTTACAAGAAAAATTCTGGAGCGCGGATGAACATAAAACAAAAACTGACCTGGGCCTTCGCCGTAATCGCCGGCTTGCCGGTGATTCTGGTCGCCACCCTGGTGGTCCTCAACCTGCGCAGTGAAGCTCGCGAAGGCTTCGTCGACGGCAGCAGCCGCGAGATCCGCCAGGTGGCCAACGCCATGCAACTGTTCTTCGAAGGCATCAGCCAGAACGTCGACTACCTGGCCGCCCAGCCACTGGTCAGCGCTACCGGCGGCGAGGTGAAAAAGTACCTGGGCGCCGATGCCGCGAAAATCGCCCTGGGCGAGCATGACAAGAAACTCTACGACTTCTTTGCCAGCCTCGCCGCCAGTCATCCGGCCTACTCCTACGTGTCCTACGGTCTGAGCGATGGCGGTTACGCGTTCTGGCCGGGCGATGCGAAAATGGCCAACTACGACCCGCGCCAACGCCCCTGGTACCAGGCGGCCATGGCCACCCCGGGCAAGACCCTGCGCACCGACGCCTATTACTGGGCCGGCGATGACGCCGTGCTGGTGAGCACCGTGCGCGCCGTGGCCAACCAGCTCGGCAACCCCGGCGGCGTGGTCAATATCGACGTCTCGCTCAAGCAGCTGACCGAGATCGTCAAGCAGATCAAGCTCGGTGAAAGCGGCTACCTGATGCTGCTCGAAGACAACAGCAACGTGCTGGTCGACCCACGCGATCCGGGGCACAACTTCAAGCAGCTGGGCAGCCTCGGCGAGGGATACGCGCAACTGGCCAAGGCCGGCAAGGGCCTGGTCGAAGTCGAGCTGGACGGCGAACGCTACATGGCCAACATCTGGCCTTCGGAGCAACTGGGCTGGAATTTCATCGGCCTGATCCGCCATGACGAAGTGATGCACACCGCCACCCAGCTGACCTGGCTGGTCGCCGCTATCGCCATCGTGCTGGCGGCGGTGTTCGCCCTGGTCGGTGCGACTTTTGCCAAGCTCATCGTGCGCCCGATCCACAGCGTCACCAGCGGCCTGGAAGGCATCGCCCAGGGTGAAGGCGACCTGACCCGCAGCCTGGAGGTGCGCGGGCGCGACGAAACCGCACAACTGGCCAACTGGTTCAACCAGTTCCTGGCCGCGATCCGCAACCTGATCCAGAGCATCGGCCAGGCGGCGAACAAAATCCTCGCCACCTCCAGCAGCTCGACCCAGGTTTCCCATGACATGGCCGAAGCCGCCGGGCGCCAGCGCGAAGCGGTGGACATGGTCTCGACCGCCTTCCACGAAATGGTCGCCACCGCCAACGAAGTCGCCCGCTCCTGCAGCCAGGCCGCCGATTCCGCCGACAGCGGCCAGCAGCAGGCCCGCGAAGGCCAACAGCAGATCGACGCGGCAGTGCAAAGTGTTGATCGCCTGAGTCAGGAGATCGAACAGTCGGCGCAGTCGATGCAGCAACTGGAGCGCGACAGCAATGCCATTCAGTCGATCCTCGGCACCATCCGCTCGATTGCCGAGCAAACCAACCTGCTGGCCCTTAACGCCGCCATCGAAGCTGCGCGCGCCGGTGAACAGGGCCGCGGCTTTGCCGTGGTCGCCGACGAAGTGCGGGCGCTGGCCAAGCGCACTGCCGACTCCACGGCCGAGATCGACCACCTGCTCGGCAACCTGGCCAACCGCACCAGTGAAGTGGCCCAGCAGATGCACGCCAGCCTGGAAGTGTCGCAACAGTCGGTCAGCCGTATCGGCCAGGCGCGCAACAGCTTCGGGCAGATCCGCGAGTCGGTGGACATCATCCGCGACATGAACACGCAGATCGCCACCGCCGCCGAAGAGCAGCACCAGGTGGCTGAGGACATCAACCGCCATATCAGCCAGATCCATGGTGATGCACAGCTGGTGGCGGAGCTGGCCAATTCGGCGCGCCAGGACTCGCAGAGCCTGGCCGGCTTGTCCAACGAACTGGATGCGCTGGTACGGCGCTTTCGCACCTGAGGGCTACAGGCGCAGCTCGCCCGGGGTAAAGCCGAACAGGCCCTTGAAGGCGGCGATGTAGGCCGAAGTGGAGTCGTAACCGCAGCCCAGCGCGGCTTCGGTGACGCTGTGCCCAGCCTCCAGCGCAGTCAGCGATGACAACAGGCGCATGCGCTGGCGCCAGCCGCGAAAGCTCAGGCCGGTTTCGCGCTGGAACAGGCGCGTCAGGGTTTTTTCCGAGGTGTTCAGGCGCTGCGCCCACTGCGCGAGCGTCTGGCCCTGCTCGGGCTGTTCGAGCAGTTCGTTACACAGCTCGAGCAAGCGCGGGTGCTGCGGCAACGGCAGCGAAAAGCCCACCTCCGGCAGCGCCCGCAACTGGTCGAGCAACACCGCGACCAGCCGTGCCTCGGCGCTGTCGCCCTCGGCATAGTCCACCGGCAACAGGCAGAACTGCTTGATCAGCTCGCGGGCCAGCGGTGTCACCTCCAGCACCCGGCACTGCCCCGGGGCCCAGCTGGCTTCTCCGCGGCGAACATACAGGCTGCGCATCTCGGCCTGCATCGAGGTCAGCACCTCATGCTCGACTCCGGCCGGAATCCATACCCCCCACTGCGGTGGGGCAAAGTAGCTGCCGTCAGCGGTATAGACCCCGAGCACGCCGCTGATCGCATACGAGAACTGCACCCAGTCATGCCGGTGGCGTGGCGTCCACGAGCCGGCACCGAGGCTTTCGGCGCGGGCATACAGGGGCCGGGGCAAGCGCTCCAATTGGGGAATCGCCCGAGCGTTGAGTTTTTGTCCGTTACTCGGCATCAGTTGGCCTTATGTCGCAAGACGGTAAGCACTTGCCGAGCGTAGCCTCTGGGCTCGATGAATACAAAATGATTCGCAGGCCCGCCTATGCAAGCGCTCAAACACCTCAAACGCGTAGTAACCGACTGGTTCCTCTGCGGCATGTTCCTCGCCACCTTCCTCGCCTGGCTGTTCCCGCAGTTCGGCCGTAGCGGCGGAGCGCTGCATGCCGAGGTGGTGATCAATGTCGGCGTGTTCCTGGTGTTCTTCCTGCACGGCATCAACCTGTCCAGTGAACAGATCCGCCACGGCCTGAAGAACTGGCGCCTGCACCTGATGGTCCAGGGCTTTACCTTCCTGGTCTTCCCGCTGCTGTGGTGGCTGGGCAATAAAGTGCTCGGCAGCCAGTTGCCGGCGCTGCTGATGCTGGGTTTCTTCTATCTGTGTGCCCTGCCCTCAACCATTTCCTCGTCGGTGGCACTGACCGGCAGTGCCGGCGGCAACGTGCCGGCGGCGATCCTCAATGCCAGCCTGTCCAGCGTGCTGGGGATCTTCCTCACCCCCTGGCTGGTGAGCCTGGTGCTCGGCAGCGGCAGCGACGGCATTGATCTGGGCGCAACCCTGCTCGACCTGTGCGCACTCCTGTTGCTGCCGCTGCTGCTCGGCCAGTTGCTGCGGCCCTGGTTCGGGCGCTTTTTCGCCCGGCACAAGCGCTACACCAATGTCATGGACAAGCTGGTGATCCTGCTGCTGGTGTATGCGGCGTTCTGCAACTCGATGGTTTCGGGCATGTGGCAGCAGCAAGGCGCCTCGGTAATCGCCATGGCCCTGGTGGGCAGCGCCGTGCTGCTGGGGTTGATTCTGCTGCTGACCACCCGCACCGCGCGGGCCCTGAACTTCAGCCCGGCGGACGAGATTGCGGCGGTGTTCTGTGCCAGCAAAAAATCCCTCGCTGCTGGCGCACCGATGGCCGCGCTGATTTTCGCCGGGCACCCGGGGCTGGGGCTGATCCTGTTGCCGATCATGATCTACCACCCGTTGCAGCTGATCGTCTGCTCGATCATGGCCGAGCACTACGCCAGTCGCCCGGCCCGGCAAGCCAGCCCGGCGGCGCTGGTCAACGCTCGATGATCGCCGTTACCCCCTGACCGCCGGCGGCGCAGATCGAGATCAGGCCACGGCCCTTGCCGGCATTGGCCAGCAGCTTGGCCATGTTGGCCAGAATGCGCCCGCCGGTGGCGGCGAAGGGATGCCCGGCAGCCAGCGAACTGCCCTTGACGTTGAGCTTGCTGCGGTCGATTGAGCCCAGTGCGGCATCCAGGCCCAGACGGGTCTTGCAGTACTCGGGGTCTTCCCAGGCCTTGAGGGTGCACAGCACCTGCGCGGCAAAGGCTTCGTGGATTTCGTAGTAGTCGAAATCCTGCAGGCTCAGGCCGTTGCGCGCCAGCAAGCGGGGCACGGCATAGGCCGGGGCCATCAGCAGCCCTTCATGGCCTTTGACGAAATCCACTGCGGCGGTTTCGCCATCGACCAGATAGGCCAGCACCGGCAAGCCGCGCTCGCGGGCCCAGTCTTCACTGCCCAGCAGCACCACCGAGGCGCCGTCGGTCAGCGGTGTGGCGTTGCCGGGTGTCAGCGTGCCCTTGTCGCTGCGCTCGAACACCGGCTTGAGGCTGGCGAGTTTCTCCAGGGTCAGGTCCGGGCGCAGGTTGTTGTCGCGGGTCAGGCCCAGGAACGGGGTCAGCAGGTCGTCGTGCCAGCCTTCGGCAAACGACGCGGCCAGGTTGTGGTGGCTGCGCAGGGCCAGTTCGTCCTGATCCTGGCGGGGGATGTGCCAGGTCTGCGCCATCAGCTCGCAGTGCTGGCCCATGGACAGGCCGGTGCGCGCTTCGCCATTGCGCGGTAACTCGGGCTTCAGATGCCCGGGGCGCAGGTGCAAGAAGGCCTTGAGCTTGTCGGCGGTGCTGCGCGCGCGGTTGGCTTGCAGCAGTATCTGGCGCAGCCCTTCATTGACCGCAATCGGTGCATCGGAGGTGGTGTCGACGCCACCGGCAATGGCGCTGTCAATCTGCCCCAGGGCAATCTTGTTGGCCACCAGCAGCGCCGTTTCCAGCCCCGTGCCACAGGCCAGTTGCACGTCGTAGGCCGGTGTCTGCGGCGATAGCCGCGAGCCGAGCACGCTTTCGCGGCTGATGTTCATGTCACGCGAATGCTTGAGCACCGCGCCGCCCACCACCTCGCCCAAACGCAGGCCATGCAGGCTGTAGCGCTCGATCAGCCCTTCGAGGGCAGCGGTGAACATTGCCTGGTTGCTGGCCTTGGCATAAGGGCCGTTGGAGCGGGAGAACGGAATTCGATTGCCGCCAATGATCGCGACCCGGCGCAATGAGCGCATACGTAACATCCTCTTTTACGAAACGGTCCGCTACAGCGTAGGTGTTTTTTGCCCAGTCGAACGACCAATGGCCAATCATGGTCCACACTTTGAAGCTATTTCAGGGAGAACCGCACATGAGCGACCGCTATATCGACTTCGCCAACTCCGACCTTGGCCGCCGTCTGGTAGGTGCCGTCGGCCTGCCCAGCCCGGCGCGCCTGGAACGTTGGCAAGCCGGCCGCCTGCGGCCGATCGAGGGCGCCCTGCTGCTCGGTGGCGGGTCGCTGGCAAAGACCGTCGAAACCTTCGCCAAGCGCCTGACCGATGAGTTGTACAGCTTTGCCAGCCCCGACCTTGAGGCCAGCGAATGGGTGGCGGGCTTGGGGCCCAAGCTCAAGGCGGTGGTGTTCGATGCCAGCGAACTGGACGATATCGACCAGCTCAAGCAATTGCGCGAATTCTTCCAGCCGCTGCTGCGCAGCCTGGCGCCCAGCGCCCATATCGTCATTCTCGGCCGCGCCCCGGAACAACTCGATGACCCGCTGGCGCAGGTTGCCCAGCGTGCCCTCGAAGGCTTCAGCCGCTCGCTGGCCAAGGAACTGCGCGCCGGCGGCACCCTGCAACTGTTGTATGTGAACGAAGCGGCCGAAGATCAACTCGAAGGCGCCCTGCGATTCTTTCTTTCGCCCAAAAGCGCGTTCATCTCTGGCCAGGTCCTGCGCCTGGAGGCCTGCGGCACAGCGGTCCAGGACTGGAGCCGGCCGCTGGCCGGGCGCAAGGCGCTGATCACCGGCGCCGCCCGTGGCATCGGTGCGGCGATTGCCGAAACCCTGGCCCGCGATGGCGCCGAAGTGATCCTGCTCGATGTACCGCCGGCCAAGGCCGACCTCGAGGCCCTGGCCGCGCGCCTGGGCGGGCGCAGCCTGGCCCTGGACATCTGCGCGACGGACGCCCCGGCACAATTGCTTGAAGGACTGCCCGACGGCATCGACATCGTCGTGCACAACGCCGGCATTACCCGCGACAAGACCCTGGCCAACATGACCCCGGAATTCTGGGACTCAGTGCTGGCGGTCAACCTCAAGGCCCCGCAACTGCTGACCCAGGCGCTGTTCGACAGCGGCGCCCTGCACGACAACGCACGTATCGTGCTGCTCGCTTCAATCAGCGGCATCGCCGGCAACCGTGGCCAGGCCAATTACGCCGCCAGCAAAGCCGGGCTGATCGGCCTGGCCCAGGCCTGGGCACCGAAGCTGGCCGAGCGCGGCGCCAGCATCAACGCCGTGGCCCCCGGGTTTATCGAAACACGCATGACCGCGGCAATTCCCTTCGCCCTGCGCGAAGCGGGGCGACGCATGAGTTCGCTGGGCCAGGGCGGCCTGCCCGAGGATGTCGCCGAAGCGGTGGCGTGGCTGGCGCAACCGGGCAGCGGCGCGGTCAATGGCCAGGTGCTGCGGGTTTGCGGCCAAGCCGTGATGGGGGCCTGAACATGAGCCGCACATGGATCGAGTTGGGCAGCACGGCGGCGCTTTCCGGGCTGTACCTGCGCGCCGCGCGCAAGCGCAAGATCAGCGGCGACCGCCTGCCCGGCACTGGCTTGCGCTGCCACTTGAGCGTCGACCCGCAGCAGCTTGAGGCTTACCGCAAACTCTGCCATTTCAGCGACGACGGGCGCCTGCCGCCGACCTTCCCGCATGTCATGGCCTTCGCCCTGCAGATGCAGTTGTTGACCGCAAAGGACTTTCCCTTGCCGCTGCTGGGGCTGGTGCACCTGCACAACAGCATTCGTGTGCTGCGCCCGCTGGGCGGCATCAGTCGCCTGCGTTTTAGCGTGCATGTAGAGAACCTGCAGCCCCATGAAAAAGGCGCCACCTGCGACCTGATCACCGAAGCCGAAGACGGCCTCGGCCTGATCTGGTCCGAAACCAGCCGCATGCTCTGCCGAGGGCTGAAACTGAGCGGCGACGCGCCTGCGGTAGACGAGCCCGAAACCCTGCCCTTGAGCGAACTGACCCGCTGGTACGCCGACAGCGATATCGGCCGGCGTTACGCCAGGGTCTGCGGCGACTACAACCCGATCCACCTCAGTGCCGCCAGCGCCAGGCTGTTCGGCTTTCCTACCGCCATTGCCCATGGCATGTGGAGCAAGGCCATGGCCCTGGCCGCCTTGCGCGGGCACCTGCCGGTCAGTGGCTATGAGATAGGGGTGGGCTTCGTTAAACCGGTGCGCCTGCCCAGCGAGGTGATCCTCAATGCCAGCCCGGCCGCGGCCGAGGGCCAGTTGCAGCTCGACGGCCATGGCGAGCTGGTGCACATGCGCGGCGCCTGGCGGCCACTGAGCTGACAGCGCCCTCTTGCGTTGCGACGGCGCCCGCCTGAAGCTATGCCGCTTGAGGAGAGCCCCGATGAATTTGCAAGAACTGACCGAACGCCTGCACCGCATCCGCGACAACAACGACTGGCGCGGCTTTCACAGCCCGAAGAACCTGGCCATGGCCGCCAGCGTCGAGATGGCCGAGCTGGTGGAAATATTCCAGTGGCTGACTGAAGACCAGTCGCGCCAGTTACCGCCCGAGCAGCTGGAACACGCCGGCCAGGAAGTCGGCGATATCGTCCTCTACCTGTTGCTGCTGTGCAGCGAGCTGGGCCTGGACATGGAGCAGGTGGTCAGAAGCAAACTGGCCGACAGCGAAAGGCGTTTTGCCAAATGAACGACCGTCACTTCGATGAGCTGGCGACCCGTTTTGCCGAAAAAATCTATGGCGGTGCCAAAGGCGCGATCCGCCTGGCAGTACTCCAGGCGGACCTCGCCGAAGCGCTCCCTGATCGCCCGCTGCGGGTACTGGATATCGGCGCGGGCCTGGGTCATATGTCGCTATGGCTGGCCCAGCGCGGGCACCAGGTGACTCTGGCCGAACCCGCCGCGCCGATGCTCGACGGCGCCCGAGAGCGCTTTGCCGAAGCCGGCCAGCAAGCCACCTTCATCCAGGCACCGTGGCAGGACCTGCTCGGCCAGTTGACCGAGCCCTATGACCTGGTGCTGTGCCACGCGGTACTGGAATGGCTGGCCGAACCTGAGGCCATCCTGCCGGTGCTGCATCAATTGACCCGCACCGATGGCCTGCTGTCGTTGGCGTTCTACAACCGCGACGCGCTGGTGTACCGCAACCTGCTCAAGGGCCATTTCCGCAAGTTGCGCAGCAACGAGCTGGCCGGTGAAAAGCAGAGCCTGACCCCGCAAAAACCACTTGATCCACGCACGCTCAAGGCGCAACTTGAAGGCTTGTGGCAGGTCGAAAGTGAAAGCGGCGTACGGGTTTTCCACGACTACATGCCCCGCGATTTCCAGGCCAAGGCCGAGCTGCTCGACCTGCTGGAAATGGAACTGGCGCATCGTCGTCACCCGGCCTTCGCCGGCCTGGGCCGCTACCTGCACTGGATCTGCCGACCGCGCTGAAGCGCACCCACCGGGAGGGTGACATGCCGTACCGTTTGACCCTGGGCCTGCTGTGCCTGGCCCTGGCCGCCTGCCAGGGCAGCAACCCGTATGTGGCCAGCTCCCGCCCGTTGCCCCCGGCCCCCGCACAGGCCGCCACGACCTTCGATGCCAGCGCCTACCCGGCCGCGCCGCGCGACTACGCCCGCTACCGCAGCTGGGCCTGGCTCAACGGCCAGTTGCCGGCGGGCAGCACCTATGCAGAGCCTGCACAGCTGGCCGATGCGGTCAGCAACGCCCTCGACCAGCGCGGCCTGCGCCCGGCGCGCAATGGCCAGGCAGGCGACCTGCTGGTGAGCGCCGACCTGCGCCTGGAACGGCGCCTGCGCCAGGTGCGCGAAGACTACTACCCCTACGACAACTACCCCTATGGTGGTTACGGCGGCTACGGCAGTTTTGGCCGCTATCACAATGGCTACGGGGCCTACGCCAGCGTGCCGCTGGTGCGCACATACGAGGTCGAAGTGATGGTGGTGCACGTCGAGCTGTATGACGCCCGCGACGGCCAGCCAGTCTGGAGCGCCAGCGCCGAGACCGCCAGCCAGGACTCCCAGGGCAAGCGCGCGGACGCGGTGCGCGAATCGGTGCAAAAGGCCCTGGCCAGCTATCCTCCCAGTTAAAGGTAATCGGAGAACCATCATGTTGCGCCGTCTCGCTTTACTCTCGCTCGCGCTGCTGCTCGGCGCCTGCCAGAGCAACAATGTCACCCAGGATTTCGACGCCAGCCGCGACTTCGCCGCTTACCGCAGCTGGGCCTGGCAGGAGCCGGGGCTGCAATACCGCCCGGATGACCCGCGGATCAAGAGCGACCTCACCGAACAACGCATCCGCCAGGCGGTGGCCGGCCAGCTTGACCAGCGTGGCCTGCGCCCGGCCCAGGGCAACAGCCGCCCGGACCTCAAGGTGCAGTCCTACCTGATCGTCGAGAACCGCCAGCAACAAGTCACGACCAATTATGGCGGCGCCTGGGGTGGCTACTGGGGCGGCTACTGGGGTGGGCCGATGTACAACGAAACCCGCAGCGTCGACTACAAGGTGGCAACCATCCAGGTCGACCTGTTCGACGCCCGCGACGGCAAGCTGGTGTGGCGCGGCAGTGCCGAGCAGATCATGAACAACTACCCGCCAAGCCCGCAAGAGCGCAACTCGGCAATCCAGAACACCGTCGCCAAGCTGATGGGCAACTACCCACCACGCTGAACCCCACCCGCCAGTCGCCATGCAGGCGACTGGCCATTATCTTGTCTACACTCCTTTGCACTGCTGCTGCCCCGCGCGGCCTTGGGCCGGCAAAGGAGTGCTCGTGTCTACTCGCTTTCCAGCACGGCAACGTGGCGCCATCGGCTTGATCGCCGCCCTGACCCTGGGCATGGCCTTATTGTTCGGGCTGTTGGTGGTCGACAGCGGGCGGCTCTACCTGGAGCAGCGCAAGTTGCAGCGGGTGGTCGATATGGCGGCACTGGAGGCAGCCGGGCAAAGCGCCGTGTGCAGCGGCCCCGGGCCCCAGGCCGCTGCCCTGGCCCAAACCAGCGCCAGCCGCAATGGTTTTACCCTGGCCGAAGGGCGAACCCTGGCCACCGCTTGCGGCACCCTGCAGACCGGCGTCGACAGCCTGCGCCGTTTTACCGTCAACCCCGCACGCAACGATGCGATCAGGGTTATCGCCCAGAACAGCGTGCCCACCAGCATCGCCGCAGGGGTGCAGGCGCTGGTTCGCGGCAATACCCTGCCTACCACCACCAACCTCACGGCCCAGGCCGTGGCGGCGACGCCGAAGCCACCCTTGGCCGTATTGCGCATCCGTACAACCCTGGCCGACATCGACTCACGCAAGTCGGCATTGCTCAATGCCCTGCTCGATCCGTTGGGTGGGCGGGTGCAACTGGATGCCCTGGGCTGGCAAGGCCTGGCCAACACGGATATCAACCTGCTCAAGTACCTGGACCAACTGGCAATTAACGTCAGTGTACAAGCCGGCAACTACGACGAGCTGCTGGGTAAGCAGCTGTCGGCCACGCAACTGATCCAGGCGGCAATCGACGTATTCAAACAAGGCAGCAACACCGCCATCGACGTCGCCACCAACCTGGGCAAGCTCACCGTCGCCACCGATGACAACCGCGTGCTCAAGCTCAACGAAATCCTCGATATCCAGGCCGGCACCGCCAAGGCCGGGCTGGACACCAGCCTGCAATTGCTGCAACTGGTGCAAGGGGTGATCCTGCTGGCCGACAAGTACAATGCCGCTTCGGTCGAGTTGCCCTTCAATGCCCTGGGGCTGGTCAGCGGCAAGGTGCAGATCAAGGTCATCGAGCCGCCGCGAATTTCCGCCATCGGCAATCCGCAGACCGACGACATCAGCGTGCAGACTGCACAGATCCGCACCCTGGTGTCGCTGAATACGCCGGTAGTCGATACCCTCGGCGGTATCGTCACGGAGGTGCTGAAGCTGGCCGCACCGCTGACCAATATCCTTAACAACCTGCTGCACCTGAACCTGCTGGGCACCGTACAGTCCCTGACCTGCGCACTCGGCGTGCCGTGCAAGGTCAGTGACATCGAAGCCCTGAGCAAAGCTGCGCGCATTGATATCAGCATCGACACGGTCAAGGCGACCAGCCGTGTCAGCGCCTACCGCTGCAGCCCCGACAAGCAATTGACTGCGTCAACCGACAGCGCGGCAGCCACGGTCACCATCGGCAAGATCGACAACCCGGCGACCTTCTTCAGCACCGGTAGCGGCACGGTCACCCCGATCCCGCTGATCGATATCGGTACCAACATCTGCACCAGTGTGCTCGGGCTGTTTCCCAAATGCGCAACCCGGGTGCCCTGGGTAGGCGGGGGCGTGGGCATCAAGCCGGATCCGCTGCAGGTACTGTCACGCCACGAGAACCTGCTGTTCAGTGGCGCCAACCTGCCGGAGATCGGCAAGCCTGCGCCTTACCTGAGCATGCAACCGATCAACGTGGTGCAAAGCCTGAGCACCACCATCGATACCCTTCCTTTGCAGGTCTACAAACCACAGAACGGTGATGTGCTGGGCGAGATCCTCAGTGTTGCCAGCAGCGTGCTGACCGGGGTGACGAATATCCTCAAACCGATGATCAAGAACCTGCTCAGCCCGCTGGTCGATCCCCTGCTCAACGCCTTGCTCAAGGTCCTCGGCATCGACTTGAACACGGTCGAGGTCAGTGCCAACCTGACCTGCTCCAGCTCCCGCGCTCAACTGGTGCTGTAGACCGGCAACTCGATACAGAACCGCGCCCCCAGCTCGGCGTTCTCGACACTCAGGCTGCCGCCCATGGTGTCGATGATGCCGTAGCTCACCGACAGCCCCAGGCCAGTGCCAACGCCCACCGGCTTGGTGGTGAAGAACGGCTCGAAGATGCGTTCGAGCAAACGCGGCTCGATGCCGCCGCCGTTGTCCTCGACCAGCAACCGCACCTGCCGGGCATCCTGCTCCAGCCTCACGGCAATCCACGGCTGCAGCTCGCGGTGCTGCTCGCGTCGGGCCAACAGGGCATCGCGGGCGTTGACCAGCAGGTTGATCAGCACCTGTTCCAGCTGATCCTGATGACCACTGACCTGCACCTGCTGCCCAGGTGCCTGCACATGCAATTCCACGCCCTTGGCGCGCAAGCCGTCGGCCAGCAACGACAGGGCGCCCTCCACCGCCTGCCAGGGCACGAACGGTTGCTGCTCAAGCTCCGAACGCCGACCGAACACGCGCATGTGGTCGACTACTTTGGAGGCGCGCAGCACCTGGGCATCGATACGTTTTAGTTTGTCTTGCAGGTAGTCGACCTCGGCATTGCCGTTTTCCAGACGCTTGAGCGCGTTGACCACGGCCATGCGCATGACGTTGAGCGGCTGGTTGATCTCATGGGCAAGGCCGGTGGCCATTTCGCCGAGGGTGGCCATTTTCGCGCTTTGCAGCAGTTGCTGCTGGGTGCGCCGCACTTGCGTGTTGTCGCGGCCCACCGCCTGGATTTCTTGCAACTGGCCGTGCTCGTCGAATAACCCACGATCAGACCACAACCACCAGGCATGCTCGCGCCCTGGCAGTTGCAGGCAGATCTCGGCGCTGCTCACCGGCTGCTCCGGGGTCAAGCCCGCCAGGCGTTCGACAAAGGCCTGGCGCTGGGTCGCGGACAGCCACTGGCCGAGGTTCACGCCGGCCAGTTGCGCGGGCGGGCATTCCAGGTAATCAGCCAAAGGCTGATTGCCGAACACCAGGCTCAGGTCCGGCCGGTAGCGGCAGATCATCGCCGGTGAATCCTCGACCAACACCCGGTAGCGCTCCTCGCTCTGGCGCATTTTTTCCGTAGCCTCGGTGGCCTCGCTGACGTCCAGCCAGATGCCCACCACCTCCACCGGCAAACCGAGGTCATCGCGCAGCAGGCGCGCTTCATCCAGTACCCAGTGATAACCGCCATGCTGATCACGCAGGCGATAGCGGCTGCGGCTCTGGCCGTGCTGCAAGAGCATGCGCGTGCGCTCCAGCCACAGCAGCTGATCATCGGCGTGCAGCCACTGCCCCGGTTGCAGGGGCTCGCCGGCCAGCGGCTGCCAGCCGAGCATCGGCGTCAGGCTGGCGCTGCAGAACTCGGTGAGCAATGCGCCCTCGGCGTAGCGCTGGATGTAGATCACCGCTGGCGAGCTGGCGATCAGGTTTTCCAGGCGCGCCTGGGCAGCGCTGGCCTGCAGCTGTTGCGCCTTGATGTCGCTGATGTCGAGCATAAAACCCTGCACCCGGCGATTGCCGCCGCTGCCGTGCACCTGGCCGCACAAGCGATACCAGCGCGGCTGCGCCTGGGTGCTGTGATCAAGCAGGCGCAGGCTCAGTTGCAAGGCGCAGCCCTGGCGCTGCAGCTCGGCAAACGCCAGCTGGACCGCCTCGCGGTCTGCCGGGTGCACGCGGCTCAGCCATTGGTTAAGGGTAAGCGCCGCCGGAACGCCCAGGCTCTGGGCCAGTGCCGGGTCCAGATGCAACTGCGGCTCGTCCAGACGCCATTGCCACCAGCCGGCCCCCAACTGCAGCTGCAGGCTGTCCAGGCGCTCGCTCTGCTGGTGCAACTGGTGCGCAGCCAGGCGAGCGAGCAGCGGTTCGACAAAGGCGGCGGCGACCAGCAGGGCATCCTCGGCCTGCAGCACCTCTTGCGGCTCGATGCAGATCAGCCAGGCCTGGTTGACCTGGCCCTGGGCAAACGCCAACAGGTAAGTCGCCAGCCCTGGAAACAGGGCCTGTAGCGCGGGCTCACTGGCACTGCTTAGCATGCTCGCCGGCAACTGCCGATCGAGCAACGGCGCAAGCTGTTCGTCACGCAGCCAGTGCAGCGCATCGCCACTGCAGGCGTAGATCTGCCAGCCCTGCTCGGTTTGCACCAGCACTCCCGCGCCACGGGCCCGCCAGTGGCGTACCAGCCAGTTGAGCTGTTCTTCGGCCACCGCTTGCAGGCGTTCGATGCTGCAGGCGCGCAAGGCGCAGGCCAGGTGCGCAGTCAGGTGTTGCTGGCGCTCGGCAGCCAGGGCTTGCTGGCGGTGCAGCAACAGGTCGCCGATATCGAATAGTTGCAACAACCAGCCATCGCCCTGGGCTTGCAACCAGCCGCGGGTGTGCAAGGTGTGGCCACCGGCCGCCTTGAAGTCCAGTTCCAGAAGCTGCCCCTGCCAGTCTGCCGGCTCGCCTTCGAGCACCAGCAGGCTGTAGGGCTGCACGTAGTCGTGCAGACGTACCCCGGCCTGGGTCGGCAGCGCCAGCGCCGCGCGCAGCGGGCCGGCCTGGCGCAACACCCTGGCCGCGCCATCGAGCCACAGTTGCAGGCCCACCGCCGGCACCTCGGGGGCTTGCGCCACGGGCTCTTCGACCGGCGCCGCGCGCCCGCGCCAGCGCTCGAACAGGCTTTGCCCGCCACTCACAGCTGCAGGCTCGCTTCGGCCTTGAGGCTGTCGGGCAGGCGCGGCACCTCACCGATGCCCGGCAGTTTCAGTACCGGCAATACCGCCGTCAGTTTGCTCTTGGCGTAGTTGATCTTCACCGTCAGCAGCTTGCCCGGGGTAAGGACAACCTTGGCATCGCTGCTGAACTGGAAAGCCAACGGCGCTGGCATCCACGCCAGTTGCTCGCCGAGCACGCGCTTGGCCAGCGCCTCGACATCAGCGCCGTAAGTGGCGCTGGCAGGATCCAGCGCCACACAGCGGCGTACCGCTTCACTGCTGGCCTGGTTGAACGATTGCAGCATCAGCATCGGCAGGCCGTAGCTGACCACCCCGTAGAAGACCGCGAAGAAGATCACGAATACCGCGACAAACTCGAGGGCTGCCGCGCCTTTTTGCCGCTTGCACAGGCTTGCTTGCATGATCGCGTCTACCCTGACAGTGACACCTGAAAGACAGCATAGAATCATTCACCACAAAGGGATGGCCTTTCGCCAATGCAAAGCATTGTTCTGCTGCTGTGGCTTGCCTTGTGCTCTGAACAAGATCTGCGCGAACGCCAGATCGCCAATACCCTGACCCTCGGCGCCGCCGCCTGCGCCCTGGGCTACCTGTTCGTTACCGGACACACCTGGATTGGCGCCGAGGCCAGTGAAGGCGGCCTGGCGCTGGCCATCGTCATGCTGCTGACCCTGCCCGGCTACATGCTTGGCCGCCTCGGCGCCGGCGATGTGAAATTGCTCGGTGCCCTGGCCCTGGCCACTGATCGCATGCACCTGTTGGGGACATTTATCGGTGCCGGGGTCGCAGTTGTCGCCTGGCTGCTCAGCCGCCGTTGGCTGTGGTCCCTTTTAAGTCAGAAGGTTAAGAACCGTCTGAAGCAATTGAGCGAAGAATCGTCAAAAAAACAGCCGTTCGCGCCATTCCTGCTAGTCGGTTTTCTACTGGCGGCGGTCTGGATCAATTAGCCGAATACCGCACGCAAAAGGATGTACAAACCTTGTACATAGTCAAAAAGTGCGACTACTTTCTAGTGTGTGCCAGGAATGGATCCAGGCTCGACCTGGCCGCGGGAACACCAAGGCGAATAGCGCAGGGAGTTGCATGTGAGCAAGCCAGTCAGTGAGTTGAAGGTGCTGGTCGTGGACGACCAGCCACTGATAGTCGAAGAGTTGTGCGAATTTCTCCAGGGCAGCGGCTACCGTTGCCTGCCCTGTCATTCCAGTACCCAGGCCATCGAGCAGTTCAGTGTCGATCAGGAGATTGCCCTGGTGGTGTGCGACCTGCACATGCCCGACTGCGATGGCCTCGAACTGATGCGCGCGCTCAAGGCCATTGCCGGGCCGCAGCGTCAGTTCGAAGCGATCATGCTCACCGGGCGCGCGGCCAAGCAGGACGTGATCAAGGCGCTGCGCGAAGGCTTTGCCGACTACTATCAAAAACCGGTCGACCTCAACGAGCTGCTTGAAGGGGTACAACGCCAGGAGGCCGCCGTGCTGGAGCGGCGCCGCAGCTACCAGCACCTGGGTGACCTGAACCAGAAACTGCAGTTTCTCGCCGAGTCGATCGACGATCTCTACCAGGACCTGGACAAGGCCCGCGGGCTCGGTGCGCACCGGCGCGCCAGCGATATCGAGCCGGAAGCTGAAAGCGACAACCTGCCAGCGCTGTTCGACAAGTTGTCACCGCGCCAGCTGGACGTGGCCAAACTGGTCAGCAAGGGCAAGACCAACTACCAGATCGCCTGCGAACTGGGCATCACCGAGAACACCGTGAAACTCTACGTGTCGCAGGTGCTGCGCCTGACCCACATGCACAACCGCACCCAGCTGGCGCTGGCGTTGTCACCCGGCTCCTCGCCCCTGCATCAGCGAGTCACGGCGCACTGAGTGCGCTTTGGCGGCTGAGTCACTTGTCGGACGCACCGGTACTTTCCCAGCGGTAGAAGTCCGGGATCACATATTTGTAGCTGTCGAGCCAGCGCTGCATGCTCTGGTCGCGCTCCTTGGGCGTGGCCGTCTGCGGGATCTTCGACGCCTCGAGGTTGCGCGCCTGCAGCTGCAGCCAGGCTTCGGTGGTTTGCTGGGCCTTGGACGAAGGCCCGCCCTCCAGCGCCAGGGCGGCCAGGGGCAGTGCGCTGAGGGCAAGCAGGAGCAATGACCTGTTCATCACGACCTCACTGTTGGGTGACGCTTGAGGCTTCTGGGGTAACCACCGCGACCTGGTCGGTCCGCGCCGCGGGTTTCTTCAGTTGCTCGGCGCGCGCCCGGGCTTCACTGAATTGCGCCGGCGTCAGGTGCAGGCGGCTGACCAGGCCGGCGGCCTGCTGGAACTTGTCCTGGTACAACAGCAGGCTCACCAGGTTGACCGCCGCCAGGGCGTTGTTGTCCTTGAGCTCGATGGCGGTAAGGAACTCGAAACGCGCCTGCTCGACATTACCCAGGTTCAGGTAAACCACGCCGAGGTCGTTGCGCACCTTTTCGTCGGTCGGCGCCAGGCGCACCGCGCGCAACAGGTGGCGCTGGGCCTGGAGGTTGTCGCCACGGGCCGAGGCCAGTTGCCCCAGGCCATGCTCGCCTTCTGCTGCCAGGCAGCCACCGAGCAGGCTACGGTACAACGGCTCGGCTTCGCTGCGCCCGAGCAGGCGCGACACCCGGGCCTTGCGCAAGCGCACCTGGGCCATGTCCGCCGGCAACGCCTCAAGGTGCGCCAGGCTGGCATGCGGGCGGCCCTCGGCGAGCATCTCGTCGGCCATGCTCAAGGCCAGCTCCTGGGCCGAATCCGGCTTGCTGCAACTGACCGGCATACCCGGCAAGGCCAGCCACTGTGCGCCGTCCTGAGTGGTACAGCCAGCGAGCAGCGCCAGGCTCATGATCACCATGACTGCTTTCATGCACATCCCTCCGCTCATGAACCCAAGGCCTTGGCCAACGCAGTGAAACCGGGCCCTGCCAACACAATCAGCAAGGCCGGAAACAGGAACACCATCATCACTATCGACATCTTCCCGGACATCTTCGAAATTCGCTCCTGCATGCGCGTCAGGCGCCGGTCATCGAGCAGTTGCTTGAGTGCCAGCAACGACTTCATCGCCCCGCCGCCCTGGCTCAGCAGTTGCTGGAGGATCACGCAGCTGTCGCTGAACTCATCGACGCTGAGCAATTGCGCGGCTTTTTCCAGCTCCGGGGCCAGGGCCAGGCCGGAGTCGACCCGCAGCAGAATCGCCCGCAGCTCCTCACTCAGCACCGGCAACAGTTGCCGTGATTCCTGGCTCAGCACGCGCAAGGCCTGCTCCACTGCCAGGCCCGACTCGAACAGGATCCGCAGCAGCGGAATAAAGGTCGACACCTCCCGGGCCACCTGCTGCTGACGGCGCGCCGCCGCCCAGGCCAGCAAGCGCTTGGGCAACAGGTAACCGGCGCCCATGGCGCACAGCGGCAGTACCAGCCACGGGGTCTGGCTGGTGTGGTACAGGGTTTCCTGCGCGATCACTCCCAGGCCCAGCGCCAGAAGCGGCGCCCCCACCTGGCAGGCAGCGAACAGCGCCCGTTGCCGGCTACGCCGCCAGCCGATGCGATCAAGCAGCAAACGTGTCTCGCCGTCCAGATTCAACGAACGCTGGCCCAGGCGGCTGGCGCCGAGCTGCTGCAGCCAGTTGCCCAAGCGGTTGTCCGCGCCCAGCTGGCCCTGCAAGCGCTGGGCGACCAGGCGCTGACGATGCCGCTGGCGCAGGAACTGAGCCAGCAGCAAGGCAAAGGCGGCAAACAGCATCAGGGCACTGAGCAACAGGGCCATTTCAGATACTCCGCAACATGCGCCACAGCGCCAGGCAGCCCAAGGCCTGCAGGAGGAAGGCCCCGAGCAGGAGGAACTGGCCGTTGCTGTCGCGCCACATGGTCAGCAGATAGTTGGGATTGCTGATCAGGAAGTAACCGGCCATGCCCACCGGCAACAGGCCCAGGACCATAGCCGTCATGCGCGTTTCGCCGGTCATGGCGCGCAACTGCCGCGCGCCCTGCTCGCGTTCGCGAATCAGTTTGATCAGGTTCTCCAGCAGCTCGCTGGCGTTGCCGCCATAGCGATGGTTGATACGCAGGCCCAGGGCAAACAGGCGCAGTTCGTCCTGGTCATACAACTCGGCCAGTTCAGCCATGGCATCGTCGAGGCTGACGCCCATCTGCACATTGCGCCGCACCCGTTGCAAGGCGCCGTGCAACGGCTCGCGGGAAGCATCGATGGCACCGAGCACGGCATCGCTGAGGGTGCGCCCGGCCTTGAGGCTGCGCACGCTGTGATCGAGCAGCACCGGCAGTTGCTCGATCATCCGTTGCAGCCGCTGCCGATAGCGCCAGCCCAGGTACAACCAGGCCAGCAGCGGGCCGATGGGCAACAGGCCAAGGCCTGCCACCCAGCCCACGACCCGCCCGGTCAACAGCGCGGCCAGCAGCCAGAGGGCCAGCCAAAGCCACAACAGCTCGTTACGCCGCTCGATACCGGCACGCTGCAGCAGGCGGTCCAGCCAGTCGTGCCCGACCGGCGCCAGCGCAGCGGCTTGCTCGACCTGACCCAGACGCCGGAGGATGCGCTCCTGGGCAGACTTGCGCATGCCGCGGTAGAACAGGTGCACCGACAAGCCGAGCAAGGCCAGGCAAATCAGCCCGAGGAGCGCGGCGATCACGGCTGCGGCTCCGAGTAATCGCGGCGCAGCTTGTCGCCGGCCGGGTTCGGCGCTTCGCGCAAAAAGCCTTCGCCCGTGCGCCGATCGAGCCGGAACAGGGTATTGGTGACGTACACGTCATCACGCACCCCGACCACCTCCAGCACCTCGCTGACGCAGCGGCGGCCATCGGCCAGGCGGGTCAGCTGGATGACCACATCCAGCGCCGCGCAGATCATCTGCCGCAGGGTTTTCTCGGCCACCTGGCGACCGGTCAGGCCGACCAGGGTTTCCAGGCGCAGCAAGGCATCCTGGGCAGTGTTGGCATGCACGGTACTCATCGAACCATCGTGGCCGGTGTTCATCGCCGTCAGCACATCGAGCACTTCGACGCCGCGAATCTCGCCAAGCAGAATACGGTCGGGGCGCATCCGCAGGGCGTTGCGAATCAGCTCGCTGGCCTTGATCTCGCCATGCCCTTCGGCATTCGGCGGACGGGTTTCCAGGCGCACTACGTGCGGATGATCAAGCTGCAGTTCGGCCACGTCCTCGATGGTCACCAGGCGTTCGTGGGGGCTGATCAACTGACTGAGGATGTTGAGCAGGGTGGTCTTGCCGGTGCCGGTACCGCCGCTGACCAGGATGTTGCAGCGCCGCGCCACCGCCAGCTGGATGAAGTCGAGCATGCCCTGGTCGATGGTGCGGGTGGCCAGCAGGTCGGCGCTCTTGAGCATGTCCTTGCGAAACTTGCGGATCGACAGGCACGGGCCGTCGAGCGCCACCGGCGGGATGATGGCGTTGACCCGGCTGCCATCGGGCATGCGCGCGTCGACCATCGGCGAGGACTCGTCCAGGCGCCGCCCCAGGGGCGCAAGAATCCGTTGCATGACCCGCTCGACATGATGGGCATCGATAAAACGCAGGTCGGTCTGTTGCAGCACCCCGGCCCGCTCGATGAACACCCGGTGCGGGCCGTTGACCAGGATTTCGGTGACGCTGGCATCGCGCAGCAGCACTTCCAGCGGGCCGAAACCAGTCAGCTCGTCGACGATTTCCTCGGCCAGGCGTTCCATCTCGTAGCGCGACAACGCCAGGTGCAGGCGGGCAATGTAATCGCCGACCTGTTCCACCACGAACTGCGCCAGGGCCGGGCGCGAACCTTCGAGCAGGTTGCGGCCGCTGTCCTCGATGGCGTCGATGATGTAACGGTGCAGGGCGCGTTTGAGCGCCTGTGGGTCGGCCCCCAGGTTATGCCGTGGGCCACCGAACAACTCGTCGCCGCTCACTTGTGCCCCCACAGCCGATTGAGCCAGGTGGCGACCACCGGCGGGTTGTTTTCCGAGCGCCGCGCCAGGCGTTCACCGAGGCTTTTCAGCTGTTGCGTAAGCGGCTCGCGCGGCGCCAGCTCGAACAGGGTCAGGCCCTGGTTCTTGGCGTTCAGGCGCACCTCCGGGCTATAGGGCAAGACCCGCAGAACCGGCAGGCCGTAGCGCTTGCCCAAGGCTTCGGAATCCGGCGCGACACCGCGCAGGTAGCGGTCGACCAACAGGCTTGCGTGTTCGAGCTTCATGCCCTTCTCGCGCCACTGGGTCAGCACTTCGAGGTTGCGCCGGCAATCGAGGACGTTCTGGTCGGTGTACCAGATCAGCTTGTCGCAGTGGCTGACGAAGGTGCGCAGGGCTTCGCTGTCAGCCTGGCCGGTGAGGTTCACGACGATGTGCTGAAAGTGCTGGCGCAAGGCGCTGAGCAGCATGTACAGCTCTGCCGCGCTGGTGCGCTCCAGCGGCTCGTCGGTCTCGGCATAAGCCAGCAGGCGCAGGCCTGAGCTTTCGCGGGTGAAGGCACTGTCGATCAGGGTGTTGTCGAGCCGGCGCAGGTGGCGCAGGGCATCGCCGAAATGAAACGAGGCTTCCAGGCCGAGCAGCGCCAGGCTGTCACCCCGCGGCAGGCCAAGGTCGAGCAGCAGGGTCTGCTGGCCGCTGGTCTGCACCACCCGCGCCATGTGCGTGGTCAGCAAGGCGCCGTCGGCGGCGCACTGGGCCCCATAGAGCACGGTCAGCCCGCCCAGGCTGGGGTTGCTGGTCACCGGCGGCAGGCGTTTGCTCAAGCGCCGCACCAAGCCTGCGACTTCACTGGAACGCGAGCCGTAGGCGACAAAATCCCGCGCCCCGGCACGCATGGCGTTGAGCACCAGTTGATTGTCCATGCCATCGCCGAGGGCGACGATCGCCAGCATCGGCTTGGCTTCCAGCACGCCCTCGATCAGCGCGCACTGGTTGACCACCTGCTCGCGGTCAAGGCCGACGAACACCAGGCTGGCGAAGGTGACATCGACCAGCGCCAGCAACTCGTCAAGGCTGCCACTGCCGGCACCCACCACTTGCCCCAGCGGCGCCAGTGCGCCCTGCAACCATTGCAGGTCGCCATCGTTGCGGGTGATGGCGAGGAAGGTCTGGCTCAGGCTTTCACTCATTGGGATAACCCGCTGCGACGTTCAAAGTCGCCGTTTTCGAGGAAGAACAAGCGGCCCCAGCTCGGGTCGTAGTTGCGCAAGCCCTCACCCGGCAGCGACGGCAACTGGGCATCGGCCGCCAACGGCTGGACCAGGTGCGGGGTAACGATCATCAGCAGTTCGGTCTCGTCGCGCTGCACCGAGGACTGGCGAAACAGCGCGCCAATGATCGGCAGGTTGCCAAGGCCTGGAAACTTGTCGACGGTCGAGCGCGACTGGCTGCTGATCAAGCCACTGATGACGAAGCTCTCGCCATCGGCCAGAGAGATGCTGGTATCGGTACGCCTGACGGTCAGGCCGGGCACCTGGGTACCGGCGATATTCACCGCCTTGTTGTAGTCCAGTTCGCTGACTTCCGGCGCGACTTTCAGCAGGATGCGATTGCGGCTGACCACGGTGGGCGACAGGGTCAGGCGGATACCGAACTCCTTGTATTCGATCGAGACACTGTCGCTGCCGCTGCTGGGCACCGGGATGGGGATCTCGCCGCCGGCGAGGAAACTTGCGGTCAGGCCGCTGAGCACCACCAGGCTGGGGCGCGCCAGGGTGTAGGCGAAACCGCTGGTTTCCAGGGCATTGATCGCGGCCAGGAAGCGACTGCTGCCACCGCCCCAAATGATGTTGAACACGCCGTTGTCCAGGGGAATGTTCGGCGTGCCGGGCACGGTGGGCACCTGCCCCGGGCTTACGGTGGTGTTCGGCACAGTGCTCGGTGAGCCGATCAGGGTGTTGTTGGAGCCCTTGAAGAACAGCCGCGCGCCGGCCTCCTTGTACTTGGTGCGGTTGACTTCGACAAAGCGGATATCGGCCTGCACCTGGCTGGGCAGCAGCGGATCTTCGGACGGCGGCAGCGCACTGGCAGCCATCTCGCTGCTGGCAATGCCCTTGACGAACACCATGGCCTGGCGCGGTGTCTTGGCGCAGGCAGTCCACAGCATCAGGCTGGTGGCGCCGGGGCCGACCGCCGTCAGCAGCACCGCGTCAGTGCCACTGGCATGTACGTCGGCAATCTTCGGCTCGCCAATCGCCGCGCGGGTGATTGCCACCGGCAGGCGCACCTCCTGCTGCAGGCCCTGATCGATCTCGATGACGCCCGGCACCTGCTCCAGCGCCGCGCAGCCGGACGCCGCCATCGCCGTTGGGGCGAGCGGCACGGCGCACAACAGGGCGCAGAGCATCTGCTTGATTACCCGCTCGGAACGACTGCTCATTGAAGGGCATCCTTGCTTGGTCAGGGGGTTGGCGTGTTGGCTTGATTACCGCGGATGATTTCCATGCCGCGTGGCGGCGCTGCGCTGGCCACAGGTCGGGCGGCCGGTACCTGGGCGAGCTGGCTGAAGCGATAGAGTTCACGGTTGGCGTTGTCGACGGCCTTGGCGCTGGCATGCGGGTCAGTCCAGTACTGGGCCAGGCGCTTCTCCTCGGCGCTGCGTACCGCCAGGCGCAGACTGCCGGCCTGAGCGGCCAGCAGCAGGCGGCTGGCCAATGCTTCGGGGACCGCCAGCACCACAGTGCGCACCGGGTTGCGCTGTTGTTCCTGACGGGCCTTGTCATCCATGGGCGCCTCGGCAGGCTGGCCATCGTTGGCCAGGCCCAACTGCGCACCGACACTGAGCAGGCGCAAGGCCGGCAACACTACCTGGGCCGAGGCTTGCGGGTTGCTGTTGTCTTCACGCAGGAACACCAGCACATCGACATAGTCACCCGGGCGCAGTTGCCCGGCGGCGCCGACCACTTCGTCCACCGCCACCGCCAGCGCCCGCTCACTGGGGTGAATCATCCGTGCCAGCGGGCCACCGGCCTCGAAGCTGCCCTGCTCCAGCCAGGTGCCGGCGCTCAAGGCGCGCCAACTGCTGCGCCCGAGCACTTGTTCAAGGGTCTGGAAACTACCCGGCGGCGCCACCTGCAGGCGTTCGATCAGCAGGTCTTCGGCCACCAGCGGGGTATATGCACTGACATCGCGACGCAGCACGACAACCGGCTTGCGCAGTTCGTCTGTTGCTTCCGTGACCACCCGGGTCACCGGAGCCTGCGCGGGTACGACGGCGGCTGCCGGCGCCGGCTCGCTTGGCGGCTGGCTGAGCATCAGCCCCCAGTAGCCGGCCAGCAGCGCACCGATCAAAAAGAGGCCTGCAAGGATGATGGTAATGCGACTGCTCATGCTGGCCCTCCTTCTCCCCAAGCTGTCCTTCAGGCTCACTTTTGTGAAATGGCCCACAGCACTGCAGTCGGAAACAACTATTTCGCTATTTGACGGTAGCGCAGCTAGGACAAAATGCCATTACCCGTCAGATTTTTTTCCGTCGCAAAGCCGACACCCCCATAAAACAACAGCTTATTGGCGTCGGTATTTGGTTATAACTTTAGTATTAATACCTTCTTACATTTGCCGAGATTTGGCCCGTTGACGATGCTGTGGTGGCAAAGGGGAATCACTGAATACCCCTGCCATCTGCGCCTCCGGCGCAAGGAGAAATGCCATGCGTCTTTCCCGAGTCCTCAAGAGCTGCAAAGAATTCTTCTACCGCAAGGATGGTGCCTCGGGCATCGAGTACGCGATTGTCGCGGCCATGGTTGCTGTAGCGCTGACAGCGTTCATTACGCCCATTTCTACCAATGTGTCTGGGGTCATGACCAAGATTGAAAACGCGCTAAAAGCGCCGCCTGCTTCGGGCGGTGGCAGTGGTGGCAGTGGTAGCTGACGAGTGGCTTCATCGGTTCACGCCAATGCACTGATCAACTCCCCCATCACAGGACCGCCCCATGCCGACCTCTTCCCCCCGTCAACAGCTACTCCTGGTGGATGACGAAGAGGACGCCTTGCTGGAACTTGCCGAATTGCTGGAGGGCGAGGGTTTTTGCTGCTACACCGCCACCTCGGTGAAACTCGCCCTGCAACAACTCACCCGCCACCCGGACGTGGCCCTGGTCATCACCGACCTGCGCATGCCGGAGGAGAGCGGCATATCACTGATCAGGCGCCTGCGCGAGCACACCTCGCGCCAGCACTTGCCGGTGATCGTCACCTCCGGGCATGCCGACATGGACGACATCAGCGACCTGCTGCGCCTGCAGGTGCTGGACCTGTTCCGCAAGCCGATCTACCACAACCGCCTGCTGGAAACCCTCGACAACCTGTTCCCCAAACCGCGGATGCAACTGGTGCAATGAACCTGCGGGGGCTACGGCCCCTGTAGGAGCCGGTTCACAGCTGCACGCTGAAACTCACACTCAGCCGTGGCTCGCGGTCAAAGCTGTCGAGGGCAACATCCGACAGCGGCTTGGCCAGCTCCAGTGCCAGGTTGTAGAAACGCCCGTCACCGATGCGCAGCCCCAAAGCCACTGAACTCAAGTGTGCATCGCGCAGGTCCACCTCGTTGAACCAGGTGCGCGCGGTGTCCAGTACGGCATAAGGTTGCAGCAACTTTACCCAGCGGCCATCGCCGTTGAAACTGTAATTGAGCTCATAGGCCAGGCCCCAGCCCTTGTCGCCCAGGGCCTGGTCGGCGGGGTAACCGCGGGCAAAGCTCTGCCCGCCGAACACCACCCGCTCGCTGTCGGGCAGGCTGTCGCGGCTCCAGTACAAGGCCGCCGACGCCACCCCCTGCCAATTGCCGAACAGGCGATCGCTCTGCAAACCGGACAAACGCAGGCGGAGGAAATCCAGGTCGAAATCGCTGTTGCTTTTCGCCCCCAGGTAATCCAGGCCCTGATAGGCGCCACCACTGACAATCCGCAGTTGGTCGGCATCGGCCTTGCGCCACTCGCCTTCAAAGCCCAGGGCACGCACATCGGTGCGATTGCTCAGCCGCAAGGGCGCGTCGACCGCGCGATACTCAACATCGTCATTGACCATGTAGAAACGCGCAGCAACGTTGAGCGACTCACCGGGCGCGGCCAGCAGCACCTGGCTGAGGCCCGCCGAAAAGCGGTCGTTCTCGCGATGGGCCTTGAGCTGGGTGCCATCGCCGAGCAGCACCTGGGCACTGGGGTCGCTGTCGTAACGCGAGGCCGACAGGTGCAACTGGCTGCCCTGATCGTCCAGGTACTGGGAGTAGTCCAGGCGAAAATAGCTTTCGTGATCTTCCCCGCGCGGCGCCAGAGCGGTGACGCTGAACTGTTCGGCCAGCGCCGTCTGCGCGTTGCTGCTCACGCTGAGCAAGGCCTGGGGGTCATCGCGGGTGCCATCGGTGACGGTCAGGTTGCCGCTGAACGGCCGGCGCCTGGCCTCGACGATCAGCCGGCTGGTACCACTGACAGGGTTGGCAGGCGCTAGGCTTGCCTGCACGCTGAAGCCGGGCAGGCGGCTCATCAGCGCGACGTAGCGCTCGAAGGTGGCGCGGGTCAGCGGCCGTTCGGCCTTGAGCCGGCCCACCAGTTGCTCAACGTAGGCCGCCGCCGGGCCCACCTCGCCGTGCAGCTCGAGTTCATCGATGTAGCCTTCGACCAGCACCACCCGCACCCGGCCATCGGCGAAGTCCTGCTCGGGCAGGTAGGCATGCGACAACAGGTAGCCGTCCTGCTGGTAGCGCTGGGTCAGGCGCTGGGTGGCGTCGATCAGCTCGCCGAGGCTGACCTCGCGGCCGGCCAGGCTCTGGTAGTTGTCGCGCAGGTCACTCAAGGGGTAGATGCTGCCGCCTTCGAAGCGCACTTTGCGCAGGAAGATCCGCGTGTCGCGCAGCAACGGCCGGGCCTGGGTTACCGGCACCGGCACCAGCACTCCCGGGTTGCTTGGCCGGTAGGCATCGGCCGGCAGATTGGGGGCCGGCAGGTTGCGTTCGATTTCGTGGCTGTCGAGAAAACGCGGCAGGGGTTCGCTGCTGGCAACGCTCACCCAGGACAACCCCACTATCGCGACGGCCAACGCACGCATCGGACACTCCATGATCCCGAACAGTACAAGGCCGCCAGGGCGGCGGCCTCGTCAATCCAAGCGTAGGTGCTGGCCCTGTCATCGTCTAATAGAGAGCGTCAGTCATTGACCTGAAATTCGACCCGGGCGGTTTCGCCGCTTTCATCCAGGGCGCTCAGCTCGAAGCGCCCGGCCTGCTCGAAGCTTGCCGTGAGGTTCTCCTGACCGCTGGTTTCGCCCAGCGGCGCACCGTTGAGGAACCACCAGTGGCGTCCGTTACCGCCAAGGGCCGAGACCTTGAAACGCAATGGTTCGCTGCTGGTGGCCGGGCGGCGTAGCTGATCGCCCTGGCGCACGCCGACGATTGACAGCGGCGGCGCACTGGCCGGCACCTGCGGCGGGCATTGCGGGTCGACCTTGGGCAAGCGCGCCTCGCGGCGTTCCACCCTTGGCAGCCACGGTTCAAGTGGCGACGGCCAGAGGGCGATTTCCCGGGCCTGGGCGCCGGCGCAGGTAGCGTCGACACGCAAGCCCTGATCGTTGACCCAGACCGTCTCGCGCAAGCCGACACTCAAGGGCTGGTCCTGGGCCAGCAGGGTTGGCGGCGTGGTACCGTCCAGGGTCCAGGCAAAACGCTGGCGCCGGCAATTGGGGTCCTGGCGGGCCATGGGTTGGCCGAGCGGCCAGCAGATCGCCGCAACCCCGACGTTGGCCGGCACCGCCGCCAGGGGTGTGGCAATCCCGCGCTGGCTGTCGCGGTTGCTCAGCACATCATGCACCTGCAGCATCAACGGCGCCGCCGAGGCCAGGCCGAACTGGCCGGGCACCGGCGTGCCATCCGGGCGGCCGATCCAGATCCCGATCAGGTAACGCGGGCCGACGCCAATCGACCAGGCATCGCGAAAGCCATAGCTGGTGCCGGTCTTCCACGCCAGTTGCGGGCGCTGCACTAGCTCTGCGTGAGGGTCGCGGTCCGGGCGCGCCTGGCCGCTGAGAATCCGCCGGATAATCCAGGCACTGCCGGGCGACAGCAGGCGTCGCTCAAGCAGCGGGTCATTGGGTTGCAAGCGGATCGGCGCACTCAGGCCATCGCGGGCAAACGCGGCGTAGCCGCCCACCAGGTCTTCCAGGCGGCTACCGGCGCCGCCGAGAATCAGCGACAGGTTAGGCTCGGCCAGCGGCGGCAAGATCAACGGCACGCCGCCACTGCGCATCTGCGCGGCAAAGCGTTTCGGCCCGTAGGCTTCAAGCAGTTGCACCGCCGGCAGGTTCAACGACAGGGCCAGGGCGGAACTGGCCGCCACCGGCCCGCTGAAGCCCATGGAGAAGTTGCCCGGGCGGTAGTCGCCGTAGCGGCGCGGCACGTCCTGCAGCAAGGATTCGGAATGGATCAGGCCATCGTCCATGGCCATGCCATAGAGGAACGGCTTGAGGGTCGAGCCGGGGGAACGCAGGGCGCTGATCATGTCGACGTGGCCAAAGCGGCGCTCGTCATTCAGGTCCACCGACCCCAGGTAGGCGCGCACCGCCATGTTCTGCGCCTCGACCACCAGAATCGCCGCCGAGGTCCGCTCGGGCAGGCGCGCACGCCAGCCCAGCAGCAGGTCTTCCAGGCGCCGTTGCAACGAGGCGTCGAGAGTGGTGCGAATCAACGGCGGGCTGTGCGGGCGGTTCAGCCGTCGCGCCAATAATGGCGCCAGCGCCGGCTCCTGACGTGGTGCCAGCAACAGCGGTTCCTCTTCTGCTTCGGCGACCCGTTGCTGCGGCCACACCTGGTACTCGGCCAGGCGCTGCAAGACCTTGTCGCGCGCCGCCTGGGCGCGCTCCGGGTGCCGATCCGGGCGCAGGCGGCTGGGCGCCTGGGGCAACACCGCGAGCAAGGCCGCCTCTGAAGGCGTCAGGTGCATCGGCGACTTGCCAAGATAGGCCCAGCTGGCCGCGGCGACACCCTGCAAGGTGCCGCCGAACGGCGCACGGTTGAGGTAGATCTCGAGGATCTGCGCCTTCGACAGGTGCCATTCCAGTTGCGCGGTACGCCACAGCTGGCGCAGCTTGCCAGGCAGCGTGCGCGAGTGCGGGTCGAGCAGGCGCGCGACCTGCATCGACAGGGTGCTACCACCAGACAGCACCCGGCCACCGCGCAGGTTCTGCCAGGCCGCGCGGCCCAGGGCCAGCGGGTTGACACCGGGGTGATGGTAGAACCAGCGGTCCTCGTAGGTCAGCAACGCCTCCAGGTAATAAGGCGAAACCTGCTCGGCAGTGACCGGGTAGCGCCACACCCCGTCGGCATCGGCAAAGCGCCACAGCGGCGTGCCGTCTTCGGCCAGGACTACCCGGGCGAGGTCATCGGCCGGCATCGGCAACGGCCAGATGCGGTCGGCAAGCCATAGCAAGGCAATCAGCAGCAAGGGGATGGCGAGCAGCAAACCCAGGGGTTTGCCGATGACGCCACGCAGGCGAGCTAAGATGTGCATCAGGCCCTCCTGGCGTAGCAGCTACGCAGGGAACCGACCCGGCCCTGGCATGGCCAAAGGCTTGGCAACGGCGCATTCGCCGAATTGATCATCAGGAAGCAACTATGCATGTAGAAGGTTTTTTCGAGTGGCTCGGCCAGGCGCTGGGGGCGGTGATCCGGTTTATCGTCGACGGCCTGAGCGGGTTGTTCAACCTGCTGGCCAACGCCGGTGGCAATTTCATCGAGGGCCTGTCACGCACCCTGGGCATGGACACTTCGCTGGTCAGCATCCTCGCCCTGATCATCGGCCTGATGTTGCTGTACTCGGCGATCCGCGCCTTCATGCGCGCCTCGATCATACTCGGCATCATCTGGCTGGTGCTGGGTTTGTGGGTGCTGAGCTGGATCATTCACTGACTAAATAGAAGGTGTGGGAGCGGATGAGCCCGCTCCCACAACGCCCTGTGTCAGCGGCCTTTAACCACCAACTCGGCAGGCGATTCGCCCACCGCGTTGTAGTTCGGCCGGTACATCGACTCGACCTGCGGCGGCGGTACCTTGTAGGTCCCCGGGGTTACCGCGCGGGCCAGGTACAGCAGGTGGGTGGTGGAGTACTGGTCGATACTCAGCGCCGCCACGTAGCGGTCATCACGAAACTCCTGATGCACGACCGCGGCGTTCTGCATCGACTCGCGCCATTGCTTCACTGCACTGCTGGCGTTCTCAAGGCTTGCCGCGCTTTGCGCCAGGTTCTGGTTTTCCAGCTCCAGGCCCGCCGGTAGCAGGTCGACCACCAGGGCATCCGGCACCTGGGTATTGGCCGTCACCGCCAGGTGCACCAGCACCAGGTCACCGCTCTTGAGCGCCTTGATGTCCAGGGCCTGGCCATTCATGCCGAGGAACTCGCGGCGGATGGTCATGCCGCTGCCGCGGGCAACCGGGGCCTGGCGCGGATAACCGGACAGGGTCAGTTGCTGGAACAGCGTCTCGCTGCCTTCGTTCTGGATGGTCAGCGGCGAGGCCAGCAGCGGGCCTTCGAGTTTCATCCCCGATTGCTCGTTGTTGAATTCGCGCACTTCACCGGCGCTGTCCAGGCGTGCCGACCAGTTGCCTTCAGGCTTGCGCAGCAGGCCACGACCGGCAAGGTACAGCGCGTTGCGCTCCTGGGTCGACAGCCAGCGGTTACCCGCCATCTGGTCGGAAAGCTCGAACAGCCGTGCGTCGAGCTTGTCGCTGGCCAGGTTGTTTTCGGTCAGCAGCGACAGGATCAGCGCCTGGTCACGCACCGGGCTGCCGTAGTCGGCCAGCCAGCTGTTCTCGCTACGGGTGACCGCCAGGCCAGCCTGCAGCGCCTGTTGCGCACGCGGCTTGTCGCCCATCTTGTCGAGGGCGATGGCCAGTTGTACCAGCGGCAAGCCGGAACGCGCATCGCTGCGCCGCTCGAACAGGCTGCGCAGGGCGCCCAGCGGCGCTTGCTGGGTACGCGCCAGCACCAGGGCAGCATAGGACTGCACGGCAAAGCGGCTGTGCTCGGCGTTCTGGCTGTAGCTGATCTCGATCAGGTTGCGCTCCTGCAGGTAGCGCAGCAGGCGCTCGCTGGCTTTTTTCAGGGCCTCGGGCGGCACGGCATAACCTTGCTCGCGTGCACGCAGGAGGAAGTCGGTGACATAGGCGGTCAGCCAGTATTCTTCCTCGTCGTCAGCGCTCCACAGGCCAAAGCTGCCGTTGTAGCGCTGCATGCCCAGCAGGTGCTCGATGCCCATCTCGATCTTGCGCTTGCGCACGTCCGCCGGCTCACCCTTGATGCCCAGGCGCTTGAGCGTCGCGGCATCGGCGTACAGCGACGGGTACAGGCCACTGGTGGTCTGTTCCAGGCAGCCGTACGGGTAGGCTTCGAGGGCGCGGATCTGCTCGGCCAGGTTCAGCGGCGGGCGGCTCGACAGCGCCAGTGAGGCCTCGAGGCCCACCGGCTCGAACAGCGCCAGGTCAGCTTCCGGCAGGGTCCAGGGCTGGTCTTTGAGAGCGACGCGATAGTGCTGCAGCATTGCCGGGTAGGCCGGGCGAATGCCCAGGGTCCAGTCGCGGCTGAAGGCCGTGGCCGACTCGCCTGGCAGTTGCAGCCCTTGCACCTCGACCTTGACCTTGCCCTGGCCCAGGCCACCGCTGGCCTGCACCGGCACCAGCAGGGTGACGCGCTTGCCTTCGGTGAGGCTCAGGGTTTGTTCGGCGGCGCCGAGCAGATTCAACTGGCCTTCGGTGCTCAGGCGCACGGTCAGGTTCTGTGCCTTGCCCGACAGGTTGGAGAGGTCCAGGGCCAGAGTCGTGCGGTCGCCGCCGGCGAGGAAGCGCGGCGCCGAAAGCTCGGCAATCAACGGCGCGGCAACCACGGTCTTGCCTTCGGCCATGCCGTAGCGCTCGTCGGTCCAGGCCTGGGCCATCAGCCGCAGCTCACCGTTGAAGTCAGGGATATCGACCGTCGCTTCACCTTCACCCTTGTCATTGAGGGTTACCGGGGCGCTTTGCTTGGCAACGATGGTCACCGTGGTGTTCGGGCGCTTGCCGCCCTTGGCCATGGCCGCATCACCACCGAAGGCCAGGCTGGCCAGACGGCCCTGCCCGGCTTCGATCAACTGGCCATAGATATCCAGTTGGTCAGCACCATAGGCCTTGCGGCCAAACATGCCGGTAAACGGGTCGGGGGTTTCGAACTCGGTGATGTTGAGGATGCCCACGTCCACTGCTGCCAGCAGTACATGCACCTGTTTGGGCACGCTGCCGTCGGCGTTGCGCGCTTGCACCTTGACGGTCAGCGGCTGCTTGGGACGCATTTTTTCCGGGGCATTGAGGGTTACCGCCAGCTTGCGCTCGTGGCGATCCAGCGGCAGGTGCAGCACACCCACGGCACGTTTCGGCGTGGCATTGACCTTGCGCTCGCCCGGGCGAATCACCAGGGCGCTGACATACAGGTCATGGCGCGCCCACTTCGGATCGAGCTTGACGGCAAAGCTCTTGCCTTCGGCCGGTACATCGATTTCTTCCCACCACAGCGGGCCTTCGCTGGACTCGACCATCAAGTAGCCGGTGCCTGCGGCAGGCGGAGTGACGGTGATATTGGCGGTAGCGCCATCGGCATACGACGGTTTGTCCAGGGCCAGTTTGACCTGGTCCGGACGTACGGCGCCGCCGTCGGCGTTGTCCTGGGCACGGTAGCCGGCCCAGAAACGCCCGCTCGACACCAGGCCGGTCTGCGGGTCTTCGACCTCGACGCGGTACGGGCCCCAATCAACCAGGAAGTTGACCCGGGCGGTGGAGCCGGCCTTGACGTTGACCGTCTCTTCGCTCTGGATGAGGAATTTCTCGTTGTAGTTGTAGCTCCAGCCGTCGCTCTGCGAGTAGTTCCAGTAGTAGTCGCGGCGCTCGCGAATCAGGCGCACCTTGAGGTTGTTGACCGCCAGCTTGTTGCCTTGCGGGTCGGCCACCAGCACTTCGAATTCCACCGGGCCTTCGCCATCGGTTTCTTCACCCTCGAACAGACCGCGCAAGCCAGGCAGGCGCCCGGCCGGCCAGATCGGTTGCTCAAGGCGGCGGGTGATCGGCCGGCCACCGGACTCCTGCAGGCTGGCCTGCACGGTCAGTTGCAGCGGCGAACGGGCTTCGGACCATTTGCTTTCGATGTTCAGGGTGGTCTTGCCGTTGCTGTCCAGGGTGACTTCGTCGAGCTCCAGGTCCTGGCTCAGTTCCTCTTCGGTGATCGAACCGAACTGATAGCCCGGCAGTGCCGGCACCGCTTCACGCAGCGGGCGCACATAGGCCTGGCCGCTCAGGCGATTGCCCGAAGCCGGGGCGCCGTACAGGTAGCGACCGTTGACCTTGATCTGCGCAGTCTGGTCCGGGCTCAGCGGCTTGTCGCTGCCCTTGAGTTCCAGGGCCAGACGCTCGGGCAGGAAATCTTCGACAAGGAACTCGAACACCTGCTTCTTGCCGCCGCCGAGGTCGAACAGCAACTGCCAGCGCCCGGTCGGCGCTTCATCGGCCAGTTGCAGCTGATACTGATAGAAGCCATTGGCATCGGCTTCCCAGACGAACTTGCGGCTGATCTGCTCATCCGGACGGCGCACTTCCACGGTCACCGGTTGCGGCTTGAGCGGGCGGCCATCCTGGTCACGCAACAGGCCGTTGAGCAGCACGGTTTCACCCGGGCGATAAAGGTCGCGCGGGCCGAACACGAAGAACTGCAGCGGGTTGGCCTGGGGGCCGGTGATGTCGAATTCGGCCAGGTCCAGGGCAGCGCTATTGAGGCGCAGCATGGTGGTGTGCACGCCCTGATGGGCCAGCAGGGTTTCGGCCTTGGGTGGCGTCGGCAACTGGGCATGGCCGTCGCTGTCGGTCTTGGCCTGGGCCAGCACGCGGCCTTCGCCGTCGAGCAGTTCCAGCTCGACACCGCTCAGCGCCTTGCCACCTTCCAGGCCTTGGGTGAAGACATCCAGGCGGTTCTGGTAACGGTGCGCCGAGACGCCGATGTCACTGAGGGTGAACAGCGTCGCCGGTTGCGTGTAGTCGTAGGTTCCGGAGGCGCGCATTACCGCCAGGTACACGCCTGGCTCTTGCAGCGGCTTGATGCCGGCAATCGGCAGCAGCACGGTTTCGCGGGTGTTCTTCGCCGGGTTGAGGTCGAAGCGGCCGCTGTAAACCAGCTCGGTCATGTCCAGGATTTCTTTGGACGTGTAGTAGTACAGGCTGCTGTTGCGGCCCCAGGTGGCGAGGAACGGCGACAGTTTGTCCGACTTGATGCGGAAGAACTCGACATCGACCTTGTTGACGTTCAAGGCGATCACCGGCAGGCCTTCGGCCAGTCGCGTCGGCAGCAGCGAGCCACGGCTGGCGAAGCCGATGGTCGATTGCATGTCGCGGGTTTCCAGGCGGCTGATCGACTCGGCGGGCAGGCGCTTGCCATTGACCGCGAGCAGCCCGGCGTCGATGGTCAGCACCAGCTTGCGCTGGGGCTCCAGGTGGCGCAGACGCAGCTCCATCTTGTTGGCAGAAAGCTCCCAGGCGCCGTCGACCTTGCCTTTGACGGTATCGACCAGGTGCACCTTGTCAGCGAAGTTCTGCTGGTCATCCAGCGGCACCGAGAAGGTCAGGGCCAGGGCGCTGGCGCCATCGACCTGCACTTCCGAGACATCCACCACGCTCAGCTCGCGACCGGCATAACGCTTGGCCAGGGTCGCGGCATCGTCCTTGGCTGCAGCGGGCTTGGTCGCGTCTGCGGGTGCAGCCGGGGCGGCCGGGGCCGGGGCTGCGGGTTGGTCCTGGGTCTGCGCAGGCGGGGCCGCGGGGGCCGGTTTGTCCGGGGCAGACGAATCGCAGGCACTGAGCAAGGCCAGCGCGCAGGCCAGCAACAATCCTTTGTTGAGCATGGGAGTAGTAACTCTCGGGCAGCGGAATCTTAGGGGTGCACTATATATCAACCGCGCCGCAACAGTGATGCGGCGAGCGGATGTGAGACCGCCTTCGCACGATTTGGTGCCCGCAGCGGCTACAATGCCGGCTTGCCAGGAGCTTTCATGTCCCGTTTGCTGACCGACTGGCGCGACCGCCCGACCCATATCAAGGTCTGGGCGCTGGCCGCGCCGATGATACTTTCGAACATTTCCGTACCGCTGGTGGCCCTGGTCGACAGCGCCGTGATTGGCCACCTGCCCCATGCTCATCAGCTCGGTGCGGTGGCGGTGGGCGCCAGCCTGTACACCTTCCTGGCCTGGGTGATGGGCTTTCTGCGCATGGGCTCGACCGGTTTCGCCGCCCAGGCGGCGGGTCGTGCCGACGGCGCAGCACTGCGCCAAGTGTTGCTCCAGGGCCTGTTGCTGGCGCTGTTTTTCGCCCTGCTGCTGGGTGTTCTGGCCCTGCCGTTCAGCCACCTGGCGCTGCAACTTATGCAGCCCTCGGCAGCGCTGGAGCAGTCGACCCACGACTTCTTCCAGACCCGCCTGCTTGGCCTGCCGGCGGCGCTGGCCAGCTTCGCCCTGGTCGGCTGGTTCCTCGGCACCCAGAACGCCAGGGCGCCGCTGGCGATCCTGCTGACCACCAACCTGCTCAACATCGCCCTCAACCTGTGGTTCGTGCTCGGCCTGGACTGGGGCGTGATCGGTTCGGCGCGGGCCTCGGTGATTGCCGAATGGAGCGCCGCCCTGCTCGGCCTGGCCCTGACCCGCCCGGCCCTGCGCGCTTACCCCGGGCAGATCGCCTGGGCACTGCTGGCACGCTGGCAGAGCTGGCGGCCGCTGCTGAGCGTCAACCGCGACATCTTCATCCGCAGCCTGGCGCTGCAAGCGGTGTTCTTCCTGATTACCGTGCAAGGCGCACGCCTGGGTGAAGCGACCGTGGCAGCCAATGCCTTGCTGCTCAATGGCCTGCTGCTCACCGCCTACGCCCTTGATGGCCTGGCCCATGCGGTCGAAGCGCTGTGCGGGCACGCCATCGGCGCTGGCGATCGCCAGGCGCTGCGCCGCTCACTGACCGTCGCCTGCGGCTGGTCGCTGCTGGCCAGCAGCGGCTTTGCCGTGTTGTTTTTGCTCGGTGGGCATCTGTTCATCAACATGCAGACCGACATCGCCAACGTGCGCGAAACCGCCTACCAGTACTTGCCGTACCTGGCCTTGCTGCCGTTGATCGCGGTGTGGAGCTATCTGCTCGATGGCTTGTTCATCGGCGCCACGCGGGCGCGGGAGATGCGCAACGGCATGCTGCTCAGCGTGCTCATCGCCCTGCCGGTTGCCTATCTGGCTCGCGATCTGGGCAACCACGGCCTGTGGCTGGGCTTTCTGCTGTTCATGGCCTTGCGCGGGGTAACGCTGGGGGTGATGGGCTGGCGGTTGCAGCGGCGGGATGGGTGGTTTGTGCGTCGGTAGTTGAAAGCATCGCGGGTCAAGTCGGGTCGACGCACCGCCGCTCCCACAGATTCAGCATCATGCCGACCCTGTAGGAGCGGCGGTGCGGCGACCCGACTTGACCCGCGATAGGATCGACGCGCAGCCAGCGACTGCACGCGACCCGCACCACTGATCAGCTCGACAGGTACGACGAACGGGTCAGGCCCAGACGCAGGGCGTCGAGGAACTGGGTCTTCTCACGGGCGGTGATCTTGGCGCTGGCGCACTTGTCGCGGTAGTGAGTCATCAACTCCTCCGGCGACAGGTGCACGTAGCGCAGCATGTCTTCGATGGTGTCATGGGTCTCGATACCGGCGTGGTACACGCTGCCGTTCGGGTTCTGGTAGATGTTCACCGAGTCGGTATCACCGAACAGGTTGTGCATGTCACCGAGGATTTCCTGGTAGGCACCGACCAGGAAGATACCCAGCAGGTAGTCTTCACCTTCGTTGATCGCGTGCACCGGCAGGCTGGTCTCGATGCTCTGCTCGTCGACGTACTGGTTGATCTTGCCGTCCGAGTCGCAGGTCAGGTCTTGCAGCACGGCGCGGCGCAGCGGCTCTTCGTCGAGGCGATGCAGCGGCAGGATCGGCAGGACCTGGCCAATGGCCCAGGTGTCCGGCAGGCTCTGGAACACCGAGAAGTTGCAGATGTACTTGTCGGCCAGCTTGTCGTTGAGTTCGTCGAGCACCTGGCGGTGCGAGCGTTGCCGGGCCTTGAGCGAGTTGTGCAGGCGCCGGCACACGGCAAAGTAGCACTGCTCGGCCAGGGCTTTCTCGGCCAGGGTGATCTTGCCGTCGGCATACTGGGCGGCCACATCGCTCATGTAGTGAGTGGCGCGCCAGTAGGTTTCGGTGACCATCTCGATATCGGTCGGGCCGAGCAGGTCGGCCAGCCACTGCACGGTCTCGGGCAGGCTTTCCTTGTTCTCGATCAGCGGCACTTCGTCGTTGTGCTTCTCGACGTCGGTCACCTGCACCACCAGCACGGCGTGGTGCGCGGTCAGCGAGCGGCCGCTCTCCGAGAAAATATGCGGATGCGGCAAGCCCTGGGCATCGCAGAACTCCTTGAGCATGCCGACCACGACACCGGCGTAGTCATCCATGTCGTAGTTGATCGAACTGGCGTTGCGCGAGTGGGTGCCGTCGTAGTCCACACCCAGGCCGCCGCCGACGTCGATGTGATCGACCGGCAGGCCCAGCGCGCGCAGCTCGCCGTAGTAACGGATGGCTTCCTTGAAACCGTGCTGGTAGTCGGCCAGGTTGGCGATCTGCGAGCCCATGTGAAAGTGCAGCAGGCGGATGCCCTGGTCCAGGCCGGCATCGCGAAAACGCTGCACCACCGAGATCAGTTGCGCCGCCGACAGGCCGAACTTGGACTTCTCGCCACCGGTATCGGCCCACTTGCTCGAGGCCAGCGACGACAGGCGAACGCGCAGGCCAACTTGCGGCTTGACCTTGAGCTCGGCGGCTTCTTCGATCACCAGGGCCACTTCCGACTCTTTCTCGATGACGATAAAGACGTTGTGGCCGAGTTTCTGGCCCATCAGTGCCAGGCGGATGAACTCGCGGTCCTTGTAACCGTTGCAGACGATGGTGCCGCCTTTCGGTGCCAGCGCCAGCACGGCCAGCAGCTCAGGCTTGGAGCCGGCTTCAAGGCCAATGGAAACGTTTTGGGTGGCGATGATGTTTTCCACCACCGCTTCTTGCTGGTTGACCTTGATCGGGTACAGCGCGGTGTACTGGCTCTGGTATTCCAGGCGCGCGATGTTGGCGTCAAAAGCGCCAGTCAGCTGGCGCACGCGGTCCTGGAGGATGTCCGGGAAACGTACCAGCAGCGGCAGCGACAGGCCGCTCTTGCGCAGTTCGTCGACCTGTTCGAACAGGTCGATCGGCGCGCTGCCAGGCCCGTTCGGGCGGACTTCGACGCGCCCGGCCTCGTTGATTGCGAAGTAGCCGGCCCCCCAATGGCGAATGCCGTAAACACTGCGGCTGTCCGCAACTGTCCATTGGCTGCCATCGTCTTTGCGTGTGCGTCGTACGGACATTGAAGTCCCCTATATAGAAAGTCGAAAAACACCGGCCTGCATGGGGCGGGCGCAGTGTAAAACCTGAAAGTGACGATTATCCGTGTTCAGGGATAGACCCTTCCTACGGGAACGAGTTTAGAAAGCGAATTGCAAAAAATCGCGATGCAGTCTTCAGCCGCCGGACTTTTTCGCTTTGAAGCCCTGTTTGATCAGTTCGGCCAGCAGCAGCTCGACATGATCGCCCTGGATTTCGATGACCCCGTCTTTCAACGCGCCGCCGGTTCCGCAGCGGCGCTTGAGCGTGCTAGCCAGATCCTTGAGCTGTTCCAGGGGCAGCGGCACGCCGCTGATGGTCGTCACCGTCTTGCCGCCACGGCCCTTGCTTTCGCGACGCACGCGAGCAATGCCATCGCCTTCGGGGATGAGCGTCTGTTTGCAGATGCAGGCATCTATGGGTTTGCTGCAGTCCGGGCAATGCCGGCCTGCATCAGTGGAGAACACCAGGCCACCGAGGGCGGCGAATGATGCGGCTTTCTTGGCCACTTTTGATCCTCTACGGTGAGGATAAAAACTGGTCGACGCCCCTGGCGGGGTACCGACCGCGAAGCCCCACTCTGGCAGGGGCAGCGCAACTGCCGCATGAAGCGTGCGGCAGCCTTTAAAGGCCGCGCAGTGTAACGATAAAAGTCGCGAATGCTAAGTACAAAACTGCGCCATTTTGCATGTGTTTAGCGACGTCAGGCTCGACGGTCGAGGTAGCGCCGCAAGGCAGCCAGTGAATCGGGGCAATATGGCTGTTGCTGGCTGTCGGCCAGGGCCTGCTCGACGGCGATGAAGCGTGCCTCGCTGACCTCTTCGGGCTGCAGGCGCAAAGGCCCGTCCCAGACCGCCGAGAACACCGCGCACCAGAGCCGGTTGCCGGTCTGGTCGAAGAAAAAACATTCATGCGCGGTGAGTTCGACCCCACCGACCCCCAGCTCTTCTTCCAGTTCGCGGGCCGCCGATTCGGCATAGCTCTCATCGGCCTGGACCATGCCACCGGCGGCGACATCCCAGTACCCGGGGTAAATCGCCTTGCTCTGGGTGCGCCGGTGCACGCACAGCTGGCCAGCGGAATTAAACAAGAGGATGTAGGTGCCGCGGCCAATCAGCCCGCGCTCGCGCAGCTCGGCGCGGGCCACGGCGCCGAGCAGGCGGTCGCTTTCGTCGACCCAGGCAATCAGTTCGCGGTCGGAGGCGGCGCGGTGCGCTGCCTCCTGCTCGGAGATCGACACCGATCAGCCCTGAGTCAGCAGTTGACGCAGGTCGATGACGGCAGCGTTGGCCCGCGAAATGTAGTTGGCCATGACCAGCGAGTGGTTGGCCCACATGCCAAAGCCGCTGCCATTGAGCACCATCGGGCTCCACAGCGGCTCCTGCGAGGCTTCCAGCTCACGGATGATCTGCCGTACGCTGACCGTGGCGTTCTTCTTCGCCAGCACATCGGCGAAGTCGACCTCAATGGCGCGCAGCAGGTGCGACAGCGCCCAGGCCTGGCCGCGGGCTTCGTAGAACACGTTGTCGATCTGCAGCCACGGGGTTTCGACCACTTCTTCGTCAAGCTGCGGCACCTGGCCCGGCAGCACCGACTCGGTCTTCAGGGTGCTGTTGAGCTTGACCCGGCCGACACTTGCCGACAGGCGCTGCGACAGCGAACCCAGGCGGGTGGCGACGTCGCCCAGCCAGTTGTTGAGGTTGTCGGCGCGGGTGTAGAACAGCGCGCCCTGCTGATCCTGCGAGGCCAGGCGGTTCTGGTAACGGGTCAGCGAGTTGATGCCTTCCTGGAACTCCGATTCGCTCGACGGCAGGATCCAGCTCTTGTTGTCGAAGTTGAAGCGCGGCTCGGCCTTGGCCAGGTCAGCGTCTTCGGTGGACTGCGACTGCGAGCGGGCAAAGTCCTTGCGCAGGGCGCGGCTCAGGTCACGCACCTGGACCAGCACGCCGTACTCCCAGCTGGGCATGTTGTCCATCCACAGGCCAGGCGGGAAGCGGTCGTTGGAAATATAGCCGCCGGGCTTGTTGAGCAGGGTGCCGGCCACGGTCTTGAGGGTTTCGATGGTGGTATAGCCGACGACCATCTGCTTGCCGGTTTTCTCGGCGGCCGCCTGGGCGTTCTGCTGCACCGGGAACAGGTCGGGCTCGGCGCTCCAGTACCAGCCCAGGCCCACGCACACCAGCAGGTACAGGCCGATCAGCGAGCCCAGGGCGCGGCTGAAGAACAACCCGCCAAAATAACTGCGGGTGGCAGCGGTGCGCGGTTCGACCCGCTCACGCGCCTCGGCTTTGCCTGTACGGTTTTTCCAGTCCAGCATGGCGTTGTCCTTTCAGTCACGTCGGTTCAAGGGGTTCGACCGCAACCCCCGGGCTTCGTGCCAGCGCGATGGGCTTTTAATGCCGCGCGCCACCTGCCGGGGTCGGCAAGTATCGCTGCACTATAAATCAAGCACGGCGCTTCGCATAAGCGACTATTGGGTCAGCAAATGAATAAACGGACTTGTACAGTTAATTGATACAAGGCACTCGATTGCCGGGAAAGTGGTGCTAGCATAGAGCCATCACTCGAACTCAGCCTCACCCCTTATAAGTAGTCAGGACATGACCGAGCCAGAAGACCCCAATCGTGAGCGCCTCAAGCAACACTTTGCCCAGCGGGTCATTCATCAGGCCCGGCAAATCCTCGAGATCTGGCAGCGCCTGCAGCGCAGCGAGTGGTCGACTGGCGACCTGGGTGAGCTGTGCGAAGCCAACCTGCGCCTGCAACGCTATGCCGAGCGCTTCGAGCAGCCCGAGCACAGCCAGCTGGCCGAGGCCATCGGCCATGCCCTGGAGGCGGTCGAAGCCAACAGCGCGCGCCTGAGCAGCCAGCTGATCAGCGACCTCAACCGGCTGATGCAACGTTTGTCGCGCACCGGCCTGCGCCAGGGCGACCAACTTGAGCAAGTGCCGCTGCCGCCGCTGCGCAAGCCGGTGTACATCATGCTCCAGGACCACGACCGCGCCGAGCGTCTGGCCCAGCAACTGGAATTCTTCGGCCTCGGTGTACAGGCCTTGTACAGCGCCGCCGCGTTCCAGGCGACCATGAGCGAACGGCTGCCCTCTGCAATCGTCATGGACGTCGACTTCACCGGCCCCGGTGTCGGCCTGCAACTGGCCGCCCAGGCCCAGCAGGGCCTGGAGCAGCGGGTGCCGTTGCTGTTCTTCAGCCTGCACGAAACCGACACGCCGACGCGCCTGGCCGCCGTGCGCGCCGGTGGCCAGGAGTTCCTTACCGGCACCCTGGAAGCCTCGAGCCTGCTGGAAAAGGTCGAGCTGCTGACCAGCGTCACCCAGTACGAACCGTTCAAGGTGCTGATCATCGACGACTCGCGGGCCCAGGCCCTGCACACCGAGCGCCTGCTCAACAGCGCCGGGATCGTCACCCGCACCCTGATCGACCCGATCCAGACCATGGCCGAGCTTGCCGACTTCCAGCCCGACCTGATCATCCTCGACATGTACATGCCGGCCTGCACCGGCACCGAGCTTGCCAAGGTGATCCGCCACAACGACCGTTATGTCAGCGTGCCGATCATCTACCTGTCGGCCGAGGACGATCTGGACAAACAGCTCGACGCCATGAGCGAGGGCGGTGATGACTTTTTGACCAAGCCGATCCGCTCGCGGCACCTGATCACCACCGTGCGCAACCGCGCCGCCCGGGCGCGCAACCTCAAGGCGCGGATGGTGCGCGACAGCCTCACCGGGCTGTACAACCACACCCATATCCTGCAATTGCTCGAGGACTGCAGCTTCCGTGCGCGCCGCGAAGCGCAGCCACTGAGCTTCGCCATGCTCGACATCGACCACTTCAAGAAGGTCAACGACAGCCACGGCCACCCCATGGGCGACCGGGTGATCAAGAGCCTGGCGCTGTTCCTCAAGCAGCGCCTGCGCAAGACCGACTTCATTGGCCGCTACGGCGGTGAAGAATTTGCCATCGTCATGCCCAACACCGACCTGGGCTCGGCGCACAAGGTGCTCGACGAAATTCGCCGGCGCTTTGCCGAGATCCATTACCCGGCCCAGCCGCGCGACTTGTCCTGCACCTTCAGTGCCGGCGTGGTGCAACTGAGCGAAGGCCTGGACGCCCTGAGCATGGCCACCTCCGCCGACGAGGCGCTGTACCGCGCCAAGGGTGCCGGGCGCAACTGCGTGCAACGGGTCGAAGCATAAAGGCAAAGTGCCAGTTTTTTTCACCGAACCGCCCGCTCCGTCATAACCCGGTCATAAAAACGCAATAACTTCAGGCGCTTACCATTCGGCCGTTGGTAGACACCGGACATGCGCCTGAAGCTGCTCACCAATTTCAATACCCTGTTGCTGGTTACCGTGTGCATCGCCCTGGGCGCGACCCTGTGGTGGTCGCAGCGCGCCCTGGAGCGCCCCTATTTATTAATGGAGCGCTATCTGTCGCTGTCGCAGCAATTCCAGAACCAGGCGGCGCGCAATATCCAGGACTACCTGAGCAGCGGCGACGCCCTGCGCCATGCCACGGCGCTGCAGACCACCGCCGCCCTGCAGGGTGAACTGGAGCAACTGCCGGCAGAGCTTGCCGAGCGCCTGCGCCCGAGCCTGGACAACCTGCAGCGCTTCACCGCCAACGAGTTGCTGGGCGCCGGCAAGCTGGCCGGCGACCCGCAGGCCCTGTTGCTGCAGGCCGAACGCGAACTGGGTGCGAGCCTCGAGCAACTGGCCAACTATGCCCAGAGCAGCACCAGCAGCGATGCCGGGCGCTATTCGCCGCTGCTGTTCAACGCCTCCCTGCACCTGTCGCGGCTATCCCTGGCGCGGGACAAAATGGTCAGCAGCGGCCGCAGCGAACTGGCCGATGAAGTCGAGCGCGAACTTGCGCAGATCGCCGCCCAGGCGCAGTTACTCGAACAATTGCCGCTGCTGGGGGTGACCGCCAGCAGCGCTTCGAGCGCCGACGACTTTGCCGCGCTGATGGGCCTGGAGACCCAGGCCAGCACAGCGACCGAAGACACCGGGGTGGCGCTCAAACGCGAACTCAACAGCCTGATCAAGCGCTACCCCGGCGAGCTGCAGCGCACCCGCGAGCAGATCCAGCAACGCAGCGCCCTGGCCAGCAGCACCTTCGAGCGCATCGGCGCCGTGCAGCAGGCCATCGCCGAGCTCGAACCCAGTGTGCGTAGCCAGCATGCCGCCATCCAGGGCGAAGTGCGGGTGATCCAGGGCCTGATGATCGGTTTGATCCTGCTGATCGCACTGCTTATCGACACCCTGCAGCGGCGCCTGGCGCGGGTGCTGACCAACCTCGCGCCGGCACTCTCGCGCTGGGCCGAGGGCGACTTCAGCCAGGCCATTGCCCTGGGCCGCAGCAACCGTGAAATGCATGATATCCAGGACTCGCTCAACCGCCTGCGGGTCTACCTGGTCGAGCTGGTCGGCACCATCCGCCACAACGCCGAGCAGGTCGCTGGCAGCAGCCACGCCCTGGCCGGCATGAGCAGCGCCCTGCACGACGGCGCCGAACGCCAGGCCGGCGACACCGCGCAAATCCGTGATGCCCTCGGCGAGCTGGAGGCGACCATCCTCCAGGTCGCCGGCGACGCCAGCCAGGCGGCCGACGCCAGCCACGACGCCGGGCGTGCGGTCGAGCAAGGCCAGGCAGTGATAGGCCAGAGCCTGACCGGGCTGCGGGCGCTGGTCGACGAAGTACAGGGCAACGCGCAGATGATCGAACAACTGGCCGAGGAATCGGCGACCATCGGCGGCGTGCTGACGGTGATCCGCTCGATTGCCGAGCAGACCAACCTGCTGGCCCTCAATGCCGCGATCGAAGCGGCGCGGGCCGGGGAAATGGGCCGTGGCTTTGCCGTGGTTGCCGAAGAAGTACGCTCCCTGGCCCTGCGCACTACCGGCGCTACCGGTGAGATCCAGACCTTGATCGGGCGCCTGCAGCAGGCGGCCCGCGAATCGGTTGAAGGCATGCGCGCGCAACTCGAACATGCCGAGGCCACCGCTGACCAGGCCCAGGCGGCGGATGGCGCGCTGGATGAAATTGTCGCGGCAATCCAGACCATCTCGGCCACAGCGGTACGGATTGCCGATGTCACCGCCCAGCAGAGCGGCGCGGTGAGCGAGATTCGTGACCACAGCGAGCGGATTCATGGCTTGGGTGAAGACAACTTGCAACGTATTGGTGAAGGGCGTGAGCAGGGTGAGCAGTTGCTTCGCCTGGGTGGCGAGTTGAATACGGCGGTGCGGGCCTTTCGCCTGTGAGGATGTGTCGCGGCGATCCGACTTGACCCGCGATGAAGGCAACAGGGCTGCAAAGTCCGTTATCATGCAGGCACTTTTGTACTGCGAGACCGCCATGCGCCGCCTGCTTTGCCTCCTGTTTCTGCTCCTGGCCTTGCCCGCCGTCGGCGCCGGCCTGCTCGACAATCGCCCCAGCGCCACCCTCGGCGCCGCGTCGCTGAACAACAGCAGCGACTTTCTGCCAGTGCACGAAGCCTTCAAGCTGAGCCTGGTCGAGGATCAAGGGCAAAGCCTGAAACTGCGCTTCGTCGCCGCCGACGGTTACTACCTGTACCGCCACCGCTTCCAGTTTCGCAGCGAGCCTGCCGACATAGCCCTGGGCACGGCGCAGATCCCCCCGGGTGAAGCCAAGCACGATGAGTTCTTCGGTGACGTCGAGGTCTATCACGGCATCCTCGACATCGAAATTCCCCGCCCGGCCAACGAACAACGCCCCTTCACCTTGCTGGTGGGCTACCAGGGCTGCGCCGACAAGGGCCTGTGCTACCCGCCGGAAACCGCACGCCTGAGCATCGATGGCATCACCAGCAGTGCGCCGCCAGCTACCACCACGGTCGCCAAGGCCGGCCGGGACTGGCAAGGCCTGCTGCTGTTCTTTCTCGCCGGCGTCGGCCTGACCTTCACCCCGTGTGTGCTGCCGATGCTGCCGATCCTCTCTGGCGTGGTGTTGCGCGGCCAGGTCGGTGGCGTACGCGGTTTTGCCCTGTCGCTGGCCTATGTACTGCCGATGGCTGCCTGCTTTGCCCTGCTCGGCGCGCTGATGGGCCTGTTCGGTGCCGGCCTCAACCTGCAGGCACGCTTGCAGTCGGCCTGGGTGCTGGTGCCGTTTGCGCTGTTCTTCGTGCTGTTTGCCCTGGCCATGTTCGGCCTGTTCGAGCTCAAATTGCCGCATGCCATCAGTAGTCGCCTGGAACGTCTGGTCGGCCAGACCAAGGGCGGATCGCTGATGGGTGCGGCGATCCTCGGGGTGTTCTCCAGCCTGCTGGTATCGCCGTGCGTGTCGGCGCCACTGGCCGGCGCCCTGCTGTATATCAGCGCCAGCGGCGATGCCCTGGGGGGTGCATTGAAGCTGTTCGCCCTGGGCCTGGGCATGGGCGCGCCACTGCTGCTGATCGCTACCGGCGGTGCGGCCTGGCTGCCGAAAAGCGGGCCATGGCTGGTAACGGTGAAAAACGCCATCGGCGTGCTTTTGCTGGGCCTGGCCATTGGCCTGCTCAGCCGCGTGCTGCCGGGGCAGGTCACGCTGCTGCTGGTCGGCCTGCTGGCCGCCGGTACCGCGGTGTTCCTTGGCGCCCTGGAGTTCACGGTGAAAACCACCCGGCAGCGCCTGGCGCAGCTGCTCGGCCTGGCCCTGCTGTTCTATGGGTTGACCTGCTGGTACGGCGCCTTGAGCGGGCAGACCGACCCGCTGCGCCCGCTGCCTCAAGCCAGTAACGCCAGTACTGGTGCAAGCGCCCAGGCCAGCAGCGCCAGCGCCTGGCAGACCCTCACCACCCCGGCGGCGCTGGACAGCGCCCTGGCCGCCGCCAAGGCCGCCGGCCAGCCGGTGCTGCTGGACTGGTACGCCGACTGGTGCATCAGTTGCAAGGTGATCGAGCACGAGGTGCTCAATGCACCCGCAGTGCTAGCACAACTGAAGGACTACCAGTTGCTGCGCTTCGATATCACAGAAAGCAACGCTGAACAGCGCGCCCTGCTCGACCGCTACCAGCTGTTCGGCCCGCCAGCGCTGTTGTTCTTTGCCGCGAACGGCAGCGAAATCACCGCCGATCGTGTGGTTGGCGAGATAAACGCCGGCGAATTTGCCGAGCATCTGACGCGCATTCGCGCCGATCTGGGTCTATAACTTCTTCGGGCCGCTAAAAAGCCGCTTTCGATGACCGAAATTAATAAATTAGTCACATATTTAGCGTGAATATCGGTCATCGTGCTGGCTATTGCTGGTAACTGGACAGTGCCCGCCGGTTTACGGCATAGTCGCCGCGCAAAGTTTCCTAACGATAAAAAGGAACCACAGATGGCAACGCTACTGGTGCTGCACGGCCCCAACCTGAACCTGCTCGGCACCCGCGAACCGGGCGTCTATGGCGCCGTGACCCTGGCCCAGATCAACCAGGACCTGGAGCAGCGCGCCCGCGCCGCCGGCCATCATCTGCAATACCTGCAAAGCAACGCCGAGTACGAATTGATCGACCGCATTCATGCCGCGCGCAGCGAAGGTGTGGACTTCATCCTGATCAATCCGGCGGCTTTCACACATACAAGTGTCGCATTACGTGACGCGTTGCTGGCGGTGAGCATCCCATTCATCGAAGTGCATCTGTCCAACGTGCACAAACGCGAACCTTTTCGCCATCACTCCTACTTCTCTGATGTCGCCGTAGGAGTGATTTGCGGCCTGGGTGCCAGCGGTTATCGCCTGGCCCTGGAGTCTGCCCTGGAACACCTGGCTGCTAACGCAAAGCCCTGATGACGAGAACCTGGCCTATGGGCCGGGGCTCACAAGAAACGTTTGCTAACACGTTTTTATATTTACGCCCCTGACCGAACCTTGGGAGTTGATGATTAATGGATATCCGTAAAGTCAAGAAACTGATCGAACTGCTGGAAGAATCTGGCATCGACGAGCTGGAGATCAAGGAAGGCGAGGAATCCGTACGGATCAGCCGCCACAGCAAGACTCCAGCCCAGCAGTACTACGCTCCGGCTCCAGTCGCCGCTCCTGTTGCCGCACCAGCCGCCGCCCCGGCCGCTGCCGCCGCTCCAGCCGAAGCTGCCGCACCAAAACTGAACGGCACCGTTGCCCGTTCGCCAATGGTCGGTACCTTCTACCGCAAAGCCTCGCCTGCCTCGCCAGCCTTCGTTGAAGTCGGCCAGACCGTGAAGAAAGGCGACACCCTGTGCATCGTCGAAGCCATGAAGATGATGAACCACATCGAAGCTGAAACCAGCGGTGTGATCGAATCCATCCTGGTAGAAGACGGTCAGCCGGTTGAGTTCGACCAGCCGCTGTTCACCATCGTTTGAACCGCGGAGAGCCAACGATGTCTGCGAAGCTGGAAAAAGTCCTGATTGCCAACCGCGGGGAAATTGCCCTGCGGATCCTGCGTGCCTGCAAAGAGCTGGGCATCAAGACCGTCGCCGTACACTCCACGGCTGACCGCGAACTGATGCACCTGGGCCTGGCAGACGAGTCGGTCTGCATCGGTCCTGCTTCGGCCAGCCAGTCCTACCTGCACATTCCGGCCATCATCGCCGCGGCTGAAGTGACCGGCGCTACCGCCATTCACCCAGGCTACGGTTTCCTCGCGGAAAACGCCGATTTCGCCGAGCAGGTCGAGAACTCCGGTTTTGCCTTCATTGGCCCCAAAGCCGACACCATTCGCCTGATGGGCGACAAGGTTTCGGCCAAGGACGCGATGATCAAGACTGGCGTTCCGACCGTGCCAGGTTCCGACGGCCCGCTGCCGGAAGACGAAGAAGAAGCCCTGCGCATCGGCCGTGAAGTCGGCTACCCGGTGATCATCAAGGCCGCCGGTGGCGGTGGTGGTCGCGGCATGCGCGTGGTGCACAAGGAAGAGGACCTGATCGCCTCGGCCAAGCTGACCCGCACCGAAGCTGGCGCAGCCTTCGGCAACCCGATGGTCTACCTCGAGAAGTTCCTGACCAACCCACGTCACGTGGAAGTCCAGGTCCTGTCCGACGGCCAGGGTAACGCCGTGCACCTGGGTGACCGCGACTGCTCGCTGCAGCGCCGCCACCAGAAGGTACTGGAAGAAGCGCCGGCACCGGGCATCGATGAAAAAGCCCGCCAGGAAGTCTACAAGCGCTGTGTCGATGCCTGCATCGAGATCGGCTACCGTGGCGCCGGCACCTTCGAGTTCCTCTACGAGAACGGTCGTTTCTACTTCATCGAAATGAACACCCGTGTTCAGGTGGAGCACCCGGTTTCGGAGATGGTCACCGGTATCGACATCGTCAAGGAGATGCTCAGCATCGCCGCTGGCAACAAGCTGTCGTTCACCCAGGATGACGTGGTGATTCGCGGTCACTCGCTGGAGTGCCGGATCAACGCCGAAGACCCGAAGAAGTTCATCCCGAGCCCAGGCACGGTCAAGCATTTCCACGCCCCGGGTGGCAACGGCGTTCGCGTCGATTCGCACCTGTACAGCGGTTACGCAGTTCCACCGAACTACGACTCGCTGATCGGCAAGCTGATCACCTACGGCAAGGACCGCGACGAAGCCATGGCACGCATGCGCAATGCCCTGGACGAGATCGTCGTCGACGGCATCAAGACCAACATCCCGCTGCACCGCGACCTGGTGCGTGATGAAGGTTTCTGCAAAGGCGGCGTCAACATTCACTACCTGGAACACAAACTGGCTAGCCAGGAGTGATTCGCCAGTGATGTAAAAAAGACCCCGGTCCCGTGACCGGGGTCTTTTTTTGGGGCTCCCACAGGGTTCCCACAAACCCCTCGCACTCAAGTAAACTGGCGGGCTTCTCGCAGCCTCGGGCTGCCCCTGTAGATTTTTCCAAAGGTGCCCGCCATGCCTTGGCTGCAAGTACGTCTGGCCATCAGCCCGGAACAAGCCGAAACCTATGAAGATGCCCTGCTCGAAGTAGGCGCCGTTTCGGTCACCTTCATGGATGCCGAAGATCAGCCGATCTTCGAACCGGACCTCAACACCACCCCGCTGTGGTCGCATACCCACCTGCTGGCACTGTTCGAAGCCGATACCGACGCCAGCGCGGTGTTCGCCCACCTGCAGTTGCTGACCAGCGCCGAACTGCCGGAGCACCAGGCCGAAGTCATCGAAGACCAGGATTGGGAACGCAGCTGGATGGACAACTTCCAGCCGATGCGTTTCGGCCAGCGCCTGTGGATCGTGCCAAGCTGGCACGCGGCACCGGAGCCTGAGGCGGTCAACCTGCTGCTCGACCCGGGCCTGGCCTTCGGCACCGGCACCCACCCGACCACCGCACTGTGCCTGGAATGGCTCGACGGCCAGGACCTGAAAGACACCCAGGTGCTCGACTTCGGTTGCGGCTCGGGCATCCTCGCCATCGCCGCGCTGCTGCTCGGTGCCCGTGAAGCGGTCGGTACCGACATCGACGTGCAGGCCCTGGAAGCCTCGCGCGACAACGCCGGACGCAATGGCATCGCCGACGAGAAATTCGCCCTGTACCTGCCCGAGCACATGCCGGCCATGCAGGCCGACGTACTGGTCGCCAACATCCTCGCCGGCCCGCTGGTCTCGCTGGCCCCGCAACTGTCCGGGCTGGTACGTCCGGGTGGCCTGCTGGCGCTGTCGGGGATTCTCGCCGAGCAGGGTGATGAAGTTGCCGCGGCCTACGCCAAGGACTTCGACCTCGACCCGATCGCCGTACGCGATGGCTGGGTACGCATCAGTGGTCGCCGCCGCTAAGTGCGCCTAGAATAACCTTCTGCATAACCCGGACCGCCGCATGACCGACAGTTTCGTCACCCAGTGCCCGCATTGCCAGACCAGCTTTCGCGTCAGCCACAATCAGTTGAGCGTGGCCCGCGGCATGGTGCGTTGCGGCGCCTGCCTGCAAGTGTTCAACGCCGCCCGGCAACTGCTGGAGCAAAGCGCGGCGCAGAACCCGCCTGCAGCGCCGGTGCCGGTCGAGCCAGTGGCGGAGCCCGCAAAAGCACCGAACCAGCACGAGTGGAGCGCCGCCGAGCTGGACCTCGACCAGCTCGACCTCGATCAGGAGCTGGCGCGCCTGGAACAGCGCGAAATCCAGCCGACCACCGAGTTCAAGGCCGCTGCACCACGCGAAGAGAGCCTCAGCGCGCACCGCGACAGCCCCGAGCAAGACGACCAGCACTGGCCCGACAGCCTGTTCAGCAGCCCGGCCGCCGAGCGCGAGCAACTCAGTGCCGAGCTCGACGCGCCGCAACCGCCGCTGATCGAGCAGGAAGCCCTGGACCTCGCGCCGGCACCCGGCGAGCGTACCGAGCCGTCGCTGTCGCTGGATGCCATCGATGACGACCTCGACGCCCCGCTGGCACCTGCCGCTGCGCTACGCGCCGATGATGACGAACTGCCCGGCGAGCGTCTGTCGGCGCGCGAGCCTGAGGACCCTCTGGACAGCCCCGAACCCGAGTTCGACGAGCGCCGCGAACCGGGCCTGGGCCCGGTCAGCAACCGCCCGGCGCGCAAGGAGCCGCTGCTCGACCTGGTCGACGATCCGATCCAGCTCGACTGGCAGAAGCCCAAGGTCAACTGGGCCCGGCGCCTGCTGTGGATCCTGTTGATTTTGCTGGCCGCTGCGGCCCTGGCCGGCCAATACATCTGGTACCAGTTCGACGAACTGGCCCGCCAGGACCGCTACCGCCCGTGGTTCCAGGCGGTCTGTCCGACCGTCGGTTGCCAGGTGCCGTCGCGGGTCGATATCGCCCGGATCAAGAGCAGTAACCTGGTGGTGCGCAGCCACCCGGACTTCAACGGCGCCTTGATCGTCGATGCGATCATCTACAACCGGGCGCCCTTCGCCCAGCCGTTCCCGCTGTTGGAGCTGCGCTTTGCCGACCTCAATGGCCAGTTGATCGCCAGCCGCCGCTTCAAGCCCACCGAGTACCTCAGCGGTGAACTGGCCGGCAAGGGCGAAATGCCCAGCCAGACGCCGATCCACATCGCCCTGGACATCCTTGATCCGGGCCCCAAGGCGGTCAACTACAGCCTGTCGTTCCGGTCGCCGGAATAGTCGGCGAGCGGCAAGCTGCAAGCGTCAAGCCACAAGGAAAAGCAGCCCCATGCGCTGATCCGTTTTTGCTTGCGGCTTGAAGCTTGCAGCTTGAAGCTCAAAGCCAACTGTTCAGATTTTATCCAAATCGATCTTTATCCGGTCACCGAGAGCGGGTATCATGCCAACCCTTTTTCGAACTCTAAGATCGGCCCCCACAACAGGGAACTCCTATGTCGGCGGTACGCATCGGCCCATACACACTGCAGAACGCCCTGATCCTCGCGCCCATGGCCGGGGTCACGGACCAGCCCTTTCGTCAGTTGTGCCGACGAATGGGTGCAGGCCTGGTGGTGTCGGAGATGGTCAGCAGCGACATGAGCCTGTGGAACAGCCGCAAGTCGCGCCTGCGCATGATTCACGAAGGTGATCCCGAGCCGCGCTCGGTACAGATCGCCGGCGGTGACGCGCAGATGCTCGCAGCGGCGGCCCGGGCCAACGTCGAGGCCGGCGCGCAGATTATCGACATCAACATGGGCTGCCCGGCAAAAAAAGTCTGCAACAAGGCCGCAGGCTCTGCTTTATTGAAAGATGAAGCCCTGGTCAGCGAAATCCTCCACGCGGTGGTTGCCGCCGTGGACGTGCCGGTCACGCTGAAGATCCGCACTGGCTGGGACAGGGCCAACAAGAACGGCCTGACTGTGGCGAGGATCGCCGAGCAGGCCGGGATCCAGGCACTGGCGGTACATGGACGCACACGCGCCGACCTCTACACCGGTGAAGCCGAATACGACACCATCGCGGCGATCAAGCAGGCGGTGTCGATCCCGGTTTTTGCCAATGGCGATATCACTTCGCCAGAAAAAGCCCGGGCGGTGCTGGATGCCACCGGTGCCGACGGTCTGCTGATTGGCCGGGCTGCCCAAGGGCGGCCATGGATCTTTCGCGAGATCGAGCATTACCTGCGTACCGGCGAAAAACTGCCGGCACCGCAGCTGGACGAAGTGGAACGAATTCTGCTGGAGCACCTGACCGCGTTGCACGCCTTCTATGGCGATGTGATGGGCGTACGTATCGCCCGCAAGCACGTTGGTTGGTACCTGGCAACGCTACCGGGCGCCAAGGAGTTTCGCGCCCAGTTCAACCGTTTGGAAGACACGCAAGCGCAGTGCGCCAACGTTCGCGGCTTCTTCAGCGAGCGTGAACAGAGCCTTGAGACAGAGGACGGACAAGGGGTGGCCGCATGACGATGATGACCGAGACTTTAGTGAGTGGAACAACGCCCGTGAGCGACAACGTCAACCTGAAACAGCACCTGAATACGCCGAGCGAAGAGGGTCAGACCCTTCGCGGCAGTGTGGAAAAGGCGCTGCACAACTATTTCGCCCATCTGGAGGGCGCGGCCGTCACGGACGTGTACAACCTGGTGCTCTCGGAAGTCGAAGCGCCGTTGCTCGAAAGCGTAATGAACTACGTCAAGGGCAACCAGACCAAGGCCAGCGAGCTGCTCGGGCTCAACCGCGGCACCTTGCGCAAGAAACTCAAGCAGTACGATTTGTTGTAAGCAAGCATCCAAACCAGAAAAGGCGGCTCCCATTCGATGAGGTCGCCTTTTTTGCTGACTCCACCGCGTTATGGAATCTGAAATGACCGACCAGACTACCCGCCTGCCGATCCGCCGCGCCTTGATCAGCGTCTCCGACAAGACCGGGATCCTTGAATTCGCCCGTGAGCTGCAACAGCTCGGCGTCGAGATCCTGTCCACCGGCGGCACCTTCAAGTTGCTCCAGGACAATGGCGTTGCCGCGGTGGAAGTTGCCGATTACACCGGCTTCGCCGAAATGATGGACGGCCGGGTCAAAACCCTGCACCCGAAAATCCACGGCGGCATCCTCGGCCGTCGCGGTACCGACGACGCCATCATGGCCGAGCACGGGATCAAGCCGATCGATCTGGTCGCGGTCAACCTCTACCCGTTCGAAGCCACTATCTCCAAGCCGGGCTGTGACCTGCCGACCGCCATCGAGAACATCGACATCGGCGGCCCGACCATGGTCCGCTCGGCGGCCAAGAACCACAAGGACGTCGCCATCGTGGTCAACGCCAGCGACTACGGCCAGGTCCTGGAAAGCCTCAAGGCCGGTGGCCTGACCTACGCCCAGCGCTTCGACCTGATGCTCAAGGCATTCGAGCACACTGCAGCCTACGACGGCATGATCGCCAACTACATGGGCACCGTGAACCAGGCCGCTGAAACCCTCAGCACCGAAGGTCGCAGCGAATTCCCGCGGACCTTCAACAGCCAGTTCACCAAGGCCCAGGAAATGCGCTACGGCGAGAACCCGCACCAGAGCGCGGCGTTCTATGTCGAGGCCAAGCCGGCCGAAGCCGGCATCGCCACCGCGGTGCAGTTGCAGGGCAAGGAGCTGTCGTACAACAACGTGGCCGATACCGACGCCGCGCTGGAATGCGTGAAGAGCTTCGTCAAGCCGGCCTGCGTCATCGTCAAGCACGCCAACCCGTGCGGCGTGGCGGTCAGCCCCGACGCTGAAGGCGGTATCCGCCAGGCTTACGAGCTGGCGTACGCCACCGATACCGAATCGGCGTTCGGCGGCATCATCGCCTTCAACCGCGAACTGGACGCCGAAACCGCCAAAGCCATCGTCGAGCGCCAGTTCGTCGAAGTGATCATCGCCCCGAGCGTCAGCGACGAAGCCCGCGCCGTGGTGGCGGCCAAGGCCAACGTGCGCCTGCTGGCCTGCGGCGAGTGGTCGGCAGAACGTGCCGCTGCCTGGGACTTCAAGCGCGTCACCGGCGGCCTGCTGGTACAAAGCCGCGACATCGGCATGATCACCGAGGGCGACCTGAAAGTGGTCACCAAGCGTGCGCCGAGCGAGCAAGAAATCCACGACCTGATCTTCGCCTGGAAAGTGGCCAAGTACGTCAAGTCCAACGCCATCGTCTACGCCAAGAACCGCCAGACCATCGGTGTCGGCGCCGGCCAGATGAGCCGCGTCAACTCCGCCCGTATCGCTGCGATCAAGGCCGAGCACGCCGGCCTGCAGGTTCAGGGCGCGGTCATGGCATCGGACGCGTTCTTCCCGTTCCGTGATGGCATCGACAACGCTGCCAAGGTCGGCATCACCGCGGTGATCCAGCCAGGTGGCTCGATGCGCGATGCCGAAGTCATCGCCGCCGCTGACGAAGCTGGCATTGCCATGGTCTTCACCGGCATGCGTCACTTCCGTCACTGAGTGAAGCAGCGACAAGCTCCAAGCTGCAAGCTGCAAGAAAAAGCGCATCGCGTCGCATCCTCTTGCATTGCAGCCCCTTAAATTTCAGAGTTGCAAGCTACGCAAAAGGCAGCACTGGCTGCTTTTTCTTGTAGCTTGCAGCTTGCAGCTTCTCCGAAGGAGCCTTCATGAATATTCTGATTATCGGTAGCGGCGGTCGTGAACACGCCCTGGCCTGGAAAGTCGCTCAGGACCCACGGGTCGAAAAAGTCTTCGTTGCCCCGGGCAACGCTGGCACCGCCACTGAAGCCAAGTGCGAGAACGTCGACATCGACGTCAGCGCTTTGGAGCAACTGGCCGATTTCGCCGAAAAAAATGTCGCCCTGACCATCGTCGGCCCTGAGGGCCCGCTGGTTGCCGGTGTCGTCGACCTGTTCCGCAGCCGCGGCCTGGACTGCTTTGGTCCAACCAAGGGCGCGGCCCAGCTGGAAGGTTCCAAGGCCTTCACCAAGGACTTCCTGGCGCGCCACAAGATCCCGACTGCCGACTACCAGAACTTCACCGAGATCGAGCCGGCCCTGGCCTACCTGCGGGAAAAAGGCGCACCGATCGTGATCAAGGCCGACGGCCTGGCCGCCGGTAAAGGCGTGATCGTCGCCATGACCCTGGGCGAGGCCGAAGACGCCGTACGCGACATGCTCGCCGGCAACGCCTTTGGTGACGCAGGTTCGCGCGTGGTAATCGAAGAGTTCCTCGACGGCGAGGAAGCCAGCTTCATCGTCATGGTCGACGGCCACAACGTGCTGCCAATGGCTACCAGCCAGGACCACAAGCGCGTCGGCGACGGCGACACCGGCCCCAACACCGGCGGCATGGGCGCCTACTCGCCAGCGCCAGTGGTCACCGCCGACGTGCACCAGCGCGTCATGGACCAGGTGATCTGGCCGACCGTGCGCGGCATGGCCGAGGAAGGCAACGTCTACACCGGCTTCCTCTATGCCGGCCTGATGATCGATAAAGCCGGTAACCCGAAAGTCATCGAGTTCAACTGCCGCTTCGGCGACCCGGAAACCCAGCCGGTCATGCTGCGCCTGGAGTCGAGCCTGGTGCTGCTGATCGAAGCCGCTTTCGCCAAGGCCCTGGACAAGGTCGAAGCGCAGTGGGATCCGCGTCCGAGCCTGGGCGTGGTGCTGGCTGCTGGCGGCTACCCTGGCGACTACAGCAAAGGCGCGGTCATCCACGGCCTGGATGCTGCAGCGCAGATTGAAGGCAAGGTGTTCCACGCCGGTACCGCGCTCAAGGACGGCCAGGTAGTTGCCACTGGCGGCCGCGTACTGTGCGCCACCGCCATGGGCAGCAGCGTCGAGTCGGCCCAGCAACAAGCCTACCGCCTGGCAGCCGAGATCAACTGGGATGGCAGCTTCTACCGCAAGGACATCGGCTACCGTGCCATTGCCCGCGAACGCGGTGAACACCAGGAGTAAACCGGTGCCTGGTGGCAGCGGCGCGACGAGCGCCCTGCCCCCGGCTCGTCGACAGGGCCCGCCATGGGCCTTGCCTTCGGCTTGGCGCGCCGCGCATAGTTACCATCCGGCATTTGGCTAAGAAAGGATTTCGTCTTGCGTTGGCTCAGGATTGCCATTGGTCTTACTGTCAGCTTGCTGACCCTGCTCTGCCTGTTCCCGGCCGTGGCCGAACAGGGCAGTGGTTGGGCGGTATTGCTTGACGACCAGGCCAGCCTGCAATTGAGCGATGTACGTTCCGAACGCTACCGCAACCAGTTCAGCCCCCTCGAACTCAACGAACTCAACGCTGCCACGCCCGACCAGGCGTTGTGGCTGCACTATCGGCTGGAACCCGGACAGCAAGAAAAACTGCTGCGAGTGTTCGCCCCCGACCTGTCACGGCTGGACCTCTACGCCCTGCAAGGCGACCGGCTGATCAAGCAGATCCACAACGGTCGCCAGAGCGACAGCGGCGACCCTTACCTGCGCAGCAGCGACCATGTCCTGGCCCTGCCCAACAGCACGCAACCGCTGGATGTGTACCTGCGCCTGGTGTCGGAACACCAGCTGCGTCCGGCCATCAGCCTCGAGCCTGCCGCCCAGGCCGCCGCCGACCAGCGCCAGCCGCTGTTCTTCGGCCTGTTGTTCGGCTGCCTGCTGATGCTGATGCTGCACAACCTGATCCGCTTCGCTTACTCACGCTCCAGTACCAGCCTGGCCCTGGCGGTCTACCACGCGCTGATGCTGCTCAGCGCACTGATTCTGCTCAACCTCAGCGGCCCCTGGTGGAGCCTCTGGCATTCGGCACAAACACCGGCGGCCTACCTTACTGCCCTGCTGGCATCGCTGGCCGGCCTGACCTTTACCCTGCGCTTCTTCACGCCTTGCGAGCAACCGCGCCTGAGCCGTCTGCTGCAGGGCGAGATGCTGCTGATCGCGCTGTGCGGCCTGTTGCTGTTGTTCGTCGATACCTTGCCGCTGAACCTGATGACCTATGCGCTGATGGCCGTCGGTAGCCTGAGCATGCTGCTGGTGGCCAGCTACCACTGGTACAAGGGGTATGCCCCGGCGCGGCTGTTCGCCCTGGCCATGCTGGCGTTCAACATCGGTTGCCTGGTGGTGTTGCCGGCCCTGCTCGGCCTGACCCGCACGCCGACCCAATGGCTGCTGTTCATTCTCCTCGGGCTCACCAGTTTCAGCGGCCTGCTGCTCAACCTGGCCGTCAGCGAGCGCTTGCGGCGCATCAGCGAAGAGCGCTTCAGCGCCAGCCGCGAACTGGCCGCCAGCAACGCCGAGATCAACGCCAAGGCCGAGTTCCTGGCCAAGATCAGTCACGAAATCCGCACGCCCATGAACGGCGTGCTGGGCATGACCGAGCTGCTGCTCGGCACCCCGCTGTCGGTCAAGCAACGCGACTACGTGCAGACCATCCACAGCGCCGGCAACGAGCTGCTGACCCTGATCAACGAGATTCTCGACATCTCCAAGCTCGAATCCGGGCAGATCGAGCTGGATGACGTGCAGTTCGACCTCAATGCCCTGATCGAGGATTGCCTGAGTATCTTCCGGGCCAAGGCCGAGCAGCAAAACATCGAACTGATCAGCTTCACCCAGCCGCAGGTACCGCGGGTCATCAGTGGCGATCCGACGCGTCTGCGCCAGGCCTTGCTGAGCCTTTTGGAAAACGCCCTGAAGAAAACCGACCAGGGCGAGATCCTGCTGGTGGTCGCCCTCGACCAGCGCGGCGACAGCCCGCGCCTGCGCATTGCCGTGCAGGACAGCGGCGAACCGATCCCGCCGGGCGAGCGCGAAGCGCTGCTGCAGGCAGAGCTGCACAGCAAGCACTTCCTCTCCAGCAACAAGCTCGGCGGCCACCTGGGGCTGGTCATCGCCAAGCAACTGATCACTCTGATGCAGGGCGAGTTCGGCATCAAGACCAGCCACAACATGGGCAACACCCTGTGGATGACCCTGCCGCTCGACCCGCACCGCCTCGAACAGCCACCCACCGACCTCGACGGCCCGCTGCGCGGCGCCCGGGTGCTGGTGGTGGACGACAACGACACCTGCCGCAAGGTCCTGGTCCAGCAGTGCAGCGCCTGGGGCATGAACGTCAGCGCCGTGCCGTCGGGCAAGGAAGCCCTGGCCCTGTTGCGCACCAAGGCGCACCTGCGCGATTACTTCGATGCGGTGCTGCTCGATCAGAACATGCCGGGCATGACCGGCATGCAACTGGCGGCGAAGATCAAGGAAGACCCTAGCCTGAACCACGACATCCTGCTGGTGATGCTCACCGGTATCAGCAACGCGCCAAGCAAGGTCATCGCCCGCAATGCCGGGGTCAAGCGCATCCTTGCCAAGCCGGTGGCCGGCTACACCCTCAAGACCACCCTGGCCGAAGAGCTGTCCCAGCGCAGCAAGGGCCAGCCGAGTATCCCGGTGCAGACCGGGCTGTCGGCGCCACTGAACCTGCCCAGCGATTTCCGCATCCTGGTGGCCGAGGACAACAACATCTCGACCAAGGTGATCCGTGGCATGCTCGGCAAGTTGAGCCTGGAGCCGGACACCGCCAGCAATGGCGAGGAAGCCCTGCAGGCGATGAAGGCCAACCATTACGACCTGGTGTTGATGGACTGCGAAATGCCAGTGCTCGATGGCTTCTCGGCCACCCAGCAACTGCGCATCTGGGAAGTCAGCAACCAGCGCCGGCGCACACCGGTGGTGGCCCTGACCGCGCACATCCTCGCCGAGCACAAGGAACGCGCACGCCTGGCCGGCATGGACGGGCACATGTCCAAACCGGTGGAACTGTCGCAGTTGCGCGAGCTGATCGAGCATTGGGTGGCGCATCGCGAAGCCGAATCAAGTCAGATTCCAACCCCGTAATTCGCATACACTTGCTCCACATCACCCTTGCCGCGAGCCTCGACCATGCTCCATGAGTTGTTCAGCGTCTACCTGAAAATGCTCGTGCTCTACAGCCCGTTCTTCGTGCTCTCGTGCTTTATCAGCCTGACCCGCGGCTACTCCAGCAAGGAGCGCAAGCAACTGGCCTGGCGCGTGGCAATCGCCGTGCTGATCGCCAGCGTATTGCTATACCTGTTCGGCAGGGTGATCTTCGGCATATTCGGCATCACCGTGGATGCATTTCGCATCGGTGCCGGCAGCGTGCTGTTCATTTCCGCGCTGGGCATGGCCCAGGGCAAGTCGGCGGTGCAGACCGACAACGTGCAGCAGGATGTAACCATCGTGCCGCTGACCATCCCCCTGACCGTCGGCCCTGGCACCATCGGTGCACTGCTGGTAATGGGGATTGGCCAGCCGCACTGGGACGACAAGCTGCTGGCCATCGTCAGTATTGCCATGGCCAGCTTCACCGTCGGCCTGGTGTTGTACCTGTCGAACCGTATCGAGCGGATTCTCGGCGACCAGGGCCTGCAGATTGTCAGCCGTTTGATGGGGTTGTTTGTCTGCGCCCTGGCGGCGCAGATCATCTTTACCGGAATCAAGGGTTACCTGGTGCCCTAAAGCTCCAGTTCAAGGATTTCCCGCAGGGCGATAGTCGCCAGGCTCCGCTCCACCTTGCTTCTGAACTGTTGATCGAACAGACGGGTGTTAAAGCGCACCAGCTCGGCCCTGACCTGCTGGTGCCGGCGTTTACGAAACAGAAAGCCGGCGGTGATTTGCGATTGCTCAAGCTCTTCGTAATACAGCACCATATCCACCGAGCCATTTCGGCCCGGCGCACACGGCAACAACTGAAACACGCCCTGCTCACGCGTACGCCGCTCAAACTGTACCAAGGCCCTGGCGTCCTGCTTGAGCCCCCGCATGGCCAATTCCGTCGAACTTGCATATTGGCTGCCGGCGACGGCCGAGATGGCCTTTAGCGCGCTATCGACAACATCCGAGCGCTCGTTGCCCGGCCAATGGACCTCGCTAGGCGGCACCGCGTCCCAGCCGTAGAACTTCAGTTTGTTCTTGTAATAGCTGAACCAGTCCTGAACCTGGCCCTGCTCGTGGACAAAGCGCGTTTCCTGCTCGGCCTGCAGTATTGCCAGCTGTACCGAGCTGCGCTGCCCCGGCGACAAGCCGGGCATGAACGACATCAGGCTTGCGCCCACTACGGCTACCTGTTGTTCACTCATGGATGCCTCCTGGCAGATTCCTGGTCAACGAAGGATGCTCTTGTTGCTTACGCTCGATCAAAGCTCGCAACTGAACACGCTGCGGCTCGTACTGCTGACCATCCAGATGCGCCACCAGCCCTTTGACCAACACCTCCCCCTGAAACCCCTTGGCAAGCAACGGCCCCTCGATACTGACCTGCTCTACCGGCTCCGACGCATGCAAGGCGATGCTGCACAGGCTGATGACAGGCCCTGGATGAACCAGGCCAATCTCAAGGGCAATACGCGTGCCACACTCGCGCCCCTCGAAAGTGAAGCCGCGAAATTCATCCAGGCTGCTCTGCGTGCCTTTGAGCCTGCCCAAAGCCGCTTCAATGATGCCGTCCGCCGTCTCGTACTGGCTGTCCAGCCACAGGCGCAACGGCTGAATGGGCGCCAGCAACGAGCCGGCGCTTGCAGACTGCGTATCGTGGTAGAACTGGGTGATGATCCACCCCCGCGCCGAGAGTTCCTTTCGGTAACTTCCAAACCAGGCTTGATAGTGCTCGAAGCGCGACCCGGCCAGCTTGTTGGCCCGTAACTGCGAATACAGCAGCGAGTCGAGCACCGCCTGGCGCTGGGCAGGCGCCACTTGCGGGGCAATCAACAGCAAGGTGCCGCCCGCCGTGCATACCGAATAGTCATCCGTTTCCATGGTCTTTGCTCCTGCAAAGGCAGGATGGCCCGCCTGACGAGCCATCCCGAACAATCAGATCTCGTAGTCCAGTACGTTATTGATGCTGCGCTCGCCGAGTTTCTCTTCAATGGCGGCGCGTACGCGCTCATACACTGACTTGTTGAACGACAGTGCTGCAGAGCCGGTGTAGAACTCGGCAGAGCTGCTGTTCCATTCCAGAACGAAGACATCCAGGTCCTTGGCAGAGGCGTCCGAATGTAGGCAGCTCATGGCCAGGACCACTTCACCCTCAGAGGTTTCGATACAGGAGGCCAGACCGATGGTGGCGGTTTTTTTGTTTTTGACGTTGCGATCAAACAGCTTCTGCGCCTGCTCAACCTGCCCCAGCTTCGCCAGCGCATCGCCAGTCAGCTTGTTCAGCGCCACACCGACGGGGCCGCCCATCACCGCAGTACCTATCGCGCCCAACGCTTTGGAGGCGACGGCACCGACAGTCAACGTCTTGGAGGAAGTAAATTCGCGCTCATAGCTACGACGTGCGGTGACCCAGCCGCAGTCCTGCAGAACTTTAAGAAACTGCTTGAACCAGGCTTCACCCTGGCCTTCCTGGTCATACAGCTTGCTGGCCACCAGCGATGCGAACTGGTAAGAGTTTTTCACGTCGGTGCGGCTTTGCACGGACATGCCGGCACCAAACGCCATCAGCGATTGTTCCAGAACTGCAGCGGTATTGGTGCTCAGAATTTCGGCGGTGTCGTTCATCTCGAATAGTCCTTTTCATGAAGCCCCGGTCGCTATCGACGGGGGGCTTCACGCTATTCGAGACGGCCGCTTCAATCAGGATCGAAAGCCTTCCACGGCAGCATCAATGCTGCCGTGGATACCAACGCGGGGTATAGACCCACTGACCACCGTCTGCGCGGGCAAACTCGCAGGTCGTCGAGGATCCGACCAGCACCATGGTGCGCATATCGACCATGTCCGTTTGCAGCTCACCGAGACTGACCACCCTCAGTGTCTGACCCGGCCTACCGATGTCGCGGCCAAGGACTACAGGAGTCAGCTCGGCTCGATGCTGGCGGACAATTTCCAGGGCCCGCCCGAGCTGCCACGGCCGCGAGCGCGAGATCGGGTTGTAGAAGGCCAGCGCCAGGTCGGCCTGGCAGGCCAGGTCCAGGCGCTTCTCGATGATCGACCAGGGCTTGAGGTTGTCCGACAGCGACAGCACACAGAAGTCATGGCCCAAGGGAGCGCCGGCCTGCGCTGCAGTTGCCAGGGAAGCGGAAACGCCGGGCAGCATTTCCAGCTCCACTGCGTGCCAATCCGGATCGTTCGACTCGTGCAGCGCTTCGAGCACCGCCGCGGCCATGGCGAACACACCAGGGTCGCCCGAAGACACCACCACTACCGAACGCCCTTGCGCCGCCAGCTCGAAGGCATGCCGGGCACGCTGCATCTCTTCGCGGTTGTCGGTGCAATGCAGCACCTGATCGGCACGGAACGGCCCGGCCATGCGCACATAGGTTTCATAGCCGAGTATGTCGTTGGCCCGCGCCAGCTCCGCCTTGACCGCCGGCACCATCAGGTCGGCAGCGCCAGGCCCGAGGCCGATCACCGCCAGGCGCCCGCGGGCGCGGCCGATCTGCTGCGGATCGATCGGCTGGTTCGAGACCACGATGGCCAGGCCATCGCTCACCGACTGCGGTGGCAGCAATTGCGGCAGTGCCTGAGCAGCCAGGGCGCTGGCATCACCAGCGCCTGGGGCAAAGCGCAGGGCCACACCCAGCTCGGCAGCAGCCGCGTGCAGGGCCGGGTTGGCCATGTGCGGCTCTGCGGCCAGCAGGCAAGCCAGCGCCGGCTCGGCAATGCGCGCCGCCTGCAGGGCATCGCGAATGGCCTGGGCCAGTTCCGGCAGCACTTCGCTGACCGCGACCATGACACAACGCGGGTAGATCACCAGCTCATTGGCCGAGGCTGCACGGGCATCACAACCAACATGAATCGCCAGGTGCGCCTGCTCGCTTTGCGGCAGCTGCGCCTGTTCAAGCCAGGGCGCAGCGCCGTCGATACGCACGCTTTCGCCGGCCAGCAGGTCGGAGACGAAACGCTTGCCCAGCTCAAGGTCGGCCAGGGCATAACCGCTGGGCGGGTTGAGCAGGCAGGTACCGAAACGCAGCTCGCCACTGGTGGTGATCGCCGCCGCCACGCCCAGGCCGGCGCCGATTTCCCGGGCCATGCGATTGACCCCGCCGAGCCCGCCGAGCAGCGGCACCACAGCGCTGCCATCCTCGGCCACCGCCAGCACCGGCGGCTCGGCGCCCTTCTCCAGCAACAGGCCGGCCAGGGTGCGGATGATGATACCGGCAGCGCACAGGGCGATGATCGGCGTGTCTTGCTGATAGAGCTGGCGCACGGTGGCGCCGAATTCCTGGTAACTGCGGTCGGCGCCTTCGACCCGGCCCTCAAGGCCATGGATCAATGCGTCCGGGTACAACTGCTGGATCTTGCGGGCAGTGGCCAGGCTGCCGTTGCCAAGGATGACAATGGCCGGGGCTTTACGGGTCATCAACCTTGCCACCTTTCACCGGGCACGATGATCAGCGAGAAGTACGGCGAGGACTGCGGATCGACCTGGTCCAGGGCGACGATCTTCTGGTTGGCCATGGTTGCCCGCTCCACATACAGGGCACGCTCGGCCAGGCCGAGCTCGGCCAGCACATCGCGAACCTTGGGGAAGTTACGCCCAAGTTTCATGATCACCGCGGCATCGGCATCGGCCAGGCGGCGCTTGAGTTCGTCATACGGCAGCACGCCGGAGAGTACCGACAGGCTCTGGTTGCGATACACCAGCGGCGCACCGAGCACAGAGGCGCCGCCGAGCATCGAGCAGACCCCCGGGATCACTTGCGCATCGTAGCGCTCGGCGAGGCGGTCGTGCAGGTACATGTAGGAGCCGTAGAAGAACGGATCGCCTTCGCAGATCACCGCCACATCGCGGCCGGCATCCAGGTGCGCGGCAACCTCAAGGCTGGCGGCATCGTAAAAGTCGCTGATGACCTGTTCATAAGACAACGGCGCCGGCAGCACCTCGGTGGTCACCGGGTACACCAGCGGCAGCAAGGTCTGGGCTTCCTGCAGATGGCTTTCGATGATGCCGAAGGCGTTGCCGCGCTTGCCCTTGGCGACAAAGTAGGCCACCACCGGCGACTCGCGCAGCAAACGCAGCGCCTTGACGGTAATCAGTTCTGGATCGCCGGGGCCAACGCCCAGGCCCAGCAAACGTCCACGAGCCTGCATCATTCGACCTCCGTGGCCAGGGCATTGACCGCGGCGGCGGCCATGGCGCTGCCGCCCAGGCGCCCTTGCATGATCACGAACGGCACGCCACGGCTGTCGGCAGCGAGCATCGCCTTGGACTCGGCGGCGCCAACAAAGCCCACCGGGAAGCCGAGAATCAACGCCGGTTTAGGCGCGCCAGCGTCGAGCATTTCCAGCAGGTAGAACAGCGCAGTCGGCGCGTTGCCGATAACTACCACGCTGCCTTCCAGGTGCGGCCGCCACAGCTCCAGGGCCACCGCCGAGCGGGTGTTGCCCAGCTCGCGGGCAAGTTCCGGCACCTGCTCGTCGCGCAGGGTGCAGATCACCGAGTTGTTGGCTGGCAGGCGTGCACGGGTAATACCCTCGGACACCATCCGCGCATCGCAGAGGATCGGCGCGCCGGCGGCCAGGGCATCACGCCCGGCCTTGCCGGCACCCGGGGAGAACTGCAGGCCATCGATTGCATCGACCATGCCGCAGGCGTGTATCACGCGGACCGCAAGCTTTTCCAGATCGGCCGGGATGCGATCGAGCCGGGCTTCCTCTCGAATGATCGCGAAGGAATTGCGATAGATCTCCTGACCATCGCGGATGTAATCAATCATCAAGGGTGCTCCGTGAGCAGGCGTCTAGCAGTGCGCCGGCTTCTTTTAGTGTGAGGTTGCGTGCGCGCAGGCGGCCGAAGCCAGGCTCGGTTGCGTCACGCAGGTACAAGTCGTAGTGGCCGGGGCTTTGCGCCAGCAAGGTGGCGGGCGCCACGTGGGCCATGGCGCACGAGCGCAGGCAGCCGCTCAAGTGCACGCTGGCCGGTGCTCCGGGTGCCAGCATGGTGGCCAGCAGGCGCGCATCGCCCTTGGTTTCGGCCTGGCCTTTGGCGCAGCCGGCGCAACCGGTGCAGGCGACCAGGCGCGCCAGTCGATCATGGGTCGAGACCAGCAGCCCCAATCGGGCCAGGCCGTCGACCACTTGCCCGGCATGATGGTGGCCAATGTTGGGCAGCAGCACGCCCTGCCAAGGGGTCATGCGCAAGGTGCCGTCGCCCTGCTCCCGTGCCAGCCGGGCCGCAGCGCGCAGCATCGAAGGGTTCAGACGCCCCAGGGGCGCTGCCGAACCGACGGCGCTCAGGCCGTGTTGCAGCTGTGGATAAATCCCCAGATAGCCCGCCGTTACCGGCGAGCGACGCCACTGGCAAACCGCCGCATCCGCCCGCACCGGCAAAACCAGCCCGGCGATAAACGCCTCGGGCGTATGTTCGCTGAGCAACTGGCGCATCCGCGTCTGCTCTGGCCGGGCCAGATCGAGAAAGCGCTTGAGTACCGCCAGTACCAGTTCGTGCCCGCGTGTCAGGGGTACAGCACCCAACGGCGCATCCGCGGCCGGGCAACCGGCAAGGCCGAATGCCAGCCACAGTTCGTCGTCAAGCTTCAGCGGGCTGAGCCACAGGTCATGGGGGTGTTCAAGCATCGCCAGGGCCTCGCCGCCATCCAGCTGCACGGCGAACTTGGCCGAGAGCTGATGAAAACGCGGGGTGGTTTCCAGCGACTGCAGCACCTGCTGCGCCAAAGGCCGGGTATCGAACAGCATCTGCCGATCAAGGCCGGCGACGGGGCTGAGCATCAGGTTGCGCACATCGTCGCCGGCGGCCTCGCGCGGGCCCAGGCCTGCGGCCAGCAGCCCTTCGATCAGCCCGGCGTGGTCGCCGCCGATGCCGCGAATCTGCAGGTTGCCACGGTTGGTGACTTCGATTTCACCACCGGCATAACGCTCGGCCGCAGCGGCCACGGCCTCGGCCTGAGCCGCCGTCAGCGCCCCGCCGGCCAGCTTGATCCGGCAGATGCCGCCGTCCAGCGCCTGGACGATGCGCCACAACCCCGGACAGGCCGAGGGACGCAGCGAAGCTTGGGGCTGGTGGGCCGATACAGGCTGGTTCAAAAGGTCACCCGGCAATCGTGAAAAGGCACTTCAGTGTAGAAGGCGCGGTATTATGCCTGCTTTGTCCGAAGGCATGAAAAGCCTGCCGGTCGGATTGCGTTGAATTGAGGAAATCCATGTCGCCCTGGCTGACAATAGTAGGTATCGGTGAAGACGGCTTCAGTGGCCTGGGCAAGCAGGCCCGGCGCGCGCTGCTGGGCGCTTCACGGGTGTTTGGCGGCCAGCGCCAGCTGGACCTGCTGCCGCACTGCATCAGCGGCGAACGCCTGCTGTGGCCCAGCCCGTTTTCCCTGGCGCCGGTACTGGCCCTGCGCGGCGAGCCGGTGTGCGTGCTGGCCAGCGGCGACCCGATGTTCTATGGCGTAGGCGCAAGCCTTGCGCGCCAGCTCGACGTCAGCGAAATGAACGTGTTGCCGATGCCCTCTTCCTGCGCCCTGGCCGCCGCCCGCCTGGGTTGGCCACTGCAGGAGGTGCTGACGCTCTCGCTGGTGGCGCGGCCGATCGCTGCGCTCAACGCCCAACTGTACAGCGGCGTGCGCCTGCTGGTGCTGAGCAACGATGGCAGCAGCCCGGCCGCGATCGCCGCCCTGCTGCGCGAACGCGGTTTCGCGCTGAGCCGCCTGCAGGTCTTCGAGCACCTGGGCGGCAGCGCCGAGCGTCGCCTCGAGGGCACTGCCGCGCACTGGCCGCACCCGCAAGTTGCCGACTTGAACCTGGTCGCCATCGAATGCCTGGCCACGCCCGATGCACCGCGCCTGTCGCCGCTTGCCGGTCTGCCAGACAGCGCCTTCAGACACGACGGCCAGCTGACCAAGCGCGATGTGCGCGCCATCACTCTGGCGCGCCTGGCCCCGCAGCCGGGCGAACTGCTCTGGGATGTCGGCGCCGGCAGCGGCTCGATCGGTATCGAGTGGATGCGCGCCCACCCCAGTTGCCGGGCGTTGGCGATCGAGTCCGACGAGGGCCGCCAGCAACTGATCGAACACAACCGCGATGCCCTTGGCGTGCCTGGCCTGCAGTTGATTCGAGGTCGTGCGCCGATGGCCCTGCAGGGCCTGGAACGCCCGGATGCGATCTTCATCGGTGGCGGCGTGACCCGCGAAGGCGTGCTGCAACACTGCTGGCAGCAACTGCGCCCGGGTGGCCGCCTGGTGGCCAATGCCGTGACCCTGCAAAGTGAACTGGCGCTGGTCAACTGGCGCGAGCAGCATGGCGGCGAGCTGACCCGCATCCATATCGCCCAGGCGCAACCCCTGGGCGAGTTCGACACCTGGCGCCAGGCCCTGCCGATCACCCTGCTAGACGCGGTCAAGCCTGCCGATGCGTGACGAAACCCGCGAACAACCCGCGCCACTGCGCAGCGGCCTGACCACTGGCAGTTGCGCCACCGCCACTAGCCTGGCGGCGGCGCGGCTGCTGCTGGGCGGCCAGAGCAACGATGCGGTGCAGATCACCTTGCCCAAGGGCAAGGTGGTGCAGATGCGCCTGGAGTTTTGTCGCCTGCACGAGGACGGCGCCGAAGCCGGCACCCTCAAGGATGCCGGCGATGACCCGGACGTGACCCACGGCGCCCTGCTCTACAGCCGCGTGCGCCTGCAGGCCGAACCCGGTGTGCGCTTTGTTGCCGGCCACGGCGTCGGCACGGTGACCCGCCCAGGCCTGGTGCTCGGCGTGGGTGAACCGGCGATCAACCCGGTACCACGCAGGATGATGACCGAGCACCTGCTGCGCCTGGCCGCCGAATTCGCCTACAGCGGCGGCTTCGAGGTCACGGTAAACGTGCAGGACGGCGAAAGCCTGGCGCTGAAGACCATGAACCCGCGTCTGGGCATTCTTGGCGGCCTGTCGATCCTCGGCACCAGCGGCATTGTCCGGCCGTTCTCCTGCTCGGCCTATATCGCCTCGATCCACCAGGGCATCGACGTGGCCAAGACCAACGGCTACCAGCACATCGCCGCCTGCACCGGCAATGCCAGCGAAGACACCATGCGCCGGGTCTACAACCTGCCGGAAATCGCCCTGATCGAAATGGGCGATTTTGTCGGCGCGGTGCTCAAGCACCTGCGCAAGGTGCCTGTGGATAAACTCAGCCTGTGCGGCGGCTTCGGCAAGATCAGCAAGCTGGCCGCCGGGCACATGGACCTGCACAGCCGCCATTCGAGCATCGACCTGCCGCAACTGGCCGACTGGGCTGCAGCCATTGGTGCCGACCCGGCGTTGCAAGACGCTATTCGCCAGGCCAACACCAGCCAGCAGGCCCTGGCCCTCGCCAGTGCCGCCGGCATTGCCCTGGGTGATGCGGTCTGCGCCCACGCCCTGGCCTTTGCCCGCAGCGTGGTGCCGGCGCAGGTGCAGGTGGAAGTGTTCGCCATTGATCGTCAGGGCGGCATCGTAGGCCATGCGGGGGGCTTTGCATGACGCGCATCCTGTTGCTCGGCGGCGTCACCGAGGCGCTGGCCATTGCCCGCACCCTGGGCCCACAGCACGTCTACAGCCTGGCCGGGATCGGCCGGGTGCCTACTGACCTGGACTGTCAGGTACGGGTCGGCGGGTTTGGCGGCGCCGAGGGCCTGGCCGCTTACCTGCGCGCAGAACGCATCGACCTGCTGATCGACGCCACCCACCCCTATGCCGCCCGCATCAGCGCCAACGCCGCCCACGCCGCGCAACTCACCGGTGTGCCGTGCTGGGCGTTGCGCCGCCCGGCCTGGCAAGCCCAGGCCAGCGATGACTGGCGCGAGGTGAGCGACTGGGCCGAACTGATCGACGCCCTGCGCCCGTTCCAGCGCCCGCTGTTCACCCTCGGCCGTGAGCCGTTGCAGCATCTGCACGAAATTCCCGCCCATCAATTCTGGACCTTGCGCGCCCTCGAAGCCTGCCCCGGCAATGCACGCTGCGAAGTGATCGGCGCCCGCGGGCCATTCCACCTGGAAGACGAACGCACGCTGTTCGAGCGTCGGCAGATCGATGTGCTGATCAGCAAGAACAGCGGCAGCGGGGCGACCGAGCCTAAATTGCAAGTGGCACGTGAGCGCAGCCTACCGGTACTGGTGCTTCGCAGGCCTGACCTCCCTCCCGCCACTCGCAGTTTCTCGACGGTTCAAGCACTGCTGCAAGCACTTCAGTGAGTATTTTCCAAGGGCAAAGGCATATCCCGTTGACAGATGTCGGCGCTCTTTTAAACTTGGATATACATTTGGCATATACAACGAGGTGGATCATGGAGCAAGGTGCCGTCTTCAAGAGCAACCGCAGCCAAGCTGTGCGCCTGCCCAAGTCCGTAGCCCTGCCAGAGGATGTCAAACGCGTGGATATAGTCGCAGTGGGGCGAACCCGAATTATTTCTCCCTCCGGTGAAGCCTGGGACAGCTGGTTCGAAGGTCAGGATGTCAGCCCGGACTTCATGGCCGAACGTGAGCAAGACACCGATCAGGAGCGTGAGGGGTTCTGATGCTCAAGTACATGCTCGATACCAACATCTGCATCTTCACCCTCAAGAACAAGCCTCTGGTCGTACGTGAAGCATTCAATCGCCATTACGGCCAACTGTGCATCAGCACAGTGACGCTGATGGAATTGATGTATGGCGCTGAAAAATCCGCTGCACCTGAACGCAATCTTGCCGTAGTCGAAGGATTCGCCGCACGCCTGGAGGTCCTCAGTTACGATGACCGTGCTGCGGCTCACAGCGGTCAGTTGCGTGCAGAGTTGGCCCGAGCCGGAACACCGATTGGCCCCTATGACCAGATGATTGCCGGACATGCGCGTTCATTGGGGTTGCTACTGGTAACCAACAACATCCGCGAATTCCAGCGTGTTCCTGGGCTGCGCGTGGAAGACTGGCTCACCCCCGCTCAATAGCCCATCGCCCTCTGAGTGCCTTAAACTACCCCCTCCTCCCCCCGGAAGACCTCACCCATATGGAAATGCAATGGTGGATCTGGCTGGTATTCGGTTTCGGCCTCGTAGTGCTCGAACTGGTCCTGCCAACCTTCTTCATCCTCTGGTTCGGCATTGGTGCCGTGCTGGTTTCGTTCATTGCCTTCCTGGCGCCGAGCCTGCAGCTCGATATGCAGGTGCTGCTGTGGGTGGTGTTCTCGTCGATCACCACGCTGCTGTGGTTCAAGGTGTTTCGCAGGAAGCAGCCGGACACCCGCTGGACTGCCGATAGCGTGATCGGCGAAGTCGGCCTGCTCACTGCCACGGTTTCCGAATTCCACAAGGGCCGCGTGCGCTTTCAAAAGCCGATTCTCGGCAATGAAGAATGGGTGTGCGTCGCCGATGCCGAGATCCCGGCCGGCGAGCGCGTGCGCCTCACTGCCATCGAAGGCAATACCGCCCGGGTTGCCCGGGCCTGATCAGTAAAAGGAAGCATTGACTCATGACCAGCCTTATCGTCGTCGGCACCATCGCCGCATTCGCCCTCATCACCCTGTTCAAGGGCGTGCGCATCGTGCCCCAGGGCGAGGAGTGGATCGTCGAGCGCCTGGGCCGCTACCACAGCACCCTCAAGCCGGGCCTGAACCTGCTGATCCCGTACATGGACGTGGTCGCCTACCGCCTGCCGACCAAGGACATCATCCTCGACGTGCAGCAGCAGGAAATCATCACCCGCGACAACGCGGTGATCGTCGCCAACGCGCTGTGTTTCGCCAAGGTCGTCGACCCGCAAAAAGCCGCCTACGGCGTGCAGGACTTCAGCTTCGCGGTCACCAGCCTGACCATGACCTCGCTGCGTGCCATCGTTGGCGCCATGGACCTCGACGAAGCGCTGTCGAGCCGCGAGCAGATCAAGGCGCGCCTGCGCGAAGCGATGTCCGAGCAGACCGAAGACTGGGGCGTGACCGTGCGCTCGGTAGAGATCCAGGACATCAAGCCGTCGCAGAACATGCAGGCGGCCATGGAGCGCCAGGCCGCCGCCGAGCGTGAACGCAAAGCCGACGTCACCCGCGCCGAAGGCGCCAAGCAGGCCGCCATTCTCGAAGCCGAAGCGCGCCAACAGGCGGCCAAGCTCGACGCTGAAGCGCAGATCAACCTCGCCGAAGCCTCGGCGCGTTCCATCACCCTGGTTCGGGACGCGGTCGGCACCGAAATCACCCCGGCCATGTACCTGCTCGGCGAGCGTTACATCGGCGCCATGGAAAGCCTTGCCAGCAGCGACAACGCCAAGGTCGTGGTGCTGCCGGCCGACCTGCAGGAAACCGTGCGCGGCCTGATGGGCCGCAACAAACAGGCCTGATGCGAACCGGGAGTGCGGCACTTCACCGCACCCCCGGTAATTTTTCCTATACTGGGCGCTACAATAGCCACCTCTGATTCCTGACCGGATCTTTCCATGTCCCCATATCGGCCCGCCATCGCCTGGATCGCCTGCTTCGCAGTGCTGTTCAATCTGCTGGCCATGCCGTTGGCGTCCGCAGCCCCCAAGGGCCCGGCCGAACAACTGCTGTGGGGGGCCTTCTGTTCGAGCGTCGGGGCCAAGGCCAATCCGGCAATCATGGCCCTGGGCAAGATCGACCTCGGCCAGCAAGGCGATGACCATTCGAACATGCAGCACTGCTGGTGCTGCTCGGGCGCCGCGCCGTTGCTGGCGCTTCCCGGGCATGCGCCGCAACTGAGCAAACCGCTAGCCCTGTCGATCGGGCTCGAACCGCTGCTCACCGCCTATCAACCCACGCCACGCCAACAGTGGCCGGCCCTCAACCCCCGCGCCTCCCCTCTGGTCTGAGTTCACTACGCTACCTGTTGCGAACCTGAATCGACTGGAGAATCACCATGTTCAAGAACGCCCTGCTGCTGGCTGCGCTGATGCTGCCGGCGACCTTTGCCACTGCCCATGAATACACCGTTGGCGAGCTGCATATCGCTCACCCGTGGTCGCAGGAGTTGCCGCCGAACGCGCCCAACGTTGCCGCCTATTTTGTCGTGCATAACAACGGCAAGAGCGCCGACACCCTGACCGGCGTCGACAGCCCGATCAGCGACGATGCCCAGCTGCACGAGCATGTGCACAAAGATGGCCTGATGAAAATGCAGCAGGTAATGAGCGTCGAAGTGCCTGCAGGCGGCGAGCTGAAATTCGCCCCCGGCGCCTACCATGTGATGCTGATGCAGCCCAAGGACCGCAGCCTGCTGGCTGATGGCAAGCGCTTCCCGCTGACCCTGCATTTCAAGCACGCCGGTGACATCACCGTCGAGGTCGCGGTGCAGAAACAGGCACCCGACGAGGCAGCCGCTCACAATCACTGATCGCTGAAGGCTGCCCGGCGTGACTAGCGCCCGCAGCAGGTTCACCCGCCCCGCACGTCCTGGTTCCAGGACGCTTCGCGGCAGCTGGCTGAGCCTGTTTGCCATGTTGATGATCTTTATCGGCCCACTGGTTTCCCAGTCGATGCCGATGGATCACCGTGCCATGCCGCCAGGCATGAACATGAGCATGGCCATGGACAGCGCCGCCGATTGCCATGCCGACAACCATCACGGCGGCAGCCCGGCGCTGAAGGTGATCTGGGAGAAGTGCGGTTACTGCAGCCTGTTCTTCCATTGCCCGGCGCTGCCCCAGGCCCTGAGCCTGCTCAACACCGAAGCCGTACCCGCCAGCAACCGGCTGATCGTCTACCCGCGCCAGGGCCATGCCCGGCAAACGGTATTCCCCGGCGCCCGCAGCCGCGCGCCGCCACCCTTCATCGTCGTCTGAGTTCACTCCCTGCGCCCGAAGTCCGGCATCAGCCGTCGACTGCGCGCCCCCTTATGACTGATCGATGTTGGAATCATTATGTCCGGCTGCACCGCTGTTTTTCGTCTGTCCCTGCAAGGGACCATCGCCGTGATCTGCGGCACCCTGCTCAGCCCTCTGGCCCTGGCCGCAAGCCAGGCCGAAGACGCACATGTCCATGACCAGGCCGAGCTGAGCCCGACGGTGATCACCGCCGTGGCCCCGAGCTCGCCGCTGACTATCGTCACCAACCCCAAGGACCCACGCCAGCCGGTGCCGGCCAGCGATGGCGCCGACTACCTGAAAACCATCCCCGGCTTCTCGGCCATCCGCGCCGGCGGCACCAATGGTGACCCGGTGCTGCGCGGCATGTTCGGCTCGCGCCTGAACATCCTCACCAACGGCGGCGTGATGCTCGGCGCCTGCCCCAACCGCATGGACGCCCCGACCTCGTACATCTCGCCGGAGACCTACGACCGCCTGACCGTGATCAAGGGCCCGCAAAGCGTGATCTGGGGCCCGGGCGCATCGGCCGGGACCATCCTTTTCGACCGCGAGCCGGAAAAATTCGGCGAGCTGGGCAGCCGCGTCAACGCCAGCCTGCTGGGCGGTTCCAACGGCCGCTTCGACAAGGTTCTGGATGCCGCCGCCGGCAATCGCTACGGCTATGCGCGCTTCGTCGGCAACCAGTCGCGCTCGGACGACTATGAGGACGGCAATGGCGACACCGTGCCGTCGCGCTGGGACAAGTGGAACGGTGACGTCGCCCTGGGCTGGACCCCGGACGCCGACACCCTGGTGGAACTGACCGCCGGCAAGGGCGACGGTGAAGCGCGTTATGCCGGGCGCGGCATGGACGGCTCGCAGTTCAAGCGCGAAAGCCTTGGCCTGCGCTTGGAGAAGTCCAACATCGGCGAGGTCTTCGACAAGCTCGAAGCCCAGGTCTACTACAACTACGCCGACCACGTGATGGACAACTACAGCCTGCGCACGCCCTCGGGCATGGGCATGATGGGCATGCCGATGGTCAGCAACGTCGACCGCCGCACCCTTGGCGGGCGGATCAAGGGCACCTGGCGTTGGGATGACCTGCAACTGATCAGCGGCATCGACGCACAAACCAACGAACACCGCCAGCGCAGCGGCATGGGCGTCGATGTGCACAAGCACATGGCCTGGACCAAGGACGCCGACTTCCACAACTACGGGGTGTTCGGCGAGCTGACCTGGTACGCCGCCGAACAGGACCGGCTGATCACCGGCGCCCGCCTGGACCGCGCCTCGGCCAAGGATTACCGCGCCACCAGCGCCACCCGTGGCGACACCCGCGCCGATACCCTGCCCAGCGGTTTTATCCGCTACGAGCACGACTTGGTAGATGTCCCCGCCACCACTTACGTCGGCCTCGGCCACGCCCAGCGCTTCCCCGACTACTGGGAGCTGTTCTCGCCCAAGTCCGGCCCGGCAGGTTCGGTCAATGCCTTCGACAGCATCAAGCCGGAGAAAACCACCCAGCTCGACTTCGGCATCCAGTACCAGACCGAAACCGTCGACGCCTGGGCCTCGGGCTATGTCGGGCAGATCCGCGACTACATCCTCTTCGACTACCGGCCGGGGATGATGGGCATGCCAAGCTCCCAGGCGCAGAACATCGACGCGCGGATCATGGGCGGCGAACTGGGCGCGGCGTACAAATTGACCAGCAACTGGAAAGCCGACGCTACCCTGGCCTACGCTTGGGGCAAGAACAGCAGCGACGGCAAGGCACTGCCGCAGATGCCACCGCTTGAAAGCCGCCTGGGCCTGACCTACAGCCGTGATGTGTGGAGCGCCGGGGCCTTGTGGCGCCTGGTGGCGGCGCAGAACCGCATTGCCGAAAACTCCGGCAACGTGGTGGGCAAGGACTACGAGAAGAGCGGCGGTTTCGGCGTGTTCTCGCTGAACGGCGCCTACAAGGTCAGCAACAACCTCAAGCTCAGCGCCGGGGTCGACAACCTGTTCGACAAAGCCTACGCCGAGCACCTGAACCTGGCGGGCAACGCCGGCTTCGGCTACCCGGCCACCGACCCGCAGCCGATCAACGAGCCGGGGCGTACGTTCTGGACCAAGGTCGACCTGAGTTTCTGATCCAACCCGGGCGCGATCGTTGATCGCGCCTTACCCAGGCAACACGGGAGCGCTGCATGAGCAAACCGCACATATCCTTCTACAACCTGGCGTGGCGCTGGCATTTTTACGCCGGGTTGTTCGTCGCGCCGTTCATGATCCTGCTGGCGATCACCGGGATCATCTACCTGTTCAAACCGCAGCTAGACCCATTGCTGTATCGCGACTTGATGGTGGTCGAGGCCGGGCATCACCGGCACAACGCCGACAGCCTGCTGCAACAGGTGCAGCAGGCTTACCCCAAGGGCCAGGTCAGCCAGTACCTGCCGGCAATCGCCAGTGATCGCAGTGCCCAGTTCGTGGTGCACAACGCTGGCCGTGAATTGAATGTGTTCGTCGACCCCTACAGCGGCCAGTTGCTCGGCGAACAGGACGCGAAAAACAACCTGCAGGCCGTGGCCCGTGCGCTGCACGGTGAACTGATGATCGGCACCACTGGCGATCGCCTGGTGGAACTGGCCGCCGGCTGGGGCGTGGTGCTGGTGGTCTCGGGCCTGTACCTGTGGTGGCCGCGCGGCAAGCGCAGCGCCGGTGTGCTGTGGCCGCGCCTGAACGCCCGTGGGCGCCTGCTGTGGCGCGACCTGCATGCGGTCACAGGCTTCTGGGGCGCGGCGCTGTTGTTGTTGATGCTGCTCAGCGGCATGACCTGGACCGGCTTCTGGGGCAAGCAGTACGCCGACCTGTGGAACCGTTTTCCGGCGGCAATGTGGAACGACGTGCCGCAGTCCGACCAGCAAGCCCGGGCGCTCAACAGCGCCAGCCGCCAGACCGTGCCCTGGGCCATGGAAAACACACCGATGCCGCAATCCGCCGCCCACGCCGAGCATGCCGGCCACAGCATGGGCTCCAGCGCCCCGGCGGCGCCGCAGGTCAGCCTGCAACAGATCGAAGAGCTGGCCACTACCCGCCGCGTCGAACCTGGCTACAGCATTACCCTGCCAACCAGTGCCGAAGGCGTGTACACCATTGCCGTGTTCGCCGACGACCCGCGCAACGACGCCACCTTGCATGTCGACCAGTACACCGGCCAGGTGCTGGTGGACGTACGCTGGCAGGATTACAGCAACGTCGCCCGCGCCACCGAGCTTGGGGTGATGCTCCACGAAGGCAAGATGTTCGGCACACTGAACCAGCTTATTGTCCTGCTGATCTGCCTGATGATCCTGCTCGGCTCGGTCAGCGGCCTGGTGATGTGGTGGAAACGCCGCCCCGAAGGTGGCCTCGGTGTACCGCCGCTGCGCCATGACCTGCCGCGCTGGAAGACCGCGACCGTGATCATGCTGATTCTGGGGGCGGCCTTCCCGCTGGTGGGCGGCTCGATGCTGCTGGTGTGGCTGGTGGATCGTTATGCACAACCGCTGGCGCGGACAAATCCGCTAACATGAGCGCCCGTTTTCGATACGGGCCTGTTTTTGGCGTCATCGCCCGCAGGCCCGCAGGACCTTGATGAGCACCCTGAGTATCAGCGACCTGCACTGGTCGCCCCTGGGCCACGGCCATTGCCACCACCAGTTCCAGCTGCGCGACGTCGAGTTGCAGGTCGGCGCCGGCGAGTTCGTCGGCCTGATCGGCCCCAATGGCAGCGGCAAGACCAGCCTGCTGCGCTGCGCCTACCGTTTCAACAAGCCGGAACGCGGCCAGGTGCGCCTGGGCGAGCATAACCTGTGGCAGCAGTCGCCGCGCTGGTGCGCCCAGCGTATCGCCGTGGTGCTGCAGGAGTTTCCCGATGCCTTCGGCCTGAATGTCGAGGAAGTCGTGGCCATGGGCCGCACGCCGCACAAAGGCCTGTTCGACGGCGACAGCCCGGCCGATCGCCAACGGGTCCAGGACGCCTTGCAGGCAGTCGGCCTGCAGGGCTTTGACGACCACACCTTCGCCAGCCTGTCCGGTGGCGAGAAACAGCGGGTGATCCTAGCCCGGGCTCTGGTCCAGCAACCGCAGGTGCTGATCCTCGACGAGCCGACCAATCACCTTGACCCGCGTTACCAGCTGGAGCTGCTGCAGCAGGTGCGGCGCCTGGGCATCGGCACCCTGGCGAGCATCCATGACCTGAACCTGGCGGCGGCCTTTTGCGATCGCCTGTACGTGCTCGACCACGGCCGCATCGTCGCCAGCGGCACGCCAGACCAGGTGCTGACCGCCGAATTGCTGCAGGCGGTGTTCGGCGTACAAGCGCTGATCGACCGCCACCCTCTGGCTGACCACCCTCGCCTTACCTGGATAACCCAGCGATGATTCGATCCATCCTGTTGCTCGGCCTGGCCTTGCTGCTGGCCAGCCCCGGCGCTTTCGCCGAGGCCACCCAATACCCGTTGACGGTGCAAAGCTGTAACCGCCAGGTGACTTTCACCAAGGCCCCGGAGCATGCCCTGAGCCACGACATCAACATGACCCAGATGATGCTCGCCCTCGGCCTGCGTTCGCGCATGGTCGGCTATAGCGGTGTCAGCGGCTGGAAGGCGGTCACCCCGCAGCTGCGCAAGCAACTCGACGGCCTGCCGGAACTGGCGGCCAAGTACCCGTCGGTGGAAACCCTGCTCAACGCCAATGTCGACTTCCTGTTCGCCGGCTGGGACTACGGCATGCGCGTCGGCGGCGACCTCACCCCGCAAAGCCTGGCGCCGCTGGGCATCCCGGTGTACGAGCTGACTGAATCCTGCGCCTTTGTCATGAAGCGCCCGGCAGCCAGCCTCGATGACACCTACACCGACCTGCGCAACCTGGGCAGGATCTTCGACGTGCAGGCGCGTGCCGAGCAGTTGATCGGCGACATGCAAGCGCGCGTTGCCGTGGTCCAGCAGCAGTTGCCGGCCGAGCGTCCACGGGTGTTCCTCTACGACAGCGGTGAAGACCGGGCCATGACCTCCGGGCGTCTGGGCATGCCCGAGGCACTGATCGCCGCCGCCGGCGGGCGCAATGTGCTCAATGACATCGAAGCCAGCTGGACCCGGGTCAACTGGGAGAGCGTGGTCAAGCGCAACCCCGAGGTCATCGTCATCGTCGACTACGGCGAAGTCAGCGCCGCGCAGAAACAGGCGTTCCTCGAACAGCATCCGGCCCTGCAATCGGTGGAGGCGATCCGCAACAAGCGCTTCGTGGTCATTCCCTACGTGGCGGCCACGCCGAGCCTTGAGAACGTCGAAGCCATCGAGACCATCGCCAAGAGCCTGCACGGCGCATGAGGTCGGCAAACTCCCGGCAGCGGTTGTTGCTGCTCACGCTGCTGGCCCTGCTGCTGGTGTCCTGCGTGGTGTCCCTGGGCTTTGGCTCGGCACCGGTGCCGGTCGAGGTGGTGTGGCGCGTACTGCTGTTCAAGCTGTTCGGCGTTACCCCCGAGACACCGGCGTGGACCACGGGCCAGGAACATATCGTCTGGCTGATCCGCGTGCCGCGCATGCTTCTGGCGGCGCTGGTGGGCGGAGGGCTGGCGATGATCGGCGCGGTGCTGCAGGCGGTGACGCGCAACCCGCTGGCCGACCCGCACTTGCTCGGCGTCACTTCCGGGGCAACCCTGGGTGCGGTACTGGTGGTGCTGCATATCGGCGAATTGCTCGGCGTGCTGACCTTGCCCCTGGCCGCCTTTATCGGCGCGCTGTGCAGCATGCTGCTGGTGCTGGCCATTGCCAGCCGCCACGGCCGCCTGGACAGCGACCGCCTGCTGCTGTGCGGCGTGGCCGTGGCTTTTGTGATGATGGCGGCGGCCAACCTGCTGCTGTTTCTCGGTGACCACCGGGCAAGCTCGGCAGTGATGTTCTGGATGCTCGGTGGCCTGGGCCTGGCGCGCTGGGAGCTGCTGCCGATTCCGGCGATCAGCGTATTGCTCGGCCTGGCCTTGTTGCTGGGCATGGCCCGCTCGCTGAATGCGTTGATGGCCGGCGAGCAGACCGCCGTGACCCTTGGCCTGAACGCGCGCAAGGTGCGCCTGCTGGCGTTTCTGATCTGCTCGCTGCTGACCGGCGTGCTGGTGGCGATCAGCGGCTCGATCGGCTTTGTCGGCCTGATGGTGCCGCACATCGCCCGGCGCCTGGTCGGCGCCGAGCATAGCCGCCTGCTGCCGGTGTGCCTGCTGCTGGGCAGCCTGTTCCTGATCTGGGTCGACGTCGCCGCACGTACGCTGATTTCGCCCGAGGACCTGCCGATCGGCATCGCCACTGCCGCCATTGGCGGTCTGTTCTTTATCGGCCTGATGCGCCGACGTTGATCACGGTCAACACCGCCCCCGCGTTGAGACGTATTGTCGCGCTAGCGCCAGGAAGGCGCGTGTTAGCCTAGCGGCGCACAACAAGACTGAACTCAACGGAATGCCTGCCTATGACCGCGAACCTGCCCCCGCAACAACCCACGCCGGAAAACCATGACCACCTGCAACGCAGCCTGTCCAACCGCCATATCCAGCTGATCGCCATCGGTGGCGCCATCGGTACCGGGCTGTTCATGGGCTCGGGCAAGACCATCAGCCTTGCCGGCCCGTCGATCATCTTCGTCTACATGATCATCGGCTTCATGCTGTTCTTCGTCATGCGCGCCATGGGCGAGTTGCTGCTATCGAACCTCAACTACAAGTCGTTCATCGATTTTTCGGCCGACCTGCTCGGGCCCTGGGCCGGCTACTTCACCGGCTGGACCTACTGGTTCTGCTGGATCATCACCGGCATCGCCGACGTCATCGCGATATCGGCCTATTCGCAGTTCTGGTTCCCCGACCTGCCGCAGTGGGCGCCGGCGATTGCCTGTGTCGGCCTGCTGCTGTCGCTGAACCTGATCACGGTGAAGATGTTCGGCGAGATCGAATTCTGGTTCGCCATGATCAAGATCATCGCCATCGTCGCCCTGGTCGGCACCGGCCTGTACATGGTCATGGCCGGCTTCCAGTCGCCGGCCGGACGCACCGCGGACCTTGCCAACCTGTGGAACGACCAGGGCATGTTCCCCCATGGCCTGATGGGCTTCTTTGCCGGTTTCCAGATTGCCGTGTTCGCCTTTGTCGGCATCGAACTGGTGGGCACCACCGCCGCCGAAGCGAAGAACCCGGAGCGCAACCTGCCACGGGCAATCAACTCGATCCCGATCCGCATCATCGTCTTCTACGTGCTGGCGCTGATCACCATCATGGCGGTGACGCCGTGGCGTGACGTGGTGCCGGGCAAGAGCCCGTTCGTGGAGCTGTTCGTGCTCGCCGGCCTGCCGGCGGCGGCCAGCATCATCAACTTCGTGGTGCTGACCTCGGCGGCCTCGTCGGCCAACAGCGGCGTATTCTCCACCAGCCGCATGCTCTTCGGCCTGGCCCAGCAGGGGGATGCACCCAAGCGTTTCGAGCAGTTGTCCAAGCGCAGCGTGCCGGCCAGCGGCCTGCTGTTCTCGTGCACCTGCCTGTTGGCCGGGGCGCTGCTGATGTACGTGATTCCGGACCTGGTCGAAGCCTTCACCCTGGTGACCACGGTGTCGGCGATCCTGTTCATGTTCGTCTGGTCGCTGATCCTGCTGTCGTACCTGAACTACCGCAAACAGCGCGCCGCGCTGCACCAGGCCTCGAAGTACAAGATGCCTGGCGGGCGCCTGATGTGCTGGGTGTGCCTGGCGTTCTTCGCCTTCATCCTGGTGCTGCTGAGCCTTGAGCACGACACCCGCCAGGCGCTGATCGTCACGCCGTTGTGGTTCGTGCTGCTGACCGTCACTTACCAGTTCGTGCGGCGCAATCGCGCGCTGCTGACCGCCAACGCCGACAACTGATCAGTCGAACTTCAAGCCTTCTTGTTCGTACGCCGACGCCGCACGGTCCCACTGCTGTTCCAGTGCGGCGTCGGCTTCGGCTCGTTGCGCCTCGCTCGGGCCGTCGATGAACACACTGCGGCCCTGGCCAAGGCTCAGGCAGGCATTGATGTCACCTCCCCAGATGTAAGGAAGGATAACTAGAAAACTGTCCGAGTCGACTTCGGCGTAGTGCGCCAGTTGCCGCAGCGGCGCCAGCAGTTGCAGCATCTCGCCATAATTGTCGGTGAACTCCAGCACGGCGAACGTCCACACCCCAGCCTGCTCATCGTAATGACTGCTGTTGCCCGCAGAAAACTCAACCCAGCCTTCGATCAGATCACCCAGGCTGCAGGAGGCGGTACGATCCAGGTCCTCGGCGGGGAGTTCGCCCGGGCCGTACGCGTCTTTGCTGTCATACCAGCATTGCCAGTCGTCGAACTGCCGCGGGTTGGCTACCGGCGCGCTCATCGCGGCCTGATAGGCAGCGGGGTTGAGGTTACAGCGAATGTACAGCGACGAAGCTTCCATCGGGTCTTTCCTTGTTCCGTGGGTGAATACTGATCAAACCGAGCTCAGAGAGGCTCAGCCTTCTGCTGCCTTGAGCAGTTCGGCCAGCACGGCATCGGCCTCGGCGCGTTGCGCTGGGGTCGGTGCCTCGGCAAACTGGCTGCGGCCGTTGAGGGTCAGGTAGGCGTTGTCGCCGTCACCCCAGATGTACGAATAGACCAGCATGAAGCTGTCGGAGTCGGCGGCGCAGTACGGCGCGACACTGCGCAGTGGCGCCAGCATGGAGATCATCGCCCCGTAGTTTTCGCTGAACTGCAGCAGGGCGAAGCGCCACACGCCGGTTTTTTCGTCGTACTCCGATAGCGAGCCGTAACGGCTGCCGCCGGCGATCTGGCTAAGGGTCTCGGCCGGCATCGGCCGCAGGTCGTCTGTATCGACCTTGCCGCCACCGTACATTTCCTTGCTATCGAACCACTGCTGCCAGTCAGTGAATGCCGCGGCCTCGCCCGGCCGGGCGGCCATGACCGTGGCGTACTGCGCCTTGGTCATGCTGCAGCGAAAATACAGCGAGGACGGCTCACTGGCCTGTACCTGCCCCATCGCAGCCCACACGCCGGCCATCACCATCCCTGCACGGGCGAATCTGTTCACTGTCGTCATCCCTGAACTGCGTTCAAAGGCGGCGATGATACCTGCGCGAACCAAAGCTGTGCAGACTTGTTTGCCGCGCACCGGGCACAGCGCCATCACGGTGCAAGCATGCTCGCCCGCCATCGCCAATCGCCGTGCAAACCCCGCCCCAGACAGCTGCGCGCCACTCGGCACAGCCCTTGCTAACGCTCTTGGGCGAAGTCGCCATCTGCCCAACAGAACATCCGATTCCATGGAGAGAGCACTATGAAGCGTCGCAGTCTGATCAAGGCCTTTACCCTCAGCGCGTCCATCGCGGCGATGGGCCTGAGCTGGAGCATCCAGGCCGCCGAGACCATCAAGGTCGGCATCCTGCATTCGCTGTCGGGGACCATGGCGATTTCCGAGACTTCGCTCAAGGACATGGCCCTGATGACCATCGAGCAGATCAACGCCAAGGGCGGGGTCAACGGCAAGCTGCTGGAACCGGTGGTGGTCGACCCGGCGTCGAACTGGCCGCTGTTCGCCGAAAAGGGCCGCCAGTTGCTGACCCAGGACAAGGTCGCGGTGGTATTCGGCTGCTGGACCTCGGTGTCGCGCAAGTCGGTGCTGCCGGTGTTCGAAGAGCTCAACGGTCTGCTGTTCTACCCGGTGCAGTACGAAGGCGAAGAGATGTCGCCGAACGTCTTCTACACCGGTGCCGCGCCCAACCAGCAGGCGATCCCGGCAGTGGAGTACCTGATGAGCGAAGACGGCGGCGCCGCCAAGCGCTACTTCCTGCTCGGTACCGACTACGTCTACCCGCGCACCACCAACAAGATTTTGCGCGCCTTCCTGCACAGCAAGGGCGTGGCCGACAAGGACATCGAAGAGGTGTACACGCCGTTCGGCCACAGCGACTACCAGACCATCGTCGCCAACATCAAGAAGTTCTCTGCTGGCGGCAAGACCGCGGTGATCTCCACGGTCAACGGCGACTCCAACGTGCCGTTCTACAAGGAGCTGGCCAACCAGGGCCTGAAAGCCACCGACGTGCCGGTGGTGGCCTTCTCGGTAGGCGAGGAAGAACTGCGCGGCATCGACACCAAGCCGCTGGTGGGACACCTGGCGGCGTGGAACTACTTCGAATCGGTGGATAACCCGGTCAACAGCCAGTTCGTCGCCGACTGGAAAGCCTACGCCAAGGCCAAAAACCTGCCGGGCGCCGACAAGGCGGTGACCAACGACCCGATGGAGGCCACCTACGTCGGCATCCACATGTGGGCCCAGGCGGTCGAGAAAGCCAAGTCCACCGATGTCGACAAAGTCCGCGAAGCCCTGGCCGGGCAGACCTTCAAGGCGCCATCGGGCTACACCCTGACCATGGACAAGAGCAACCACCACCTGCACAAGCCGGTAATGATCGGCGAGATCCAGGATGACGGCCAGTTCAGTGTGGTCTGGGAAACCGAGCAACCGCTGCGAGCGCAGCCGTGGAGCCCGTTCATTCCAGGTCACGACAAGCGGCCGGATTATGCGGTGAAGGGCAACTGAGCCCATCGCGGGTCAAGTCGAGGCGTCGCACCGCCGCTCCCACTGTAGGAGCGGCGGTGCGACGCCTCGACTTGACCCGCGATGCGGCCGTACAGCACACCACAAGGAAACCGTCATGTCCAAGGCCCTCCTGTGCCTTTTCCTCAGCCTCCTGCTGTTGCCCCTGACTGCCCAGGCCAGCGACGCAGACTACTTCATCGCCGCCAAGGCCAATGAGCAGGCGCGCCTGCTCCAGGACTGGGCGGCGCAACCGGACCCGGCCCGTCTTGAGCTGCTAAGCGCCCTGCAACAAGGCCGCATCGCCGCCGGCGACACCCGCAAGCTGCGCCTGAACAACCGCCTGCGCGGGCTTGTGGATAACGCCCTGGCCAGCCATCAGTTGCTCAGCGCAGATAGCACAGTGCGCCTGGCGGCTGCCCAGCAACTGCAAAAAAGTGCGCAGCCGGCCCAGGTCGCCTTCCTCGACCGGCGCTTCGCCAGCGAAGCAGACGCCGCCGTGCATGCCGCCCTCGGCCTGGCCCTGGCCAACCTGCAACTGGTCGACAGCGACCCGGCGGTACGCCTGGCCGCGGTGCGCCTGCTCGGCGAAACCGGCGATCCCATGGCCCGCACGCGCCTGGAGGCCTTGCTCACACCCGGTGTCGAAAACAACGCTGGGGTGCGCACCGCCGCCGAAACCAGCCTGGCCCAGGTCAAGCGCAAGCTGTTGTTCGGCGAGTTGCTCGGCCAGGCCTTCAGCGGCCTGTCGCTAGGCTCGATTCTGCTGCTCGCGGCCTTGGGCCTGGCGATCACCTTCGGCCTGCTCGGGGTGATCAACATGGCCCACGGCGAGATGCTCATGCTCGGCGCCTACGCCACTTACGTGGTGCAGATACTGGTGCAGCGCTACGCCCCCGGGGCCATCGAGTTCTACCCGCTGATCGCCCTGCCGGTGGCCTTCGCTGTCAGCGCCGGGGTCGGCATGCTGCTGGAGCGCACGGTGATCCGCCACCTGTACGGGCGGCCGCTGGAAACCCTGCTGGCGACCTGGGGCATCAGCCTGATCCTGATCCAGGCCATCCGCCTGCTGTTCGGCGCGCAGAACGTCGAAGTGGCCAACCCGGCCTGGCTTTCCGGTGGCCTTCAGGTGCTGCCTAACCTGGTGCTGCCCTACAGCCGCCTGGTGATCATCGCCTTCGCCCTGTTCGTGGTGCTGCTGACCTGGTTGCTGCTCAACCGCACGCGCCTGGGCCTGAACGTGCGCGCGGTCACCCAGAACCGCAACATGGCCGCCTGCTGCGGGGTGCCCACCGGGCGGGTGGACATGCTCGCCTTTGGTCTCGGCTCGGGGATCGCCGGGCTCGGCGGCGTGGCCCTGAGCCAGATCGGCAACGTCGGTCCGGACCTGGGCCAGAGCTACATCATCGACTCGTTCCTGGTGGTGGTGCTCGGCGGCGTCGGCCAGTTGGCCGGCAGCCTCTGGGCGGCCTTCGGCCTGGGCATCGCCAACAAGCTGCTGGAGCCGCAGATTGGTGCGGTGCTCGGCAAGATCCTCATCCTTGCGCTGATCATTCTGTTCATCCAGAAACGCCCGCAAGGCCTCTTCGCGCTCAAGGGACGGGTAATCGACTGATGAACCAGCCTCTGCTTGTATCCGCCAGCCAGAAGGCCGGCCCGCGCTGGACCTTGGCCATCGGCGCCGCTGTGCTGCTGGTGCTGCTGGCCCTGCCCTTGTTGTCGCTGCTGCCCGCCGGGCACAGCCTGCAGGTCTCGGCCTACACACTGACCCTGGTCGGCAAGATCCTCTGCTACGCCATCGTCGCCCTGGCCCTGGACCTGGTCTGGGGCTACGCCGGGCTGCTGTCGCTGGGCCATGGCCTGTTCTTCGCCCTCGGCGGCTATGCCATGGGCATGTACCTGATGCGCGAAGCGGCCGCTGATGGCTTGCCGGCGTTCATGACCTTCCTGTCGTGGAGCGAGCTGCCCTGGTACTGGGCCGGCACCCAGCACTTTGCCTGGGCCCTGTGCCTGGTGGTGCTGGCGCCCGGTTTGCTGGCGCTGGTGTTCGGCTTTTTCGCCTTCCGCTCGCGGATCAAGGGCGTGTACTTCTCGATCATGACCCAGGCCCTGACCTTCGCCGGCATGCTGCTGTTCTTTCGCAACGAAACCGGCTTTGGCGGCAACAACGGCTTCACCAACTTTCGCAGCATCCTCGGCTTTGAAATCACTGCGCAAAGCACCCGCGCAGTATTGTTCCTGCTTACCGTCGCCTTGCTGGTGGCCAGCCTGTACCTGGGCTGGCGCCTGGCCCGGAGCAAGTTCGGCCGGGTATTGACCGCGCTGCGCGATGCCGAGAACCGGCTGATGTTCTGCGGCTACGATCCGCGTGGTTTCAAGCTGTTCGTCTGGGTCTTGAGTGCGGTGCTGTGCGGCCTGGCCGGGGCCCTGTACGTGCCGCAAGTAGGCATCATCAACCCCAGCGAAATGTCGCCGACCAACTCCATCGAAGCTGCGGTGTGGGTGGCCCTCGGCGGGCGCGGCACGCTGATCGGGCCGCTGCTGGGCGCCGGGCTGGTCAACGGCATGAAAAGCTGGTTCACCGTGGCCTTTCCCGAGTACTGGCTGTTCTGCCTGGGTGCGCTGTTCATCCTGGTGACCCTTTACCTGCCACGGGGCGTGGTCGGTCTGCTGAAGAAAAGGGGCGAACAATGAGAGCCATCCCGCTAGCGCCGGTGCACCCGGAATTCATGCTCGAACCGATCCTCGACGCCGGCAGCGGCCGCGATGCCATCGGCCTTGGCCAGCGCCGCGGCGAAGGCCTGGATGTGCGTCACGGCACGGTGCTGACCCTGGAAGACATCAACGTCAGCTTCGACGGCTTCAAGGCGCTCAACAGCCTCAACCTGTACATCGGCGTCGGTGAACTGCGCTGCATCATCGGCCCCAACGGCGCTGGCAAGACCACGCTGATGGACGTGATCACCGGCAAGACCCGCCCCACCAGCGGCAAGGCCTGGTTCGGCGACACCCTGGACCTGACGCGCATGAGCGAAGTGCAGATCGCCCAGGCTGGGATCGGCCGCAAGTTCCAGAAGCCGACAGTGTTCGAGGCGCTGAGCGTGTTCGAGAACCTGGAGCTGGCGCAGAAGGCCGACAAGTCGGTGCTGGCCAGCCTGGTTGCGCGCTTGAGCGGCGAGCAGCGCGACCGTATCGACGAGATCCTGCAGACCATTCGCCTGAGCGGCTCGGCCCAGCGCCAGGCCGGGTTGCTCTCCCATGGCCAGAAGCAGTTCCTCGAGATCGGCATGCTGCTCATGCAAGACCCGCAATTGCTGCTGCTCGATGAGCCGGTGGCGGGCATGACCGATGCTGAAACCGAGTTCACCGCCGAACTGTTCAAGCGCCTGGCCGGCAAGCATTCGCTGATGGTGGTCGAGCACGACATGGGCTTTGTCGGCAGCATCGCCGACCACGTCACCGTGCTGCACCAGGGCAGTGTGCTGGCCGAAGGCTCGCTGGAGCAGGTACAGGCGGATGACCGGGTAATCGAGGTTTATCTCGGACGATGAGGCCAACACAGGACGACAACATGCTGAAAATCGATTCCCTGCACCAATACTACGGCGGCAGCCACATCCTGCGTGGCTTGTCGTTCGAGGCCAAAGTTGGCGAGGTCACCTGCCTGCTCGGGCGCAACGGCGTCGGCAAGACCACCCTGCTGCGCTGCCTGATGGGCCTGCTGCCCACCCGTGAAGGCAGCGTGCACTGGGAAGGCCAGGCAATCACTACGCTCAAGCCGCACCAGCGGGTGCACGCCGGGATCGCCTACGTGCCCCAGGGCCGGGAGATCTTCCCGCGCCTGACGGTCGAGGAGAACCTGCTGATGGGCCTGTCGCGCTTCGGCGCCGGCCAGGCCAAGAGCGTGCCGGCGTTCATCTACGAGCTGTTCCCGGTACTGGAGCAGATGAAGCAGCGCCGTGGCGGCGACCTCTCCGGCGGCCAGCAACAACAACTGGCCATCGGCCGTGCCCTGGCCAGCCAGCCGCGGCTGCTGATCCTCGACGAACCCACCGAGGGCATCCAGCCTTCAGTGATCAAGGAGATCGGCGCGGTGATCGCCAAGCTGGCTGCCCGTGGCGACATGGCGATCCTGCTGGTCGAGCAGTTCTACGACTTTGCCGCCGAGCTTGCCGACCAGTATCTGGTGATGTCACGCGGCGAAATCATCCAGGCCGGGCGTGGCGAAAATATGCAAGCCGAGGGTGTGCGCGGCCTGGTAACCATTTAACCTGAGCCGATCACCGTGCCCCTGTTCGAGACCCTGCCATGACCTACCTGCTGCGCGATGCTGTGCCTGCCGACCTGCCGGGCATTCGCGAGATCTACAATGATGCCGTGCTCAACACCACGGCGATCTGGAACGAGCAAGCGGTCGACCTCGCCAACCGCCAGGCCTGGTTCGACGCCCGCCAGGCCCAGGGCTACCCGATCCTGGTGGCGGTCGACGCTGGCGGGCAGGTACTGGGCTATGCTTCGTTTGGCGACTGGCGGCCGTTCGAAGGCTTTCGCCATACCGTCGAGCACTCGGTGTACATCCGCAGCGACCAGCGCGGCAACGGCCTGGGCCCCAGGCTGATGCAAGCGCTGATCGAACGGGCCCGCGCCTGCAACAAGCATGTGATGGTCGCCGCCATCGAAAGCGGCAACAGCGCCTCGATTCGCCTGCACCAGCGCCTGGGCTTCACCCTCAACGGGCAGATGCCCCAGGTCGGGGTGAAGTTTGGCCGCTGGCTGGACCTGACCTTCATGCAGTTGATCCTCAACCCCGATGCCCCGCCGCCGACAATGGAGTGACGCCTGTGAATGCTGCGCAGCTCAACCGTGTAACCCATGAAAGCTTTGCCTATTACCGCGACGGCCTGGTGGCGTTGCTGCTCGATGCCGTGCAACACGGAGCTTCGGTGGGGTTTCTGGCGGATATCGATGCGCAGCAGGCCGAGCACTACTTCGAAGAAGTGCGCCAGCGCCTGGTCAGCGGCGAGCTGTTGCTGTGGGTGGTGGGCAAGGACAAGGAAGTGCTCGGCAGTGTGCAGTTAGGGCTGTGCCTGAAACCCAACGGCTTGAACCGCGCCGAAGTGCAAAAGCTGCTGGTGCACAGTGCCGCGCGGCGTCGCGGCCTCGGCCAGCAACTGATCCAGGCGCTGGAACTGACGGCGCGGCAAAAGCAGCGCGGCATGCTTTACCTGGATACCGAGGCCGGCTCCGGGGCCGAGGACTTTTACCGCTCGCTGGGGTACAGCAAGGCCGGCGAGCTTCCCGACTACGCCTGTGGGCCGGATGGGGTTTATCGGGCGACGGCGTTGTACTACAAATTGCTTTAGGGACTCATCGCGGGGCAAGCCCGCTCCCACAGAGATTGTGTGATCCTGTAGAAGCGCCCCGCGATCAGCCCTGCACAAACCGCCCCAGGCGCTGCCTGAGCATGCTGTTCTCGCTGCGCAGCTGCTGCACTTCCTCCAGCAGCTCCAGCGCCAGCGCCACCCCTTCCCACTCCAGTTGCAAATCGTGATGCAGTTTGGCCGCGCGCTTGGCCAGCACCGGCGCCTGATCGTCAAACAGCCAGTCTTCCGGCGTTCGCCCGGAAGGCTCGACAATGCCGTGTTCGACGATTTCGATCACGTAGGCCGCCGGCAGATCGGCTTCCTGACAGAGGGTCTGCATGTCCAGTTGAACGATCAGGGTACTGCTCATGATCAGCTACTCCATTGTGTCCTCGGGTTGAACGCAGCCTTTTCCGACAACTTGCTCCACAGCTCACGGGCAGCGGCATCGGACTGGCTCGGCATCACCACCTTCAATTGCGCATACAGGTCGCCACGCTGGCCCTGCTTGTTGCTCAGGCCCATGCCCTTGATCCGCAGGCGCTGGCCGTTCTGGCTGTCCGGACGGATGGTCAGGTTGACCTTGCCGGTCAGGGTCGGCATCTCGACCTTGGTGCCCAATGCGGCTTCCCACGGTGCCAGCGGCACGGTGATGATCAGGTCATGACCTTCGACATCGAACAGCGGGTGCGGTGCCATGCGAATGGTCAGGAACAGGTCGCCATTGGCGCCGCCACCAACGCCCGGGGCACCCTGGCCCTTGAGGCGGATCTTCTCGCCGTCGCTGACGCCGGCCGGGATCTTCACGTTCAAGGTCTTGGTGGTGAAGCCGGTGCGCTGGCCGCTGGCGTTGTGCTGCGGCACCTGGAAGCTGATCTGCTTGGATTCGCTGGACAGGGTTTCCTCAAGGAAAATCGCCAGTTCCATTTCCACGTCCTGCCCCCGCCGTCCGGCACTGCGTTGCTGGCCGCGGCCAAAAGGATTGCCGTTGCCACCGCGCGAACCGAAGATCGAGCTGAAGAAATCGGAAAAATCGCCACCGTCGCCGAAGCCCTCGGCACCTGCCGAACCACGGCTTTGCCAGCCCGGCGGGCCCTGGAACGGCCGGCCATGCTGGCCGTACTTGCGCAGCTCGTCGTACTCGGCGCGTTTTTCCGGGCTGCTCAGGGCTTCATAGGCCTCGTTGGCCTCCTTGAATTTCTCCTCGGCGTCACGCTCTTTGCTGACGTCGGGGTGATACTTGCGCGCAAGCTTGCGGTAGGCGGTCTTGATCGCCTTGTCATCCGCAGTGGGCTCAACGCCAAGAATCTTGTAATAGTCTTTGAAGTCCATCTAAGGAATCACCATGGGTTAATCGAATGCTTGTGTAGATTGGGGTCAAGCATAGCCTTTCAAGGTGCCCATGGGTTTGCCGCAAAGCAGATAATCGGTCTTGATTCTGCTGCCAGCTGGCATAAACTGCGCGGCCGTTTTTCCCCGGAAGTACAATCCATGAGTCAAGCATCCCCGGCCCGTGCCTGCGGCATCGACTTCGGCACCTCCAACTCCACCGTCGGCTGGCACCGCCCGGGCGTGGAGTCGTTGATCGCCCTGGAAGACGGCAAGATCACCCTGCCGTCGGTGGTGTTCTTCAACATCGAGGAGCGCCGCCCGGTGTACGGCCGCCTGGCCCTGCACGAATACCTCGAAGGCTATGAAGGCCGCCTGATGCGCTCGCTCAAGAGCCTGCTGGGCTCCAAGCTGATCAAGCACGACACCAGCGTGCTGGGCACCGCGCTGCCGTTCAAGGACCTGCTGGGCATGTTCATCGGCGAGCTGAAAAAGCGCGCCGAGGCCAATGCCGGCCGCGCCTTCGACGAGGTAGTGCTGGGCCGCCCGGTGCATTTCGTCGATGACGACCAGGCCGCCGACCAGGAAGCCGAGGACACCCTGGCAGAAGTGGCGAAGAAAATCGGCTTCAAGGACGTCTCGTTCCAGTACGAACCGATTGCCGCCGCATTCGACTACGAGTCGAGCATCCAGGGCGAAGAGCTGGTGCTGATCGTCGACATCGGCGGTGGTACCTCGGACTTCTCCCTGGTACGCCTGGCCCCGGAGCGGCACATGCTCGACGACCGCCAGCAGGACATCCTCGCCACCGGCGGCGTGCACATCGGCGGTACCGACTTCGACAAGCAGCTGAGCCTGCAGGGCGTGATGCCGCTGTTCGGCTACGGCAGCCGGATGAAAAGCGGCGCCTTCATGCCCACCAGCCACCACATGAACCTGGCCACCTGGCACACCATCAACTCGGTGTACTCGCAAAAATCCCAGCTGGCCTTGGGCAGCATGCGCTACGACATCGAAGACACCGACGGCATCGACCGCCTGTTCAAGCTGATCGAACAGCGCGCCGGGCACTGGCTGGCGATGGAAGTGGAAGAGACCAAGATCGAACTGACCCACAACGACCGCCGCCTGGTCGACCTCAAGCGGGTGCAGCCGGGGCTCAGCGTCGATCTGACCCGGGCGCTGTTCGAAGAGTCGATCGACAATCTGCTCGAGCGCGTGCGCGGCAGTGTCAGCGAGCTGCTGGCCAAGGCCAGCGTGGGTGTGGCGCAGGTCGATACGGTGTTCTTCACCGGCGGCTCCAGCGGCATTCCGGCGCTGCGCCAGAGCGTGGCGGCGATGCTGCCCAATGCCCGGCATGTCGAAGGCAACATCTTTGGCAGCATTGGCAGCGGCTTGGCAATCGAGGCGCGCAAGCGGTACGGCTGAAAAACTATCGCGGGGCGGTGCGACGCCTCGACTTGCCCCGCGATCAGGCTTCACACCAGCTCTTGCTGGCGCAACTCACTCTTCAGGTAGGCGTAGTAAATCGGCCCGGCCACCACCCCCGGCAGCCCGAACGCCGCCTCACACACCAGCATCGCCAGCAGCAACTCCCACGACTTGGCACTGATCTGCCCGCCAACGATCCGCGCATTGAGGAAGTACTCGACCTTGTGGATAACGATCAGATAACCCAGCGCCGCCATCGCCACCCAGATCGACAACGACAGGCCGACGATGGTGATCAGGGTGTTGGACATCAGGTTGCCGATCACCGGCAGCAGGCCGAGCAGGAAGGTCAGCACGATCAGGGTCTTGGTCAGCGGCAGGTGCACACCGAACAGCGGCAGCACCACGGCGAGGAAGATGCCGGTGAAGAAGGTGTTGAGCAGGGAAATCTTGATCTGCGCAAAGACGATGTTGCGAAACGCCTGCACCAAAAGCGCCAGGCGGTTGAACAGCGCCGCCGCCAGGGGCTTGCGCTTGGAGATGTCGGGAATGCGCTGCAAGGCGACGATGGCGCCGAGGATCATGCCGATCAGCAAGGTGACGAACATGTGCGCCGCGCCCTTGCCCACCAGTTGCAGCTCGCCCAGGTGGGTCTTGAGCCATTCGCCGATGGCCACCTTGAACTCCGAGGCACTGGCCGGCAGGTAGGCGTCGATGAACGGCGGCAGTTGCCCGCGCGCCTGGTCGACCAGGAGCATGAACTTGTCCAGCGATGCCCCGGGGTTTTCAGCCTCGTGCAGCAAAAAACTGATGGCGCCGGCAAACAGCAAGGTCAGGGTGCTGACCACCAGAGTGCCGAGCAGCGCGACCGCCAGCCAGCGCGCCCGTTGCCCGGCAATCAGGTGCTGCAGCTTGGGTGTGAGCATGTTGACCAGTTCGAACACCAGCAGCCCGGCCAACAGGCTTGGCAGCAACTTGAGCGGCAACACCAGCAACAGGCCGGTGAAGACGATGATCCAACTGGCCAGGGTGATCTGGCGCTGAGTAAAGGTCATACAACCTCGAAAGGCGACGGCATGGAAAACCGGCAGTCTGCCAGCCTTCGCCCGGCAGGCATAGTGGCACGCAGCGGCGTTGCGGCTGGTAATGCCGCCCTGATGTTTCTATGATTGCCGCCCCCAATGGAATGGCGGCGCCGCGCTGGCGCATTCGCAGGCAGGCGAAACAGGAATCCCTCTGTGCCTTCCCACCTTCAAGGCACAGAGTTCAAAACCATGCGCAAACTGCTTGTCCTGCTTCCCCTGTTGCTGCTTGGCGGCTGTTCGGAAGATTTCGCCACCCTGCATTTCGCCCAGCCGGTAAGCGCCTACTATGGCGACCTCAAACAGCAGTACGGCGATGACCTGTACCAGGCCATCCTGAAACTGGGTATCGACCCGAAGGACATCGAGGTCGAACTCGACAATGACCACCGCCAGGACTTGCTCATCAGCGTCTCGCGCTCGCTCGATGCCGGTAAGCGTCAGGCCCTGCGCGAGTTGTTCGACGAAATTCCCCGGGCCCGAGCGGCCACGTCCTGGGAAGTCGACGTCACCCTTGAACCGCAGTCACTGGAGCCCCAGTACCAGGTCTGGCGCGAGGCGCTGGAAAAGATCAAGGGCCCGGTCACCCTCGAGATCAAGCTTGGCAGCCGTATCGAAGCGCTTTCCACCGCCACCCTCATGGACAGCATCCAGGCCGCCGAGAAAAAAAGCGAAGTGTCGAGCATCATCACCTGCCACGTGCTGGCCGAAGTCTCGCGCGGGCCATTCAAGCTCAGGTCGATCGTGCAGCTCGAGGAAGGTCCGTCGGAACGTGCGCAGGTGGTCATCGAGTACGGTCAGATGCGTTATGCCACGGTGCCTGCACAGTTCGACTTCAAGGACCCGGTCCTGAAGGAACGAATCCGCAACGGGCAGATCAAGGCCTGGCAAGCCGAACGGACGCTGCAGCGCAATCCGTACGGCCCGTTCGAGATGGCCTTCGAAATCGGCTCGCTGGGCAAGCAGAGCGTTAACCTCTACTCAGGCACCGACCAGCGCATCAGCATGCTCCAGAGTGACTGCCGGGAGCTGGCCGACCACGCCGGCCGGCCGTTCTCGCTGTTTATCGGCCAGGGCCTGGACCGGCTGGAGTCGGTGACTTACGCCAACTGACGCAGGTTACTTTTTCTTCAGGCAGTCGCTCATGTACGCCTTGCGCTCATCACCCTTGAGCGCTTTGGTGGTGGCGTCGGCGTTGCAGGTTTTCATTTTGTCCTGCTGGGTCGCAGGCTTGGCTTTCAGGCAGGTGCTCATGAACGCCTTGCGCTCGTCGCCCTTGAGCGCCTTGGTGGTGGCATCGGCGTTACAGGTTTTCATTTTCTCCTGTTGCGCCGTGGCGGCAAATCCTTGGGAACACATCAGCAAACCGAGCAACAGCAACGGCACACGCACCATCTTCATGGCGTTTTCTCCTGGTCGCTGCGCACCACGCGCAGCCTTGGCCGAAGTGTAGACAAATATTCTTACAAACCTCCAGCGCGAGCCTGCCGCCGGTACTGCTCCGGGGTGCAATGGGCCTGGCGCTGGAACATGGCGATAAATGCCGAGGCGCTGCTGTAGCCCAGGTCGAAAGCAATCTGCTGGGTCGGCAGGTTCTGCTCAAGGGCCTCGATGGCACGCAAAAAGCGCAGGCGCAGGCGCCATTCGCCAAAGCTCATGCCCAGCTCGCGAATGAACTGCCGGGCCAGGGTGCGTTCACTGACATGCACGCTGGCCGCCCAATGGCCGAGCGGGCGATTGTCGCCAGGCTCGGCGTGCAGCGCCTGCAATACTTCAGCCAAACCGGCGCTGCGGGCGTAGGGCAGGTAACAGGTCTGGGCCGGGGCGCGGCGCAGTTGGTCAACCAGCACCTGGGCCAAACGCTGGTCGGCTTCATCTTCAGGCACCTTGACGTCACGGGCGGCAAAATCGCCGAGTATGGCTTTGAGTATGTCACTGATCACCAAGGTGCAAGGCTCGCCTGGCAGCCCTTTGCACATCTCGCGATCCAGGTACACCGAGCGATAGACAATGGCCTGGGGGTTGTAGCAGCTGTGCTCGGTATCGGGCGGCACCCACACCGCATAGTGCGGCGGCGAGATGAAGCGCTGGCCGGCGATCTCCAGGTGCATGATGCCGTGGGCCGCATAGTTGAGCTGGCCCCAGGCGTGCCGGTGGGCGGCACTGTGGGTGTCGGCGCCGAATTCGTCATAGCGAAAGTACACCGGGGCCGGCAAGGTCTCGAATTGCGGGATGTTCAGGTACTTTATCGGCATGCTGTCTGGATCTATGCGCAGGTTGTCTGGATACAAGTATAAGCAACGGGACAGACAAGTGGATAATTGCCGCCTGTATCCTCAAGAGTTCCCGTTTCATGAATTATGCGTTTCCGTTGCTGGCAATCTTCATCTGGGCCGGCAATACCGTGGTCACCAAGATGTCCGCCGGGGCGATCTTCCCGGCCGAGATCGGTTTCTATCGCTGGCTGCTGGCCGGCCTGCTGTTCACCCCCTTCCTGCTGCGCCCGGTGTTGCGCAACTGGTCAGCCATCGGCCCGAACCTCGGCAAGATCTTCATCCTCGGCGTGCTCGGCATGGCGGTGTACCAGAGCCTGGCCTACTTCGCCGCCGCCATCACCAGCGCCACCAACATGGGCATCATCCTCTCGCTGATGCCGTTGATGTCCCTGGCCCTGGCGATCATCAGCCTCGGCCAGCGGCTGACCATCGGCGCGCTGATTGGCGCCGTGGTGTCGTTCGTCGGTGTGCTGGTGGTGGTCTCGGCCGGTGATCTGGCGGCGTTGGTGCAACACGGCGTAAACAGTGGCGATGCGCTGATGCTGATTGCCACCCTGGCCTATGCGGTGTACAGCACCCTGCTGAAAAAGTGGCAGTTGCGCATCGCGCCGCTGCAACTGCTGTACCTGCAGGTGCTGGTGGCGATCATCGTGCTGTTTCCGCTGTTCGTGTTTTCACCGAAGACCGGCCTGGGCGCTGGCAATATCGGCCTGGTGATCTATGCCTGCGTACTGGCCTCGATGATCGCGCCGCTGGCCTGGATGCAGGCGGTCAGCCGCCTCGGCCCGAGCCGCACGACGCTGTTCTTCAACCTGCTACCGGCAGTCACGGCAGTGATCGCCGCCATGGTGCTGGGCGAGCAACTGGCGCTCTATCACCTGGTCGGCGGGGTGATGACCCTGGTCGGGGTGATCCTCGCCGAACGCTGGAAAACACCCCTGCACCGCCGCGCTACAGCCCCGCAGCCTTGAGCCTGGCGGCATGCTCGGTGAACAGCCGCACCGGCTCCGCGCCCTTGCCCACCGCCCCTAGCGACTGGTTGACGATGTCCAGGTGATCGAGCGGATAGTCATCGCCGATCACCTGGCCCAGGTGCGAACTGAAGCGCCCGACCATGCCGTCGCACTGGCCCTTTTCCCGTACGAAGGTGCGGGCGAACAGGCGGCAGAAGCGGTTGCTGCCATCCAGGCGGTTGAGACCGCGATCGGTCAGGCCCGGCTGCAAGGTGCCGGACCAGGAGTAGTAACGCACACCATTGACCTGGGCCGGGCCCTCGCCGCCCCAGGTCGTCGGCAGACCCTGTGGATAAGCCTGGTTGAAGCGCGCCACGCCGGCACTGGTGAGCGACTGGTGCGAGGCGTGCACGTCGATCGGCAGTTTCGGTCCGCGCCAGCCGGTTTCCAGCCAACCCATCAATACCGCCAACCCGTGCAGCAAAGCCTTGAGCACACGGCCGCGGGCAGAGTGGGCGGGGTAATAGTCATGCAGGTGATCGGCCAGCTCCGAGCCGTGATTGGGCCCGGCAATCGAGGTGACCGAGGCCACCCATTCCGGCCGTTTGGCCGCCGCATAACGCGCGGTCAGGGCGCCCTGGCTGTGGCCGAGCAGGTTGACCTTGTCGGCGCCGGTACGCTGGCGGATATCGGCGATGATCAGCAGCAACTGCTCGCCGCGCACTTCGCAGGAGTTCAGCGGCGAAACCTGCACGGCAAACACCTGGGCACCGCCCCGGCGCAACGCCGAAACGATCCCGAACCAGTAGGGATACAGCAGCAAGCGGACAAACCCGAGCATGCCCGGCACCAGCAGCAGTGGATAACGCGTGGCGAGCCCTTGGGCCATGGCTGCATTCCCCGTTCCGTGGACAGTCGGCCAACCCTACAGGCAATTCGATGGCAATCGCAATCGAACTCCCGCCGCTCGCTGGGGTTCCAAGCCAATAGACCCTCAGCAAGGAGCTCAACCATGTACAAGCATACCCTGGCCATTCTGCTGACCACCGCCACCCTGGCCGCCTGTGGCAGCCGGCCGGAGAACCCGGTGGACTACGTCACCTACCACGAGGAACCGCTGGTCAAGCAGGTCGAGAACGGCATGACCATGCAGCGGGTGATTGCCATTGGCGGCAGCCCCTCGACGGTGATCGACCTGCCCCATGGCGGTACCTGCAACAACTACATCCTCAACCGTGACGGCAAGCAGCAGGCCTACTACGTGCGCTTCGACGCCACCGGCCATGTCGACGCCAAGGGCTTCAAGACCTGCGAACAACGCCAGGTCGACGACGATGCCGTCGACAAGGCCAAGGCCAAGCTATAAAACTTTTCCGCGTGCCGGGGACTCACAGCTTAAGTAACCAGCGCGCCGACAGAGCGTGAAGATCGATCCGTTTTCAGCCTGGAGATGATGATGAGCAACGTTGAACTGACCGATGTTAAAACCTTGCGCGAACGCGCCCGCCAGCATGTCGAGCAGGGCGCGGTGACCGAGGGTTACAGCGCCGACCGGGAGAAAATCCTGCGCCTGCTCAACGAGTCGCTGGCCACCGAGTGGGTCTGCGCCCTGCGCTACAAGCGCCACTACTACATGGCCAGCGGGATCAAGGCCAGTGTCGCCGCCGACGAATTCCTCGAACATGCCACCCAGGAGCTGCAGCATGCCGACAAGCTGGCCGAGCGCATTGTCCAGCTGGGCGGCGAGCCGGACCTGAACCCCGACAACCTGAGCAAGAACTCCCATGCCCAGTACGTCGCTGGCAACAACCTCAAGGAAATGGTCCTGGAAGACCTGATCGCCGAGCGGATCGCCATCGATAGCTACCGCGAGATCATCCAGTACATTGGCGAAAGCGACCCGACCACCCGGCGCATCTTCGAAGATATCCTGGCCCAGGAAGAAGAGCACGCCGACGACATGGCGGATTTACTGCAAGGTCTGTAGACCTTATCGCGGGTCAAGTCGGGTCGCCACACCGCCGCTCCCACAATGGAACTGAGTGCACCAGACCTGTGGGAGCGGCGGTGCGACGACTCGACTTGACCCGCGATTGCTTCCCCTCAACCCCTCTTCACCGCCCGCGGCGCCTTGCCAGCCTTCATCTGCTCCAGCAACGGTGTGCACTGGTTGGGCACATCACCACTCGGCGCAATCAACGCCAGCAACCCCGCTGCCGGCCCGGCAACCACGCCCAACGCCACCATCCCCGCACCCCGCAGCGCCAGCGGCAGCGCCTGCACGCCGGCACTGGGCTTGGCAAACGGCCCGCGCACATACAGCGGCGAGCGCAACGAGAACAGGCGCACGCCCTTGGATTCGGGGTTGATCTTCAGGTCCAGTTGCTCGCTGGCAAAGTTGGCCGTGCCATCGATGTAGATGATCGCGTTCTCGGTATCGAAGACGAACACCCGGGTCGTGGCCAAACCGTCCTTGATGCCGAAATCGGCTGCCGCGCAGTTGATCTTCACTTCCTTGTCGCCAAACAGCTTGCCGACCACGTAGTTGCCGACGTTGAGCCCGGCGATTTCCATCAAGCCACGACTGATCGCACCGTCATTGATGAGCATCTTCAGGTCGCCATTGGCGGTGGCCAGCAAGGCTGCGACCGAGTTGCCGCGCCCACTGATGTCGGCGTCGCCATTGAGCTCGCCGAAGCTGGTCTTCATCGGCTCGAAGGTCGGGAACAGTTGCTTGAGCTTGAAGTTGCGCGCACTCAATTGCGCCCTGCCCTGCAACGGCACGCTACGGCCATCGAGGCGTACCTGGGCGTCGAGTTTGCCGCCGGCGATGCCAAAGCGCAGCGGCTCCAGGCGCAGCACACCGTCATCGAGGACGAAGTGGCTGGACAGGTCAGTGAACGGCAGCTCGGCACTGTGCACGATGCGCTTGCCGCTGAAGGTCACGTCGGCGTCCATGGTCCGCCAGCGTTCGGTACGAAACTCCTCGACCGGCAACACCTTGCCTGCCGGTTGCTTGCTGGCACCGCCGCGAGCTTTCTGCTGGGCATTGGAGTCGGCGCCGATCAGCGGTGCGAGGTCTTTGAACAGCAACTGGTTGGAAACCAGCTTGCCGGTCAGCTTCGGCCTTGGCTGGCTGGAGACGAACGCCAGGTCGCCATGGATATCGCTGTCGCCGATCTTGCCGTTGAAGCCTTCATAGCGAAACACCGCGCCACCGGGTTCATGCAGCTTGGCGGTCAGATGACCGTCGGTGGCGTAGGGCGGCGAATCGGGCAGGGTCACGCCGGTCAGCGGATACAGGTTAGCGAGGCTTGCGCCCGACAGGCGCAGGCGCAGGTCGAGGGCACCGAGGTTGCGTGGGTCGGTGAGGGTGCCGGCCACGGCGATGCGGGTATCGCCAATGGCCATGTCGGCCTGCAGCGGGAACGGTTGCGAGGCGTCCTGCAGGGCCAGCAAGCCGCCGATCTTGCCGGTACCGGCCAATGCCTGGCCTTTGTAGCGACCCTTGAGTTTGAGGCCGAAGGCGTAGTCCTGGGCGGCACCGGCCTTTTGTGCCGAAGCCTTGCCGACGATATCGCTGAAAGGGATCGGCTTGCCCAGCGGGTCGATGAGCACGTCCAGCCGGGTCTTCAGGGTCTGGTCATCGAGGCTGACCTGGCCCTTGTCAAAGCCGATGGCGCCGATGTCCAGCACCCACTTCGACGGCTCTGCCTGCTCATCCTTGGGGCCGAAGTCGAAGGTCCAGTTGGCGCGACCATCGGCCAGGCGCTTGAGGCTGGCGGTCGGCTGGTTGAGGTCGATGCGCGCAATGACGATCTGCTGCAGCAGCAGCGGCAGCGGCGCCAGGCGGAACTCGACGCGCTTGAGGCCGACCATCTGCGGCTCTTTGAGCCAGTCGGGGTTGCCCAGGGTCAGGTCTTCGGCGATGAAGTGCGGCCATGGCAGCCAGGCGCGCCAACCACCCTGCTCCGGCTCGCGCTGCCAGCGCACCGCCAGGTTGCCGTTGATGGCGAAGGGCCGGTGCAGCGCTTCGGACACCTTGGCATTAAGGGTGGGCTTGACCCGGTTCCAGTCGAAGGTGGCGATGACGACCACCAGCACCGCCAGCACCAGCAGCAGGCTGGCGAGGGTCCAGGTGATGATTTTGGCGGGGCGCGTCATTGCACGATTCTCCTGATGACTGCATGGCAAAAAGCGGGCGCGTTGAGGGCACTTATCTGTTCGGACTGATGAAACGCCGAGGGGTTTAATCGATTGGCCATGATAACCAGGTTTTTTCTGACCTTTTTCTCAACTTTTGTCGATTGTTAGCGTGTTCGCCGACCTCGGTAACGGCTCCGCCGCAGTTGCTCATGGCGCCACAAACCACGTTCTAGAGCGGCTGGCGCGAAGCATCAATTGCGTTGATTGTTACCATTATCTTTATGAACTTTTATCTGGCGTTTCCCGGCGTAGCATTGGTTCCGTACCCACTTTCCAGCCCCGCCGAGGAGCACCGAATCATGAAACGCCAATTACTGCTGAGCCTGTCCCTGTCCATCCTGGCCGCCAACGCCTTTGCCGTACCTGCCGCCGACCAGGCGCTGACCGCCGAAGCGCGTTCGAGCTCGACGGTCATTTCGCAACCGCTGAACCCGCTGGCCGAAGGTGGTTCCGATCGCCTGCTGGAACGTAACAACCGCGTTGCCGAAGGCGGTGCTGATCGCCTGAATGACCGGGTCAAAGTCGCCGAGGGTGGTGCTGATCGCCTGAAACAGTATTACAAAGTAGCCGAAGGTGGTTCTGAGCGTCTGAAAGCACGCTTCGAGGTCGCAGAAGGTGGCTCTGATCGCCTGATCGAAAACCAACGCGCGAGCTGAAGCCTATGCCAGACAACAAGACACACCAGCGCTGTAGCAGCTCCCCTCCCAGCCCGGTCCATTGACCGGGCTTTGTTTTTCTGGCGCCAGGCTATTAGAGTGCAGGGCTGTTTCACTGCCTGCCGATACTTGCCATGCTGCCGCGCGCCGAACAAAAGCAACAGACCCGCCACGCCCTGCTGGATGCCGCCCGCCACCTGATGGAGAGCGGTCGAGGCTTCGGCAGCATCAGCCTGCGCGAAGTGGCAAAAACCGCAGGCATCGTCCCTACCGGTTTTTACCGGCACTTTACCGACATGGACCAACTGGGCCTGGCCCTGGTCAATGAAGTGGGCGAAACCTTCCGCCAGACCATCCGCCTGGTGCGCCAGAACGAATTCGAGCTGGGCGGCATCACCGACGCCTCGGTGCGGATCTTTCTCGATGTGGTGGCGGCCAACCGTGCCCAGTTCCTGTTTCTCGCCCGCGAGCAATATGGCGGTTCGCAACCGGTGCGCCAAGCCATCGGTACCCTGCGCCAGGGCATCAGCTCGGACCTGGCCACCGACCTTGCGCGCATGCCGCGCTGGCAGCATCTGGACGCCGCGGCCCTGGCGGTGATGGCTGACCTGGTGGTGAAAACCGTGTTCGCCACCCTGCCGGAGCTGATCGACGAGCCAAGCGACAACGCCGGTGAACCGATCAGCGCCCAGGAGAAGATCACCCAGCAGCTGCGCTTCATCTTTGTCGGTGCCAAGCACTGGCAGGGGCTCAGTGCGCTGTAGGCAGTCTGCTGTGCTGGCTGTACTGGCCTCATCGCGGGGCAAGCCCGCTCCTAGCCCGCGATGAGGCCGGCAAAGTCAGCGCCTTTTCCTGCTACCATTGCGCGCAAACGCACCGACCGCGACGAAATTTTCCATGCCCGACCTTCGTACTGCCCAGCCTGAACTGCCCGCCCTGCTCGCCGAGGTCCAGGCGCACTTTGACCAGCGCATCGTGCCGCTGTGGCAAGGCCCGGGCTGGAATGCAGAGATGGCCCTGCCCTTCGAAGCCCTCGACCCGCAGCAGCAACCCATGCCGGTGCAACGCTACCGGGCCATGGCCTGCGCGCGCCAGCTGTACCTGTTCAGCAGCCGCATCGAGCAACCCGGCGCCAGCGAACGCGCCGCCGCGCTGTTTCGCTCGTTGCAGCGGCATTTCCATGATGCCGAGCACGGTGGCTGGTTCTACAGCATCGACGCCCAGGGCAAGCCGCTGGACCGGCGCAAAGACCTCTACACCCATGCCTTCATCGTGTTTGCCTGCGCGCATTACTGGGGCAAGGTGCATGAGCCACTGGTCGAATCGGCCCTCAATGCCGCGCTGGAAGTGGTAACCGAGCAGTTCGCCCGTGATGACGGCCTGTACGAGGCGAGCCTTGGCGAAGACTGGTCGGACCTGGCCAGCGGCCCGCTGCAGAACCCGCTGATGCATCTGGCCGAAGCCTTCCTCGCCACCCTCTCGGTGCGTGACGACGAGGCTGTCGAACAAGCCCTGCAAAGCCTGGCTGCGGCGATGCAGACACACTTCATCGACCCCGTACACGGGGTGATGCTGGAGAAACCACGCGGGGCTGTGGATAACTGGTTCGAACCCGGTCACCAGTTCGAATGGTTCTACTTGCTGGAGTCTTCACCGCTGCTACGCGGTAGCGAGCTGCATGCCTCGCTCAGCCGCGCATTTGCCTATGCCGAACAGTGCGGTGTGAAGGACAGCGCCGTGCTGGCCATGCTCAGCGCCGAGGGCCAGGTGCGCGACGCCACCCAGCGCATCTGGGCCCAGGCCGAATACCTGCGCGCCCTGACCTTGCGCCCGGCCAGCGCCGCCACGGTGCTGGCCCAGCTCAAGGCGCTGCAGCAGAACTTCCTGCATGACGGTGGCTGGCATGAGTGCCGCGATGCCAGTGGCAAGGTCAGCCGCGCCGATATGCCGTCGACTACGCCTTACCACCTGGCGACTTGCCTGGAAGGGCTGCAGCGTCAGGTTTGACGCTGTCGCGGGTCAAGCCTTGCCTGAACGATCGATCGAGAACCCTGCCCACGCCTGGCTCACCGGCATCAGCTCAAGGCTGTTGATGTTGATGTGCGCCGGCTGGTTCATGATCCAGAAGATGGTCTCGGCGATATCCTGCGGCTGGATCGCCTCGGCGCCGGCATAGGTGGCATCGTAACGCGCCTGGTCGCCAGCGAAACGCACCAGCGAGAACTCGCTCTCGCACAGGCCCGGCTCGATATTGCTAACCCGCACGCCAGTGCCCTGCAGGTCGCAGCGCAGGCTCAGCGAGAACTGCCCGACGAACGCCTTGGTGCCGCCATACACATGGCTACCCGGATAGGGGTAGTTGCCGGCTACCGAGCCGACGTTGAGGATGGTCGCGCCACGGCCGTGGGCGATCAGCCGCGGCAGCAGCAGGCGGGTGCTGTACATCAGGCCCTTGATGTTAGTGTCGACCATGGTTTCCCAGTCGTCCAGATCGCACTTGGGCGCCGGGTCGGCGCCCAGGGCCAGGCCTGCATTGTTGATCAGCCCGCGCAGCTTGGCGAACGACGGTGGCAGGTTGTTGATGGCTTCTTCCATGGCCTTGCGGTCACGCACGTCGAGTACCAGGCCGTGCACTTCGGTTTGTTGCGACAGCTCGGCACACAGCGCTTCCAGGCGCTCCTGACGGCGACCGGTCAGCACCAGCGACCAACCGGCTTGCGCAAAACGACGGGCGCAGGCTTCGCCGAAGCCGGAAGTTGCGCCAGTGATGAATACGGTAGAGGTCATGCGGGTCTCCTTGATGAGGCTGATCACAGGGGTTGCAGCATGCCCGCGGCCGCGTTCGGCAGCAAGCAATTCGCATCACTGTACAAAAAACGATCAAAGCTGTGAAAGCCCCGGTATAGAAGGCCTGCGGCAAGCTTTACGCATGTTATCCACAAGCCCTTCCACAAAATCCGGGGGCAACTCGAAAACCCTGCAAGCCGCGTAATCCGGGGCTTGCGCAAGTATTTCCCTTGACCTCTGGCGCAGGCCTTGACCTAAGGCCGGCAACAGGCGTCGAAGGCGTGGATTTCCATGATGGCTCCAGGCCTGTAACGACGCTGTCTTCGCCGATCTTTCCAAGGCTTGCCCACAGAGTTATCCACAGGCCGGAAGCGCGCTTTAATCGCCATTTGCGCTAAGGACAAAACACTTGACAAACCCCGATGCGAAAGCCGCGAAAAAACCTGATCAAAAAACAACCACAACTCTGGAAGCCTTGTAAACAAAGGGCTTCAGCAAGCTGCACCCAAGTTACCCACAGTCGGTTCCACACCAATGGTGGACAACTCAAACCTCTATGAAAACGCCCGCTGAAGCGACGTTCTGTCGCGCCCAAAAGAATGTCTGGACAATGTTTTCCACAAAACTGTGGACAAAAAAACGCCCCGTCAGCCGGGGCGCTTTTTTTCACCAACGATCAGTGCCCGCCCAAGTAAGCGTTGCGCACCTCCTCGTTGACCAACAGCTCCTGGCCAGTACCGGTCATGCGGATATGACCGTTGACCATTACATAGGCGCGGTCCGAGAGCTTCAGCGCATGGTTGGCGTTCTGCTCCACCAGGAAGATGGTCATGCCGGTCTGCGCCAGCTCGCGCAAGGTGGCGAAGATCTGCTTGACCACGATCGGCGCCAGGCCCAGCGACGGCTCATCGAGCAGCAGCAATTTGGGCCGGCTCATCAAAGCCCGGGCGATGGCGAGCATCTGCTGCTCGCCGCCGGACATGGTCATGGCGCGCTGGTTGCGCCGCTCCTTGAGCCGCGGGAACAGTTCGAACATGCGCTGCATGTCCTCGCTGGCGAACTTGTCGCCGATCGGGATGGTGCCCATCATCAGGTTCTCTTCCACCGACATGTCGGGGAACACCCGGCGACCTTCCGGCGACTGGGCAATGCCGTTGGAAGCGATGTAGTGCGACGATTTGTGAGTAATGTCGGTGCCACGGTAGATGATCTGCCCGGCTGCCGCCCGCGGCTGGCCGAAGATCGACATCAGCAGGGTCGACTTGCCGGCACCGTTGGAGCCGATCAGGCTCACCGTTTCGCCTTCATCGATGTGCAGCGAGACTTTCTTCAGGGCCTGGATCGGCCCGTAGAACACGTCGATCTCTTTCAGTTCGAGGATCGGTGTACTCATACCAGTTCCTCTTCATCGGCGCCCAGGTAGGCAGCAATCACCGTCGGGTTGTGACGGATGTCCTGTGGCGCGCCTTCGGCGATCACGTTGCCGTGGTCAAGCACCACGATATGGTCGGAAATGCTCATGACCATGCCCATGTCGTGCTCGATCAGCACCACGGTCAGGTCATGTTCGTCGCGCAGCACGCGGATCATTTTGCTCAGCGCTTCGGTTTCCTGCGGGTTGAGGCCGGCAGCCGGTTCGTCGAGGCAGATGATCTGCGGCCGCGTGCACATGGCCCGGGCAATCTCCAGGCGCCGTTGCTGGCCGTACGACAGCTCACCGGCCAGGCGGTTGGCGCAGTCGACCAGGTCGACCACTTCCAGCCAGTAGAAGGCATGGTCGAGGGCATCGCTTTCGGCCTTGCGGTAGCCCTTGGTGTTGAGCACGCCGGCCAGCAGGTTGCGGTTGACCCACATGTGCTGGGCCACCAGCAGGTTCTCGACCACCGACATTTCCCGGAACAGGCGAATGTTCTGGAAGGTCCGCGCCAGCCCTGCGCGGTTGACCAGGTGAGTACCGCCAAACATCTTGTAGTGCAGGCGGTTGATGAAGCGCTTGGGCGAGACGAAATCGCCCAGCTGAAAGCGTTCGCCCAGCAGCTGGATGACATTGGTGCGGGTGCCGCGCAGGTTCAGTTCGATCTTGCCGCCACTGGCCTTGTAGAAGCCGGTCAGGCAGTTGAACACCGTGGTCTTGCCGGCGCCGTTGGGGCCGATCAGGGCGAAGATCTGGTTGCGTCTGACCTTGAGGCTGACATCGCTGAGCGCCTTGATGCCGCCAAACTGCATCATCAGGTTTTCAACCGAGAGAATCACGTCATCGCTCATGGCGCCACTCCTTTACGCGGGACTACACCGGTACGGCTGATACGAATCAGGCCGCGCGGTCTCCAGATCATCATCAACACCATCAGCACGCCGAACAGCAGCACCCGGTACTCGGAGAAGCTGCGCAATAGCTCCGGCGCCACGGTCAGCACGAACGCAGCAATCACCACGCCGACGGTCGAGCCCATGCCGCCGAGCACGACGATGGCAAGGATCAGCGCCGACTCGAAGAAGGTGAACGACGACGGGTTGACGAAGCCCTGGTAGCTGGCAAAGAACACCCCGGCAAGGCCGGCGGTAGAGGCGCCGAGGGTGAAGGCCGAGAGTTTCACCAGCACATGGTTCAGGCCCATGGACCGGCAGGCGATCTCGTCTTCGCGCAGCGCTTCCCAGGCGCGGCCGACCGGCATGCGGGTCAACCGGTGCTTGATGTACAGCACCGCCAGCACCACCAGGAACAGCACGATGTAGATGAACAGGAATTTCACGTTGGGGTTGTAGGCAATGCCGAAGAACTCGTGGAACGGCACCCCGCCGTCCTTGGCCCGACGGCCGAACTCCAGGCCCATGAAGGTTGGCGACGGCACCGGCATGCCGTTGGGACCGCCGGTGAACGACAGCCAGTTGTTGAGCACCAGACGGATGATCTCACCAAAGCCGAGGGTAACGATGGCCAGGTAGTCGCCATGCATCCTCAGCACCGGAAAGCCCAATATGCACCCGGCCAGCGCCGCAGCGATTGCCGCCAGGGGCAACACCGTCCAGAAGCCCAGGCCCAGGTACTGGTAACCCAGGGCCAGGCCGTAGGCGCCGATGGCGTAGAAGGCCACGTAACCCAGGTCGAGCAGGCCGGCAAGACCTACCACGATGTTCAGGCCCAGACCCAGCAGTACGTAGATCAGGCCGAGGATGACCACGGTCAGCAGGTACTTGTTGGCGAAGAATGGGAAGACGATGGCAATCACGATCAGTGCCGGAATGATCCAGCGCAGCCGCGACTTGTAGTCCGGCGCCAGCACGTGCACGCCGGAACCACTGCCCTCGAAGCCCTGGAGAATCGACTGGCCCTTGGGCGTCTGCAGGAACAGGCTGAGGAAAAACCGCCCGACCATCACCCCGGCCACCAGCCAGGCGACACGGGTCGGTTCAAGGTTGAAGCTGTAGCCGTCGAGCACCACGCCGACGATGGGCCCGAAAACGATCAGGGAAATCAGCCCGGCGAGGACCGTATCGATCAGGCTGCGCTTGATATCGAATGTAGTTGTTTTGGCAGCAGACATACTTACACCTTCGCCACGAGTGGGCGACCCAGCAGGCCTTGGGGACGGAAGATCAGGATCAGCACCAGTAGCGAGAAACTGAACACGTCTTTGTAGTCGGAGTTGATCAGCCCGGAGAACAGCGACTCGGAAATCCCGAGGATGATCCCGCCGAGCATGGCGCCCGGCAGCGAGCCAATGCCACCGAGCACCGCGGCGGTGAAGGCCTTGATGCCGATGATAAAGCCCGCGTAGAAGTCGAAGGTGCCGTAGTTCATGGTGATCAGCACGCCGGCCAGGGCCGCCATGACAGCACCGATGACAAACACATAGGAGATCACCCGGTCGGTGTTGATACCGAGGATCGAAGCCATCTTGCGATCCTGCTGGGTGGCCCGGCACATGCGCCCGAGCTTGGTGAACTTGATGATGTAGGTAAGCGCCGCCATGCCGACGAAGGCCGCCACCAGGATGAAGATCTTGGTGTAGGTCAGTTGCACGAAACCGGTGCCCACTTCGACGCGCCAGGCGCCTTCAAGCAGGGTCGGTACGCCTTGCTGGCGTGCGCCCTGGCTGATCTGCGCGTAGTTCTGCAGGATCAGCGAGATGCCGATGGCACTGATCAGCGGCGCCAGGCGGGTGGAGTTGCGCAGGGGTTTGTAGGCGATGCGTTCGATGGTCCAGCCGTAGACTCCGGTGACCACCACCGTGAAGATCAGCGTCCCGAGCATCAGCAAGGGGAAGGATTCGATACCGAAATACGCCAGCAATGCCAGGCTGATTGCCGCCAGGTACGCGGAAATCATATACACCTCGCCGTGCGCGAAGTTGATCATGCCGATAATGCCATAGACCATTGTGTAGCCGATGGCGATCAGGCCATAGACGGACCCGAGGGTCAGCCCGTTGACCAGTTGCTGCAGGAAAATACCATCCATAACGCAATCTCACGTATTTGAGATTGCACAAGCGCCGACTACGGTGAGCCCCGGATGAAGCGGCCCTCGCAGCGCAGGGTTGTGCAGATCTACGAGAAAAGACAGGTACGGCGCAAAACCGGGTAGCGACCCGGGCTCAGGCCCGGGTCGCCTACCGTTGTTATTTTTGTTTTTCCAGTTGGTGGTACTTGCCGTCCTTGTCCCACTGGTAGACCACATAGTCAGAGACCGTCAGGTCGCCCTTGCTGTCCCACTTTTTCTCGCCCATCACGGTTTGCACCGGGTTGGCCTTGAGCCACTTGGCAGCGTCTTCGCCCTTGTTCGACTTGGCGCCGTTGAAGGCTGCAGCCAGGGCCTGGACCGAAGCGTAGGCATACAGGGTGTAGCCTTCTGGCTCGGTGCCGCCTTTGCGGAACTCCTCGACCACCGCCTTGCTGTCTGGCAGCAGGCGCGGGTCGGCGCCGAAGGTCATGTACACGCCATCGACGTATTGCGCGCCACCGGCAGTGGCCACCAGTTCGTCGGTTACGATGCCGTCGTCGGACATGAACTTGACGTCTTTCAGGCCCGCTTCACGCAGTTGTCGCACCAGTGGACCGGCTTCCGGGTGCAGGCCACCGAAGTAGACGACGTCGGCACCGGCACCACGAATCTTGGTGACCACGGCGCTGAAGTCTTTCTCGCCACGGGTCAGGCCTTCGTACAGCACCGGTGTCACGCCGCGTTTGACCAGTTGAGCCTTGGTCGCATCGGCCAGGCCCTGGCCGTAGGTGTCCTTGTCATGCAGGACGACAACCTTCTTGCCCTTGAGCACGTCGACGATGTAGTCGCCGGCGACGATGCCCTGCTGGTCGTCACGTCCGCACATGCGAAACATGCCAGTCAGGCCGCGTTCGGTAACCGCCGGGTTGGTCGAGCCCGGGGTGATGGCGATGACACCGGCTTCGTCATACACCTCAGACGCCGGAATGGTGTTGGACGAGCAGAAGTGCCCGACCACACCGATCACCTTGTCCTGGTCGACCAGGCGGTTGGCCACCGCCACGGCCTGCTTCGGCTCGCAGGCATCGTCGCCCTTGACCAGCACGATCTTCTCGCCGTTGACGCCGCCCGCGGCATTGACCTTGTCAGCCGCTGCCTGTGCACCTTTCATGTACTGCTCGCCAAACGCTGCGTTGGCACCGGTCATCGGGCCTGCTACGCCGATCTTGATGTCGGCCTGAACATACGAAGAAACGCCCAGCGCCGTAGCTACGGCGAGGGCCAGAAAGCCTTTCTTGTAAAACGTCTGCGACATGAGGTGGTGCTCCTGGAGTTTTTTTTGGTTGGCACTACAACTTTCAGCAATTGCTCTGAGCAAGGGCCGTGCCATTGGTTTTTTATTCTGGAAAAACTCGTGAACAAGTTGCGCAGCCAGGATTCACGGCCTTTTTTTACTGGTCGTGCAACCGTCTGCCTCACGACAAGCGCCACCGGACACGAGAAAAAAGAGCAACCGCGAAGTGCCATCATTGCAACCCTGGGTTGTGGTTACGTGCAACCAGCCTGTAACAGGATGCGTAACCGAACTGCACATCCTTGGTGCGCGACTGCTACAGCGGGCACCATTACAGGCTAGCCGCTGCCCGACAAAAGCGCCGCTACCTGTAGCCTGCTACCGAATTACCCCGGCCTCGGCCTGCCCGCGTGGCGGCAAAGGCTGGCACAATGCGCAGGTCTGTGCGCCGTCGCTGGCGGTGATGGCGCGCGCCCCCTTTGGAGCCCCCTATGAGCGAGAGTGCATTTGCCGATCGCATCGTGCAGAACCTGCTCGACACCGATTTCTACAAGCTGACCATGATGCAGGCCGTGCTGCACAACTACCCCAACGTCGACGTGGAATGGGAGTTCCGCTGCCGCAATGGTGAAGACCTGCGCCCTTATCTGGCGCAGATCCGCGAGCAGATCGAGCAGTTGTGCGAACTGAGCCTGGGTAATGGCCAGCTGGGCTTCCTCGAGCAGATCAGCTTCATGAAGCCGGACTTCCTGCGCTTTCTCGGCCTGTTCCGCTTCAACCTGCGCTACCTGCAACTGGGGGTCGAGAACGACCAGCTGTACTTGCGCCTGCGCGGCCCCTGGCTGCACGTGATCCTGTTTGAAGTACCTTTGCTTGCGATCATCAGTGAGGTGCGCAACCGCCATCGCCACCCCCAGGCCAAACTCAGCGACGCCCGCGACCAGCTGTACCGTAAGTTCGACTGGCTCAAGGCCAATGCCAGCAGTGAGGAGCTGGCCGAATTGCAGGTCGCCGACTTCGGCACCCGCCGACGCTTCTCCTACAAGGTTCAGGAAGAAGTGGTACGGGTGCTCAAGGAAGATTTCCCCGCGCGTTTCGTCGGCACCAGCAACGTGCACCTGGCACGGAAACTGGATATCAAGCCACTGGGGACCATGGCCCACGAGTGGATCATGGCCCACCAGCAACTGGGGCCGCGGCTGATCGACAGCCAGATTGCCGCGCTCGATTGTTGGGTGCGCGAGTACCGCGGGCTGCTGGGCATCGCCCTGACCGATTGCATCACCATGGATGCTTTCCTGACCGATTTCGACCTGTACTTCGCCAAGCTGTTCGACGGCCTGCGCCATGACTCGGGCGATCCGGTGCAGTGGGCGGAAAAGGCCATCAGCCACTATCGCAAGCTGGGGATCGACCCGATGACCAAGACCCTGGTGTTCTCCGACGGCCTGAACCTGACCAAATCGCTGGAGATCTTCCGGGCCCTGCGCGGGCGCATCAATGTCAGCTTCGGCATCGGTACCAACCTCACCTGCGATCTGCCCGGGGTGGCGCCGATGAGCATCGTGCTTAAAATGACCGACTGTAACGGCCAGCCCGTCGCCAAGATTTCCGATGAGGCGGCCAAGACCCAATGCCGCGACGAAAACTTCGTCGCCTACCTGCGCCACGTCTTCAAAGTGTCCAAGGAGTAATTCATGCAAGCCGTCCAGCGAGAGATTGCGCAAGCGCTCAAGGTCCAGCCGCCGTTCGCCGACAGCGCCGCGCTCGAAGCCGAAGTGGCCCGGCGCGTGGCCTTCATCAAGACCTGCCTGCACAACGCACGGCTCAAGACCCTGGTGCTGGGTATCAGTGGTGGTGTTGACTCGCTGACCGCCGCGCTGATGGCGCAACGGGCGATCAATGAACTGCGCAGCGAGACGGCTGATGAGCAGTACCGCTTCATTGCCGTGCGCCTGCCGTACCAGGTGCAGCACGACGAACACGACGCCCAGGCCTGCCTGGAGGTGATCAAGGCCGACGAGGTGCACACTGTCGACATCGCCCCGGCCGTGCGTGCCCTGGCGACCGAGGTCAAGGCCCTGGAAAACGGCGCGCCAGCGATGGTCGATTTCGTCGTCGGCAACACCAAGGCGCGCATGCGCATGGTTGCCCAGTACACCATCGCCGGCGCCCGCCAGGGCCTGGTGATCGGCACCGACCATGCCGCCGAAGCGGTGATGGGCTTCTTTACCAAGTTTGGTGATGGTTCCTGCGACCTGGCACCGCTCAGTGGCCTGGTGAAAAACCAGGTGCGGGCCATCGCGCGCAGCTTTGGCGCGCCGGAGTCACTGGTGGAGAAGGTGCCGACTGCAGACCTTGAGGACCTGGCGCCAGGCAAGCCGGACGAAGCGTCCCACGGCGTCACCTATGCGCAGATCGATGCGTTCCTGCATGGCGAGGCGGTGAGCCAGGAAGCGTTCGACATCATCAGCGCCACCTACCGCAAGACCCAGCACAAGCGCGAGATGCCGTTCGCGCCTTGAACGCATCGCGGGGCAAGCCCGCTCCTGTGGGAGCGGGCTTGCCCCGCGATCAGGTACCCGAATTACTTCAGGGTAACAGTGCCTTTCATCATCGAGATGTGGCCAGGGAACGAGCAGAAGAAGCCGTACTTCTCGTCAGCTTTCAGCTTGGACACGTCGATGGTCAGCGAATCCTTCTCGCCAGCGCCGATGATCTTGGTGTGGGCGATCACGCGCTCGTCGCCTTCTTTCAGGTAGCTCTTGTCGATGCCGGCAGCCAGGCCGTCGGTGGCGATCGGCTGCATGTCAGCTTCTTTGCTGATGACCAGGTTGTGGCCCATGACGTTCTTCGGCAACGAACCGGAGTGGGTCAGTTCGACAGTGAAGGTCTTGCAGCTCTTGTCGATTTCGATGGCCTTGGTGTTGAAGGACATCTGGTCGGTGGAGTCGATCGTCGCCTTGCACTCAGCGGCAAATACCTGAGTGCTGGCGAGGGTCAGCAAGGATACTGCGACAACTTTGGCAAACATCGTGAATCTCCATGGCAGGGGTTTTTTATCAGTTTGCAGACTGCCTGAAACCGCAAGGCCGGCCCATGATGTGGGTCAAGCACTGGCCGAAGAGCCAGGCAGTGAATTTGTTCTATGGATTGTATACAGGAAATCTAAGTGCCCATCATGCACCTTTGAGGGAGGATGAGACAACCTCTCATTTAGGAGTAAACGATCATGTCCTTTGGTACTTTCTTCAATGGCCTGCTGGCCGCCTACGCCTGCGGCGCTGCGGGCGCCTCATGCGAATTCGCCCGGCCGGAGTAACGACTGCGGGCTTGGAAGCGAGCGGCCAGCACCTTACTCTGTGTGCGCTTGTAACCGGAGAGAAGCAATGCCCGTACGTTCCGTTTGTGTGTTCTGTGGCGCCAGCACCGGCGTCAACCCGGCCTACCGCGAGGCGGCCATCGCCCTCGGCCAGGCCATCGCCACGCGCGGCCTGACCCTGGTGTACGGCGGTGGCGCCGTGGGCCTGATGGGTATCGTTGCCGATGCGGCCATGGCCGCCGGTGGCGAAGTCATCGGCATCATCCCTGAAGCGCTGAAAAACGCCGAGATCGGCCACACCGGCCTGACCCGCCTGGAAGTGGTCGACGGCATGCACGCGCGCAAGGCACGCATGGCCGAACTGAGCGACGCATTCGTGGCCCTGCCCGGTGGCCTGGGCACCCTGGAAGAGCTGTTCGAAGTCTGGACCTGGGGCCAGTTGGGTTACCACGCCAAGCCCCTGGGCCTGCTCGACGTCAACGGCTTCTACAGCAAGCTGGGCAGCTTCCTTGACCATGTGGTGGAAGAAGGCTTCGTGCGCCCGCAACACCGCGCCATGCTGCAACTGGCCGACTCGCCAGCCGAGCTGCTCGAGGCCATGGACAACTTTGAAGCCCCGGTGCTGCCCAAGTGGGTCGACAAGAAGCCTGATTGACCCGCCTCATCGCGGGGCAAGCCCGCTCCTACAAGGCTGTGGCCTCATCCAGCGGCATCACCGTGACCTGCACCTGCGGGTCATGGCTGCCGCCACCGAGGATCACCCCACGCAGCGGCGAGACATCGGAAAAATCCCGGCCCCAGGCCAGGGTGATGTGTTCCAGCGCCGGGCGCAGGTTGTTGGTGGGATCGAAATCGATCCAGCCCTGCCCCGGGCAAAACACTGAAATCCACGCATGCGAGGCATCGGCGCCGATCAGCCGTGGCTGGCCGGGTGGCGGCCGGGTCAGCAGGTAGCCGCTGACATAACGCGCCGCCAGGCCGCGCGAGCGCAGGCAGGCGAGCATCAGGTGGGCAAAGTCCTGGCACACGCCGCGGCGGCGCTCCAGCACCTCCACCAGCGGCGTGGCGACCTGGGTCGCCTCGGCATCGAAGGTGAACTCGCTGAAGATCTTCTCCATCAACGCCTGCACGCCTTCCAGCAATGCCCGGCCAGGCTCGAAAGAGGATTCGCTGAAGGCCACGAAGCGCTGCTTGAGGCGTACATAAGGCGACTCGAATCGATAACGGCAGGCTTCCAGAAGCGCCGCTGCCATCGGCTGACTGGCATAGGTCAGGGCCTCGCGCACCTGCTCCCAGGCCGGCGAGGCGGCAAAGTCCGGCGCCGCCCGCTCGAGCACTTCAACCTGCAAGCGCGCCACCACCCGCAACTGCTCATGCTGGCGCTCGAACGCCAGGCGCGTCAGCGGGTTGCCGAACACGTCCCACTCATCGCGCCGCAGGGTCGGCTGCGGGCTGACCTGCAGGGCCTGGGCCGTGCAGCGTTGCCAGGCGCAAGGCCGTGGCCACAGGTGCGCCAGCTGCTGGGCCAGGGACACCGGGCTGTCGTAGCGGTAATGGGTGTCGTGGATAATCTGGTAGCGCGCACTCATCACAGCGACACCGTCTGCTGGCTGACATCGTCGACGTGAGCGAAATGGCGCAGGGCCAGGCGCTCGGAAATCTCGCCACTGGCCAGGGCCACCCCTTGCAGCAGGTCAGCAAGCCCCGACAGCACCGCTTGTACACTGGCGCTGCCGAACAACGGGTCTTCCAGGCTGCGCAGGTCGAAGTGACGCAATTGCTCGGCCAGTAGCGCCAGAGCCGGGTCGCGCGGGCTGTCGAATTCCTCGCTCAAGCGTTGGTTGGCACGCACCAGCAGTTTGAGCTGGAACAGCACGGCGTGGGGGTTCTGTTCATCGAGCAGGAGCAGATCGAGCACCGGGATCAACTGCGCCACCGCCAGGTAGCGCGAGCGGTAGGTGATGCTGCTATTGCCCAGCTCCAGCAACCATTCAAGCCCGGCCTGGTCGTACACCGCCGGCCCGCGCAGAAACGCCGCCAGGCTGCTGCACAGTGACTGCAATCGCTCGATACGCCGGCCAATCATCAGGAAGCGCCAGCCTTCGTCGCGGGTCATGTCGTCGAGGGCAAAACCCGACAGCGCCGCCAGCGACATCACCAGGCGGTTGAGAAAATCCACCCGCTCGCCAAAGTCCGCCTCGGCATCTTCCAGGCATTGCGCCTCCCGCTGCAGCTCGACCAGCGCCTGCCAGTTCTCCCGCGAGAGCTTGCCGCGCACCTGCGACGCCGCCCAGTGCAGACGCTGCAAATTGGCCCGCAGGCTGAAGGCCCAGTCGCCATCGTCCAGCGCCGCGCGCAGGCGCTCGGGCAACTCGCCCTCCTCCGGCAGCAGCGACAATTCATCGGCCAGTTCCACCGCCGCCTGCAGGGCCAGCGGATCGTCGCCGTCCAGGTAGCGGGTGAGGATGATCCGCAGCAGGCGCGCACTGGCATCGCAGCGCTCGCAGTAGCGCCCGAACCAGAACAGGTTCTCCACCACCCGCGACGGCAGGTAAGGGTCCTGGCGGATCAGTTCGGCCACGCCGATGGTGCGCTGGGCCCGCCATTGCTCGCCCGCTGGCGCCGCTTCGCCGAGCACCCAGGTGTCCTTGCTGGCGCCACCGCGCTGCATCGACACCACCTCGGCGTCAGCTTGCGCAGCAACCCGGGTCAGGCCACCGGGCAGCACCCGATAACCGTCCGCCGAGGCCACCGCGTACACACGCATGCCAATGGCCCGCGGCTGCACCTGGCCCTTGTCGGCCTGCCACACCGGCGCCTGGGACAACTGCGCCAGCTCCTGGGCGACATAGGCGTAGGGCCGTGCCTGGATGCGTTCGGCCAGGGCCTGGCGCTGGGCCGGGTCGAGGTCACGGCCGAACACCGGGCTGAAACTCTGTGACGGGAACGCCGGCTTGACCAATAGCTTCGGCAACTGCTCCAGTGCCCGCGCCATCACCGGTGGCTCACCGCACCACCAGGTGGCGATCGACGGCAGGCTCAGTTCTTCAGCAAACAAGCGCTGGTTGATCGCCGGCAAGAAACCGAGCAGGCCCGGCGACTCAAGCACGCCGCTGCCCAGCGCATTGGCCACCAGCACCCGGCCCTGGCGCACGGCATCGAGCAAGCCGGGCACGCCCAGGGCCGAGTCGGTGCGCAGCTCCAGCGGGTCGCAGAAATCATCGTCCAGGCGCCGCATGATTGCGTGCACCCGGCGCAGGCCGCTCAGGGTCTTGAGGTATACGGTGGCATCGCGCACGGTCAGGTCGCTGCCCTCGACCAGTGGATAACCCAGCTGCCGCGCCAGGTACAGGTGCTCGAAATAGCTCTCGTTGAAGCGCCCTGGGGTCAGCAGCACCACCAGTGGCGCCTCCTGGTCACTGGGTGCCAGGCGCGCCAGGGTCTGTTGCAGGGTGCGGAAGAAACCGGCCAGGTGTTGCACCTGCAAGTCGCGGTATAGCTCGGGCAACGCCCGCGAAACGATGGTGCGATTCTCCAGCGCGAAGCCTGCGCCCGACGGCGCCTGGGTGCGGTCTGCCGTCACCCACCAGCGCCCGTCCGGGGCACGGGCCAGGTCCACCGCGTAGACATGCAGGTAGGTGCCTTCAGGTGGCGCTATACCCTGGCAGGGCCAGAGGAAATTGTTATGGCCATAGACCAGCTCGGCGGGCAGCAGGCCTTCGCTGATCAACTGCTGCGGCCCGTAGATATCGGCCAGTACCGCATTGAGCAAGCGCGCGCGTTGTTCGACACCGGCGGCCAGTTGCTGCCATTCGGCGGCAGGCAGCAGGTGCGGCAACAGGTCCAGCTCCCAGGGCCGGTCGGCGCCCTTGGGGTCGGCGTAAACGTTGTAGGTGACGCCGTTCTCGCGCAACTGGCGGGTCAGCGAGGCCTGGCGCTGGGCCAGCTGCGCCGGCCCGCTGCGCTGCAGGTAGGCGCACAACGGCTGCCAGTGCGCACGCACCGCACCCTGGCTTTCGAGCATCTCGTGATAAGTCCCCGCACTCAGCGGGTAAGCATCCAACAGGTCAGGCATGGCAATGCTCGAAGGCCACAGGTCAGTTCAGAGTAGCGCTCAGCCGCGGCGCAAATCCAGGGTAAAGGGTAGTTCCGGGTTCACCTGCGCCGATGGTATGTCCACTACACCCGGGCTGTGTCCGAGGCGGAAGAAGCGCGCCTGGCGCCGGCTCTGGGCTTCGTTGGCATTGACCGGCAGGGTCTGGTAGTTGCGACCGCCCGGATGCGCCACGTGGTACTGGCAACCGCCCAGCGAGCGGCCCATCCAGGTATCGAGCAAGTCGAACACCAGCGGCGCCTGCACCGCAATTGTTGGCTGCAGGCAATTGGCCGGCTGCCAGGCGCGATAGCGCACCGCCGCGACGAACTCACCGACGCGCCCGGTGGCTTGCAAGGGTAGCGCCCGACCGTTACAGGTCAGTTGATAACGCTCCGGCGGCAGGCCGCTGACCTTGACCTGCAGGCGCTCCAGCGACGAGTCGACATAACGCACCGTGGCACCGCCCGCGCCCTCCTCGCCCAGTACATGCCAGGGCTCCAGGGCCTGGCGCAGTTCCAGCTCGATGCCGTTGACGGCATAGTCGCCGACCTTGGGGAAGCGAAACTCCAGGTGTGCGGCAAACCACTCGGCACGCAGCGGGTAGCCTGCGGCGTTGAGCTCGACCAGCACATCGGCAAAGTCCTGTTCGATAAAGTGCCCCAGCATGAACCGGTCATGCAGCTCGGTGCCCCAGCGGGCCAGGCGCTTGGGCGCATAGGGCTCACGCCAGAAACGCGCGACCAGGGCCCGCAGCAGCAGTTGCTGGACCAGGCTCATGCGCGCATGCGGCGGCATCTCGAAGGCGCGCAGTTCCAGCAACCCCAAACGCCCGGCCGGGCCGTCCGGGGAGTACAGCTTGTCGATGCAGAACTCGGCGCGGTGGGTATTGCCGGTAACGTCGATCAGCAAGTTGCGCAGCAGCCGGTCGACCAGCCATGGCGGGCCTTCCTCGCCCGCTGCCGGCATCTGCGCGAAAGCGATCTCCAGCTCATACAGCGCATCGTTACGCGCTTCATCCACCCGCGGCGCCTGGGAAGTCGGACCAATGAACAGGCCGGAAAACAGGTAGGAAAGCGACGGGTGATTGTGCCAGTAGCTGATCAGACTACGTAGCAAGTCAGGGCGGCGCAGGAACGGCGAGTCGGCCGGGGTGGCGCCACCGAGGACGAAATGGTTACCGCCACCGGTGCCGGTGTGTCGGCCGTCGATCATGAATTTTTCGCTGCTCAAGCGCGTCAGGCGCGCCTGCTCGTATAGGAACTCGGTGCGCTCCACCAGTTCGTCCCAACTGGCCGAAGGCTGCACGTTGACCTCGATGACGCCGGGGTCGGGAGTCACCTTGAAGTTGGCTAGGCGCGGATCGGCCGGCGGCTCGTAGCCTTCGAGGATGACCGGGCAATGCAGCTCGGCCGCGGTGGCTTCGATCACCGCAACCAGTTCGAGGTAATCCTGCAAGCGAGACAGCGGTGGCATGAACAGGTACAGGCGCCCTTCTCGCGGCTCTGCACACAGCGCGGTACGGGTCAGCCAGTCGGCCGAGGCATCGACCTCGGGGGCTGCGTGCTCCTGCTCATCGACCGCCTGCCCGGCGCTGGCCTTGAGCAGTTGGTCACGATCAGGCAGATCGCCGAGCACCTGGTTGGGATCGGTCGGATGCACGTAGGGATATTCCGCGGCCTTGACCCAGGGCTGCGCAGCCAGCGGCAAGCGGTAACCCAGCGGCGAGTCGCCCGGCACCAGGCGGCAATGCTCATCGCGCAAGTACCAGCGTCCGCTCTGCCAGCGTTGCTCGTCGGCGCTGCGGGCCAGCGGCAGCACCTGGCCGATGACCTTGTCCAGGCCCTGGCTGAACACCTTGCGCAGCCTTGCACGCTCCATCTCGTCGTCCAGGCGCGCAGCGTCGGGGCGCACGTTGGACGGCAGGCCGCCCTCGCGCCACAGGTAATAGAGTGAGTCTTCGTAGGCGCCGAAGACATAACGCGCAGGCAGCCTCAGCCGTTCGGCAACGCTGGCCAGGAAGCGCGCGGCCAGCGCGCTGTCGGCGCCGAGATCCTGGTGTTGGTCGGCGATCAACGCCGGATTGTTCCACAGCGGCACACCATCACGCCGCCAGAAGCAGTTGAGCGACCAACGCGGCAGTTGCTCGCCCGGGTACCATTTGCCCTGGCCGAAGTGCACCAGGCCATGGGGCGCGTAATGCTTGTACAGGCGCTGGAACAGCTCACCGGCCAGGCGCCGTTTGTTCGCGCCCAGCGCTGCGGTGTTCCACTCGGCGCCGTCAGGGTCGTCAATGGCCACGAAGGTTGGTTCACCGCCCATGGTCAGGCGCACGTCCGCTGCTTTCAGGTCGCTGTCCACCTGGCGCCCGAGGGCGACGATGGCCTGCCATTGTTCGTCGCTGTAGGGCAGCGTCACCCGCGGCGATTCCCACAGGCGCTCGACACTCATTTCATGCTCGAAAGTGCATTCGCAGGGCTCGACCAGGCCGCTGATCGGTGCCGCTGAAGTCGGATCGGGGCTACAAGCCAATGGGATATGCCCTTCCCCGGCAAACAGCCCGGAGGTGGCGTCCAGGCCGATCCAGCCGGCGCCGGGCAGGTACACCTCGCACCAGGCGTGCAGGTCGGTGAAGTCCTCTTCGGTGCCCGACGGGCCGTCCAGTGCCTTGATGTCGGCGGTCAGCTGAATCAAATAACCGGAGACGAACCGCGCCGCCAGGCCCAGGTGGCGCAACAACTGCACCAGTAGCCAGGCCGAGTCGCGGCAGGAGCCGGAACCCAGTTCCAGGGTCTGCTCTGGGGTTTGCACACCGGGCTCAAGGCGGATGAGGTAGCTGATGTCCTCGCTCAGGCGCTGATTGAGCGCCACCAGGAAATCGACACTGGCCTGGGGCGTGCGCTCGATGCTGTCCAGGTAGGTGGCGAACTTCGGCGTCAGCGGCAGTTGCTCCAGGTAGGGCAGCAGTTCGTGGCGTTCATCTCGGCCATAACTGAAGGGAATCTGCTCGGCGTAGGGTTCGAGAAAGAAGTCGAACGGATTGAACACCGCCATCTCGGCGACCAGGTCGACTTCCACGCGCAGGCTGTCAGTCTTTTCCGGGAATACCAGGCGCGCCAGGTAGTTGCCCTGTGGGTCCTGCTGCCAATTGATGAAATGTCCGTCCGGCTGCACCTTCAGCCCGTAGGAGAGGATCCTCGTGCGGCTGTGAGCAGCCGGGCGCAGGCGAACAATTTGCGGGCCCAGTTCAACTGCACGGTCGTAGCGGTACTCGGTGACATGGTGCAAGGCGACATGAATCGACACGGCGGGCCTCCTGCGAGCCTGGGCGGTAGTGGAACCGCGCAAGACTTGTGCCATGGGCCCAGGCCTGCGATTCCCTGCATGCAGCCGGTACAGTCGCACCAAAAGCGCACCGTAGCGAGGCCGCCGTGCAAGCCTTGCACAGATTTGAGGCTTTGCCAGGAAGGAACACAGGTATCTGCTGTGAGAGCGGCGTTACGGCGATCCGACTTAACCCGCGATGCGCTGTGATTGACAGAGCGCTATCGCGGGGCAAGCCCGCCCCCACAGATGATGGCGTTTCAGTTAGCGCGGCAGAACCGGCTGGCGGGCGGGCTTTTTCTTGCCCTTGCCGCCCTTGGCGGCATCCTTGCGCGCCTTGGCCGCTTCCTGGTTGCGGGCAAACGCCGCCGCCTTGGCCTGTTCACGCTTGTCCCACGGCTTGGAACCATCGCTGGCACGCGGCGGCAAGCCGTTGTGCTGGGTGAGGATCTTCTGCTCTTTGGCCACCTTGTGGCTGCCGGCCGGGGTCGAGTTCTTGCGCCGGGCACTCTGGTAGCTGTCGGTCGCCGGCTGGTGCAGCGGGATCAACTGGTGCTTGCCCGGGCCGATCAGGTCGGCGCGGCCCATGCGCTCCAGGGCTTCACGCAGCATCGGCCAGCCCTTCGGATCGTGGTAGCGCAAAAAGGCCTTGTGCAAGCGGCGCTGCTGCTCGCTCTTGACGATGGTCACCGGGTCGCTCTTGTAAGTGACCTTGCGCAGCGGGTTCTTGCCCGAGTGGTACATGGCCGTGGCCGAGGCCATTGGCGACGGGTAGAACGCCTGCACCTGGTCGGCACGGAAGCCGTTGCCCTTGAGCCACAGGGCCAGGTTCATCATGTCTTCGTCGGTGGTGCCCGGGTGCGCGGCGATGAAGTACGGGATCAGGTACTGCTCTTTGCCCGCCTCTTTCGAGTACTTCTCGAACATGCGCTTGAAGCGGTCATAGCTACCGATGCCCGGCTTCATCATCTGGTTCAGCGGGCCTTCCTCGGTGTGCTCCGGGGCAATCTTCAGGTAGCCGCCGACGTGGTGGGTCACCAGCTCCTTGACGTATTCCGGCGACTCTACCGCCAGGTCGTAACGCAGGCCCGAGGCGATGAGGATCTTCTTCACCCCCGGCAGGTCACGGGCGCTGCGGTACAGCTTGATCAGCGCCGAGTGGTCGGTGTTGAGGTTCGGGCAGATGCCCGGGAACACGCACGACGGCTTGCGGCACGCCGACTCGATCTCGGGGCTCTTGCAGGCAATGCGGTACATGTTCGCAGTCGGGCCGCCGAGGTCGGAGATGACCCCGGTAAAGCCGGGCACCTTGTCGCGAATCTCTTCGATCTCGCGAATGATCGACTCGTGCGAGCGGTTCTGGATGATGCGCCCTTCGTGCTCGGTGATCGAGCAGAAGGTGCAGCCGCCGAAGCAGCCGCGCATGATGTTCACCGAGAAGCGGATCATGTCGTAGGCGGGGATTTTCTCCTTGCCGTACGCCGGGTGGGGGATGCGCGCATAGGGCATGCCGAACACGTAGTCCATTTCTTCGGTGGTCATCGGAATGGGTGGCGGGTTGAACCACACGTCCACTTCGCCATGCTTCTGCACCAGGGCACGGGCGTTACCCGGGTTGGTCTCCAGGTGCAGCACGCGGTTGGCGTGGGCATATAGCACCGGGTCGTTGCGGACCTTCTCGAACGACGGCAGGCGGATGACCGTCTTGTCACGGGTCATGCGCGGGCTGGCGAGGATCTGCACAACCTTGGCTTCGTTGGGGTCTTCGACCTCGCCCTTTTCCTGCTCGATGGCGCAGGCCTGGGTGTCCTGGGTGTTGACGTACGGGTTGATGATCTTGTCGACCTTGCCCGGACGGTCGATACGGGTCGAGTCGACCTCGTACCAGCCTTGCGGGGTATCACGGCGTACGAAGGCGGTGCCGCGAATGTCGGTGATGCTCTCGATCGACTCGCCGAACGACAGGCGCTGGGCCACTTCGACGATGGCCCGCTCGGCGTTGCCGTACAGCAGGATGTCGGCGCAGGCGTCGATCAGGATCGAATGACGGACCTTGTCCTGCCAGTAGTCGTAGTGAGCGATGCGGCGCAGGGAGGCTTCGATGCCGCCGAGGACGATCGGCACATGCTTGTAGGCTTCCTTGCAGCGCTGGCTGTACACCAGGCTGGCGCGGTCCGGACGCTTGCCGGCCATGCCGCCCGGGGTATAGGCGTCGTCGGAGCGGATCTTCTTGTCAGCGGTGTAGCGGTTGATCATCGAATCCATGTTGCCGGCCGCGACGCCGAAGAACAGGTTCGGCTCGCCGAGCTTCATGAAGTCGTCTTTGGACTGCCAGTCCGGCTGGGCAATGATGCCCACGCGAAAGCCCTGGGCTTCCAGCAGGCGGCCAATGATGGCCATGCCGAACGACGGATGGTCGACGTAGGCATCACCGGTCACGATGATGACGTCGCAGGAATCCCAGCCGAGCTGATCCATCTCCTCCCTGCTCATCGGCAGGAACGGTGCTGGCCCGAAGCATTCGGCCCAGTACTTGGGATAGTCGAAAAGTGGTTTGGCTGCTTGCATGTCAGTGACCGGTGGCTAATCGATGAAAAATCGCGGGCGCGGAATATAGCACAAAAATTGACCAATTCCGACGCTCAAGGTCGGAATTGTCCAAATTGCCCTTACTCGTCGTCGTCGAAGTTGTAACTGCCCGGCGCGAGGTTTTCGAAGCGTGTGTACTTGCCGATGAAGGCCAGGCGGATAAAGCCGATCGGGCCGTTGCGCTGCTTGCCGATGATGATTTCGGCAATGCCCTTGTGCTCGGTCTCCGGGTGGTACACCTCGTCGCGGTAAACGAACATGATCACGTCGGCGTCCTGCTCGATCGCACCCGATTCGCGCAAGTCGGAGTTCACCGGGCGCTTGTTCGGCCGCTGTTCGAGGGAGCGGTTGAGCTGCGACAGGGCAACTACCGGGCAGTTGAACTCTTTGGCCAGGGCCTTGAGCGAGCGGGAGATCTCGGAAATCTCGTTGGTACGGTTGTCGCCGCTGGAGCCCGGGATCTGCATCAGCTGCAGGTAGTCGATCATGATCAGGGCGATGTCGCCGTGCTCGCGCACCAGGCGGCGGGTCCGGGCGCGCATTTCCGACGGGCTGATGCCGGCGGTGTCATCGATGAACAGCTTGCGGTCGTTGAGCAGGTTGACCGCCGAGGTCAGCCGCGGCCAGTCGTCGTCTTCAAGCTGGCCGGAGCGCACCTTGGTCTGGTCGATGCGCCCGAGCGACGACAGCATACGCATGATCAACGATTCGCCTGGCATCTCCAGCGAGTACACCAGCACCGCCTTGTCGCTGCGCAGTACCGCGTTCTCGACCAGGTTCATGGCGAAGGTGGTCTTACCCATCGACGGCCGGCCGGCGACGATGATCAGGTCGGCCGGCTGCAGGCCGCTGGTCTTCTCGTCGAGGTCGGTGTAGCCGGTGGACAGGCCGGTGATCGCACTGTCGGTATTGAACAGCGTGTCGATGCGGTCGATGGCCTTGGTCAGCAGGTCGTTGACGCCCACCGGGCCGCCGGTCTTCGGCCGCGCTTCGGCGATCTGGAAGATCTGCCGTTCGGCTTCGTCGAGGATCTCGGCAGCATTGCGCCCTTGCGGGTTGAAGGCGCTGTCGGCGATCTCGTTGCTGATGCTGATCAGCTGACGCAGGGTTGCCCGCTCGCGGATGATCGCGGCATAGGCCTTGATGTTGGCCACTGACGGGGTGTTCTTGGCCAGTTCGCCCAGGTAACCCAGGCCGCCAACCTGCGAACTCAGGCCTTCCTTGTCCAGCTGCTCGTGCAGGGTCACCACGTCGAACGGGGCGTTCTGGTCGGCGAGCTTGTGGATGGCGCGGAAGATCAGGCGGTGGTCATGCCGATAGAAGTCGCCGTCGGAGACTTGATCGAGCACGCGCTCCCAGGCGTTGTTGTCCAGCATCAAGCCACCGAGCACGGCCTGTTCGGCCTCGATGGAATGCGGCGGCACCTTCAGGGCAGCGGTTTGCAGATCATATTGCTCGGGGGCGGTTATCTCGTTCATGGCCACGCAGGAATCAGGGTGATGAAAAAGACAAAGGGCACGACCTGCAAAGCAGGATCGTGCCCGATGTTAACCGGCTGACACCCAAGGTGCCAGCCGATCGGTACAGCTTAGGCTGCGACAACAACCACGCGAACGGTGGCTTCAACGTCGCTGTGCAGGTGCACGGCAACGTCGTATTCGCCGACGTTACGGATGGTGCCGTTCGGCAGACGAACTTCAGCTTTAGCCACTTCAACGCCGGAGGCGGTCAGGGCATCAGCGATGTCGTGGGTGCCGATCGAACCGAACAGCTTGCCTTCGTCACCGGCGGTGGCAGTGATGGTCACTTCCAGCTCAGCCAGTTGGGCAGCGCGAGTTTCGGCCGAAGCTTTTTTCTCTGCAGCGATTTTTTCCAGCTCAGCACGACGCTCTTCGAACGCAGCCAGGTTGGCAGCGGTCGCAGCGGTGGCTTTGCCGAATGGCAGCAGGTAGTTACGACCGTAACCGGACTTAACTTTTACCTTGTCGCCCAGGTTGCCCAGGTTGGCGACTTTTTCCAGCAGGATCAGTTCCATTTGGTAATAACCTCTTAACTTTTAACCTTCACCGTTCGCGGAATCGTTATCGGCACCTTTTGGGGGCGCCTTGCGACCGCGAAAATCAATCAGGCTGTCGACAATGGCCAGGACCACGAGCAACGGATAAGTCAGCTGCATAAACAGCACCAGCGTCACGTACAACCCGACCAGCCAGAACTTGGCCAGTCGTCCTTGCGCCACCAGCCCATGCAGCAGGGCGAGCCCTGCAAACATCAGTGGAATGCTGCACAGGGGTGTCAACATCGCCAGCTCAGGACCGAAATTCGGCCCCACCAACATGAGCACCACCAGCACCAGCGCCGGCACCAGGGGGAGCCTGACCGCTTGAAACTCGCGACCAAAACCACCCGGGTTATACAACAACGCCTGCCAGTAACGGCCCAACATCAGGGCCAGCACACTGACGGCTTGCAACAACGCCGCAATCAGGCCGACGAGCACCGGTGCAATAAGGCTTCCAAGGCGGCCCCGCTCCTCTACCGATAACTGTTGGTAGAGACCGTCGAGCATCTGCGGCAGGGCTTTTTCAAGCGCTCCAGCCAGAGCTTCAATCGGTTCGCGGAACACCGAACCCAGTACAACCCCGTACACCAGGCCCATGCCGATGCTGAACAACAGCACCCGGTTCCAGGACTGCCCGGCGCGCAACAGCGCCGCCAGACCCAGCGTACCCAGCAACACCATCAAGGTGCGCGGCTCGCCGAAGAACCACCAGGCCATCGCCGGCAACAAAGCCCAGGCGAGGACACCGGAAGCGTCCTTGAAACCGCGCCGCAGGAACACCAGGCTCCCGGCGGCGGCACTCAACCAGAACAACAGCGGCAAAGCCGCACAACCCACCACCACGAGGGTGGCTTGCACGCGACCGCGCATGATGAAATCAGCCAAGGCGCGCATGCATTTTATCCTTTGCTACTTGTCGACGACCCGGTCTCAGCGGCCGTGGCTGTCGGTGTAGGGCAGCAGGGCCAGGAAGCGGGCGCGCTTGATAGCGGTAGCCAGCTGACGCTGATAACGAGCTTTGGTACCGGTGATACGGCTTGGAACGATTTTGCCGGTTTCGGATACATAAGCTTTCAGGGTGTTGAGATCTTTGTAATCGATCTCTTTCACGTCTTCAGCAGTGAAGCGGCAGAATTTACGACGACGGAAGAAACGTGCCATGTAATAGGCTCCTCAAAAGGTCCGTGGATTACTCGTCAGCGTTATCGCTGTTGTCGCTGTCATCACTATCAGCGCTTTCGGCGCTTTCGTGCTCAGGACGGTCGCGACGCTCACGGCGCTCACTGCGGTTCTCTTCAGCCTTGAGCATCTCGGACTGGCCGGTAACGGCTTCGTCGCGACGGATGACCAGGTTACGGATCACGGCATCGTTGTAGCGGAAGTTGTCTTCCAGCTCGGCCAGGGCCTTGCCGGTGCACTCAACGTTCAGCATCACGTAGTGAGCCTTGTGAACATTGTTGATTGCATAGGCCAGTTGACGACGGCCCCAGTCTTCCAGACGGTGGATTTTACCGCCGTCTTCTTCGATCAGCTTGGTGTAACGCTCAACCATGCCGCCGACTTGCTCGCTCTGGTCAGGGTGGACCAGAAAGATGATTTCGTAATGACGCATGAATGCTCCTTACGGGTTGTAGTCTGCCACCAGAGTGGTCAGACAAGGAGTGAAGGACACTTGTATGTCTTGCCCTGGGAAGAGGCGCGTGAACGCCTGCCAACATGGCAAGGGGCGCAATTGTAGAGAAGCGCCGGGGGACAAGCAAGGTCATTGGTGATTATTTGAACAGCCTTAAAAGCATCGCGGGTCCAGCCCGCTCCCACAAGGACCTGTGGGAGCGGGCTGGACCCGCGATAGATGCAACGCCGAAATCAAGCCTGGCGCTTTGCCTGGCGCTGACGAACGGCCTCGAACAGGCACACGCCCGTCGCCACCGACACGTTCAGGCTGCTGACGCTGCCTGCCATCGGCAGCTTGACCAGAAAATCACAGTGCTCGCGGGTCAAGCGGCGCATGCCCTTGCCCTCGGCGCCCATGATCAGGATGGTCGGGCCGGTCAGGTCCTGCTGATACAGCTCTTGCTCGGCCTCGCCCGCAGTACCGACCACCCACAGGCCACGTTGCTGGAGCTTCTCCAGAGTCCGCGCAAGGTTGGTGACCGCCACCAGCGGAATGACTTCTGCCGCACCGCAGGCCACTTTCCGAACCGCTGGGGTCAAGGTCGCCGACTTGTCTTTGGGCACCACCACCGCCAGCGCGCCGGCGGCATCGGCGGTGCGCAGGCAGGCGCCGAGGTTGTGCGGGTCGGTAACGCCGTCGAGTACCAGGATCAACGGCGCGCCTTCAGTGCGGTCGAGCAGCTCTTCAAGCATCGCCTCGCCCCAGACCTGGCTCGGGCTGACTTCAGCCACCACGCCCTGGTGCACGCCTTCAACCCAGGCATCCATCTCGCGGCGTTCAGCCTGGCCGACCGCCACGCGGTTTTGCCCGGCCAGCTCCAGCAGCGCCTGCAGGCGCGGCTCGCTACGGCCTTCGGACAGCCAGATCTGCTTGACCCGCTTGGGGTGGTGACGCAACAGGGCTTCCACGGCATGCACGCCGTAGATTTTTTCCAACTGACTCATGACTTGGCCTTGGGTTTACGTGACGCGGAGCCGGCTTTCGGCGGCCCTTTACGATGCTTGCTCGGTTTTTCCGATTTGCCCGACTTCGACGCAGGCTTGCCGCCTGCGTGCTTGGCATCGGACATCAAGGCCTTTTTCATTTCCCGGCTCTTGCGCACTTCGGCGTTGTTGGCCACGGCATTGGCTGGGAAATAGGCTTCGGCAGTTTCGTTCTTGCGGCTGCGACGGGCAGGCTCTGCAGCCTTGGCCGGCGCCTCGGCCTTCTTGTCGAGCACCGGCACCGGCTTGCCGTCTTGCGGGCGCACGCCTTCACCACGCTGCTTGCGGCCAATCGGCGCCTTGAGGGTGTTCTCGGCCATCTCGAAGTCGATCTTGCGCTGCTCGAGATCGACGCGCATCACCCGCACTTCGACGGTATCGCCCAGGCGGAAGCTGCGCCCGGTACGCTCACCGGCCAGGCGGTGGTGCACAGGGTCGAAGTGGTAGTAGTCGCCCGGCAGGGCACTGACATGGACCATGCCTTCGACGTAGATGTCGGTCAGCTCGACGAACAGGCCAAAGCCGGTCACCGCGGTGATCACACCCGGGAAGCTCTCGCCGACGCGGTCTTTCATGTACTCGCACTTGAGCCAGTTGACCACGTCGCGGGTGGCCTCGTCGGCACGCCGCTCGCTCATCGAGCACTGCTCGCCGAGCTGCTCCAGGGTCGCCTCGTCGTACGGGTAGATGCGCGCCTTGGGGATGCTCATGGCACCGGCACGCTTGACGTGCGGGGTTTCCTGACGCGAACGGATCACGCTGCGGATCGCCCGGTGGGTCAGCAGGTCCGGGTAGCGGCGGATCGGCGAGGTGAAGTGGGTGTACGCCTCGTAGTTCAAGCCGAAGTGGCCGTTGTTGTCGGCGCTGTACACCGCCTGGCTCAGCGAGCGCAGCATCACGGTCTGGATCAGGTGGAAATCCGGGCGGTCGGCGATGCTCGCCAACAATGCCTGGTAATCCTTGGGCGACGGGCCGTCCTTGCCCTTGTGCAGGGACAAGCCCAGCTCGCCGAGGAAGGCGCGCAGTTTTTCCAGGCGCTCCGGTGGCGGGCCGTCGTGAACACGGTACAGGGCCGGAATTTCGTGCTTCTTGAGGAACTCGGCGGTGGCCACGTTGGCCGCCAGCATGCACTCTTCGATCAGCTTGTGGGCGTCGTTGCGCACGGTCGGGCGGATTTCGGCGATCTTGCGTTCGGAACCGAAGATGATCCGCGTTTCCTGGGTTTCGAAGTCGATCGCGCCACGGGTATGACGGGCCGCCAGCAGCACCTTGTACAGCGCATAGAGCTGCTTGAGGTCCGGCACCACTTCGCTGTACTGCTCGCGCAGGGCCTTGCCTTCGCGGGTACGAGCGTGTTCGAGCATGCTGCTGACCTTGTTGTAGGTCAGGCGTGCATGGGAGTGGATCACCGCTTCATAGAACTGGTAATCGACCATCTGCCCGGACTTGTTGATGGTCATTTCACAGACCATCGCCAGCCGGTCGACGTGCGGGTTCAGCGAGCACAGGCCGTTGGACAGCTCTTCAGGCAGCATCGGTACCACGCGCTCGGGGAAGTACACCGAGTTGCCGCGCACCTGGGCTTCGGCATCCAGGGCAGAGCCCAGGCGCACGTAGCTGGAAACGTCGGCAATCGCCACGTACAGGCGCCAGCCACCGGAGAACAGGCGCAATTTGCCCAGGCTCTCGCAGTACACCGCATCGTCGAAGTCGCGCGCGTCTTCGCCGTCAATGGTGACGAACGGCAGGTGACGCAGGTCGACGCGGTGCTCTTTGTCTTTCTCTTCGACTTCCGGCTTGAGCTTGCGCGCTTCCTTGATCACCGCTTCGGGCCAGACGTGCGGAATGTCGTAGCTGCGCAGGGCAACGTCGATTTCCATGCCCGGGGCCATGTAGTTGCCGATCACTTCGGTAACGTCGCCCTGGGGCTGGAAGCGCGGGGTCGGCCAGTGGGTGATCTTGACTTCGACGAACTGGCCGATCTTGGCACCGCCGTTACGCCCCGGGGTGATCAGCACTTCTTGCTGGACCTTGGGGTTGTCGGGGGTGACAAAGCCGATACCGCCTTCTTCGAAGTAGCGGCCAACGATGCTTTCGTGGGCGCGGGAGATCACTTCGACCACCACGCCTTCGCGGCGGCCACGGCGATCCAGGCCGGAAACCCGGGCCAGGGCGCGGTCGCCATCGAACACCAGGCGCATTTGCGCAGGGCTCAGGAACAGGTCGTCGCTGCCGTCATCCGGGATCAGGAAGCCAAAGCCGTCACGGTGGCCGGCGATGCGGCCGAGGATCAGGTCGAGCTTGTCTACCGGGGCATAAGTGCCGCGCCGGGTATAGATCAGCTGGCCGTCACGCTCCATCGCGCGCAGACGGCGGCGCAGGGCTTCGATCTGGTCTTCGGTGGTCAGGCCGAACTCTTCGACCAGCTGCTCACGGGCTGCCGGCGAGCCGCGCTCGTCCAGACGCTGGAGGATCAGCTCACGGCTAGGAATAGGGTTTTCGTATTTTTCCGCTTCACGAGCGGCCTCGGGATCGAGGGTCTGCCAATCGGCCATTAGGAGGGGTTCACCTTGTCTATATAAGGGTTAGTTTGGCATAGGCGTATTGAAACCGGAAATTTCAGGCTTGGACAGCCCTGTCAGAGCCCCCTGGATGCTGCCAAAACCATCATAAGGAACAACGACTTGAATTTTTTAAGATTTTTTCTGAACGGGGGTTTACAGCTCTCAGGAGCATCCGTATAGTGCGCACCACAACGACGGACACCGTCGTTATAGTTGAGAAGCAGCACGATGTGAAGCATCATGTTCCTCAGCGAAATGCCCAGATGGTGAAATTGGTAGACACGCCAGCTTCAGGTGCTGGTGACCTTACGGTCGTGGAAGTTCGAGTCTTCTTCTGGGCACCAATTTCAAATCTTAGAACTGCCGCTGGCTTCTGAGATTTACTGCAACACGCTACACTGTTTTCGTTACAAGCTACACCGCTTCATTTTGCCCAGATGGTGAAATTGGTAGACACGCCAGCTTCAGGTGCTGGTGACCTTACGGTCGTGGAAGTTCGAGTCTTCTTCTGGGCACCAATTCAGATCAAACCCGCGAAAGCGGGTTTTTTCGTTTCTGCCCTACCCTTTTCCTCGCCTGCAATCCCGAAACGACCGATAGCCTGCTCATGAATTTTCCCTCACAAGGGCATTTGAGAAGCGATATCGATTATCATTGTTTCCAGATATGTAGCCGCAAGCGAGGAAGTACCCGCATGACGTTCCGCAATAACCCCCTGTTGCGCGGCCTGGCCGTCTCTGTTTTCGCCATGCTGCTCGGCACCCCAGCCGCCATGGCCGCCGACCCGGTGTCGCTGACCCTGTACAACGGCCAGCACAAGGAAATCGGTGAAGCCATCGCCAAGGCCTACGAGGCCAAGACCGGCATCCACATCAATATCCGCAAGGGCAGCAGCAACCAGCTGGCCAGCCAGATCATCGAAGAAGGTGATCGCTCCCCCGCCGACGTCATCTACACCGAAGAATCGCCACCGCTGAACAACCTCGGCGAACTGGGCCTGCTGGCCAAGATCGATGATTCGACCCTGCAGGTCCTGCCCAAGGAATACGTCGCCGCCAACGGTACCTGGATGGGCGTTACCGCACGCACCCGCGTGGTCGCCTTCAACCCCAAGGTAATCGACGAGAAAGACCTGCCACCTTCAGTGATGGACTTTGCCGACCCCGAGTGGGACGGCAAGATCGGTTTCGTGCCGACCAGCGGCGCCTTCCAGGAACAGGCCGTGGCCATCCTCAAGCTGCACGGTCGCGAGGCCGCCGAAGAATGGCTGACCGGCCTCAAAGCCTTCGGCAAGACCTACACTAACAACATGGTTGCGCTCAAAGCCGTGGAGAATGGCGAAGTGGCGGCCGTGCTGGTCAACAATTACTACTGGTACGCCCTGAAGAAAGAGCGCGGCCAGCTGGATTCGAAACTCTATTACCTGGCCGACGGCGACGTCGGTGGCCTGGTGACCATCTCCAGCGCCGCGGCGGTAAAAGCCAGCAAGCACCCGAAAGAAGCCCAGGCCCTGCTGGCCTGGATGGCCAGTGAAGAAGGCCAGCGGGTAATCACCCAGACCACCGCCGAGTATCCGCTGCATAAAGGCATGGTCTCGGACCAGGGCCTGAAGCCCTTCGAAGACCTGCGTCCGCCAAAAATCACCCCGGCCGACCTGGGTAACGCTGAAGAAGCCCTGGAACTCGAACGCGAAGTTGGCCTGCTGTAATGAGCGCAGCCCTGCCCGCGGCCGCACTGGCCAGCCGTTATATTCCCAAGCGCAAGCGCCCGTCGATCTGGGTGGTGCTGCCGGTGCTGCTGCTGGTCGGGCTGAGCCTGCTGCCGCTGCTGTACGTGGCGCTGAAAACCTGGGAAGCCGGCTGGCGCGAAGCCTTGCACTTGCTCTGGCGCCCGTTCGTCTGGGGCCTGATGCGCAACACCCTGATGCTGATGGCCGGCGTCACCCTGGCCTGCATGGCCTTGGGTGTATCCCTGGCCTGGTTGCTGGAACGCAGTGACCTGCCCGGACGGCGCCTGTGGGGCGTGATCCTGTGCCTGCCGTTTGCCGTGCCAGCCTTTGTCAGCGGCTTTACCTGGGTGTCGCTGAGCCCGCGCTTCGAAGGCCTGGGCGGTGCCATCCTGGTGATGAGCCTGTCCAAGTACCCACTGGTGTTACTGCCGGTTGCAGCGACCCTGCGCAACCTCGATACCTCACTGGAAGAGTCGGCACGGACCCTGGGGCAGACGCGCTGGGGCGTGTTCTGGCGCATCACCCTGCCACTGCTGTGGCCGTCGATCATTGGTGGCAGCCTGCTGATTGCCCTGCACATGCTGGTGGAGTTCGGCGCCCTGTCGATCCTCGGCCTGCAGACCTTTACCACGGCGATCTACCAGCAATTTGAGCTGGAATTCAGCAACGCCAACGCCGCGATGCTCTCGGCAGTGCTGTTGTTCATGTGCCTAATGATGCTCTGGCTGGAGCTGCGTGTGCGCGGCAAGGCCCGCCTTGTGCGCATCGGCCAGGGCGTGGCGCGGCGCGGTGCGCCGATTCGCCTGCGCGGGCGGATGCCGGTCGGGCAGCTGTATTGCCTGGTCCTGGCGCTGCTGGGCAGCGGTATTCCACTGGGCATGCTCGGTTACTGGCTGAGCGTTGGTTCGTCGGCGGCCTTTCCGGTGGCCGATATCAGTCGCGCGCTGTTCTCATCGTTGTCGCTATCGCTGGGTGGTGCCGGATTGAGCTTGCTGCTGGCACTGCCGGTGAGTTTCCTGGTGGTGCGCTACAAGGGCCGCCTGGCGATCTGGGCCGAACGCCTGCCGTACCTGCTGCACGCCCTGCCCGGCCTGGTGATCGCCCTGACCCTGGTGTACTTCGCCTTGCACTATGTGCCGGCGCTGTACCAGACCACTGGCTTGTTGCTACTGGCTTACGCGCTGCTGTTCCTGCCCCTGGCCCAGGCGCCGGTGCGCACAGCCTTGAACAAGGCGGCGCCGCAGCTCGAAGAAGCCGCCCGCACCTTGGGCGCAACCCAGTTCACGGCGTTTTGCCGGGTGACCCTGCCGATCATCTTCCCGGCCCTGGCGGCGGCGTTCGCACTGGTGTTCCTGGACGCCATGAAGGAGCTGACCGCAACCCTGCTGCTCAGCCCGACCGGCATGACCACCCTGGCCACCGAAGTGTGGGCGCATACCGCCAACGTCGAGTTCGCGGCGGCAGCGCCCTATGCGGCATTGCTGATCCTGGTGTCGGGGCTGCCGGTGTACCTGCTGACCACGCGGATGTATCTGAACCGCGCGTGATACCTGAAAAGCATCGCGGGGCAAGCCCGCTCCCACCGTGGGAGCGGCGGTGCGACGACTCGACTTGCCCCGCGATTACTCTCACGCGCGGAACTGCCCCAGGCTGGCCTTGAGCTGCGCCGCCAGGTCATCGAGCACCTTGCTGCTGGCGGTGGTTTGCAGCACCACCTCGGCAGCCCGCTCGGCCTGGGCGTGAATGGTCTGCACCCGGCCACGCACGGCCTGCGCGCCATGAGCCTGCTGCTCGGCCGCACGGGTAGCCAGGCCAATCGCCGCATGCACCTGCTCAACCGATGCCTGCACCGATTGCTGCAAGCGCGCGTTGTCGCGCAGCACCAGCAGGCCTTCGCTAGCCTGGCGCCCGGCCTGGCTGATCGCCGCCACTGCCTCTTTGGCGCCCTGCTGCAATGCGCCGATGTGCGCCTGGATATCGCCGGTCGAGCTTTGGGTCTTGCTCGCCAGTGCTCGCACCTCATCGGCCACCACGGCAAAACCGCGCCCGGTTTCCCCGGCGCGCGCCGCTTCGATGGCAGCGTTGAGCGCCAGCAGGTTGGTCTGTTCGGCAATGCCGTGAATTACCGTCAGCACCACCTCGATCTGCTCACTTTGCTGGGCCAGGCGCTCGATGACCTTGGAGCCGGTCTCGACCTGCCCGGCCAGGTCTTCGATAAGCTTGGCCACTTGGGTGGAAGTGCGGCTGTTCTCGTCGGTGGCCTGGCGAATATCCACCACCTGCTGCAGGGCCGATTGCATCGCCTGGCTTTCGGCCTGGGCCTCATCGGCCATACTCGACAGGTCGCGCAGGCTGGCGGCAACTTCATCACGCTGCAGCTCGGCAGCAGCATCGGCGCCGGCATTGCGCTGGGTCATGGCGCCGATCTCGATGCCGGTACGCTGGGCCACTTCGCCAGCCTCACGCACAATAGGCTGCAGCTTGGCGACGAACTGGTTGACCGCCGCCGCCATGTCGCCGATCTCGTCGCGACTGTCGATGGAAACACGCTTGGTCAGATCACCCTCACCCGCCGCCAGGTCGTTCAGTGCCGCAATCAGCAGGCGCAGCTTGTTGACCACGCGCCGCCCCAGCACCACGGCGACCACCAGCAGCACGCCCAGGCCGACCAGGGCCAGCCCCACACCGATGTTCCAGCGCAGGGTCGCGGCCGCGTCCTGAACGCTTTGCGAGGTGTTGGCCTGCATACCGGCAGCACTGCCCTGCGCTGCCTCCAGGCGCGCGCGCAAAGCCTTGTTGCTGTCGGCGGCGGCACCCACCAGGCTGTCGCCGACCAACTGATCACCGCTGGCGATCAACGCCGAGAAGCGCTTGTCCAGCGCCACCAGCTCGTGGTCGACCACGGCCGTGGAAATGCCCATCAATACCTTGCCGATCTCGACCCCGTTAGGGTTGATCGAGGCCTCGACGAAGTACACCGAAGGGTCGTTGCGCGCGGCGTCCAGTACCTTGTCCAGCGCCCGCTCGCCCTGGCCCTTTTCCAGCAGCGCCTGGTTGATCGGGTTCTGCCGGTTGAGGTAGCGGGTCAAGTGCTGACCCTGGGCGTCGTCGTACACCACGAACAGCACGCTAGGGTTGCGCTGGGCCCGGCGGGAGAACTCCGACAGGGTCGGCACGTCGTTGTCCCACATGGCCCGTGGCGCCACCGAGGCGAGCAGTTCGGCCATGTCGTTGGCCGAATCCTTGAGGTTCTTTTCCAGGGTCGCGCGCAACTGCGCCTGCTCATCCTGCAAACGCGTGGACAAACCTGCGGTCAGGCGCTGGCGGGTACTGGCGGAGAGGCTGTCGAGCCCGGAGCTGACTTCGCGCCCGGCCTGCTCAAGCTCGGCGGAAAGTTGCTGGCTGTCGGCGGCCAGACGCTTGCCCAGATCGGCCTCAAGGGCTGTGACCGTGCTCCGGGTCAGCGCGACCGCGACCAGCACTTGCACCAAAAGAGCGATACCGAGGGCAACAAAGACAGGCCGCAACAGGCGGCTTCGTAACAGTGAGAGAACGGCGGACACGAAAGAACCCTCTACTTCTGGGGCCATTAAAGTGATGGCACCACTGGAGTGATTCTTACAGCAAAGGTTGTGCCGATCAGCCGACAGAAACGACAAAGACCCCTATCAAGGGGCCTTTGTCTTTACATCAGTCGCGAATCAGGCGAACGGATGACGCAGCACGATGGTCTCGTTGCGGTCCGGGCCGGTGGAGATGATGTCGATCGGCGCGCCGACCAGCTCTTCCACACGCTTGATGTAGGCACGGGCGTTGGCCGGCAGTTCTTCCAGGGTCTTGGCACCCAGGGTCGACTCGCTCCAGCCCGGCATTTCTTCGTACACCGGCTCCAGGCCGATGTAGCTGTCGGCGTCGGTCGGGGCATCGATGACCGCACCGTTCTCGTTCTTGTAGCCAACGCAGATACGGATGGTTTCCAGGCCGTCGAGCACGTCCAGCTTGGTCAGGCACAGGCCGGAGATGCTGTTGACGTCGATGGCGCGACGCAGGATCACGGCATCGAACCAGCCGCAACGGCGGGCGCGACCGGTGGTGGCGCCGAACTCGTGACCACGCTTGGCCAGGAAGGCACCGACGTCATCGAACAGTTCGGTCGGGAACGGGCCCGAGCCAACGCGGGTGGTGTAGGCCTTGGTGATACCGAGGATGTAGTCCAGGTACATAGGGCCAACGCCCGAACCGGTAGCGATGCCGCCAGCGGTGGTGTTGGAACTGGTCACGAACGGGTAGGTACCGTGGTCGATGTCCAGCAGCGAGCCCTGGGCGCCTTCGAACATGATGTCCTTGCCGGCGCGACGCAGGTTGTGCAGCTCGGCGGTGACGTCGAGCATCATCGGCTTGAGCAGCTCGGCGTATTCCATGCACTCGTCCAGGGTCTTCTGGAAATCGATTGCAGGTTCTTTGTAGTAATTGACCAGCACGAAGTTGTGGTAGTCCAGCAGCTCGCCGAGCTTGGCAGCGAAACGCTCGCGGTGGAACAGGTCACCGATGCGCAGGCCGCGACGGGCAACCTTGTCTTCGTAGGCCGGGCCGATGCCGCGACCGGTGGTGCCGATCTTCTGCTCGCCACGGGCTTTTTCACGAGCCTGGTCGAGGGCCACGTGGTAGGACAGGATCAGCGGGCAGGAAGGGCTGATGCGCAGGCGCTCGCGCACCGGTACGCCTTTCTCTTCGAGCTTGTTGATTTCACGCAGCAGGGCGTCCGGTGCTACCACCACGCCGTTGCCGATCAGGCACTGCACGCCTTCGCGCAGCACGCCCGACGGGATCAGGTGCAGCACGGTCTTCTCACCGTCGATCACCAGGGTGTGGCCTGCGTTGTGGCCACCCTGGTAGCGCACTACGGCGGCAGCATGTTCGGTCAGCAGATCAACGATCTTGCCTTTGCCCTCATCACCCCACTGGGTGCCCAGGACTACGACATTCTTACCCATAACACTTGTCCTCATTCGCGCAAACTTGGCGCCGGCTCGTGCCGGCGGGGAATCTCAAATGGCCAGCGGCAGAACCTGCCAAAGCCCGTTTTGCTGAATCAATTGCCGATCGCAATCCGCCTCTACGGCGGCAGTCAATGGCTGCCCAGGCAAGGCCTGAACCACCCGCTGACCTTCACTGCGCAATTGGCAGACCAACTGCCAGAGTGCCGCATCGCTGCTGTCGGGCATCCAGATCCCGCCAGACGGCAATACCACCTCGGCTCGCCCCAGTGTGACCAGGGTCTTCAAATCCGTGGAGAAACCGGTGGCCGGGCGTGCCCGGCCAAAGTCCGCTCCGATGTCGTCGTAACGACCGCCCTGGGCGATCGACTGACCGACACCCGGGACGAACGCGGCAAACACCACACCGGTGTGGTAGTGGTAGCCGCGCAACTCGCCCAGGTCAAAATACAGCGGCAGCCCGGGATAACGCGTGGCCAGCCGCTCGGCGATCGCCATCAGGTCATCCAGTGCCGCCAGTACCGCAGCCGGTGCACGGCCCAGGCGCACGCGCGCCTCGGCCAGCACTTCACGGCCACCGCACAGCTCGGTGAGCGAGCGCAACATAGCGGCGAGGTCCGCTGGCAGCTTGGCAGTCAGCTCGATCACTTCGTCGACGGCCTTGCGCTGCAGGGCATCGAACAACTGCTGCTCGATTGCTCCGGACAGACCGGCGGCGCGGGCCAGGCCACGGTAGATACCGACATGACCGAGGTCCATGTGCACGTCCGGCACATCGGCCAGTTGCAGCATGGCCAGCATCAGGCTGATCACTTCGACGTCGCTGACCGGGCTGGCGTCGCCGTACAGCTCGGCACCGAGCTGGATCGGGCTGCGCGACGTCGACAGCGCCCGCGGCAAGGCGTGCAGCACGCTGCCGGCATAGCACAGGCGGCTCGGGCCTTCACGACGCAGGGTATGCGCATCGATGCGCGCAACCTGTGGAGTGATGTCGGCACGGAAACCCATCTGCCGGCCCGATTGCGGGTCGATGACCTTGAAGGTCCGCAGGTCCAGGTCCTGGCCGGCACCGGTGAGCAGCGATTCCAGGTACTCGATATGCGGGGTCACGACAAAGTCATAACCCCAGCTCTGGAACAGATCCAACACCTGCCGACGCGCGATCTCGATGCGCGCCGCCTCAGGTGGCAGTACTTCTTCGATGCCATCTGGCAGCAGCCAGCGGTCTACCGTTGCCATTACGCCATTTCCCCTATGGTCCGGGCGGCTTGCCCACGGGCGAGCCTTGAGTGAAGCAGGTATCGGCAAACAATGGCGCGCAGCACCGATTCCAGCGCTACCGCCGTGCCTATACCCTCGAATACCTTGGGCTGCTCTGTAGACCCGAACCGGGTTTGAACCGTTCGATCTTGCAGACGCAAAAAAGCCGGGAATTTCCCGGCTGCCGCATCATACACCCGTTTTCTCGCGGGATCACCCCGCCAGGCGTTTTAGCCGCCCGGCGGGGTAGATGCTTATGGCTTGGACTTGCCCATGAAGCGGAAGAAGTCGCTGCTCGGATCGAGCACCAGCACATCGCTCTTGTCGGCAAAGCTCTCGCGGTAAGCCTTGAGGCTGCGATAGAACGCGTAGAAGTCCTGGTCCTGACCGTAGGCCTTGGCGTAGATCGACGCCGCCTGGGCATCACCGTCACCGCGGGTTTCTTCCGATTCCCGGTAGGCTTCGGCCAGCAGAACCCGGCGCTGACGATCGGCGTCGGCACGAATGCCTTCAGCCAGCTCGTTACCCTTGGCACGGTGCTCGCGGGCTTCACGCTCACGCTCGGTGCTCATGCGCTCGAACACGCTGCGGTTGACTTCCTTGGGCAGGTCGATGGCCTTAACGCGAACGTCGACCACTTCAATACCCAGCTCCTTGCTGGCCATGCGGTTCAACGAGGCAGTGATGTCAGCCATCAGCGCGTCACGTTCACCGGAGACCACTTCGTGCAGGGTGCGTTTACCGAACTGGTCACGCAGGCCGCTTTCCAGACGGCGCGACAGACGTTCGTCGGCAATCTGCTTGAGGCCCGAGGTTGCAGTGTAGAAACGCTCGGCATCCTTGACCCGCCACTTGGCGTAGGCATCGACCATCACCGCTTTCTTTTCCAGGGTCAGGAAGCGCTGGGTCGGGGCGTCCAGGGTCATCAGGCGGGCGTCGAACTTGCGCACCTGGTTGACGTAAGGAACCTTCACATGCAGGCCGGGCTGGACATCAGCCTGGACCACACGACCAAATTGCAGGAGTACCGCACGCTCGGTCTGGGCCACGATGTAGAAGCTGTTCCAGGCCACGATCCCCAGCACCACGGCCACGATCAGGGCGATCAGCGATTTATTGCTCATCAGCGGCTCTCCCTAGTACGCAACTGTGTTTGCTGCTGTTGCAGTTCCGCCGCACGGGCCGCATCAGCGTTGGCCGAAGGCGCAGCGCTGGTGGTCGGCGCAATACGCGAACCACTGTTCTGGATCATCTTGTCGAGCGGCAGGTACAGCAGGTTGCTCTGACCGTCCTTGCCGGAGACCAGGACCTTGCTGGTGTTGCTGTAGACTTCCTGCATGGTGTCCAGGTACAAGCGCTGACGGGTCACTTCAGGGGCCTTGCGGTACTCGGCGACCAGCTTGGTGAAGCGGTCGGCCTCACCCTTGGCGCGCGAGACGACTTCGTCGCGGTAACCGTTGGCGTCCTCGATGATCCGCTGGGCCTGACCACGGGCTTCTGGCACCACGCCATTGGCGTAGGACTCGGCCTGGTTGCGGGCACGCTGCTCGTCTTCACGGGCACGGATCACGTCGTCGAAGGCTTCCTGCACTTCACGCGGGGCTGCCGCGCTCTGTACGTTGACCTGGGTGACGGTGATACCGGTACGGTAGGTATCGAGGAAACGCTGCAGGCGCTCCTTGATTTCCACGGCCATCTGCTCACGACCTTCGGTCAGTACCTTGTCCATTGCGGTGGAACCCACCACATGACGCAGGGCGCTGTCGGTCGCGTGCTGCAGGCTGACTTCAGGCTGATCGACGTTCAGCACGAAATCCTGCAGGTTGGTGATCTTGTACTGCACGGTCAGCGGCACCTCGACGATGTTCTCGTCTTCGGTCAGCATCTGCCCCTGCTTGGTATAGGCACGTTCGCGGGTAACGTTCTCCATGTACTTGCGATCGATCGGCGGGAAGTAGATGTTCAGGCCCGGCCCTACGGTTTCGTAGTATTTGCCGAAGCGCAGCACGACTGCCTGCTCCTGTTCGTCGACCACGTACACGGCGCTGTACAGCCAGATAGCTGCAAGCACGGCGAGACCGATACCGAGCAGGCCGAAGCCACCGCCCTTGCCGATGCCGCCATCACCACCGCGTTTCTTGCCACTGCCGAACATGCCGTTCAGGCTGTCCTGCAGCTTGCGGAAGGCCTCGTCGAGATCCGGTGGCCCTTTCTTGTCGCCACCACGGCGCCCGCCCCACGGATCCTGATTGTTCGAGTTGCCACCCGGCTCATTCCAAGCCATAGCGCTCTCCATCTGATAAAGCAAAGACGCGCCCACGGCGCGCCGTCCAATGCTACAGAATGCCTGTCACGGCTGCCCGACCGCGTCGCCGGGCATTTATTGCAAAGTATGTTGCTCGATGAACTCCAGCGGCTGCAAACCTTCGCGGCTGACCAGGCGGTTCAACTCCACCCGCGGCAGTCGCACAGCCAGCAGGCTGCTGCCTTCATCGTCGTGCTCTTCGCTCTGCACCGCACCCAGTTCAAAGAACTGCGCGCGCAGCCGGGCAAAACGCTGCTCAAGGCGCAAGGTACCGACAAACAGGTCATCCCCCAGCAATTCGGCGACCGCCTGCCCCACCAGCTCCAGCCCCCGACCATCGCGGGCCGAGACCCAGACCCGTTGCGGCTTGCCATCGGCATCGCGCTGAATCTGCGGCTCGACGCCTTCAAGCAGGTCGAGTTTGTTATAGACCTCGAGGATCGGCAAGCCTTCTGCACCGATCTCTCCCAGTACCGCCATGACCTGCTCGATCTGCGCCATGCGCTCAGGCTCATGGGCGTCGATCACGTGCAGCAGCAGGTCGGAGTTGCTCGACTCTTCGAGCGTAGCCCGAAATGCCTCGACCAGCTTGTGCGGCAGGTGACGAATGAAGCCCACGGTGTCGGCCAGCACGATCGGCCCGAGGTCGTCGAGCTCGAGCCGGCGCAAGGTCGGGTCGAGGGTCGCGAACAACTGGTCGGCAGCGTAGACCTCGGACTGGGTCAGGGCGTTGAACAGCGTGGATTTGCCGGCGTTGGTGTAGCCGACCAGGGAAACCGAAGGGATATCCGCCCGTTTACGGCCACGACGAGCCTGCTCACGCTGGCTGCGGACCTTCTCCAGGCGCGCCTTGATCTGGCGCAGGCGTACCCGCAGCAGGCGGCGGTCGGTTTCCAGTTGGGTTTCACCCGGGCCGCGCAGGCCGATACCGCCTTTTTGCCGCTCAAGGTGAGTCCAGCCACGTACCAGCCGCGTGCTCATGTGCTCGAGCTGGGCCAGTTCGACCTGCAGCTTGCCTTCATGGGTACGCGCCCGCTGGGCGAAGATATCGAGAATCAGACCGGTGCGGTCAAGCACGCGACACTCGAAGACTCGTTCGAGGTTACGTTCCTGACTGGGGGTGAGGGTGTGATTGAAAATCACCAAATCTACCTGTTCGGCGTTGACCAGGTCGCGCAATTCTTCGACCTTGCCGCTGCCAATCAGGTATTTGGCGGTGGGCTGATGTCGCGCCACATTGGCGAACGCGACAATATCGGCCCCAGCCGACAGTGCCAGCTCCTGAAACTCCTGCGGATCTTCGCGCGCCTCAGGGTTCTGACCTTCCAAGTGAACGAGGACTGCCCGTTCACCACCACCGTGGCGCTCAAAGAACAAAGCAGACTCCTATCAGGCGTTACCTGGCTCAGCGTCGCCTTGCTCGGATTCGGTTGCGCTAGGCAGACGGATCGGACGCACAGGGACAACTGTCGAGATGGCGTGTTTGTAAACCATCTGGCTGACGGTGTTCTTCAGCAGAATCACGAACTGGTCGAAGGATTCGATCGTGCCTTGCAGCTTGATGCCGTTAACCAGATAGATCGAAACCCCAACTTTTTCTTTTCTCAAAGTATTCAAGTAAGGGTCTTGTAGCGAATGCCCTTTTGACATATGCCGCACTCCTGTAAGGATCAATAGTAAAAAAATCAAAGAAAAACTGATGGCTCAAGCCGCCCCACCCCAAGGATAGACGGCAATTGCAAGGACTCAGCTCAATATGGAGACCGATCCAAGGTATTTCAAGGTGCGAGACAGATTGTCGCAGTCCAGGCTGTCCAGCCAGTGCAGGTCAGCCCAACTACGCAACCAGGTGAACTGCCGCTTCGCCAGTTGGCGAGTGGCAATAATGCCGCGCTCCTGCATTTCAACTGAAGTCAACTTGCCATCAAGGTAATCCCAGACCTGGCGATAACCAACCGCCCGTATAGACGGCAGCCCCGCGTGCAAGTCACTTCTGGCTCGCAGCAATCGGACCTCGTCAACGAAGCCCTGTTCCAGCATTTGCCCGAATCGTAGCGCAATCCGCTCGTGCAGTATGTGCCGATCGGTTGGCGCAATGGCCAGGCTGGCGACAGTATAGGGCAATTGTCCCGCTGCGGACGCGCCTGCGGCGCTACTTTGCGCGGATTGACGCTGACGATGTTCGGTCATCGTCAGGCCGCTGACCCGGTAAACCTCCAGCGCGCGGATCAGCCGCTGCGGGTCATTGGGATGAATACGCGCCGCCGACTCCGGGTCGACCGCCGCCAGTTGCTGGTGCAGGGCGTGCAAACCCAGGCGCTGAACCTGCTCTTCGAGCTCGGCACGCACGTGCGGGTCGGCCGCCGGCATGTCCGCCAGGCCTTCGAGCAATGCCTTGTAATAAAGCATGGTGCCGCCGACCAGCAGCGGAATCTTGCCGCGCACGGTGATCTCGGCCATGGCCTCCAGGGCATCACGACGAAAATCGGCGGCCGAATAGCTTTCGGCCGGGTCGAGGATGTCGATCAGCCGGTGCGGATGGGCGGCGAGGATCTCTTTCGACGGCTTGGCGCTGCCGATGTCCATGCCACGGTAGACCAGCGCCGAATCGACACTGATCAGCTCGCACGGCAACACCTTGGTCAGCTCGATGGCAAGGTCGGTCTTGCCCGCCGCAGTCGGGCCCATCAGGAATATCGCGGGGGGTTTGCCGCTCATGTCATCGACCGCGCAAGAACAGTTTGTCCAGATCGTCCAGGCCCATCTGGGTCCAGGTCGGCCGGCCATGGTTGCATTGACCGCTACGCTCGGTGTTTTCCATATCGCGCAGCAGGCCGTTCATTTCAGCGATGGCCAGGCGCCGGTTGGCGCGGATGGCGCCGTGGCAGGCCATGGTCCCGAGCAGTTCGTTCAGGTGCGCCTGAATGCGGTCGCTGGTGCCGTACTCCATCAGGTCGGCCAGTACGTCCTGGACCAGGCGATTGGCCTCGGCCTGCTTGAGCAGCGCCGGAATCTGCCGGATCGCCAGGCTTTCCGGGCCCAGGCGCTGCAACTCGAAGCCCAGGCGCTGGAACCACTCGGCGTGCTCTTCGGCGCAATCGGCTTCGCGCTGGCTCAAGGCCAGGGATTCGGGCACCAGCAGCGGCTGGCCGCTGAGGCCTTCGCTGGCCATGGCCACCTTGAGGCGCTCGTACATGATCCGCTCATGGGCGGCATGCATGTCCACCAGCACCAGGCCGACGGCGTTTTCAGCCAGGATATAGATGCCCTTGAGCTGGGCCAGGGCATAGCCCAGCGGCGGGATGTCGCCCTGGCCTTCGGGCAAGGCTGGCGGTGCTGCCTCGGCCAGCGGCGCGAAAAATTCCCGGTACACACCCTGGGCCTCGGCCGCAGGCAAGGCCTGGGTCGGCCTTGGCGTGTACTGGTATTGATAACCGGCGCCACTGCCATTGCTGCCCACGGACGGGCGCAGGCCCGGTTCAGCGGGCGGCTGCTCCAGCAGATTGGCGGCCAGGCGCATCTCGCCCTGGGGGCCGAATTCACCGGCCTGAATACCGCTCGGGCGGACGATCTCGCTGCTGGCAGCGGGCGCGGCCAGTTGGTCTTCCGGGCGTACATCGGCCAGGGCGCGGTGCAGGGTGCCGTACAGAAAGTCATGGACCATGCGCCCGTCACGAAAGCGTACTTCGTGCTTGGTCGGGTGCACGTTGACGTCGACACCGGTAGGGTCGACCTCGAAAAACAGCACGAAAGTCGGGTGCCGGCCGTTGAACAGCACATCACGGTAGGCCTGGCGCACGGCGTGGGCGACCAGCTTGTCGCGCACCGCGCGGCCGTTGACGAAGAAGTACTGCAGATCAGCCTGGCTGCGCGAGAAGGTCGGCAACCCGACCCAGCCCCACAGGTGCAGGCCGTTGCGCTCGACCTCGATCGGCAGTGCCTGCTCGAGGAAACCCGGGCCGCAGATTGCCGCGACACGGCGAGCGCGCGCGGTATCGTCATGGGCTTCATGCAGGCTGAGGATGCTCTTGCCGTTGTGGCGCAGGTGAAAACCCACATCGAAACGCGCCAGCGCCAGGCGGCGGATCACTTCCTGCAGGTGATCGAATTCGGTTTTCTCGGTCTTGAGGAACTTGCGCCGTGCCGGGGTATTGAAGAACAGGTCACGCACTTCCACCGAGGTACCGACCGGATGCGCCGCCGGCTGCACCCGCGGGGCCATGTCGCGGCCTTCGGTTTCCACCTGCCAGGCCTGTTCGGCGTCGCGGGTACGCGAAGTCAGGGTCAGGCGGGCGACCGAGCTGATCGACGCCAGCGCTTCACCGCGAAAACCCAGGCTCATGACCCGCTCAAGGTCTTCCAGGTCGCGGATCTTGCTGGTGGCGTGGCGGGCAAGGGCCAGCGGCAGGTCGTCAGCGGCGATACCACCACCGTCGTCGCGAACGCGCAGCAGCTTGACGCCGCCCTGCTCGACTTCGACGTCGATGCGCTTGGCGCCGGAGTCCAGGCTGTTTTCCAGCAGTTCCTTGATCACCGAGGCCGGGCGTTCGACCACCTCACCGGCGGCAATCTGGTTAGCCAGCCGCGGGCTGAGCAGCTCGATCCGGGCACTGCTGCTCATTGCTGGGCCGCCAGTGCCGTGGTCGGGATGTTCAGGTGCTGGCCGACTTTCAGTTCATCGGTCTTCAGGCTGTTGGCACTGCGCAGGCTGGCGACGCTGACCTGATAACGCACGGCGATCATCGCCAGGGTCTCGCCCGGGCGCACCGAATGCTCGCGCGGGCCCTGGGCGATCTTGCCGCTGTCACGCAACCAGGCCACATAGGTGCCCGGCGGCGGGTTCTGCTGGAAGAACTGGCGTACGCCACTGTGAATCGAACGCGCCAGCGACTGCTGGTGGCTTGGGGTGGCCAGCTTGGCCGCCTCGTTGGCGTTGGAGATAAAGCCGGTTTCCACCAGGATCGACGGGATGTCCGGCGATTTCAGCACCATGAACCCGGCCTGCTCGACGCGCTGCTTGTGCAGCGGGGTGATGCGGCCCATGTTGCCCAAAACCTTCTGGCCGACGTTGAGGCTGGAGCTCAACGAAGCGGTCATCGACAGATCAAGCAGCACGCCGGCGAGCATGCGGTCCTTGTCATCGAGGCTGACGTTGCCGGCCCCCCCGATCAAGTCGGAGCGGTTTTCGCTATCGGCCAGCCAGCGTGCGGTTTCCGAGGTAGCGCCGCGATCGGACAGGGCGAACACCGAGGCACCGAACGCGGCCTTGGACGGCGCGGCGTCGGCGTGGATCGAGATGAACAGGTCAGCGCCCTTCTTGCGGGCAATCTCGGTGCGTTTGCGCAGCGGGATGAAGTAATCGCCGGTACGGGTCAGCTCGGCGCGAAAGCCCTTCTCGGTGTTGATCTGGCGCTGCAGCTCCTTGGCGATGGCCAGGACGATGTCTTTTTCATGCTGGCCGCGCGAACCGGAGGCACCCGGGTCTTCACCGCCGTGACCGGCATCGATGGCGATGACGATGTCACGTTTGCCATTGGGCACCGGGGTCAGCTTGATCGCCGGTTGCGCCGGCGTGACCGGTACCGCAGGGGTGGTTGCCACCGGCGGTGTGGGCGGTGGCGGCGCGGCATCGGCTTCCTGGTCGAACAAGTCGACTACCAGGCGGTTACCGTACTGGGCATTGGGCGCCAGGGTGAAGCTCTTGGGCGTCACCGACTTTTTCAGGTCGACCACCACGCGCAGGTCGGTCGGCGTACGCTGGGCCGAGCGCACGCTGGTAATCGGGGTATTGGAGGTGGACACCGACAACGGCGCAGCCAGGGTCGCGCCATTGATGTCGATCACCAGGCGGTCCGGGGCGGTCAAGGTAAACACGCTGTGCTGCACAGGGCCCGAGAGGTCGAAGACCAGCCGTGTGTTATCGGGCGCTCGCCATAAACGCACACTTTTGACTTGCGTGACGGCCAGAGCGTTAACGGTCACTACCGTAAGCAGCAGTCCTACGACAGAAACCAGTGCGCGAATGCGCATACCTATCCCCATTTTCTATTTGAATTCCAAGGCCAGAGCGGCACACCAGGCTTCGCCACGTGCCCCCTGCGGCGACAGGTTGAGCGAACGACCGCCCGCCTGGGGGCTTATGGTAATGGTCAGGTCGGGCTTTGGCAAAATGCCTGCCCCTTTTTGCGGCCACTCGAACAGGCACAAGGCGTCACCTTCGAAATAATCGCGGATGCCCATGAATTCAAGCTCCTCCGGATCGACCAGACGATAGAGGTCGAAGTGGAAGGCACGAATGTCGTCAATCTCGTAAGGCTCAACCACAGTAAAGGTAGGACTCTTTACCGCACCTTGGTGGCCGAGGCCGCGAATAATGCCCCGCGACAGGGTGGTCTTGCCGGCCCCCAGGTCCCCTTCAAGAAAAATCACACCGTGGCCTTTGGTCACTTCGGCAATACGCTTGCCCAAATTCACCATGGCCTCTTCATCGGCCAAAAACAGGGTTATGCCAGACACGCTGAATGTTCCTCCAATAACTGACGAATTGCCGGGACCATGTCGCTGGCGGCCAGGCCACGGCCCTGCGCGCCTAGGCGCTCGCCGGCGCAGGCATGCAGCCAGACGCCCAGACAGGCCGCGTCCCAGGCCGACATGCCCTGGGCCAGCAAAGCGCCGAGCACGCCGCTGAGCACATCGCCCAGACCGGCGCCGGCCATGGCCGGATGACCACGCGAGCACAGCGCCAACTGCCCGGCCGGATCGGCGACCAGGGTGCCGGCGCCTTTGAGCACGCATACGACCGCGTATTTGCGTGCGAGTTTGCGCGCCGCCCCGGGCCGGTCGGCCTGTACCGCTTCGGTCGATACACCGAGCAGGCGCGCAGCCTCGCCCGGGTGCGGGGTAATGATGCTGCCCTTGGGCAGCGGCAAGGGTTGGCGCGCCAGCAGGTTGAGGGCATCGGCGTCCCACACTTGAGGCAGTGGGCTGCTGGCCACCGCCGACAACAGGCTGCGCCCCCAGGCCGCCTGGCCCAGGCCTGGACCTGCCACCAGCACCGAGGCCCGCTCGATCGGCGCCATCAGCTGGTTGGCCGAATGCACGCCCAGGCTCATCACCTCGGGCAGGCGGGCCATGGCCGCAGGCACATGCTCAGGCCGGCTGACCAGCGATACCAGGCCGGCGCCGCAGCGCAACGCCGCTTCGGCGCTGAGCAGCACCGCGCCGCCAGTGCCGCGATCACCACCGACCACCAGCACATGGCCGAAGTCGCCCTTATGGGCGTCAGCAGGACGTGGCGCCAGGGGCGCAAGGGTGACGCTGGTGAGCCGATGGGGCTCGTTTGCGGGGTGTTTGGTCTGAGGCATGGGTCAAAGGCTCTGATGTCTGGCAGAATTATACGCACCTGAGTCCGTATTGCCTTATTCCCATGTCTGCTTCTGCCCCCGATCTACCTGCGCTGGCCCAATCGATCAAGGATTGGGGCCGAGAGCTCGGTTTTGCCCATGTCGGCATCACCGGGGTGGACCTGGGCGAGCATGAAAAACATCTGGAACGCTGGCTCGAGGCGGGCTACCACGGCGAAATGGATTACATGGGCGCCCACGGCAGCAAGCGCTCGCACCCCGATGAGCTGGTGCCCGGCACCTTGCGCGTGGTGTCGCTGCGCATGGACTACCTGCCGGGCGACACGCGCATGGCCCAGCAGCTGGCGCATCCAGAAAAAGCCTACATCTCCCGCTACGCCCTGGGTCGCGACTACCACAAGCTGGTGCGCAAACGCGTGCAGCACCTGGCCGAGCGCATCCAGAAGGATATCGGCCCGTTCGGCTTCCGGGCCTTTGTCGACAGCGCCCCGGTGCTGGAAAAGGCCATTGCCGAGCAGGCTGGCCTGGGCTGGATCGGCAAGAACACCCTGCTGCTCAACCGCAAGGCCGGCAGTTACTTCTTTCTTGCCGAGCTGTTTGTCGACATGCCGCTGCCGGTCGACCCGCCGCAGGCCAGCGAACACTGCGGCCGCTGCAGCGCCTGCCTGGACATCTGCCCGACCCAGGCCTTTGTCGGCCCCTATGTGCTGGATGCCCGGCGCTGTATCTCGTACCTGACCATCGAACTGAAAAGCGCGATCCCGGAAGATCTGCGACCGTTGATCGGCAATCGGGTATTTGGCTGCGATGACTGCCAGATCGTCTGCCCATGGAACCGCTTCGCCCGACCGAGCGGTGAAAACGACTTCAAGCCCCGGCACAACCTCGACAGCGCCGGGCTTGCCGAGCTGTTCATGTGGGATGAACAGACCTTCCTCGACAGCACTGAAGGCTCGCCGCTGCGCCGTGCCGGCTATGAGCGCTGGTTGCGCAACCTGGCGGTGGGGCTTGGCAATGCGCCGTCGACCATCCAGGTACTGGAGGCGCTCAAGGCGCGGCAGGATTTTCCGTCGGAGCTGGTGCGTGAGCATGTGCAGTGGGCACTGGGGCAACATGCCATGAAAACAGCGGCGAGCACCAAGCCACAAGCTTCAAGCTGATCGCCTCAACTTGCAGCTTGTGGCTTGCCACTTGCCGCTTAAGCCTTCAATGCTCGTCGTTGTAATGAAACTTGGGCATTTCCCAGTGGAAGCGAATCGCCAGCAGGCGTAGCAGGAAGCCGCCGAACAGGGTCAGCAGAATCGCCTGCTCGCCTGGCACATTGAAGTACACGCAGCCCAGGTAAAACCAGGCCGCGGCGAACGACACACTGGCATACAGCTCCCGACGGAAGATCAGCGGAATATCGTTACAGAAGATATCCCGGAGGATCCCGCCGAACACCCCGGTGATTACCCCGCTGATCGACGCCACCAGCATGCCCTGGCCCATTTCCAGCGCGGTCATGCAGCCAATCAGGGTAAAGGCCACCAGCCCCAGGGCATCGAGCACCAGGAATAGCGAGCGCAAGTGACGCATCAACGGCGCGATAAAGATCGTCATCAGCGCTGCGAAACTGGTCAGCACCAAGTATTCCGGGTGCTTGACCCAGGTCAGCGGGTAATGCCCCAGCAGCACGTCGCGCACCGAACCACCGCCCAGGGCGGTGATGCAGGCGATCAGCACCACGCCGAACCAGTCCATGCCGCGGCGCCCGGCAGACAGCGCGCCAGTCATGGCTTCGGCAGTGATAGCAATGAGGTAGAGCATCAACAACATGGCGCAGATCCGTGCAAAGGGGCGCGCAGTCTAACCAGTTGCCACAGGCACCAAAAGGGGGCGCCGCGCGGATTGTCTGTACAAGCCGGCGGCGTTGCGATCAGAACTTGATGAAGTGCTGGCGATAGTGGCGCAGTTCGTTGATCGACTCGCGAATATCGTCCAGCGCCAGGTGGGTGCCGCCTTTCTTGAAGCTGTCACGCACTTCAGGGGCCCAGCGTGCTGCCAGCTCCTTGAGGGTCGAGACGTCGAGGTTGCGGTAGTGGAAGTAGTTTTCCAGGCTGCGCATGTGGCGATAGAGGAAGCGGCGGTCCTGGCAGATGCTGTTGCCGCAGATCGGCGACTTGCCCTTTGGCACCCACTGTTCCAGGAAGGCGATGGTCTGCGCCTCGGCTTCGGCCATGCTGACGCGGCTGTCCTTGACCCGCTGGGTCAGGCCGGAGGCGCCGTGGGTGCGGGTGTTCCACTCGTCCATGCGCGCCAGCACCTCGTCACTGTGGTGAATGGCGATCACCGGGCCTTCGGCCAGGGTATTGAGGTCGCTGTCGGTGACGATGGTGGCCATTTCGATAATGACGTCTTGATCCGGATCCAGACCGGTCATTTCCAGGTCGATCCAGATCAGGTTCTGTGGGTTCTGCATGATTCTGCTCCTCGGTAGGTGCGCAGTTTAGCCTAGTGGAGCGTGCTAAACTCCCCGCGGTTAAATATTGCCTCCCGAACACGGAACCTTCATGGCCAAACGCCAGCTCAATCGACGCCAGAACTGGCGCATCGAAAAAATCCAGGGTGAACGCGCTGCCCGCGCCGCCAAACGCGAACAACAGACCCTGAAGGAGCTCGAAGGCGGTGACCTCGGCCCGGAGCAAATGGGCCTGGTCATCGCTCACTTTGGCGTGCAGGTCGAAGTCGAAGCCCAGGACGGCGACGTTGCCGGCCAGGTGTTCCGTTGCCACCTGCGGGCCAACCTGCCGGCGCTGGTCACCGGCGACAAGGTAGTCTGGCGCGCCGGCAACCAGGGCATTGGCGTGATTGTCGCGCAGATGCCGCGCCATACCGAGCTGTGCCGCCCGGACAGCCGTGGCCAGCTCAAACCGGTAGCGGCCAACGTCGACCTGATCGTGATCGTCTTCGCCCCGGCGCCGGAACCCCATGCCAACCTGATCGACCGCTACCTGGTCGCGGCCGAGCATGCCGGCATCCGCCCCTTGCTGCTGCTGAACAAGGCCGACCTGATCGACGAGCAGAACGCTCCGGCGCTCAATGCATTGCTGGCAGTTTACCGCCAGCTTGGCTACCCGTTGCTGGAAGTGTCGGCGCACCACGGCAACGGCATGGAGCAACTGCAGGCCCAGCTTGACGGCCATATCAGCGTGTTCGTCGGTCAGTCCGGGGTTGGCAAGTCGTCGCTGGTCAACAGCCTGCTGCCCGAGGTTCAGACCCGCGTCGGCGATCTGTCGGAATGGTCCGGCCAGGGTACTCACACCACCACCACCGCCCGTCTTTACCACTTCCCCGGTGGTGGCGAGCTTATCGACTCCCCGGGCATCCGCGAATTTGGCCTGGGCCACGTCAGCCGTGCCGATGTCGAAGCCGGCTTTATCGAGTTCACCGACCTGCTCGGCACCTGCCGCTTTCGCGACTGCAAACACGACCGCGAGCCGGGTTGTGCACTGCTCAAGGCCCTCGAAGACGGCCGCGTGCAACAGCAACGGATGAACAGCTACCGCTCGATCATCGCCAGCCTGCCGCAAGACACTTACTGAAACATCTGAGGCCCGGAAACGGGCCTCAAACGGTTCAAAGTAGGACTCATCCGTAGGATTTATTACCCAGCAAAGCAGGAAGCATCTGCTTTGCTGGTCGTACCTTGCTGTGCGAAAGACTTTCGCTGATTGTCACCTTTCAAGATTCGCCGCCATGAAGCGAATCGACCCCATGCCCTGCGTATGAAAGGAATCAACCATGACAATTCAGCCTTTACGCATCAATGCCACTCCCTCCAGCGTGGGAGGGCACTTCTGATGCCAGTCTTTATCAGCTATCGCCACAGCGAACGCCTGGACGCCTTCATCATCAATGAGCGGCTCAAGCTTGAAGGCATCAATACCCAGCTGGACCTGTTCGACAGCGAGGCCCAGCAGACCACCGACGACATCAGCGGAATCATCCGCCGCAACATCAGCCAGTGCACCCACCTGATTGCCGTGCTTGCACCGGAAACCGCCGAGGCCTGGTGGGTGCCCTTCCAGCTTGGCGCCGCCACCCTGGTCAATCGCCGGGTAGCCTTTTACCAGTGCGGCGAGGCCACGCTGCCGGGGTATCTGGAGAAGTGGCCAACCATGACCAACCGCGAACACATCGACCTCTACGTGCGCGCCTACCATGACGAGCAAACCTTCAAGCGCTCGATCGACAGCGAAGCCTGCGAGGCCAATGCCACCAACCGCTCCAACGCCGACTTCTTCCATGCCGACCTCAAGGCCAAGATCCGCCGCGGCTTTTAGCCTGTAGCGCCAAGCAAAACGCCCGTGGGCATCGCTGCGCACGGGCGTTTTTTTTCAGCCAGCAGGCTTACTGCTTGTTTTCGTCCATCTTCAACACACCGTCTTCGAAGATGTTCAGCTTCTGGCGCAACTCCCGTGGCTGCATCGGCTCGGGCTCGGCCGCCGGGGCTGGCTCCGGGGTCGCCCCTGGAGCCGGAGTCGCGGCGCCTGGCAGGCCTGCTTCGGGGGCGGCAGGCTGGGTCTGCTCGCCTTCGATGGTGCGCTGGGCCTTCTTGGTCAGGACGATGATGTCGATCCGGCGGTTGACCGGGTTGAGCGGGTTCTGCCGGTCGAACAGCGACGACGAGGCATAGCCGACCACCCGCGCCACCTGGGTATCCGGGTAGCCACCGGCGACCAGCGCGCGGCGTGCGGCATTGGCGCGGTTGGCCGACAGTTCCCAGTTGCCGAAGTCGCCGGTGCCGGCGTATGGCTTGGCATCGGTATGGCCACTGATGCTGATCTTGTTCGGCACCGCCTTGATGGTGTCGGCCATGGCCAGCAGGATGTCCTCGAAGTACGGCTGCAGGCGCGCGCTGCCAAGGTCGAACATTGGCCGGTTCTCGGCATCCATGATCTGGATGCGCAGCCCGTCCTGGGTGATCTCAAAGAGGATCTGGTCCTTGAACTTCTGCAGTTGCGGGTTCTCTTCAACCTTGTTCTGCAGCTCCTGCAGGAGCAACTCGAGGCGCTCGCGCTCAACCTGCTCGGCCATGTTCTCGACCGTATTCTGGTCGATCGGGATGCTGGACTCAGGCGTTGGCTCGGACTTTTCTTCCGGGTTGATGGTTTTTTCCGGGGCGAGCTGGGGCGAACCGCCCAGGTCGATGATGTACGGCGTGCCGCTTTCGGAAAAGCCGATCGGGTCCTTGAAGTAGCCGGCAATGGCGATCTTCTGCTCCGGTGTGGCCGTCGACAGCAGCCACAGCACCAGGAAGAACGCCATCATCGCCGTAGCGAAGTCGGCGAAGGCAATCTTCCAGGCGCCACCGTGGTGGCCGTCGCCAAAGCGCTTGATGCGCTTGACGATAATGGGCTGATTGTTCTCCATGGCTTAGCGACCGCGAACTGCTTGTTCCAGCTCGGCGAAGCTCGGGCGGTGGGCCGGGAACAGCACCTTGCGCCCGAATTCCACGGCCAGCGATGGCGGCATGCCCGAGGCCGAAGCCACCAGCGAGGCCTTGATCGCCTCGTAGACGTTCAGCTCTTCCTTGGCGTCATGGCGCAGGGAAGTGGCCAGCGGGCCGAAGAAGCCGTAGGCGGCGAGAATACCGAAGAAGGTACCGACCAACGCCGCGCCGACGTGCAGGCCGATCGACTTCTGGTCGCCATCGCCCAGCGAGGCCATGGTCACTACGATACCCAGTACCGCGGCAACGATACCGAAGCCGGGCATGCCGTCGGCGATGCCGGTCACGGCATGGGACGGGTGCTCGAGCTCTTCCTTCATGCTCAGCAGTTCCATGTCGAACAGGCCCTCAAGCTCGTGCGGGGCCATGTTGCCAGTGGACATGATGCGCAGGTAGTCACAGATGAACGCAGTCATGCGTTCATCACCCAGTACCGCCGGGTACTTGGCGAAAATCGGGCTGGCAGCGGCGTCTTCGATATCGGCTTCGATCGCCATCATGCCTTCGCGACGGGATTTGTTGAGAATCTCGTAGACCAGGCCCAGCACCTCGATATAGAAGGTGTGGGTAAAGCGCGTGCCGAACATCTTCAGCGACTTCTTGATTACATGCATGGTCATGTAACCAGGGTTGGCCTGGAGGAACGCACCGAAAGCAGCACCACCGATGATCAGCACTTCGAAAGGCTGGATCAGGGCCGCAATCTTGCCGTGGGAAAGTACATATCCGCCGAGCACACTCGCGAATACGACGATGATGCCGATAATTTTAGCCATAGATAGAAAGCACTTACTGTCGTGGTCAGGGTCGTGAGCGGAAGTTAAAAAAACTCTTCTTCTACTTATCGGCAGAACTGCGCCAGACTATAGTCAGTCAAGGCGAAAAGCCAGTTCGGCCTACCTCCAGCATGCCTATTGAAACCATCGTGCCAAGTCAAACACCAAAAACACTCGATGCCTGGGTCAAGCTCCTCGATAGCGTGCGCCTGCCGGTTCCGCTGGCCAGCTACGAACGGGTCAAAGCCGCCATTGGCGACAGCCGCCGCTCGTTGCGCGACATCGCCGAACTGATGCAGGACAGCCCGGCGCTGGTGCTCAGCGTCATGCGCGAGGCCAACCACCACAGCAATACCGGCCTGGGCGAACCAGCCGAGAGCCTGGAGATCGCCCTCAACCGCCTGGGGCTGGCGCGTACCGCAGAGCTGCTGGAGCGCCTGCCGGCGCTGCCCGAAGCCGAAATTGCCCCGACCCTGCGTCAGCTGCAGCTGGTCAGCCAGCACGCCAGCCAGCAGGCCAACGGCCTGTTCGCCAGCCGCCTGGCGCGGCTGTGGCAGGAAATCCATTGGGGCAGCCTGCTGTTTCTGTCACCGCTGTGGCCCCTGGCGCTGACTCACCCCAAGCTCCTCGATGAGTGGGAGCTGCGTGTGGTGCACAAAGGCGAATCGGCACTGCGGGTGGAACAAGAGCTGTTCGGCGTGCGGGTCATGAGCCTGTGCAAGGCCCTGGCCGAACACTGGCGCCTGCCGGACTGGGTAACGCGCGGTTACCATTTACTTCAGGAGGAGCGCCGGCTACTGGCCCAGGCGATCCTCATCGCCCGTGACCAGGACAGCCTGCACCAGCAGCAGCGCCTGGACGATCAACCAAGCCTGCGCCGCTGGTTCAACCAGCCGGCCAATACCGTGCTGCTGGCCAACGGCCTGGCCCTGGCCTCGCAGGTTGGCTGGACCAATGCCCATGTGCAGCGCTGGCAACTGCTCACCAGCCTTTACCTGCAAACGCCGCTGGATGATGTCCAGCAACTGGTGCACCAACAAGCGGCAATCAGCGCCCGTCATCACGCCTGCCCTGGCCTGTTCCACCCGGCCGAGGCGCTGCTCTGGCCATGGCACCAGCAACGCCTGCATCAGGGCCAGATCGCCCCGCCAACGCCTTCGGCCCAGGCCCTGGGCACCTGGCGCAAACTCTGCGGGGAGCTGCTGACCGAGCCCAGCCCGTTCAGCAATGCTATCCACCTGACGACGTTGGCTCGCGACGCGCTGGTCGCCTGCGGCATGCAGCGGGTGATGCTGCTGATGACCGACAAGACCCTGAGCCAGCTGCGGGTCCACCAGATTGCCGGCCTGCCGGCGGAAGCCGCCAGCCTGGTGCTGCCGATTGAACAAAGCAAACTGCTGCAACGGTTGCTGAGCAAAACGGCGCAACTGCGCCTGACCCCGGAAAACCACGCGCAGTTCTCAGCCCTGCTGCCGCCCAGCCTGCGCGCCCTGTTTCGCAGCGAACACGTGCTGCTGCGCTCGCTGTCGAGCAATGGCCGGGTGGTGATGCTGCTGGTCGCCGACCAGGGCGGCAAGCCGTTGGCGGACGTCAGCGTGCAAGCCTTCGGCAAAACCGCGCAATGCATCGAGCGGGCCCTGACCGCCTTCAGCAACCGCAGCGCCTGAGCCATGCGCTACAATCGCCCCCTCTGTTCCGCCCTGGAGACTCTGGATGACTGACTTTTCTGGCCTGCCCCTGGTTATCGAGCCGGCAGACCTGCTAACCCGCCTGGATGCGCCAGAGTTGATCCTGGTCGACCTAACCAGCCCCAACCGCTATGCCAGCGGGCATATTCCGGGGGCGCGCTTCGTCGACTTCAAGCGCACCCAGCTAGGCCAGCCTCCTGCGCCGGGCCTGTTGCCGGCCAAGGCCGACCTGGAAAAACTCTTCGCCGAGCTCGGCCATAACGCCAATGCGGTCTATGTGGTCTATGACGACGAGGGCGGCGGCTGGGCCGGGCGTTTCATCTGGTTGCTGGATGTAATCGGTCACTCCCGTTACCACTACCTCAACGGCGGTGTCCACGCGTGGCCAGCGAGCAACCTCAACACTGAAGTACCCGACGCTGCCAGCGGCACGGTCAACCTGACCCTGCACGAAGAGCCTACGGCCACCCGCGAATACCTGCAAAGCCGCCTCAACGCTGCCGACCTGGTGATCTGGGACGCGCGCAGCCCGGCCGAATACCGCGGCGAGAAAGTTCTCGCAGCCAAGGGCGGGCACATTCCCGGCGCAGTCAATTTCGAATGGACCGCCGGCATGGACCTGAACGATCACCAGCGCATCCGCAAGGACATGCCCGAGATCCTCGAGCAGCTGGGCATCAGCAAAGACAAGGAAGTGGTCACCCACTGCCAGACCCACCACCGATCCGGCTTTACCTACCTGGTGGCCAAGCATCTGGGCTACCCTCGGGTCAAAGCCTACGCCGGATCCTGGGGCGAATGGGGCAACCACCCCGACACCCCTGTCGAAGTTTAAGGAAACCCAATGAAATCCCGCTTGTTTATCATCAGCCAGTACCTGCTGCCCCACCACCTGCTCTCGCGCCTGGCCGGCTGCGTTGCCGAATGCCGCGTGCGCTGGTTCAAGAACGCCTTCACCAGCTGGTTCGCCAAGCGCTACCAGGTGGACATGTCCCAGGCCCTGGTCGAAGACGTTACTGCCTACGAGCACTTCAACGCCTTCTTCACCCGCGCCCTCAAGCCCGGTGCACGTCCGCTGGATGAAACCCCGGGGGCAATCCTCTGCCCGGCCGACGGCGCCGTTAGCCAGCTCGGCCCTATCGAGCACGGCCGCATCTTCCAGGCCAAGGGCCACAGCTTCAGCGCCCTCGAGCTGCTGGGTGGCGATCCGGCCAATGCCGCGCCGTTCATGGGTGGCCAGTTCGCGACCATCTACCTGTCGCCCAAGGACTACCACCGCGTGCACATGCCGCTGGCCGGCACCTTGCGCGAGATGATCTACGTACCGGGCCGGTTGTTCTCGGTCAACCAGACCACTGCCGAAAACGTTCCGGAGCTGTTCGCCCGCAACGAGCGCGTTGTCTGCCTGTTCGACACCGAGCGCGGGCCGATGGCCGTGGTACTGGTGGGTGCGATGATCGTCGCCTCGATCGAAACCGTCTGGGCCGGCCTGGTAACGCCACCCAAGCGTGAACTGAAGACGGTGCGCTACGACGAAGCCAGCCGCGCGCCGATCCACCTGGAAAAAGGCGCGGAGCTGGGCCGTTTCAAACTCGGTTCGACGGCCGTGGTGCTGTTCGGGCCAGAGCAGGTGAAATGGGCCGAAGAGCTCGGCGCCGGCTCTGCGGTGAGCATGGGCGAGCGCCTGGCACTGCCGGCACAGGCCTGAAACTGAAAAAGCCCGCAGCGATGCGGGCTTTTTTGTACCTGTGGGAGCCAGGTCCGTCAGGCGCGAGCGTCGCGATCGCGAAAACCCAGCAGGTAAAGCACACCATCGAGACCCAGGGTCGAGATCGCCTGTTTGGCCGACTGCTTGACCAGCGGCTTGGCCCGGAACGCCACGCCCAGGCCGGCGATCGCCAGCATCGGCAAGTCGTTGGCGCCATCGCCGACGGCAATGGTCTGCTCCATCTGCAGGCCTTCTTTGCGCGCCAGCTCACCCAGCAGGTCAGCCTTGCGCTGGGCGTCGACGATCGGCTCGACCGCCACGCCGGTCACCTTGCCATCGACCACTTCCAGCTCGTTGGCGAATACGTAGTCGATGCCCAGCTTGGCTTGCAGCTGCTTGGCAAAGTAGGTGAAGCCACCGGAGAGGATGGCGGTCTTGTAACCCAGGCGCTTGAGTTCGGCGAACAGCGTCTCGGCGCCTTCAGTCAGGCGCAGCGACGCACCGATCTGGTCCAGCACGCCAACGTCCAGGCCCTTGAGCAGCGCCAGGCGCTCCTTGAAGCTGGCACGAAAATCCAGCTCGCCACGCATGGCCCGCTCGGTGATTTCCGATACCTGCTCACCGACCCCGGCAGCCTTGGCCAGCTCGTCGATCACTTCGGCTTCGATCAGCGTCGAGTCCATGTCGAACACCGCCAGGCGGCGGTTGCGACGGAACAACGAATCCTGCTGGAAGGCGATGTCGACGTTCAGCTCCTGGGCGACGCTGAGGAACTCGGCGCGCAGGGCTTGCGGATCAGCCGGCTCGCCACGTACCGAGAACTCGATGCAGCCTTTGCTCTGCTCGGCCGGGGTGTCCAGCGCGACACGACCCGAGAGGCGATCGATATGGTCGATGTTCAGCCCGTACTTGGCGGTGATCGAGCTGACCCGCTGCAGTTGCTCGGCAGTCACCCGCCGGGTCAGCAGGGTGACGATGTGCCGGGCTTTGCCCTGGCCTTCGACCCAATTCTGGTAGTCGGCCTCGGAAACCGGGGTAAACCGCACCTGCTGGTCGAGTTCGTTACCCGCAAACTGGATGTTCTTGAGCACCGACGAGGCCTTCTCGGTATCCGGAATTTCGACCAGGATGCCAAAGGACAGGGTGTCGTGAATCACCGCCTGACCGATGTCGAGGATGTTCACTCCACCCTGGGCCAGAACACCGGTGATGGCGGCGGTAAGACCCGGGCGGTCTTCACCGGTGATGTTAATCAGAACGATTTCGCGCAAGACGGGCTCCGACTCGTTGAAAAAAAGCGCATTCTACCGATTTTCGCTGACCATCGGGCGCAGTCGATACTTTGCCCGCCCCTGAGCGCTCGCTATACTGCGCAGCAACTTCTCCGACATAAAGAGCCGCGCTCTGTGAACCGGCCCACGCCCGTTAAGACCGACAACTTCTTCCTGCTGATCTTCCACGCCCTGCGCCAACGCCGAATACCGCTGGCGCTGCGTATCGCCTGCCATAACGTGTTCCTGGTGGCACTGGCGCTGGTGATCTACGCCTGCGTGATGGGCCTGCAGTTCAAGGAAGCCATGCATGAGCAGGCCGATGCCCTCGGGCAGAGCCTGACCACCCAGACCGCCACCTCGGCCACCGAGCTGCTGGTGTCCAACGACATCCTCAGCCTCAACGTGCTGCTGGGCAACCTGGTGAAGAACCCGCTGGTGGCCCATGCAGCGATCTACAGCGTCGACAACCGGATCCTCGCCGAAGCCGGCCAGCGCCCGAAAAACGGCCTGCTGGGTGAAGCCGAAGGCCTGTACCAGACCAAGATCACCTTCCAGGACGTGACCGCCGGGCAACTGCGCATCAGCCTGGACATGAGCCAGTTCCAGCAGCCGCTGACCATCAGCCTGCAGAGCATGGGCATCCTTGCCGGTATCCTGCTGGCCCTGGCGCTAGCCATGAGCCTGCGCCTGGGCCGCTACATCTCCACGCCGCTGTTGCAGCTGCGGGTCTGGCTGCGCGACATCAACGAGTTCACCCCGGCCATCGAACGCCAGGATGAAATCGGCGACCTGGCGCGTCAGCTGCACACCCGCCTGGCCCCGCCACCACGGGAAATCGAGCCTGAAGAAGAAGAGTCCTTCGATGAGGATGAGGATGAGCCGGAGTTCGAAGTGCGCAACCTGCGCGACCCGAGCTTCGACGAACAACCGGCTGTGGCCAAGGCCGCCAAACCGGTCAAGCCTGTAGCAGACGACGACAGCGATGACGCCTTCGCCGACCTGCTCGACGAGGACCACAGCCCCGCCCCTGCCCTGGCAGCCCCGGTCAACCGCGAGCCACAGGCCAGCGCCGTGCTGGCGGTGCAACTGGGCTCCCAGGAGCAACTGCGACGCCTGCCGCGCACGCGCCTGACCGAGCTGCTGGAACGCTACCGCGACTGCCTCGACCAGGCAGCCTCACTGTATGAAAGCGAAGTGCATACCCTCAACGACGGCAGCACCCTGCTGTTGTTCCACAGCCAGGACAGCGGCGAGGACTACCTCACCAATGCCATCTGCTGTGGCGAGCTGCTGCGTGCCCTGGGCCATGAGCTGCAAATCGAAGTGGCCGACAGCGGCATTACCCTGCAACTGCAGCTGGGCCTGGCCCTGGGTGAAGACCTGCACGGCCTGAGCCAGATCGACCTGCTGCTGACCGAAAAAGCCCAGGACGCCCTGGCCCTGTCGCAGCACAGCCGCAACCTGCTGCTGGTCGAGCGCAAGATCAGCGACGACGCCCTGGTTCGTCAGCGTGCGCGGATTCGTCCGATCGCCAGCCCCGAAGGCGCCTGCTGTGTCGAGCGTCTGATGGAGCCGTACCCATCGATGCTAGAGCGGCAACTGGCGCGGATGCATGAGCGCCGGGTCAAGAGCTGACCCCTTGGCAGAGCAAAAGCCCGCAGTGATGCGGGCTTTTTTATGGCTCTTCACGGAATCCCGGGTTGGGATGTTGAGGCTGCGAGTTTATCCATTCAGTGTGGGGCTGCTGCTGGCCCCTTCCGCCTTTACGGCGGCCTACTTTTCTCTTGGGAAGAAGTAGGCAAAACCGCTTGCTCCTGCATACGGCCCTACGCTGGAGCGAGCGGTTTTGGTTCCTTTTGCCAAGAACAAAAGGGACCCGCCGTAAGGGCGGAAGGGGCCAGCAGCTGCCCCACACCGAATGGATAAGTCCGCAACCCAACCCAAGAATCATAGCCCCCGGGATTCCGTGAAGAACCTTTTTTATTGCCCTGTAGGAGCGGGCTTGCCCCGCAAAAACGCTAGCAACCCGATGTGTCGCCTGCGCCGGCCGCATCGCGGGTCAAGTCGGATCGCCGCACCGCCGCTCCCACACGGGCACAAAAAAGCCCGCATCGCTGCGGGCTTCTTGTAAGTCCTCGACTTAGAAGCGGAACACTTCCAGGTCGGTACGAATCGGCGTAGCCAACGGGATCTTCGGCTTTTCCGGCTCTTTGCGCACTTGTACCGGTGCAGCTTTCTTCGGTTGTTGTTCTTCCACCACTGCCGGCTGGTTGGCCAGCGGCTTCAAGGCAATGCTCAACTGCTCGGCGAGCTTTTGCAGCAACTGGCCCTGGGCTTGTACCTGGGCGCTCTCGCTACCCTGGTGCTGCTGCTCCAGGTGCACGATGCGGTTGTCACGGACCTGGCCACGGCGATCGAGCAGGCGCCACTGGGCGTCGAGAATCGCTGGCTGGTTGGTGCCGGAGTCCAGGCGGGTAATCGACAGCAGCACTTGTACATCCGGGGTGAAACCGGTGCTGGCCGGGGCCAGGACCACACGTTGGCTGTCCAGACGCCAGGCCAGCTGACGGACCAGCAACTGGTCGATGTCGGCCGACAGGCTACCGGCCCAGCGGCCATCGGTGGCAGCAGTCAGGCTGCCATCGGCCTGGCGTTGCAGCAGGGTTTCGCGTTGCAGGTAGTCGGCAATCGACACTGGGCCGAGAACCACTGCCATACCCGCGCTTTGCTTGGGTTGGCCAGGCTCACCGCTGTCGAGCTGATACAGGGATACTGGTTGGTGCATGCTGCAACCAGCCAGTCCGAGCACGCCACACAGCAGAACCAACGGAAGGCGCAGAAATTTCATCATCCCATCCAGGCGGTCGCCACAAGGCAAACCGCAGTGATACTCATATAGATTCGTTCGGATACACAGCCACGCTGGTACCGCAAGGGGCCTATCATCCGCGAAATAGCGGCTCGACTCCAGTGTTTCAACCGCGAACGGGCACGAAAATACCCGTTCAGGCTGTCTAACCCGGCTTATCCGGGAATTTCGACCAACAGCGCGTCAACCCGCTGGAAGCCACGGGGCAATTTGTTGCCCCGGCGCCCACGTTCGCCCTTGTAATGCTCAAGGTCGTCGGCCTTCAGAGACAGGGTACGCTTGCCGGCCTGCAATACAAGGGTCGCGCCGTCGGGAATGACCGCCAGATCAGTGACAAATTCTTCACGCGAGGCCACCCGGTCGCCCGGGATGCCGATGATCTTGTTGCCCTTGCCCTTGCCCAGTTGCGGCAGGTCGCTGACCTTGAAGATCAGCAGGCGGCCTTCGGTGGTCACCGCCGCCAGCCAGTTGTGCTCGCGATCGGCGACCGGGCGCGGGGCAATGACCTTGGCACCGTTGGGCAGGCTGAGCAGGGCTTTACCGGCCTTGTTCTTGGCCTGCAGGTCCTCGCCCTTGACCACGAAGCCGTAACCGGCGTCGGAGGCGATCACATACAAGGCGTCATCTTCGGGCAGCAGCACGCAGTCGAAGCTTGCGCCCGGTGGCGGCGTCAGACGGCCGGTCAACGGCTCGCCCTGGCCCCGGGCCGATGGCAAGGTGTGGGCGGCCAGCGAGTAGCTGCGGCCGGTGGAGTCGATCAGCACGGCAAACTGGTTCGAGCGCCCGGCAGCGGCGGCCTTGAAGCCATCGCCAGCCTTGTAGGAAAGGCCCGTGGCGTCGATATCGTGGCCCTTGGCGCAACGCACCCAGCCCTTCTCCGAGAGCACCACGGTGACCGGTTCGGTCGGCATCAGCTCGTTTTCCGACAGGGCCTTGGCTTCGGCACGGGCGACGATTGGCGAGCGGCGGTCGTCGCCGTAGGTTTCGGCATCCTTGATCAGCTCGGCACGCACCAGCTTGCGCAGCTTGGTTTCGCTGCCCAGCAGGGCAATCAGCTTGGCTTGTTCCTTGGCCAGTTCGTCCTGCTCGTTGCGGATCTTCATCTCTTCCAGGCGCGCCAGTTGGCGCAGGCGGGTCTCGAGGATGTACTCGGCCTGGGTTTCAGTAAGGTCGAAGCGGGCAATCAGCGCAGCTTTCGGCTGGTCCTCGGTGCGGATGATGTGGATAACTTCATCCAGGTTGAGGAAGGCTACCAACAGGCCTTCGAGCAGGTGCAGGCGGCGCTCGACCTTGTCGAGGCGGAACTTCAGCCGGCGGCGCACCGTCTGCACGCGGAATTCCAGCCATTCGACCAGCAGCGCCCGCAGGTTTTTCAGCTGCGGGCGGCCATCCAGGCCGATGATGTTGACGTTGACCCGGTAGCTGGACTCAAGATCGGTGGTAGCGAACAGGTGCTGCATCAGCTCGTCGAGGTCAACCCGGTTGGAGCGGGCGATGATGACGATGCGGCACGGGTTCTCGTGGTCCGACTCGTCGCGCAGGTCGGCGACCATCGGCAGCTTCTTGGCCTGCATCTGCGCGGCGATCTGCTCCAGCACCTTGGCCCCGGAGACCTGGTGCGGCAACGCGGTAACGACGATATCGCCGTCCTCAATGCGGTAAACCGCGCGCATGCGCACCGAACCACGGCCACTTTCGTAGATTTTCAGCAGTTCGGCACGCGGGGTGATGATCTCGGCTTCGGTCGGGTAGTCCGGGCCCTGGATATGCTCGCAGAGCTGCTCGACCGTGGCCTTGGGCTCATCGAGCAGGCGTACGCAGGCCGAGGCGACTTCGCGCAGGTTGTGTGGCGGCACGTCGGTGGCCATGCCCACGGCGATACCGGTGGTGCCGTTGAGCAGGATGTTCGGCAGGCGCGCCGGCAGCACCGCAGGCTCATCGAGGGTGCCGTCGAAGTTCGGCACCCAGTCCGCAGTGCCCTGGCCCAGCTCGCTGAGCAGTACTTCGGAGTAGCGCGACAGGCGCGCCTCGGTGTAGCGCATGGCGGCGAAGGACTTCGGATCGTCCGGCGCACCCCAGTTGCCCTGGCCATCGACCAGGGTGTAGCGGTAGCTGAACGGCTGCGCCATCAGCACCATGGCTTCATAGCAGGCCGAGTCGCCATGGGGGTGGAACTTGCCGAGCACGTCACCGACGGTACGCGCCGACTTCTTGTGCTTGGAGTCGGCGTCCAGGCCCAGTTCGCTCATGGCATAGACGATGCGCCGTTGCACCGGCTTCAGGCCGTCGCCGATATGCGGCAAGGCGCGGTCCATGATCACGTACATGGAGTAGTTGAGGTAGGCCTGTTCGGTGAAGTCAGCCAGTGACCGGCGCTCTACGCCATCGAGGCTGAGATCAAGGGAGTCGCTCATGCGGGCCTCATCATTTCAGGTTCTGGCGCAGCAGCAAGGTGCCGCCACGCTGGGTAAATTCAAGTTGTTTCAGGGCACTCATGCCCAGTAAAACCTGTTCGCCATCGAGCCCCGGCACCACCAGCGCGCGCACATTGCGCAGGAGGATATCGCCCAGCTGCAGCTGGTCCAGGCGCGTGCGGTAGCCCTGGGTGCGGCCATTGGCGGTGCTCAACATCACCGGCGCGCCGCGCTCCAGGCCTAGCTTGCCAGCCAGGGCTTCGGGGATCGCCACGTCGGTCGCCCCGGTATCGAGCAGAAAATGTACCGTCTGGCCGTTGATCCGGCCATCGGCGACGAAATGCCCCTGGCCGTTGCCGGCCAGTTGCACTTCGATGTAACCCTCGCCGTGTTGCGAGGTGACCACGGCATTGGGGTTGGCCTGACGCTGCTCCCATTCGCCGAAAAAGCGCGTGGCCAGGAACAATCCGGCCGCCCAGGCCAGAATCAGCAGTACCCGGCCAGCACGCTTGCCCGGCGGCTGGCTCACGATTTGCCACTCCAGCCGCCGGCCGGCGCGGCAAAGCGCCAGACAATCGGTCGCGATTCGCCGTCCTGGCGGGTCGCACCGTTGTTGTCCAGGCCAATCCAGGCGCCCTTGTCATCGATCACCAGCGCCTCGGCCAGGCCGAATGGCTGCGAGTAACGCCGGGGTTCGGCCAGGGCATCGGCGGCAAACGACCAGCAGCGCTCGACCTTGGCTGTCTGCGCATCACGCCGGCAAATGCGATAGGCGTTGCGCTCCAGGGTAAAGAGCTTGTCGTTGAACAGGGCTAGGTCGGCAAAGTCGCGCGACACCGGGCGCGGCCTGGGCATCTGCGGCGGCTGCATCTCGACCCCGGCTTCGCTGAGCAGCACACAACCGTTGCCGCAGTTCCAGGTGGTCTGCTGGCGGTTGATCAGCAGCAGGCCGCGGCGCTCGCGCTCGGCCGCCAGCCAGATACGGTCGCCGGCCGGGCTCACCGCCAGGCCTTCGAACAATGCATTGAAGTGCAGCAACATGCCGCTGGCCCGCGCCTGGCGGACCATGCTCGGGTCGATTTTCAGCCAGTTGGGCGCGCCTTCCATTGGTACCTGCAGCACGGCCGCATGGGCTTCACTGACCAGGTAATGGTTGCCGGCGGCATCACAGCTGATGCCTTCGAAGTCCAGCTCGCCGCCGCGCACCTGCGCGGCAGCCCAGGTGCGCGAGCGCAAGCCCCAGGGCAAACCGCTGTCCGGTACCGGCGGTACCTCCATGTGCAGCGCTTCGGCTTGCCAGACGGCAGCCGAGGTATCCAGGCGGTAAAGCAGCTCGTCATCGCGGTCGGAAACCGCCCACAGCCCGCCTCGGCATTCGCTCAGGCCAGACAGATTGCCGCCACGCATGCCCTCGACCGGGTGTTCGGCAACCAGCTTGAGCTCCGGCCACGGCGCGGCCAGTGCCGGAAGCGTCAACAGCGCCAGAGCCGCAGTCAGGGCCACACGTATCAAGCCAGGACCTCGGCCAGGTTGCCTTTGGATTCCAGCCAGCTCTTGCGATCGCCGGCGCGCTTCTTGGCCAGCAGCATGTCCATGATTTCGCGGGTGCCGTCCAGGTCGTCGAGGGTCAGCTGGACCAGGCGTCGGGTGTTCGGGTCCATGGTGGTTTCCCGCAGTTGCGGCGGGTTCATCTCACCCAGGCCCTTGAATCGGGTGACCTGCGGCTTGCCGCGCTTCTTCTCGGCCACCAGGCGGTCGAGGATGCCGTCGCGTTCGGCTTCGTCGAGGGCGTAGTAGATTTCCTTGCCCAGGTCGATGCGGTACAGCGGTGGCATGGCCACATAGACGTGGCCGGCTTCGACCAGCGGGCGGAAATGCTGGACGAACAGCGCGCAGAGCAAGGTGGCGATGTGCAGGCCGTCGGAGTCGGCGTCGGCAAGGATGCAGATCTTGCCGTAGCGCAACTGGCTCATGTCGGCAGCGCCGGGATCGACGCCAATGGCCACGGCAATGTTATGCACTTCCTGGCTGGCCAGGACTTCGCCGCCATCGACTTCCCAGGTGTTGAGGATCTTGCCGCGCAGCGGCAGGATGGCCTGGAACTCTTTGTCCCGCGCCTGCTTGGCCGAACCGCCGGCCGAGTCACCCTCGACCAGGAACAGCTCGGCACGCATCGGGTCCTGGCCGGCGCAGTCGGCCAGCTTGCCCGGCAGTGCCGGCCCCTGGGTGACGCGCTTGCGCTCGACCTTCTTGCTCGCCTTCAGGCGCCGGCCGGCGTTGTTGATCGCCAGCTCCGCCAGCTGCATGCCCACCTCCGGGTGAGCGTTGAGCCACAGGCTGAAGGCATCCTTGACCACGCCAGAAACGAACGCGGCAGCCTCGCGCGAGGACAGGCGCTCTTTGGTCTGCCCGGAGAACTGCGGCTCCTGCATTTTCATCGAAAGCACGAAGCTGATGCGCTCCCAGACGTCTTCCGGCGCCAGCTTGACGCCGCGCGGCAGCAGGTTGCGGAACTCGCAGAACTCGCGCATGGCATCGAGCAGGCCCTGGCGCAGACCGTTGACGTGGGTACCGCCCTGGGCCGTGGGGATCAGGTTGACGTAGCTTTCCTGGACACTGTCGCCGCCTTCGGGCAGCCACAGCAGGGCCCAGTCGACCGCCTCTTTGTTACCGGCCAGGCTGCCGCAGAATGGCTCGTCGGGCAGGCGCAGGAACTCGCTGACCGAGTCGACCAGATAGGAGCGCAGGCCGTCTTCGTAGTGCCACTCGACCTTCTCGCCGGTGCCTTTGTCTTCGAAGCTGACCAGCAGCCCCGGGCACAATACGGCCTTGGCCTTGAGCACGTGCTTGAGGCGGCTGATGGAGAATTTCGGCGAATCGAAATACTTGGGGTCCGGGGCGAAGTACACGCTGGTGCCGGTGTTGCGCTTGCCAACGCTGCCGACTACTTCAAGCTCGGTGGCCTTGTAGCCATCGGCGAAGGTCATCTGGTACTCGTTGCCGTCGCGCTTGACCTTGACCCGCACCTGGCTGGACAAGGCGTTGACCACCGAAATACCCACCCCGTGCAGGCCGCCGGAGAACTGGTAGTTCTTGTTCGAGAACTTGCCACCCGCGTGCAGCTTGGTGAGGATCAGCTCGACCCCGGACACGCCCTCTTCAGGGTGGATGTCCACCGGCATGCCGCGACCATCGTCGGACACTTCCAGGGAATGGTCGGCGTGGAGGATCACCTGCACCGACTTGGCGTGCCCGGCCAGGGCTTCGTCGACACTGTTGTCGATCACTTCCTGGGCCAGGTGGTTCGGCCGGCTGGTGTCGGTGTACATGCCCGGGCGCTTGCGCACCGGGTCAAGGCCGGAGAGGACTTCGATGGCGTCTGCGTTATAGGCACTAGCGCTGGGAATGGCCATGGGTTCTCGTCGTCAGTCGTGGGTGAAAATAGGTTATCAAAATACAGAAAAATCGAGTGTTTGATACTGCTGCGGGGCAATGCCGGCAAAGCTCAGCAGGGCTGGCAGGCGTTCGGCAAAGCCCTGGAAGCTGTGATCGCCACCGGCCTGGATGCGCAGTGCACAGGCACGGTAGAACTGCTCGGCCTGGCGGTAGTCCAGGGTTTCATCGGCGGTCTGCAGCCACACTTGAAAGCGCCCGGCATCGGTCGGCGCCGGCACTTCCAGCTCGGCCAGAGCCTGCACGTGGTCCAGGGTCAGTTCCCAGGTTTCGCCGGTATAGAGGTTCTGCTGCGGCCCCAGGTAGCCGTCGAACAGCCGGTGCGGGTTGATCGCCGGGTTGACCAGCAGGGCCTTGAGCCCGTGGCGCTCGGCCAGATGGGTGGCATAGTAGCCGCCGAGCGAGCTGCCGACCAGTAATGGCGATTCGAGCTCGGCAATCGCCGCCTCAAGCTGGGCGATGGCCTGGCGCGGGTGATGATGCAGGGCCGGCACGCGCAGGCGCTCGGCCAGCCCCAGCTGGGCCATGACTGCTACCAGCTGGCTGGCCTTCTTCGACGACGGCGCGCTGTTGAACCCGTGAATATAGAGAATCGAACCCGACATGCCGCCCCCGATGCGCCTTGAATGCCTGGATCGCCAGGCAGGAAAGCGCGCATTTTAGCCTGTTAGACGGCAGATGCAGCAGTTTCAGCGATTTGGCAACACTTAATAGCCGTCGCCTTCGTAGTCGACGGTGAATTCGAAGTCGCTGACCCGCGACACGCCGGTGTCGATCGAGCCGTCCGCCTGCAGGCGCAGCCAGCGGTAGCCGGGGGCCTGCTCGCCGACTTTGAAGTCTTCGCTGCGCGGCTCGAACTGGATGCAGGTCGAGGGTGAGGCCAATAGCCGCACGCCGTCGCGAACCTGGTCCCACTCCTGGTGAATATGGCCCCAGAGCAAGGCCCGTACCTGTGGATAACCTTGCAGCACAGCAAACAGTGCGTCGGCGTTGCGCAAGCCGATCGGCGCCATCCAGGCGCAGTCGATAGATACCGGTTGGTGATGGAAACAGATCAGGTGATGGCGCTCGGGCGCTTCGTCCAAGGCGCTCTTTAGCAACCTGAGCTGGCCGTCATCGAGCAAGCCCGGCACCGAACCGGCCACCGCCGAGTTGAGCATGAGGATTCGCCAATTGCCGATATCCACCTGCGGATCAAGCAAATCAGTGCCCTGCGCCGCCTGTTCCATTGGCAGCGGCTCGTCATGGTTGCCGGCGAGCCAGCGCGCGGGGGCCTCAAGGCTCGCGGTCAGGTCACGAAAACAGCGGTAGGACTCGACCGAACCATCCTGGGACAAATCGCCGGTGGCCAGCAGCAGGTCGATCCGCGGCTGCTCGTCGCGTACCCGCTCGATCACCCGCTGCAGGCTGTCGCGGGTATTCATGCCCAGCAGCGTGCCTTGCGCGTCGGCAAACAAATGACTGTCGGTCAGTTGCACCAGGTACACCGGCGCGTCGCTAGGGGGGATCGATGGTTGCGGCAAGGGCCGACTCCTTGAACGGATTCAGCGCGATTATGGCGGCTGGCGGGCGTTGAGCAAATACTCGAAAACGACCGTCATCACATTTCAGCGAACGACGGCCAACTCATGGCCACAGGCCAGGCAATGGCTCAGCCATTCACCGAGGAACAGATTCAGCTGGGCCTTTTCGTCCGGCTGGTGCATGGCCGCATTGGGGTACGGATAGATACTGCGAAAACGCCGGGCGTGCTCGGCGCTGACCACTTCGGCCATGCGCGCGTCGTGGTAGACCTGCACCTCCAGCTGCGGCACCGGCAGCCAGGGCAGGCTGTGCTCCTGGCGCACGCGCAAAGTGGTGGTGTAGGGACAGGCGAGCACTACATCGAGGACCAGCACGCCAAGCATCTGGTCGCCCTGGGTCATGCCGATCCGGCGCGAGCTCTGGGTGCTGCGCATGTCGGGCAGCAGGCGCATCAGGCGCGCATAGTTGGCCTCGCAGGCAGCCTGCAACCCGACCAGATCTACCCGGTAGCGCTCGCGCAGCAGATTCACGACCATAGCCCCCTGACTTCAGCGCGGTTCAAGGCCAGCCATTGCAAGGCAATGATGGTTGCCGCGTTGGCAATTTTGCCGTCGCGCACGGCCTGCAGCGCATCCTCGAACGCCCAGACCTTCACGCGAATATCCTCGCCTTCTTCTTCCAGCCCGTGCAGGCCACCGGCCCCAACGCTGCTGCAACGGCCCAGGTAAAGATGCACAAACTCGTCGCTGCCGCCCGGTGACGGGAAATACCGGGTCATCGGCCACAGCGTACTGAACACCAGCCCAGCTTCCTCCTCGGCCTCACGGTGTGCAACTTCTTCCGGTTGTTCGTCCTTGTCGATCAGACCGGCGACCAGTTCGATCAGCCAGGGGTTGTCGACCTTGCCGATGGCGCCGACGCGAAACTGCTCGATCAGCACCACTTCGTCGCGCTGGGCATCGTAAGGCAGCACACACACCGCATCATGGCGCACGAACAGCTCGCGGCTGATCTCACGACCCATGCCACCGGCGAACAGCTCGTGGCGCAGGCGCACCTTGTCGAGGCGGTAGAAGCCCTTGTAGCAAGTGGCCCGATCGACGATCTCGACCTGGCTGGGCACAGCGTTGTTGAACGTGTCAGACATGGGAATCCTCATTACCTCATTTACCGCATCGCGCCATCCTAACCTGCGTACCGCTGCGTTTCACCTCTTTAAAGATACCGTCCAGGCTGCGAGGATAGGCACCCCGCTGGTCTATTCAGCTTAGTGGCGAACTGAAGGCCTTGCCGACGGTCTAAGTCCGATCACCTTTGCCTTACAAGGATCATCATGACGCTTGTGAAACTGACTTCCGTGGCCGTGCTGGCCCTGGCCCTTGGCGCTTGTCAGAGCCTGTTCCAGCCCAACATGCGCACGCCGCTGGAGGTCAAGCGCGACCGTTGGGAGCACATCAAGCCCGGTTGCAGCAATGCCGATTGCCCGCTGGTCAACATCGACACCATCCACTTCCCGGCCAACCCCAAGCTGGACGGGATCGTCGAGAAACGCCTGCTGCAACTGACCCAGGACAACGAGCGCAGCGCCCTGCCCAGCTCGCTCAAAGCCTACGAAGAGCAGTTCATGGCCAGCGCACAAAGCCGCAACAGCAGCTACCTGCAAGCCAAGGTACGCGAGCAGCATGACGGACTGGTGATCATCGAACTGTCCAGCTACCTGGACACCGGCGGCGCCCACGGCATGCCCGGACGCGGCTTCATCAACTATTCGCGCCAGCAGGACAAGGTACTGAGCCTGCAGGACATGCTGGTGCCGGGCCAGGAAGCGACCTTCTGGAAGACCGCCGAAGAAGCCCACAAAGGCTGGCTGATCAGCACCGGCATGGACAAGGACGCCGAGTTCGTCAAGACCTGGCCGTTCCGCCAGACCCCGCACATCGCCCTGACCTACGGCGCGGTGGTGCTGAAGTACGAGGTCTATGCCATCGCCCCGTACTCCATGGGCCATATCGAGCTGAAAATCCCCTACCCGCGCCTGAACGGCGTGATCAGGCCGGAGTTGTTTCCCGGTCGCGGCTGACTGCCGGCGCGGCGGCCCAATAGACCACCCCTGCCAGCAGCAAGGCCGGCAGGGTCGAGCCGACGTTCGGCGCGTAGTGCGCCAGCAAATGGTAAGCCGCTACGCCAATCGCCCAGGCCAGCAATGCCGGCCAGTGCAGGCTGTGGATCGGGCTTGAGTCGCTGTGCCGGCGGCGGACGATGAAGTGATCGACCAGCACCACGCCGAACAGCGGCGCGAACACCGAGCCGATCAGCAACAGGAAGTTCTGGTACTGCGCCAGCGGCGCCAAGCTGGCGATCAGGGTGCACAGCACGCCAATGGCCAAGGCCAGGTGCTCGACCTTCAAGCGCAGCAGAAAACCTGTGGAGACCGCCGCCGAGTGAATATCGGCAAAGGCTTTTTCCGACTCATCGAGCAGGATCAGCAGCAACGGAATGCCCAGACCGGCGCCAGCCAGGGCCAACAGCAAGGTATTGACCTCGCCCGCCGGAGCAAAGGCCAGGGTGTAGGCCACGCCCAGGCTCATCATCCACACGTTGCCGATGAAATAGCCCAGCGCCGTGCCGGCAAACACCCGGCTGGCGCGCTGGCTGAAGCGTGAGTAGTCGGCAATCAATGGCAGCCACGACAGCGGCATGGCAATGGCGATATCAATGCCAATCGCCAGCGGCATCGAACCATCGCCGGCGCGCGCCCACAGCGCGGCCAGATCGGCCTTGGCAAACAGGTTCCAGGTCAGCCACAGGCAGGCGCCGATCAGCAGCCAGATGCCCCACTTGCGCAAAATCTTGCGCACGAAGGTCAACGGCCCGCTGACCGCCAGCAAGGTGGCCAGCGCGCCGAAGCACAAGGTCCACAGCAACGGATTGGTCAGCACGCTGCCTTCGCCGAAGGCGCGCTCGCCAAGCAGGCTGGCGGCATCGCGCATGACGATGATTTCGAACGAGCCCCAGCCGATCAGTTGCAGGAGGTTGAGCATGGCTGGCAGACGCGCGCCATTGCTGCCCAGGCTGCGGCGCAGGGCGGCCATCGACGACAGGCCGGTATCACTGCCGATGACCGCGACCGCGGCGAGCAGCAGCACGCCGACGCTGGTGCCGACGATGATCGCCAGCACAGCATTGGCCAGGCCCAGGCCGGGGCCGAGCAAAGCACCGGTCTGCAGCACCATCAGGCCGATGCCGAGGGAAAACCACAAGGAACAGAGGTCGCGGCCGCTGAGCACGCGTTGCTCGGCGCTGACCGGGTGATCGGGGGAAAACTGGCTGGGTGTGCTCACGAGTGTGGTCTCGACAGGAGGAAATTTGTTGTTCTTTTGCGCCTATCGCGGGGCAAGCCCGCTCCTGCAGTGGGAGCGGCGGTGCGGCGACCCGACTTGACCCGCGAAACGGGTTACACCTTTTTGTACAACTGGCTGCCTTCCTGGCGGAACCGCTCGGCCTGCTCGCGCATGCCATCCTCGACTGCCACGTCCACCGCTTCGATGCGCTGGTTGGCAGCGTATTCACGCACTTCCTGGGTGATCTTCATCGAGCAGAACTTCGGCCCGCACATCGAGCAGAAGTGCGCGACCTTGGCCGAATCCTTGGGCAGGGTCTCGTCATGGAAACTGCGTGCGGTGTCCGGGTCCAGGCCGAGGTTGAACTGGTCTTCCCAGCGGAATTCGAAGCGCGCCTTGGACAGTGCGTTGTCGCGGATCTGCGCGCCGGGATGGCCCTTGGCGAGGTCGGCGGCATGGGCGGCGATCTTGTAGGTGATGATGCCGGTCTTGACGTCATCCTTGTTCGGCAGGCCCAGGTGTTCCTTGGGCGTCACGTAGCAGAGCATGGCGCAACCGAACCAGCCGATCATCGCCGCACCGATGCCCGAGGTAATGTGATCGTAGCCCGGGGCAATGTCGGTGGTCAGCGGGCCAAGGGTGTAGAACGGCGCTTCGTCGCAGCATTCGAGCTGCTTGTCCATGTTCTCCTTGATCAGTTGCATCGGCACGTGGCCCGGGCCTTCGATCATGCACTGGACGTCATGCTTCCAGGCGATCTTGGTCAGCTCGCCGAGGGTTTCCAGCTCGCCGAACTGCGCTTCGTCGTTGGCGTCGGCAATCGAGCCCGGACGCAGGCCATCGCCGAGCGAGAAGCTGACGTCGTAGGCCTTCATGATTTCGCAGATTTCGTCGAAGTGGGTGTAGAGGAAGTTCTCTTTGTGGTGCGCCAGGCACCACTTGGCCATGATCGAGCCACCGCGGCTGACGATGCCGGTGACGCGCTTGGCGGTCAGCGGCACATAGCGCAGCAGTACGCCGGCGTGGATGGTGAAGTAGTCAACGCCTTGCTCGGCCTGTTCGATCAGGGTGTCGCGAAACAGCTCCCAGGTCAGGTCTTCGGCCACGCCATTGACCTTCTCAAGGGCCTGGTAGATCGGTACGGTACCGATTGGCACTGGCGAGTTGCGGATGATCCACTCGCGGGTTTCGTGGATGTGCTTGCCGGTGGACAGGTCCATCACCGTGTCCGAGCCCCAGCGGATGCCCCAGGTCAGCTTGGCCACTTCTTCTTCGATGGACGAGCCCAGGGCGCTGTTACCGATGTTGCCGTTGATCTTCACCAGGAAGTTGCGGCCGATGATCATCGGCTCCAGCTCCACGTGGTTGATGTTGGCCGGGATGATCGCGCGGCCGCGGGCGATTTCTTCGCGGACGAATTCGGCGGTGATTTCTTTCGGGATGCTCGCGCCGAAGCTGTGCCCGGCATGCTGTTGGTCAAGCAGGCCGGCGGCACGGGCTTCTTGCAGCTTCATGTTTTCGCGGATGGCAACGTATTCCATCTCGGCGGTGATGATGCCCTGGCGGGCGTAGTGCATCTGGCTGACGTTGGCGCCGGCCTTGGCCCGGCGCGGATTGCGCACGTGGGCAAAACGCAGCTTGGTCAGCTCGGCATCGGCCAGGCGCTGCTGGCCGAAGTCCGACGACAGGCCGGCCAGGCGCTCGGTATCGCCACGGGCGTCGATCCAGGCCGAGCGTACGTCGCCCAGGCCCTTGCGCACGTCGATGATAACGCTAGGGTCGGTGTAGGGGCCGGAAGTGTCGTAGACCAGTACCGGGGCGTTGGCTTCGCCGCCGAAGTCGGTCGGGGTGTCGTCGAGGCTGATTTCACGCATGGGCACGCGGATGTCCGGGCGCGAGCCTTCGACATAGATTTTGCGCGAGCGGGTGAATGGCTGTACGGATTGTTGATCGACCCGGGCCGATTCACTCAGATTGGTATATTTTTCTTGTTTACTCATCACAGGCTCTCCAGACGGCTTCCTAGCAGTGGAATGTCGGGGAGAACCTGAAAGGCACGGACGCACCATGGGTGGTGCTGTGCCAAATGCGCGGTGATGCCTGCAGCTGTGGTGGCTGACTCGACATTCCCGGACCTGGCACAAGAGACTCGCCGGGAAAGCGAGAAATCTTGTTCCCTACGCAGGCGCTAACCTGATCAGGTTCAACGGGATCCGGATTATCCGATCTCAGCCTCAACACAAGGCACCCCGACAAGAACGCGGCCAGTCTAAGCTGGAGTGGCATACAAAGCCAAGCACCTGGACATGGACACGATAAATGGCGCAAATAGCGGATTGTTGCAAAATGGCTGCGCAACTACACTCACCAGTTCAGAAATTCTCACCGTTCAAGGATTGCCCTATGCTGCGCAAACTTTCACTGGCCCTTGCCGTGTCTTGTGCTACCAACGGAATGGCCTGGGCAGCGGACGTGCCCCTGTCGGCGAAGACCGACCTGGTCAGCGTCTATCAGGAAGCCGTGAACAATAACGCCGACCTGGCGGCCGCCCGCGCCAACTACGGCGCCCAGAAGGAAGTGGTGCCCCAGGCCCGTGCCGGCCTGCTGCCGAACCTTTCGGCCGGCGCCGAAATGATGAACAACCGCACCAAGATCGACAGCCCTTCGATTACCGCCAACCGCAGCGGCAACTCCTGGTCCGCGACCCTGGCCCAGCCGGTCTTTCGCGCTGATCGCTGGTTCCAGTTGCAGGCGGCCGAAGCGGTCAACGAACAGGCGGCACTGGAGCTGTCGGCCACCGAGCAGAACCTGATCCTGCAAAGCGCCGAAAACTATTTCGCCGTGCTGCGCGCCCAGGACACCCTGGCCTCGACCAAGGCCGAGGAAGCGGCGTTCAAGCGCCAGCTCGACCAGTCCAACGAGCGTTTTGACGTTGGCCTGTCGGACAAGACCGACGTGCTGCAGTCCCAGGCCAGCTACGACACCGCCCGGGCCAACCGCATCGTTGCCCAGCGCCAGGTCGACGACGCCTTCGAGGCGCTGATCACCCTGACCAACCGCGACTACAACTCGGTGCAGGGCATCGTCCACACCTTGCCGGTGCAACTGCCGGTGCCGAACGACGCCAAAGCCTGGGTCGAGACTGCCGGCAAGCAGAACCTCAACCTGCTGGCCACCAACTACGCGGTGAGCGCCGCCGAAGAGACCCTGCGCCAGCGCAAGGCCGGGCACGCGCCGACCGTCGATGCGGTAGCGCGCTACCAGAAGGGCGACAACGACAGCCTGGGCTTTTCCAACCCCAACCTCACCGGGCAGAACTACAGCGGCGATGTCGAGCAGACCAGCATCGGCCTGCAGTTGAACATTCCGATCTACAGCGGCGGCCTGACCAGCTCGCAGGTACGCGAGGCTTACCAGCGCCTGAGCCAGAGCGAGCAGCAGCGCGAGAGCCTGCGCCGCCAGGTGGTGGAAAACACCCGCAACCTGCACCGCGCGGTGAACACCGACGTCGAGCAGGTGCAAGCGCGCAAGCAGTCGATCATCTCCAACCAGAGCGCCCTGGAAGCCACCGAAATCGGCTACCAGGTCGGTACCCGCAACATCGTCGACGTGCTCGATGCCCAGCGCCAGCTGTACACCTCGGTGCGTGACTACAACAACACCCGCTACGACTACATCCTCGACAACCTGCGCCTGAAGCAAGTCGCCGGCACCTTGAGCCCGCAGGACCTGAGCGATTTGAGCCGCTACCTGAAACCGGACTACAACCCGGACAAGGACTTCCTGCCGCCAGACCTGGCAGCAGCGGCCAAGGCCAACTTCGAAGCCCGGCCCTGAAAAGCATCGCGGGTAAAGCCCGCTCCTACTGTAGGAGCGGGCTTTACCCGCGATGACGTCAGAGCAAGCGCCCCAAGCCTTCAAGCAAGCGCTGCAAGGCGCCCTGGTTGGCCTTCATCACCGCCAACCCCGCCGCGCCCATGCGCTGCGCATCCCGCGGCAACTCAATCAGGCGGCGAACTTCGGCCGCCAGCCCCTGGGCATCATCGACTTCCTGCAAGGCGCCGGCCTCGCGCAGCATCGCCGCAATTTCCAGGAAGTTGAACAGATGCGGGCCACTGAGCACCGGCAGCGCCAGCGCCGCCGGCTCCAGCAGGTTGTGCCCGCCATTGGCCACCAGGCTGCCGCCTACGAAGGCGATATCGGCCAGGGCATAGAGAAACAGCAGCTCGCCCATGGTGTCGCCAAGCAACACTGCGGTATCAGCCGCGACCGCTTCACCACTGGAACGGCGCACCGTCGGCAACTGCCCGCGGCACAGCTCGAACACGCTGTTAAAGCGCTCCGGGTGACGCGGCACAAGGATCAGCAAGGCGTCGGCATGGTGTTCGCGCAACTGCCGGTGGGCGGCGAGAATGATCGGGTCCTCGCCTTCATGGGTACTGGCCGCGATCCATACCGGTCGCTGGCCGGCCTGCCACTGCTCACGCAGGGCACGGGCGCGCGGCAACAGTTGCTCGTCAATGCTCAGGTCGAACTTGATCGAGCCGGTTACCTGCACGCATTCCGGTCGCGCGCCCAACTGGCGAAAGCGCTGGGCTTCGGTTTCGGTCTGTACCGCGATCAGGCTCATCTCGGCCAGCATCGGTCGGGTCAGGCCAGCAAAGCGCGCATAGCCCCGCGCCGAACGCTCGGACAACCGCGCATTGGCCAGGGCCACCGGAATACCGCGCTTGGCGCACTGATGAATGTGGTTAGGCCACAGCTCGGTCTCCATGATCACCGCAAGCCTGGGCTGCACGTGATCGAGAAAGCGCCCGGCGGCCCAGGGCAAGTCGTAGGGCAGGTAGCAGTGCTGGATGCGCGGCTCGTCGGCGAACATCGCCCGCACCCGCTCAGAACCGGTCGGGGTCATGCAGGTGATGGTGATCGGCAGCTGTGGATAAGCCTGCAGCAAGGCGCGAATCATCGGCGCGGCGGCAATGCTCTCGCCCACCGACACCGCGTGCACCCAGATGCCGCCCCTGGCCATGGCCGGCAGCTTGCAGGCAAAACGCTCGGCGATGCGCTGCCCATAGGCCGGCGCCTTGCGCGAACGCAGGAACAGGCGCAGCGCAACCAGCGGCAGGCCCAGGTGAAACAGCAAGGTATAGAGGGTTCTGTTCATGGCGCCGAAGTGTACTAGCCAATGGCGCGCAAGTGCACTGCGAAGCGTTCGGCCAACCACTGCGCGGCGGGCCCCAGTGGCTCGTCACGGCGCCACACCAGCTCGACCACCAGTGCTGGCGGTGTCCATTCGCTGGCAAGCTCGACCATCTGCGCCTGGTAGGTGGGGTACTGCACCACATGCCGCGGCAACCAGGCCCAGCCCAGGCCACGCATCAGCAATTCGGCCATGGCGTAGAAGCTGTCGGCGCGCCAGATCTGCGGGCTGATCGGCTCGCCACCGGGGTAGCCGCTTTCCTGCGGGGTGATCAGCAACTGGCGGTGGCGGGCCAGGTCCTGACGACTGACGCGCTCAAGACGGGTCAAGGGATGATCCACGGCGCAGGCAGTAACCATCTCGATCCGCCCCACCGCCCGGCGCTCGAGGGATACCGGCATCTGGTCATGGTGGAACAGCAGGCCAAGATCGGCGCGCCGCTCGATCAGCTTGCGCGCCACGTCGCCCTGGGCGCCGCTGGCCATCTGTACTTCGAGCAAGGGAAACTGCCGGGCCAGCTCATCGAGGCTGTCGATCACCGGTTGATAGGGCATGGCCTCATCCTGGGCCACCCGCAATTGCGCCTCTTGCCCGCGCATCAGCGCCAGGGCCCGGCCATCCAGGCGCTCGCACTGGCGCAGCAGCTCGCGGGCATCTTCCAGCAAGGTTGCGCCGGCTTCGCTCAGGCGCGGCTGGCGGCCGCTGCTACGCTCGAACAGGGTCACCCCCAGGTCAGCCTCAAGCAAAGCGATGCCGTTGCTCACCGCCGATTGCGCCTTGCGCTGTTCACGGGCTACTGCCGAGAACGAGCGCAGCTCGGCGACCCGCACGAACATGCGCAACTGCTCCAGATTCCACTGCTCGGCCATCAACCTATCTCCAGAAAAGATAGGTAATGACTTTACCCCATTCAGGCTTGCTCTAGAATGCCCAGCCAGAACAGAGGATCACCGTCATGAATGCCTACACCTACCTGGCTATCGCCATCTGCACAGAAGTCATCGCCACCGCCTCAATGAAAGCCGTCAAGGGCCTGAGCACGCCCCTGCCGCTGCTACTGATGATCTGTGGCTATGCGGTGGCGTTCTGGATGCTGACCCTGGTGGTGCGCAGCATTCCGGTGGGCATTGCCTATGCCATCTGGTCGGGCCTGGGCATCGTCCTGATCAGCATCGCCGCGCTGGTGATCTACGGCCAGAAGCTGGACCTGCCGGCAATGCTCGGCATGGCCATGATCGTCGGCGGCGTGGTGGTGATCCAGGTCTTCTCGAAAACCGCCGGGCATTGATCGGCAACAGGTGCAATGGCTCACAGGCTGTATACTGGGCGTCTGTCCACGCTTGTGAGGTTCATGCATGCCAACCGTAATTTCCACCGATGTGCTGATCGTCGGCGCCGGGGTCGCAGGCCTCTGGCTCAATGCCCGCCTGCGCCGGCTCGGCTATTCGACAGTTCTGGTGGAACGCGCCAGCCTCGGTGGCGAGCAGACCCTCAAATCCCAGGGGATCATCCACGGTGGCGCCAAGTACGCGCTGCACGGTGCCCTGACCGGCGCCTCGGAAGCCATCGCCGACATGCCCCGGCGCTGGCGCGAGGCCCTGGCCGGCAATGGCGAGCTGGACCTGTCCGGCGTGCGCCTGCTGTCCGAAGCCCACTACCTGTGGTCACCTGGCACCCTGGCCGGCAACCTCACCAGCTTCTTTGCCAGCAAGGCCGTGCGCGGCCGGGTCGATCAGGTCAAGGGCGAGCAGTTGCCACCCGCCCTGCAGGACCGTGCCTTCAAGGGCAAGGTCTATCGCCTGGCCGAATTGGTCGTCGATGTGCCAAGCCTGCTCAACAAGCTCGCGGAACTGGCCGGTGACAGCCTGCTTGCCGGGCAAAGCATCGAACCGTTTGAAGAGAATGGCGAACTGGCCGGCCTGCGCGTCGATGGCCGCGAAATTCGCGCCCAGCGCGTGGTGCTCAGCGCCGGTGCCGGCAACGCCGCCTTGCTCGAAGCCTTGGGCCTGAGCCAGCCAGCCATGCAGCGCCGGCCGCTGCACATGGTCATGGCCAAGGGCGCCAGCCTCAAGCCGCTGTACGCCCATTGCCTGGGCGGCGGGCCGAAGCCGCGCATCACCGTCACCAGCCACCCGGGCGCCGATGGCCAGTGGGTCTGGTACCTGGGCGGCGACCTGGCCGAAGCCGACGGCGTAGCCCGCGAGCCTGAAGCGCAGATTGCCGCGGCGAAAAAAGAAGTCAGCAACCTGCTGCCCTGGATCGACCTCAGCCAGGTGCGCTGGGCCACCGTGCGCATCGACCGCGCCGAGCCTGCGCAATCGGGCCTGGTGCGCCCCGACAACGCCTTCCTCGCCGAGCAGCAACGCCTGCTGGTGGGCTGGCCGACCAAGCTGGCCCTGGCGCCGGACTTCAGTGACCGGGTGCTGGCCAACCTTGAGCGCGACGGCATCAAGCCAGGCGGCCAGCCGGCCCTGCCCGAATTGCCGCGACCGCCCATGGCCCTGCCGGTGTGGGAGCAACTGCTGCCATGAGCCTGCCGAGCCTGCACGATTTGCATCGGCCCCTCGGCAGTACCGGTCTGACGGTTTCGCCACTGGGCCTGGGCACGGTCAAGCTTGGCCGCGACCAGGGCGTCAAATATCCCAGCGGCTTCACTATTCCTGACGACCACGAAGCACGGATGCTGCTGGCCCAGGCTCGCGAGCTGGGCATCAACCTGATCGATACCGCACCCGCTTATGGCCGCAGCGAAGAACGCCTCGGCCCGCTATTACGCGGCCAGCGCGACCAGTGGGTGATCGTCAGCAAGGTCGGCGAGGAGTTCGAGGACGGCCAGTCGCGATTCGACTTCAGCGCAGCGCACACGCGCTTTTCCATCGAGCGTAGCCTCAAGCGCCTGGAAACCGACTGCATCGACCTGGTACTGGTGCATTCCGACGGCAACGACTTGCACATCCTTGAGCACGAGGAGGTTTACCAAACCCTCGAAGCCCTCAAGCAGGAGGGCAAGATCCGTGGTTTCGGGCTGTCTGGCAAAACCGCAGCGGGCGGTCTCAAGGCGCTCGAGCGCGGCGATTGCGCCATGGTCACCTACAATCTGAACGAGCAGGCCGAACGGCCGGTGATTGATTACGCCGCCAAGCACGGCAAGGCGATCCTGGTGAAAAAGGCCCTGGCCAGCGGCCATGTGTGCCTTAGCCCCGGTGTCGACCCGGTGCGCGCCAGCTTCGAACTGCTGTTCGCCCACCCCGGGGTCAGCAGTGCTATTGTCGGCACCATCAATCCGCTGCACCTGGCCCATAACGTGGCAACCGTTGCCAAGGTGCTGCGCCGCTGACACTCACGCCGCCGCCGCGGCCGACCCCAACGCAAGACGGAGCCGACATGCCGCGAACGCTGATCCGCAAGAACCCGAGCAACTTCAAGACCCTGCCCTTGCACGTCGAGGCCAGCCCCGAAGGGCTGGTGTACCAGAGCATCGGCATGCCGCTGAACTTCGCCCAGACCCTGCAACGGCGCAAGCCGATCCAGGTTGCCGACAGCCAGCACTTTGCTGTCGAACTGGCCAACCTCGGCGTCTCGGTGCGCCTGACCCTGCGCTGGCAGAACCGCGATTACTGGGTGCTGGTACGCCAGCGCCGCCAGGACCGTGGCGATGTCGTGCTGAAACTGATTTCAGGCTATGTGCCGGCCCAGGAGCTGAACCTGCCGCTGCATACGGCAATTCAGGAGGTGGCCGAGGAATGCCTGCTGGAAACCCCGGAAGGCTGGCTGGGCGGGCGCTTCAACGATACCTGGCTGCCGGCGCCCTACGCCGACGCCCTGCACTACCGCGAAGCCCTGCCCTTTGTGCTGACGCCGCAGTCCGGCGCCGCACGGCCGGTACGCTGCGCCAACCTGCAATTGCTGGAACGGCCACGGGCATATGTGCACTTGCCAACTGCCTCGCTGCAACTGATCTACGACCTGTGCCTGCAAGTACCACGCGAGGCCAAGTCACTGAGCCTGTTCCACGTCGACGAACGCCTTGAAGGCGACCAACTGGTCGCGCGCCTCAACCGTAAACGCCCCGACCTGTACCTGATGCCGCTGGAAGACGGCCAGCCACGCGCCGAGCTCTACACCCTGAGCAAGGATCGCCTGGTGCCGGCCAGCACCCGCGGGCTGTACCTGGCAGAAAGCTTTGCCCAACAGGATGGCTGGCTGGTCAGGGATGAGCGGATTCGCTGGAAGGATTGGGTCAGGCAGCAAGGCCTGACACCCGCAAAACCGGACAGCGGCTTGAAGCGGCTGACCGGCAGGGCGAGGGAGTTGTTGCAGATGGCGCGTGGCGGGCTGCGCAAGTAGAACCGAGTGCGGGGCGACTTGCCCCGCGATGCTTCAGTTCTTGCGGATCTTCTCGACGATGGCGGTGGTCGAGCTGTTTTCCACCAGCCCCAGCACCTTCACGGTACCGCCGTAGGCCTTGACGATGTCGGCGCCGACCACCTGGTCGATGCCATAGTCACCACCCTTGACCAGCACATCCGGCTTGACCTGGCTCAGCAGGTTTTCCGGGGTACCTTCAGGGAAGCTGATCACCCAGTCCACGGCGCCGAGGCCAGCGAGTACGGCCATGCGCCGGTCAACGCTGTTGATCGGCCGGCCCGGGCCTTTAAGGCGGCTGACCGAGGCGTCGTCGTTGACCGCGACGATCAGGCGATCGCCCTGGGCCCGGGCCTGCTCCAGGTAGGTCACGTGGCCGGCATGGAGAATGTCGAAGCAGCCGTTGGTGAAGACGATCTTCTCGTTGTGCGCGCGGGCATCGTCGATGGCCAGCAGCAACTGGTCGAGGCTCAGTACGCCACGCTCGGAACCCTCTTCGCGCTGGATCGCGCGGCGCAGCTCGGGGGCACTGATAGCTGCAGTACCCAGCTTGCCCACCACGATACCGGCGGCAAGGTTTGCCAGGCCGACCGCATGAGGCAGCTCTTCACCGGCAGCGATGGCGGCGGCGAGGGTCGAGATCACAGTGTCACCGGCACCGGTCACGTCGAACACTTCACGGGCCCGGGCCGGCAAGTGCAAGGCCGGGTGATCGGGGCGCAGCAGGGTCATGCCGTGCTCGCCACGGGTCACCAGCAAGGCACCCAGTTCCAGCTCGCTCATCAACTGGGCGCCCTTGGCCACCAGCTCGGCCTCGTCGGCACAACGGCCAACGATGGTTTCGAACTCGCTGAGGTTCGGGGTGATCAGGCTGGCGCCTCGGTAGATCGAGAAATCCTTGCCCTTGGGGTCGGCCAGCACCGGAATGCCTTTGGCGCGGGCGGCCTGGATCAGGCTCTGGTGGTTTTTCAACGCGCCCTTGCCGTAGTCCGACAACACCAGCACCTTGACGCCGTCGAGCAAGGTATCGACCTCGGCGCCCAGGGACAGCGGGTCGGTGGCGAAGGGTTCTTCGAAATCGATACGCAGCAACTGCTGGTGGCGGCTCATGACCCGCAGCTTGACGATGGTCGGCTGATGGGCGATACGCTGGAAGATCGAGCGCACACCGGCAGCCTGCAGGCTGTTGGCCAGGCTGTCGGCAGCCTCGTCCTGGCCGGTCACCCCGACCAGCGCCGCCGGCGCGCCAAGGGCAGCGATGTTCAAGGCGACGTTGGCGGCACCGCCCGGACGGTCCTCGATCTGTTCGACCTTGACCACCGGCACCGGCGCTTCAGGTGAAATCCGTGAGGTACCGCCATGCCAGTAGCGGTCGAGCATGACATCGCCCACCACCAGTACCGGGGCTTGATCGAAACGCGGCATGGACAACTTCATGGGCAACCCATATACAAAATAATTAACAGGGGCAGGATATTAGCACAGGCAAAGCGACGGCTTGTTTACCGCCTTGTTGCCAGGCATTCCAGGGAAACGCTGCCGGGGCACAAGGCCCCGGCGCGGTTGACTCAGGTGATGTCGACCTTGGCCGGCTCGTCCAGGCCCATGGCGTGCAGCCTGGCGTAAAAGCCGTTGGCTGCCAGCAGCTCGGTATGGGTGCCACGCTCGACCAGCTTGCCCTGGTCCATGACCAGGATCATGTCGGCCTTCTCGATGGTCGACAGGCGGTGGGCGATCACCAGGGTGGTGCGGCCTTTCATCACATGATCCAGGGCTGCCTGGATGTGTCGCTCGGACTCGGTATCCAGGGCCGACGTGGCCTCGTCGAGAATCAGCAATGGCGCATTCTTGAGCAACGCCCGGGCAATCGCCAGGCGCTGGCGCTGGCCGCCGGAGAGCAGCACGCCGTTTTCACCGACCTGGGTGTCGAAGCCTTGCGGCAACTGCTCGACGAACTCCTTGGCATAGGCATCGGCGGCAGCGGCTTCGATCTCGGCCCGCGGCGCCCCGGCCAAGTCGCCATAAGCGATGTTGTTGGCCACGGTGTCGTTGAACAGGGTCACGTGCTGGGTCACCTGGGCGACGTGCTTGCGCAGGTTGCGCAGGCGGTAGTTCTCGATCTCCACGCCGTCGAGGAGGATCTGTCCGTCATCGTGGTGATAGAAGCGTGGTATCAGTGCCGCCAGGGTCGACTTGCCGCTACCTGAACGCCCCACCAGGGCGATCATCTGCCCGGGCTCTGCGGTAAAGGAAATATCGGTCAGCACCTGGCGGTCAGTACCCGGATAGGTAAAGTTCAGGTTGCGCACCTCGAGACGCCCGACCACACGGTCCAGCTCGACGGTGCCGCTGTCGACCTCCGGCGCCTCGTCCAGTTGCTCGAAGATGCTTTCGGCACCGGCCAGGCCTTTCTGGATGGTCGAGCTAACCTCCGACAACTGCCGAATCGGCTTGGGCAACAGGCCCGCTGCGGTAATGTAGGCTACCAGGTCACCGGCAGTAGCCTCGCCGCGCAGGAACAGCACCAGGAACATCAATGCCGCCATGGCGGTGTAGATCACCAGTTGCAGCATCGGCGTGTACACCGCGCCGGTCTTGGTCATGCGCAGCTGCTTGTCAGTGTTGCTCTGGCTGGCGTTGGCAAAGCGCTGCTGCTCGTAGCTCTCGCCACCGAAGCTGCGCACCACGCGGTAGCCCTGGATGGTTTCCGAGGCAACATGGGTGACATCGCCCATGGCCACCTGGATCTTCTTGCTCTGCTTACGGAATTTCTTGCTCGCGGTACCGACCATCACGGCGATGATCGGCAGGATCGCCAGCATCACCAGGGTCAGTTTCCAGTTCATCCACAGCAGGTAGATGAACAGGAAGACCACGGTCAGGCCTTCGCGGATCACCACCTTGATGGCATCGGTCGCAGCACCGGTGACCATGGTCACGTTGAAGGTGATGCGCGAAATCAGGTGGCCGGAATTATGGCTGTCAAAGTAGCGGTTGGGCAGCACCAGCAGCTTGTTGAACAACTCGACCCGCAGGTCGTGAACCAGACCCAGGGAAACCTTGGCCAGGAAGTAGTTGCCCAGGAACGAGCCCAGACCCTGCCAGGCGGCGATCAGCACGATCAGCAGCGGCACGGCCTGCAGCAGTTGCAGGTCCTTGAGATACGGCACGTTGGGGAACAACACCGCCTGCGGGTTGCTCAAGCCATCGACGAAGTACTTGAGGATGCCGGCCAGCATCGGCTGGGTCGAGGCAAAGATCACGAAGCCGATGATACTCAGCAGAAAAATGCCGATATACGGCTTCACGTAGCTCAGCAGCCGGAAGTAGATTTTCAGGCTGGAGCTCTGCTCCGCCTCTCGCGGTGTTTCGGCCATCGTCGAGCTCGCTGTTCAGATAGAACCGGAAATTTTATCACAGCCTGGCGCCCGGGCACGTACCCAGACCAGGACAGTGGCCAGGCCGACCGGCAGCCAGCTGATGAACCACTCGGCACGCGGGGTGCCGGTCAGGCTTGCGGCGTCGAACTGCATGGCCAGGGTCGAGAACAACCACAGGCCCATCAGACCTTTGCCAAAGGTTGTATCGCGGGTTTTCCAGATTTCGCGCAAAGTGCACAGCCACACCGCCAGCCACAACAGCATGCCGGGGATACCCAGTTCGATGGCAATGTGGGTGAACATGTTGTGGGTGTGGTCGAACTGCATACCGGCGGCGCTGATGGAGTAGAACGACCCCAGGCCCAGGCCGGTCCAGGGATGCTCACCGATCATCTGCAGGCTTACCTCGAAGATCTCCGGCCGGTAGGACGCCCCCCGGTACATGACCAGCGAGTACAACAGCGCAAAACCAATGGCAGCGCCTACCAGCGCTGTTGCAGCAATCACCCGGCTTCTGCGGTCACGGCACCAGAGCGGCATGGCCAGCATCGTGATCAGCAAGCCCAAGGCCGCACCACGACTCTGGCACAACAACACGAATGCCCCCAGGCAGAGCAGGGCAACACCCCAGAGCAACTGCATCAGGCGTTGTTTAACTGGCCAATGGATCATCCAGACAATCGCTGCGCCGATGACGTAAGAACCAAGGATTGGGTGGGAAATTTCACCGATGCCATACAGCCTGGATGCCCACTCCTCGCCGCGGACCAGATAAAACTGCACGATCGACAATACGGCACCGATAGCCAGCCCCGCCCCACCCAGAAGCATCAGCAGGCGAATGCGCTGCTCCCCGAGTTGGGCCAACAGGGGGAAGAACAGCAGGAATACCGCTATGTACAGCAGGCGCTTGAGTTCACGCCCGGGCTCCTCTGTGGCGGCCCACGACAAGCTCAAAGCGGTCCAGCCGAGCATCAGCAGCAACGCCAGGCACTGTGCCTTTTGTGCATGCCAAAGCTCGACCAGCAATGCGCGGGCAGACCACAGCATGACCAGCGTAGGCAGCCACAGAAACGCAACCAGCCCTTGCTGGTAAAGCTTGTTGCTTGGCGCCAGGGCAATGCCCACCAAAAACCAGAAAAAGCCAATTGCCAGCCAGGCCTGCGCCCAGCGCCTCGAATACATCATGCACTTCCCCATTGATTCAACAACACCGGCATGGTGCAACCCTGAACTTTTCGGCATTATTGCCGGTCATTTTGCTTGCCCGCTAACAAGGCCCCTACCATGCAATGTTCCCGGCTCCCCCAAGTCGACTTCAATCAGCTGACGCTTGGTGCCCAGATACTGGAGGCCGACAGCTACGGCGCTAAAGTCTACCTGTTAACAGACGGCAATATCCTCAAGCTCTTCAGGCGCAAGCGGTTAATTTCTTCTGCGCTGCTGCGACCTTACTCCCGACGCTTTATCGATAACGCGGTGATGCTAAAGAAAAAGGGAATTCCTACGCTTGAAGTGCTGGAGTACTACAAGCTGGACGCACCTGGAATGACGGCGGTACTGTACCGTCCACTGCCCGGCAAAACCTTGAGCCAGCTGTCTCGCGAGCCCGGTTTCAGTTGGCAGGAACGCCTTCCGGATCTGATCGGACTGGTGCGCCAGCTGCATCAGGCGGGTATTTACTTCCGCTCACTGCACCTTGGCAACATTGTTGTTACCCCTGAGCAGCAACTTGGCTTGATCGATGTCGCCGACATGCGTTTCCTGCGAGCCCCGTTGTCCAGCCGAATGATTCGACGCAACGTGCAACATTTTGCCCGGTACATTGCCCGGGAACAGTTGGCTGACCAGTTTCCCCTGGCTGAGCTTGAGCGCGCACTGCTGCCGTAAAGAACTCAGGCCCTGCCCAGTAACGCCCTGGAAGCCTGACTGAAGCGTTGCCAGGCCTGCTCGGGCTGCAGGGCCTGGTATTGAGCGTTGGCAACAGTGCTTGCCTGAAGATCCGAGCACGCGGCAATCGCGTTGCTCCAGGCGCCGACATCACCCGCCGGCGCATAGTAGCCTGCGATTCCCAACTGCTCGCGAAACACCGGCAACTCGCTGCACAGGACAGGCACATCGGCCATTACCGCCTCTTGCAGCACCAGGCCCAACCCTTCGGAGTGCGAAGGAATCAACAGCCAGTCAAATGCCCTGTAGAGCTTTTCCAGCCCGACACAGTGCCCTGGCATCGAGACTTTCTGAGCCAGATCAAGCGCCTGGATCCGCGCCTGCAACTGTGAGCGCAAGCCGCCCTCACCGAGGATCACCAGGCGCAGATCAGCTTGCTGCCGAGCAGCCTGGGCAAAGGCATCGAGCAAGTAGTCAAAACCCTTGCTATCGACCAACCGGCCGACTGCGCCCAGGACGCGTACGCCGTGCTCCGCGAGCCCCAGCGCCTGACGTGCCTGTTGCCGGCCTAGCAAGTTGCGACGAAAGCCATCTGGTTCAAGGGCGGTACGCAACACCTGCACCGGCACCCCGAGGTCTTGCGCCAATGCATCGGCAAGGGTTTGTGAGACGGCGACAAACGTCAGCCGAGAGGCAGGAAAAGCGCGCAACAAGGCAATATCGGCCCGGCGCAGGCGGGTCTTGCCATGAAACACGACGGTGGCCCGCAAGTTCGGCATGACCTTGAGCAGCGGCAGTATCAAGCGCGACACGCCCAACCCGTCAAGCAACAGCACCTGAGCATTGGCTTGTTCCAGCGCATCGCGAAACCGCCCCCGCAACCAGGGACGCAATGCGCGCCAGACATGCCGCCCCTTGAGCAGGCGATGGGACAAATGCCACTCGCGCGTTGACTCACCGCCATAGCAGGCACCCTGCCCCTGCAGCAGCCAACTGCTGATTTTCGCCCCAGGCCCGGCCTGGGACAGAATTTGTTGATGCACCTTGTGCACCGAGACATACGGCGAACCGCCAGCCCACATAATGTTGACGATATTCACGGGGATGTACCCCTTGTATCGGACTGGATCACTGGCAAGCCAGTTGAATCAATTCGCAAGAAAGCCAATAGCCACTCCCACTGCCAAACCGATCAACAAGGCAGCTGCCAGCTTGACCCGCTCGCGCTGACGCCGGCGTGCTTTGCGCTGACGCTCTTCAGGCAGGCTGACGTGCATGCCGAAGCCGGTATGCAACACGGCATCACCTTCCAGGCTCACGCCGGTCAGGTTCAATTCTGCATAGCGCTTTGACAGTGCCTTTTCACCAGCATAGGCGGCGAACGGCGCACAGCGCTGATAATCGCTCAAACGGCGCAACCCCGGATTCAGAGAAAAACTCTGCCACTCAGGCTTGTCCGACAACAACGGGTAGCAGGGCACACCGGCAATCACCTGGCGCTCACCAAGGTGGATGTAGGGGCTATGCAACTTCAGGTCATAGACATAACTGCGCAACCAGACCTGAAGCAGCTCAGGGCTGACCGCCAGGATCGCTTGCGAGTCTTCGACGAAGCCAGGACGGTAGAACTCCCAGTCATCTTCACAATGGAAGATGTAAGAGGTTTTTACATGGCTGTAAGCGAGATCGATCGAGGCCAGCTGACCCAGTTTCGGACGATTGACGAAGACCTTGCAGTGCGGCTTCCAATGCTCGGGCACAGCCTGGTGAACAGCGTCATCTCCCGAATCTTCGGTGATGAACACTTCACGGATAGGCGCGGTATTGAAGCGGTCAAAGCTTTCCAGCGTAAGTTTTAGCAAATCGAAGCGTCCGCAACTGGTGACAACCAGTGTTACGTCGCTATCTTGGCAGAATCGCACCGGACTCCCTCCCCATAAACTGTATTCAAATGTTCGAGACTACTTGCCTGGTTTCAGGACAGCCGGCTCATATGCCCAGTCTCAAACGCAAGCGTTGCCAGCCGGTCAGGGCTGGACGGGGACGAAGAGGTGGCTGCATTTTTTCCACGATGCTACGACCTACCTGGGCGAAGCTGAATTGCGAGACGGCCAGATCACGGCCGTTGTTGCCGATACGCTCGACCAGCCCGGGGTCGGCACGCAATACTTTCAGCTTCTCTTGCAACTGGGCAATGCTGTCATAGAGCACCACGTTATGCATGTCTTTCAAACCCAGGGCGCGATTTTCCGCCTCACCCTGGTCAAAGGCCAGCAAAACGCAGCCACAGGCCATCGCCTCGAAATTCTTGATCATGTATTCGCCCATGCCGACATCCGCGCTAACAAAAAAACGGATGCGGTTGAGCGTGTCGCAATACTCTTCACCGGACTTGGTACGGGTTACCAGCAGGTTTTCCACCTGCGCCAATTCATCGAGCAACGCCTTGCGGCCACTGTAGGCAACGCTGTTGGTGCTGCCGACAAAAGCCAGCTCGATATCCCGTTCACGACCCTGGTCGGCCAACAGCTGCTGGTCGTAGCCCTTGGGTACGAACTCGGCATCGAAACCCTCCTGACGCAGGCGCTCACTGACCATGTAACCGGAACTGATGACCCGCGCCCAAGGCAGTTGGCGGTAATGGGCGCTGAACTTGCCGGTGTACTTGCAGGGGATGTAGTTCTGGTAGGCATCATGTTCGAGGATGACCAGATTGGGCACCGTACGAATGAAACCGACCTGGCGAATCTCTTGCTTGAAGCGCAGGAAAAACACGATCCGGTCGTACTTGTCGACGTCGACTTCGCGGCGGAAGTAGCGGCGCAGGTTGCGCTGCTCGTCACTGCTCAGCCAGCGCAGGTCGCAGTCGCTGTGCGCAGCAACGCCGTCATACAAACGGTCGAGGATCGCCCGTTGTTCTTTCTGCACCAGAAATAGAACTTTCATTGTCTTCCTTGCGGCGCTCAGGCCACAGCTTTCAATCTTGTAGCATCGTGATCAGAGCTCACGACGCCAGAACAATTCGTGTCGACGCACAGCCTTGCGAAAGAATTCGTTCTCGCCATAGGGCGAAGGACGACGCCCGGCCAGCCAGCGTTGCAGCAGGCGGCGCAGGCGGCGCTTGAACGGCGCAGGCGGCTGCAGGTCGTGCATCATGCCCAGGGCCATGGCTTTGTCGCGCTGGGCGGGCAGGCCCAGCACCAGGCAGTAGGGAGACCAGGCCTGGGCTGCTTGCAGTTGCGGCGGCAAAGCAATGCCTGCACCGCTATCACCCATGGGCCAGCGGTCGTTGTCATGCAGGTGATTGGCATAGCACAGCAGGGTTTCAGGCTGCCACTCAAGGCCTTGCAGCGCTTCGAGCACAGCAGCTTGGGCGCAGATATGATCAGGGTGCGGATCGAGGGTCGGGTGCGGCATCACCAGCACCTGCGGCCGGGCCCTGAGCAACAGTGCACGCAGATCGGCCAGCAGGTTGTTCCAGGTTGGCGCGCCGTCTTCATCACCCGGCAGGGTCAGCGGGTTGAACTGGCGAAACAGGCGGGTATCGGCAAGCCCGGCCTCGCGCGAAGCCATTGGCTCTGCAGGCGCGGCCTGCATGGCCGGGAGTTGCAAGCAGAAATACCCCAGCTGCACGCAGCGAGACTCGGGCACCCCGGCCCAACGCGGCACAGCGATGCTGTCCCAGGCTCGTAAACGGCCTTTCAGGCGCGCAGCCTCAGCCTTTTCCAGGCCCATTTGCTGGTAGTGTTCGGCTTCGATTTCACCGGCAGTCAAGGTCACCACCCAGGTCTCCTCGGCCTGGCTGTAGAAGCCAAAGGCTGCGAGCTCGGCATCATCGGCATGGGGCGCGATGACCATGACCCGGCGCTGGCGAAGATCGGCCTGTGGCGCAACCCATAGCGTTGCCTCGCCCACCAGGCGGCAGTGGCGTCCACGCAGGCGCAACTGTCCAGCCATCAACGGCTCGGCCAGCCCGGTGAGGTTCAGGTAACGCAGGCCGTTCACGCCCCGCTCGAACGTCTGAACGTCGTCACTGCCCAGGCTTACCGCAGGATCAAGGAACCGCCCCAGCCAATTGCTTTTCAGGTGCACCTGAAGAATCACCGTCTGCTCAGCACCAAGCTGCAGCGGCGATTCCAGGCGCACAATTCCATCGACCAGTCCGACCGAATGCGCCACACAGTCTGACGGGAACTGATACTGATAGTCTTCAGCCGGAGAGTAGAACAGATGGTCGGCAAACCACGCCTCGTGGGCGACCCACAACAGCGGCAACAGCAGCAGCGGCAACCACCACTGGACAAAAAACCCCAGGGCAAGCAGCACCAACAAGCCGATCAGCAGCCCGAGGCGCTTGTTGCGCCGGTGGCGCTTGAGCAACTGCTGCTTGCGGCTCACACCTGAAACACCGGCACGGGGTTGCACCAACGGTCCTTGTACTCGCGATCGGCACGGCCGAAGGAGAACCGCAAGGGTTTGTTACGCGTACGGGCATCTTCCCAGGCAGCCTGGGTATTGAGGAAGCTCAGCACGCTACCGGGGCTGAAAGCCTTGGTTTGCGGATCGACACCACCGTTGATGTACTCGACGCTGATCCACGCTGGCGCTTCGACCCGATAAACCAGCTGGATGGCAATCGGCGCATCGTCAAGAAACAGCACCGAACCGATCAACAGCTCGCGCAGGCGCTCGATCACCTCGGCCATGCGCTCGGCGCCAGTAGCCGGAAACTCCCAGCGGCGCTGGAACAGGTCGCAGTAGATCGCCGCAAGTTCGCTACTGGAAAAATCCGTGACCGGCCGCACCTGGCCGCCCGCCTCTTCCAGCAGGCGCAGTTCACGGCGCTGGTTGTAGCGAAACTTCTTCGACAGGTCTTCCGGCGTACGCGCCATGGCCAGCAATTCGGCCTGCGCCTTGAGGTTGGCAAAACGGCCCTGGTTGAGCTCGGACAGATAACGCCCGGCATGACGCAGCGGCGCCTGGGCATCGGCAGCGGCGGGCAGGATCAGCTCGGCATTGCCCAGGTCGTACAGGCCTTTTTTGCCCTGACGCTTAAGCACATCTTTGGACAGCGCCAGGTAGCGACCCCAGGTGGGAATCGCAGCCTTGAGCTCGCCGTTTTGCTCCCAGCCCAGGTAACGCACCGGGATCTGCGCCAGGTCAGCCAGCTGCTCAACAACCAGTGGATGGGTGGCGACACTGCCGCCAAACTTTTCCCAGGCCAGGGCGTAGGTTGGCGCATCGATCTGCGTCCAGCCGCGCTCGCGCCAGCCTTGAATATGGTTGAGCATCAAGCCTCCGCTGTCAGGGCACGAACGTGCGGCAGTTGCCAGAAGGCCTCGCGCACTGCGGCATCGGAGAAGCGCTCACGCAAACGCTCAAGCATGCGCCCGGCGCACTCCTGGCGCTGCCCGGCATCCAGTGCGGCCAGGTGCTGCAAACCTTGCCCAAGACGCTCGGCGTCGCCCAGCGGGAAGAGGATGCCGACACCCTCGACCACCTCGACCGCACCGCCGCAGGCCGTAGCCAGTAGCGGCACGCCGGCGACCATGGCTTCGAGCAGGACCATGCCGAACGGCTCATGGTCGGAGCTCAAGGCGAAGGCGTCAAAAGCACGAAAGTAGCGACGAGCGTCAGGCACCTGACCGAGAAAATCCACCTGCGCGGCGATTCCCAGTTCGGCGGCCTGCTCTTTGAGTTGCTGCTCCAGGCGACCCTTGCCAAGAATGGCCAGGCGAGCGCCGGCCGGCAGTTGCGGCAAGGCCTGGGCGAAACCACGCAGCAAGGTGGCCTGGTCTTTGTCTGGATGCAGGCGGCCGACGTTGCCGACGATCCACGCTTGCGGGTCCAGGCCCAACGCCTCGCGCGCCTGCGCGGCGGGCACCTGGCTGGCCTGCAGCGCCTCGATGTCGATGCGGTTGTAGAGGGTCTGGATACGCTCGGCCGGCCACTTGCGCAGGCATTTGCGCATGTCGTCGCGCACTGCGTCAGAAACACCGAGCAGGCTCAGGCGTTTGCTGAACAGGTTGGCAAACAGCTGGCGGCTGCGGCGCAGGTAGTCACCGAAGGCGTGGTGCACGCCGATCACTGGCAAGTTGCTGCCGAGCAAGGCGATATAGATCGGCTTGAAGCGGTGCGCGATGCAGAAGCTGAACTGGCGGCTGGCGACGATCCGCCGCAAGGCGCGGATCGCCCCCAGCTTAAGGCCACGAATGGCCTTGGAGCTGAACTCGAGGAAGATCACCTCGTCCGAGGCGCAGCCGGCCGCAACCTGAGGGTCGGCAGCGCCGGTCAGGAACACCGTCGTGACCTTGTAGCCGCTACCGTCGAACAGGCTGGCGTACTGGCGCGCACAGTCCAGGAACGGACCGTCATAACCATGACAGAACTGCAGGACGCGTTTTTCAGCCCTGGACGTCATAAGTGTCCGCGCCGTCCTTGACCACCAGGATGTCTTCCATGATCAGGTACTGCAGGTCCGAGCCGAAGAACATGTTCAGCGCATCGGTCGGCGAGCAGATCATCGGCTCGCCACGACGGTTGAGCGAAGTATTCAGCGACACACCGTTGCCGGTCAGGGTCTCCAGCGCCTTCATCATGTCGTAGTAGCGCGGGTTGTACTCGCGCTTGAGCACCTGGGCGCGCGAGGTGCCGTCTTCGTGGACGACTTCCGGCACGCGGGTCTTCCACTCTTCAGCCACTTCGAAGGTGAAGGTCATGAACGGCGCCGGGTGATCGATCTTGATCATCTGCGGCGCGACGGTGTCGAGCATCGACGGGCAGAAAGGCCTCCAGCGCTCGCGGAACTTGATCTGGTGGTTGATGCGGTCGGCAACGCCTTCCACGCTCGGGCAACCGATGATCGAACGACCGCCGAGGGCACGCGGGCCGAACTCCATGCGGCCCTGGAACCAGGCCACCGGGTTGCCGTCGACCATGATCTTGGCGATCTGCTCGGGCATGTTCTCCAGCTTGCGCCATTTTGGCTGGCTCGGATGACGGGCACAGGCGGCGATCACGTCTTCGTTGGAGTACGCAGGGCCGAGGTAGACGTGTTCCATCTTCTCAACCGGTACACCACGGGCGTGGGACACATAAGCAGCAGCTCCGACCGCGGTGCCGGCGTCGCCGGAAGCCGGCTGGACGAACAGTTCCTTGAGGTCAGGGCGAGCAATGATCTTCTGGTTGAGCTTGACGTTAAGCGCGCAGCCGCCAGCGAAGGCCAGTTTGCCGGTCTCCTTGAGGATGTCGCCCAGGTAGTGGTCGATCATCTGCAGGGCGAGCTTCTCGAACAGCGCCTGCATGCTCGCGGCGTAGTGGATGTACGGCTCGTCGGCGATGTCGCCTTCGCGTTTCGGGCCCAGCCACTCGATCAGTTTTGGCGAGAAGTAGAAACCCTTGCCCTTCTCTTTATAACGACGCAGGCCGATGACGTTGGCGTAGTCGGTGTTGATCACCAGCTCGCCGTTTTCGAACGAGGCCAGGCGCGAGAAATCGTACTTGCTGGCGTCGCCGTAAGGCGCCATGCCCATGACCTTGAACTCGCCATCGAGCATTTCGAAACCGAGGAACTCGGTGATCGCGCCGTACAGGCCACCGAGGGAGTCCGGATCGAAGAATTCCTTGATCTTGTGGATCTTGCCGTTTTCGCCGTAGCCAAAGAAGGTCGTGGCGTATTCGCCCTTACCGTCGATACCGAGGATCGCGGTTTTCTCTTTGAAACCGGAGCAGTGGTAGGCACTGGAGGCGTGGGCCAGGTGGTGCTCGACCGGCTCGATCTTGACCTTTTTCGGGTCGAAGCCCAGTTGCTCCAGGCACCAGACGATCTTCTTGCGGTAACGCTTGTAGCGACGGTTGCCCATCAGGATCGCGTCAAGGGCGCGGTCCGGGGCGTACCAGTAACGCTTGGCGTAGTGCCAGCGAGCCTCGCCGAACAGGCTGATCGGGGCGAACGGAATCGCCACCACATCAACGTCGGACGGCTTGATACCGGCCTGTTCCAGGCAGAACTTCGCCGATTCGTAGGGCATGCGGTTCTTTGCATGTTTATCGCGCACGAAGCGCTCTTCTTCAGCGGCGGCAATCAGCTTGCCGTCGATGTACAGGGCCGCGGAAGGGTCATGACTAAGGGCGCCGGACAGGCCAAGAATCGTCAATGCCAAGGGTCTAGCCTCTTCAATCTGTATATATGCGCGCTGGCACGTGGGCCGAGCGGCAGCCAAAGAGCGGGATTATAACGCAAAGTGTGGGAGCGGGCTTGCCGCGCTTATTCGGCGATCAGCCAATCCATCCGCCAGCTGCCCTGAGTCTGCGCCAGCACCTGCGACAGCCATGGCAACAGCGTGCGCAGTTCTTCTTCCAGGCCCCATGGCGGGTTGGCGATGGCCAGGCCCGAGCCGTTGAGGCCCTGCGGGCTGTCCTGCGGGTGCACATACAGCTCGACCCGCAGCAGTTTAGGCGCGCCGGTGCTGGTCAGGTCCTGGTAGAAGCGCACCAGCTGGCGCTGGTCCTTGATCGGGTACCAGATGGCCGCGACAGTCTGGCGCATGCGACTGATGGTCTCTTTCATCGCCTGGGTGCAACGCTTGAGCTCGTCGGCCTGCTCGAACGGCGGGTCGATGAGCATCACCGCACGCTTTTCCTGCACCGGCAGCAAGGCCCGCGGCACATGCCAGCCCTCGCCCAGGTGCACGGCAACGCGCGGGTCCTTCTTCATGTTGTCTTTGAGCAGGCGACCGTCTTCGGGGTGTTTCTCGTTAAGCAGCACGCGATCTTGCTGACGGGCCAGGCGTCGGGCCAGTTCCGGGGAGCCCGGGTAATAGCGCAGCTCGCCATCGGGGTTCATCTTGCGCAGGATGCGCAGGTAGTCCGCGGTGATTTCCGGCAGGTCGTCGCGCCCCCAGAGGCGGCCGATACCTTCCAGCCACTCGCCGGTACGTGTCGCCTGATCGCCCTGCAGGTCGTAAAGACCCAAGCCTGCGTGGGTGTCGAGGTAGGCAAACGGCTGCTCCTTGCGCGACATCAAGGCGATGAGGCGGGTCAGCACAAGGTGTTTGAAGACGTCGGCGTGGTTGCCGGCGTGGAAGGCGTGACGATAGTTCATGGCAACTCCTGCAAGACCGCGCAGTTTACCTTGTCATGCACAACAGGGGGAGCGGCGATGCGCAGATGCGGCTTGACCCGCGATGTCAGCCATCGCGGGTCAAGCCCAGTGGGAGCGGGCTTGCCCCGCGATGAGACCAATGCCGCCAGCCCACCTGCTGCTACCTGAATTGCGACCGCTTCGCGCTCGATCGCGGGACAAGGCCCGCTCCCACAAGACTCTTGCGAGGCCGGGCCGTGGTCAGGCGAAGCTCAACAGTCGATCAATGACCGGCCTTGAACGCCTCGTCGGCGGCTTCGAAGCGCGAAACCATCGCCTTCGACGGGCTGCCGGCCCGGCTGACGAAGTAGATCGCCAGGGCGCCGAGGATGAAGCCCGGGATGATTTCGTACAGGCCCCAGATGGAGAAGTGCTTCCACACCACCACGGTGATCGCACCGACCAGGATACCGGCCAGTGCGCCGTCACGGGTCATGCCTTTCCACAGTACCGAGATCAGTACCACCGGACCGAAGGCAGCACCGAAGCCGGCCCAGGCGTAGCTGACCAGGCCCAGCACGCGGTTCTCAGGGTTGGAGGCGATCAGGATGGCGACCACGGCCACCAGCAGCACCATGGCGCGACCGACCCAGACCAGCTCCAGCTGCGAGGCACCCTTGCGCAGGAAGGTCTTGTAGAAGTCTTCGGTCAGGGCACTGGAGCACACCAGCAGCTGGCAGCTCAGGGTACTCATGACAGCCGCCAGGATGGCCGACAGCAGGACACCGGCAATCCATGGGTTGAAGAGGATCTTGGCCAGCTCGATGAACACACGCTCGTGGTTCTCGGTGACCGGGCCTGCGACTTCAGGGTGCGCCGAGAAGTAGGCGATACCGAAGAAGCCCACAGCGCAAGTACCGACCAGGCAGAGGATCATCCAGGTCATGGAGATGCGACGGGCCTTGGCGATCGACTTGACCGAGTCAGCGGCCATGAAGCGCGCCAGGATGTGCGGCTGTCCGAAGTAGCCCAGACCCCAGCCCATCAGCGAGATAATGCCGATGAAAGTGGTGCCCTTGAGCATGTCGAAGTTGCCCGCGTCCTTCAGCTCGATGGCAGCGAAGGTGGTGTCAAGACCGCCGGTTGCGATCAACACGATAACCGGGGTCAGGATCAGGGCGAAGATCATCAGCGTAGCCTGGACGGTGTCGGTCCAGCTCACTGCCAGGAAACCACCAACGAAGGTGTAGGCAATGGTTGCCGCCGCACCAGCCCACAGCGCTGTCTCGTAGGACATGCCGAAGGTGCTTTCGAACAGACGGGCGCCGGCAACGATGCCGGAGGCGCAATAGATGGTGAAGAACACCAGGATCACCACGGCGGAGATGATCCGCAGCAGCCCGCTGTTATCTTCGAAGCGGCTGGAGAAGTAATCCGGCAGGGTCAGCGCATCACCGTTGTGCTCGGTCTGCACCCGCAGGCGGCCGGCAACAAACAGCCAGTTCAGATAGGCACCGATGATCAGGCCGATGGCGATCCAGCTTTCCGACAGGCCCGACATGTAGATAGCGCCCGGCAGGCCCATCAACAGCCAGCCACTCATGTCCGAAGCACCGGCCGAAAGCGCGGTAACCACGCTGCCGAGGCTGCGACCGCCAAGAATATAGTCGGAAAGGTTGTTGGTAGAGCGATAGGCCATGAAGCCGATCAGCACCATTGCCGCGATATAGATCACGAACGTGATCAAGGTTGGATTGCTTACACTCATTGTTGCGCCCTGGCGTTTGTTTTTATGTAGCGACAGCCTCGAAGAGGTTGCACCCAGGCCGCGAATCCTATGCAACAACGCAAAGAGGGTGCAACCTGTTTTTACAATCAAGTTGCACCTCGTCGGAAATTTTGCGTAACAGCGGGTTTTTGCTCCCTTTTGGAGCAAGAAGACCTGTTTTCAGAAGAAAATGCACCACAAACAGCCATTTTTGCTGTGTGGTTTTACCCTCCGGACGAGTAGCACTTTTTTCCTGCATATTTTGGGTTGCACTAGGTTGCACCCAAAATCGCGCACGGCTAATCTTGGCGCCAGCTTAAGCCACAGCCTGTGGCAATAATGAGGATAAGAAATGGCGACGACCACCCTTGGGGTCAAACTCGACGACCCTACCCGTGAGCGACTCAAAGCAGCTGCGACCTCTATCGATCGCACGCCGCACTGGTTGATCAAACAAGCGATCTTCAATTACCTGGAGAAGCTCGAGGGTGGCGCCACCCTGACCGAACTCAACGGTCAGCCCGGCATTCATGCCGACGATGCCGGTGAAGTACAGGCCGACCACGCCCACCAATGCTTCCTAGAATTTGCCGAAAGCATCCTGCCGCAGTCGGTCTTGCGCTCGGCCATCACCGCCGCCTACCGCCGCCCTGAGCCGGAAGTGGTACCGATGCTGCTGGAGCAGGCGCGCCTGCCGGCCGCCATGGCCGAGGCCACCAACAAGCTGGCCGCCGGCATCGCCGAAAAACTGCGTAACCAGAAGAGCGCTGGCGGCCGTGCCGGCATCGTTCAGGGCCTGCTGCAGGAATTCTCCCTGTCGTCGCAGGAAGGCGTGGCGCTGATGTGCCTGGCCGAAGCCCTGCTGCGCATCCCCGACAAAGGCACCCGCGACGCCCTGATCCGCGACAAGATCAGCACCGGCAACTGGCAGCCGCACCTGGGCAACAGCCCGTCGCTGTTCGTCAACGCCGCCACCTGGGGCTTGCTGCTGACCGGCAAGCTGGTCTCGACCCACAACGAATCCGGCCTCACCTCTTCGCTCAGCCGCATCATCGGCAAGAGCGGCGAGCCGATGATCCGCAAGGGCGTCGACATGGCCATGCGCCTGATGGGCGAGCAATTCGTGACCGGCGAAACCATCGCCGAAGCCCTGGCCAACGCCAGCAAGTTCGAAGCCAAAGGCTTCCGTTATTCCTACGACATGCTCGGCGAAGCGGCGCTGACCGAACATGACGCGCAGAAATACCTGGCGTCCTACGAGCAGGCTATCCATTCGATCGGCAAGGCTTCCCACGGTCGCGGCATCTATGAAGGCCCGGGCATCTCGATCAAGCTCTCGGCCCTGCACCCACGCTACACCCGCGCCCAGTACGAGCGCGTCATGGACGAGCTGTACCCGCGCCTGCTGTCGCTGACCCTGCTGGCCAAGCAATACGACATCGGCCTGAACATCGACGCCGAGGAAGCCGACCGCCTGGAGCTGTCCCTGGACCTGCTCGAGCGCCTGTGCTTCGAGCCGCAACTGACCGGCTGGAACGGTATCGGTTTCGTCATCCAGGCCTACCAGAAGCGCTGCCCGTATGTGATCGACTACGTCATCGACCTGGCCCGCCGCAGCCGCCATCGCCTGATGATCCGCCTGGTAAAAGGTGCTTACTGGGACAGCGAGATCAAGCGCGCCCAGGTCGAAGGCCTGGAAGGCTACCCGGTGTATACCCGCAAGGTGTACACCGACGTTTCCTACATTGCTTGTGCACGCAAACTGCTGTCGGTGCCGGAAGTCATCTACCCGCAGTTCGCCACCCACAACGCCCACACCCTGTCGGCCATCTACCATATCGCCGGCCAGAACTATTACCCGGGCCAGTACGAATTCCAGTGCCTGCACGGTATGGGCGAGCCGCTGTACGAGCAGGTTGTCGGCAAGGTCGCCGATGGCAAGCTGAACCGTCCGTGCCGCGTGTATGCCCCGGTCGGTACCCACGAAACCCTGCTGGCCTACCTGGTTCGCCGCCTGCTGGAAAACGGCGCCAACACCTCGTTCGTCAACCGTATTGCCGACCAGTCGATCTCGATCCAGGAACTGGTCGCCGACCCGGTCGCCACCATCGAACAGATGGCTACCCAGGAAGGCAATACCGGCCTGCCGCACCCGCGCATTCCGCTGCCGCGTGACCTGTATGGCACCGAGCGGGCCAACTCCGCCGGTATCGACCTGGCCAACGAACACCGCCTGGCTTCGCTGTCCTGCGCCCTGCTGGCCAGCGCCCACAACGACTGGAAAGCCGCGCCGATGCTCGCTTGCGCTTCCAGCAACGAAGCGGCGGCGCCGGTGCTGAACCCGGCTGACCTGCGCGATGTGGTGGGTCATGTCCAGGAAGCCAACGTCACTGACGTCGACAACGCCATCCAGTGCGCGCTCAATGCCGCGCCGATCTGGCAGGCCACCCCGCCGGCCGAACGCGCCGCGATCCTGGAGCGTGCCGCCGACCTGATGGAAGCCGAGATCCAGCCGCTGATGGGCCTGCTCGCCCGCGAAGCCGGCAAGACCTTCGCCAACGCCATCGCCGAAGTGCGTGAAGCCGTCGACTTCCTGCGTTACTACGCCGTCCAGGCGCGCAACGATTTCAGCAACGACGCTCACCGCCCGCTGGGTCCGGTAGTGTGCATCAGCCCATGGAACTTCCCCCTGGCGATCTTCAGTGGCCAGGTTGCCGCGGCACTTGCCGCCGGTAACCCGGTGCTGGCCAAGCCGGCCGAACAGACCCCGCTGGTTGCCGCCCAGGCCGTGCGCCTGCTGCTCGAAGCCGGTATCCCCGAAGGCGTAGTGCAACTGCTGCCGGGCCGCGGCGAAACCGTCGGCGCCCGCCTGGTCGGTGACGATCGGGTCAAAGGCGTGATGTTCACCGGCTCTACCGAAGTCGCCCGCCTGCTGCAACGCAACATCGCCGGCCGCCTGGATGCCCAGGGCCGTCCGATCCCGCTGATCGCCGAAACCGGCGGCCAGAACGCGATGATCGTCGACTCCTCGGCGCTCACCGAACAGGTGGTCATCGACGTCGTATCTTCTGCCTTCGACAGCGCTGGCCAGCGTTGCTCGGCCCTGCGCGTACTGTGCCTGCAGGAAGATTCTGCCGACCGCGTCATCGAAATGCTCAAGGGCGCCATGGCAGAAAGCCGCCTGGGCAACCCCGAGCGCCTGGCCGTGGACATTGGCCCGGTGATCGACGCCGAAGCCAAGGCCGGTATCGAGAAGCACATCCAGGGTATGCGCGACAAAGGCCGTACCGTGTACCAGATGGCAATCGCCGATGGTGAAGAGATCAAGCGCGGCACTTTCGTGATGCCAACCTTGATCGAACTGGAAAGCTTCGACGAACTGCAGCGCGAGATCTTCGGCCCGGTACTGCACGTGGTGCGCTACAACCGCAAGAACCTCGACCAGTTGATCGAGCAGATCAACGCCTCCGGCTACGGCCTGACCCTGGGTGTCCACACCCGGATCGACGAAACCATTGCCAAGGTCATCGACAACGTCAATGCCGGTAACGTCTACGTCAACCGCAACATCGTCGGCGCCGTGGTCGGCGTGCAGCCATTCGGCGGTGAAGGCCTGTCCGGTACCGGCCCGAAAGCCGGTGGCCCGCTGTACCTGTACCGCCTGCTGTCGACCCGCCCGGCGGGCGCCATCGAGCAGTCGTTCCAGCGCACCGACGGCGAAAACGCCCCGGACACCCGCCTGCGCGACAGCCTGAGCAAACCGCTGCAAGCCCTCAAAGCCTGGGCGGCGAGCAATCAGCTGAACGACCTGAGCGGCCTGTGCGAGCAGTTCGCCCAGCAATCGCAAAGCGGTATCAGCCGCCTGCTGGCGGGCCCGACCGGCGAGCGCAACAGCTACACCATCCTGCCGCGCGAGCACGTGCTGTGCCTGGCCGAGGTCGAAGCTGACCTGCTGACCCAACTGGCGGCGGTACTGGCCGTGGGCAGCTCGGCGGTGTGGCCGGAAGGCGAGCTGAGCAAGACCCTGCGCAATCGCCTGCCGAAGGAAGTGCAAGCGCGCATCCAGCTGGTGGCCGACTGGAACAAGGACGACGTGGTGTTCGACGCCGTCCTCCATCACGGCGACTCCGACCAACTGCGCGCCGTGTGCGAGCAGGTGGCCAAGCGCGCCGGCGCCATCGTCGGTGTTCACGGCCTGTCGTCGGGTGAAACCGCGATTGCCCTGGAGCGCCTGGTAATCGAGCGCGCACTGAGCGTCAACACTGCTGCTGCCGGTGGTAACGCGAGCCTGATGACTATCGGCTGATAGCCAGCAGCGCCTCTATCGCGGGTCAAGCCCGCTCCTACAGCGTAGGAGCGGGCTTGACCCGCGATGCTTTCTAGCCCAGAAACTTCGCACGTTGATGACGCACCAGCCACCCCAGGCTACCCGCCTTCACGACCTCGGAAGCAATGACGAAAACCAGGGGATCTGACCGCCACGAAAACTACCCTGGACATAAAAGACTATAAAAAATGCATCCATCCCACCCCACCAAAACCGGGTCATACGTGGGAGCTGATTCATAGGCTGACGACTGAAGGCCTCAGACATCAACAAAGATCCCGATGAAAAAACCTGCCAGCAAAACCACGAGAAAAGACACCAGCACTATCCAAACCAGAATCCCGACCGACATCCAGGCCCAATTCAGGAGTGACAAGCGGGAATTAGACTGGCCTTTCGGGTCGCCTACGCAGGTGTTTATCGCTCCCTGAATCCTGGCCATTACCCAAAGAATCACGACATCCATAGCCAATACCGCACTCAACAACGGCAGCGGCGCCAGCTCCATCATCTGGTTTGCCCACAACGAGAACGCTGTCAGCAGGATCAAGGCGCATACCAACCAGAACGGTGACCACCTGTAGCTTCGACCAGACAGGTGTAATTGCCGATCGACCCTGCTCAGCAGGCTGTAAAGAAACAGAATGCCGAAGATGCTTCTTACCAGCGGTAACACTCGCTCCCCGGTTTCCCGCCGGTAGAGCGCCCAGCTTTGGTAATGGCAAAAAAGCCAATAAAAACCAAAGGTGAACAGGTTCATCACGATCAACTTTCTGATCGATACGACGAAGAACATTGGCCCCCTGCCTGTGGCATCAGAGAGATCAGGGCTCATCGAAGCGGTGCTGTTAGTGGTCATGGCTACGGCCTTCGGTAATGGGCCGACTATCTAAGCCTGCTCGTGCATCACAGATCTGCCCTCTGGCTCCGAAGCAAGGGTACGAACATTCCCAAACGCCTTGTGCCTTGCCATCACCCGTATCTATTTCACTGTGCAGTAGCATCGTCACTACCTAGACTCGGCCCATCCCCAGACAGGAATGCCGCCATGTCCGAGACCCTGCTCAGCGCCCGCAACCTGGCCTTCGAACTCTACGAAGTGCTCGATGCCGAGGCCCTGACCCAACGCCCGCGCTTTGCCGAGCACAACCGCGAAACCTTCGATGCCGCTCTGAGCACTGCGCGGACCATCGCCGAGAAGTATTTCGCCCCGCATAATCGCAAGGGCGATGAGCACGAGCCGCGCTATGAAAATGGCGAGGCGCTGTTGATCCCCGAGGTCAAGCCTGCGGTCGATGCCTTCCTTGAAGCCGGCTTTCTCAACGCCAGCCGCGACTTCGAAGCCGGTGGCATGCAGTTGCCGACCTTGCTCTCGCAAGCCTGTTTCGCCCACTTCCAGGCGGCCAACGCCGGTACCACGGCCTACCCGTTCCTGACCATGGGCGCCGCCAACCTGATTGAAAGCTTTGGCAGCGACGAGCAGAAGCGCCTGTTCCTGCAACCGATGATCGAAGGCCGCTTCTTCGGCACCATGGCCTTGACCGAGCCGCACGCTGGCTCGTCCCTGGCCGATATTCGCAGCCGCGCCGAGCCAGCCGGCGATGGCAGCTATCGGCTGCGCGGCAACAAGATATTCATTTCCGGCGGCGACCATCCATTGTCGGAGAACATCGTGCATATGGTCCTGGCCAAGCTGCCCGATGCGCCGCCCGGGGTGAAGGGCATTTCGCTGTTTATCGTGCCCAAGTTCCTGGTCAACGCCGACGGCAGCCTCGGCCCGCGCAACGATGTGTTGCTGGCCGGGTTGTTCCACAAGATGGGCTGGCGCGGCACCACCTCGACGGCGCTGAACTTCGGCGACAACGGCCAGTGCGTCGGCTACCTGGTGGGCAAGCCACACCAGGGCCTGGCCTGCATGTTCCAGATGATGAACGAGGCGCGTATCGGCGTCGGCATGGGCGCGGTGATGCTTGGTTATGCCGGCTATCTGTACTCGCTGGAGTACGCCCGCCAGCGTCCGCAAGGGCGCCTGCCAGACAACAAGGATCCGGCCACCGCTGCCGTGCCGATCATCAATCACAGCGACGTCAAGCGCATGCTGCTGACCCAGAAGGCCTACGTCGAAGGCGCCTTTGATCTGGGCCTGTACGCCGCGCGGCTGTTCGATGACACCCAGAGCGGCGAAAGCGATACGGTTCGCCAGGAGGCCCATGAACTGCTCGACCTGCTGACGCCGATCGTCAAGTCCTGGCCTTCGGAGTTTTGCCTCAAGGCCAACGAGCTGGCCATCCAGATTCTCGGCGGCCATGGCTACACCCGCGAGTACCCGGTCGAACAGTACTACCGCGACAACCGCCTGAATCCGATTCACGAAGGTACCCACGGCATCCAGTCGCTGGACCTGCTCGGGCGCAAGCTGGCGCAAAACGGTGGTGCAGGGCTCAAGCAACTGGTCCGCCTGATCGCCAGCACCTGCGAGAGAGCCCATCCGCACAGCAGCCTGGATCGTCTGCGGGTACCGCTGGAGCAGTTGCTCAATCGCCTGCAGGAAGTGACCCTCGGCCTGCTCGGCGATCTGGCCCAGGGCCAGGTCAATGCAGCCCTGGCCAACTCGGCGCTGTATCTAAAGGCTTTCGGTCACTGCGTGATCGGCTGGCGCTGGCTGGAGCAGGCAATCCACGCCGAACAAGGCCTGGCCCGGGGCAACCCGGCCGATCGCGACTTCTACCTGGGCAAATTGCAGGCCGCGCGTTATTTCCTGACCTGGGAAGTGCCGGGCTGCCATAATGAGCTGGCATTGCTCGCGGCCAGTGACGATACCTGCCTGAGCATGCACGACGAGTGGTTCTGAGGGGGAGCCACCGCGCACACGGAGGTTCCCGCATGTTCGAGTTGACCGCATTGCTGCGCCAGCGCTTCGCCGCTCTGCGCAGCAGTGGCGAATTTTTCTCCCTGCGTTATGTGCAGCAAAGCCAGCAACACCTGTCGGTGCGCAAGAATATCGCCGAGCCGCCGTTTCTCAGCCGCGACGAAGGCGCGATGCTCACCGTGCGCGTCCATGGCGTGGAAACCTACGCCGCCACCGCCGACCTCTCGCAAGCCGGCTTGCAGCGTGCCCTGGAGCAGGCTGAGGCACTGGCCCGGCAAATCGCCGGGCGCGCCCTGCTCGACCTGCGCGAGCAACCACTGGCCACCGGCCGCGCCGATTACTGCTCGCCCAACCTTGAGCAAGCCTTCCCGTCCCTGGCCGACTGCTACGCCCTGCTTGCCCAGGAATCTGCCAGCGTGCCGGACGACAGCCGCCTGGTGAACTGGCAGGCAAGCCTTGGCATCAGCACTATCGAGCAGATCTACCTGAACACCGCCGGCGCCGAACTGCGCCAGGCCCAGCGCTTTATCTACCCGGGTTTCAGCACCACCGCCTTCGACGGCCAGGACAGCCAGACCCGCACCCTGGGCCGGGAAAACTTCGGCCAGCAGGGCGGCCTCGATGTGATCGAGCGTTGCGGCCTGGTTGGTGCCGGGGCCAAAGTCGCCGAGCAGGCCCTGCAACTGCTGCTGGCGCCGAACACCCCCAGTGGTGTGCGCGACCTGCTGTTGATGCCCGACCAGATGATGCTGCAGATCCACGAATCGATCGGCCACCCGCTGGAAATGGACCGCATCCTCGGCGACGAGCGTAATTACGCCGGCACCAGCTTTGTCAAAGCCAGCGACTTCGGCAGCCTGCAGTACGGCTCGAAATTGCTCAACGTGACCTTCGACCCGTCGATCCGCGAAGAGCTTGCCAGCTACAGCCACGACGATGACGGCAGCGCTGCGCACAAGCAGTACCTGATCAAGGACGGTTTGCTGGTCCGCCCGCTCGGTGGTGCCCTGTCGCAGTTCCGTTCCGGCCTTGAAGGGGTGGCCAACAGCCGCGCCTGCGGCTGGAACCGCGCGCCGATCGACCGCATGGCCAACCTCAACATCGAGCCGGGGGACAAGACCCTGGCGCAACTGATCGGCGGTATCGAGCAGGGCATCCTGATGCGCACCAACCGCTCGTGGTCGATTGATGATGCGCGCAACAAGTTCCAGTTCGGCTGCGAATGGGGCCAACTGATCGAAAACGGCGAGCTCAAGGGCGTGGTCAAGAACCCCAACTACCGCGGCATCTCCGCCCGGTTCTGGGGCAATCTCAGCGCCGTCGGTGACGCCAGCACCTTGCAGGTACTGGGCACGCCAAACTGCGGCAAGGGCGAGCCGAACCAGGTGGTACGCGTGGGCCACGCCTCCCCCGCCTGCGTATTCAGCCAGATCGACGTATTCGGAGGAGACGCCTGATGGCTGCCACCCCACTGCAAAGTTTCCAGCACCTGGTCGCCAGCCTGCGCGACGCGGTGTGCGCGCCAGAGCATTTCACCTTGAGCTACAGCGGCGAGCACTCGCAGTTCATCCGCTTCAACCACGCCAGGGTGCGCCAGGCCGGCGAAGTGCAACAGGCCAGTTGCGTGCTCAAGCTGGTCGCCGACGGGCGCCAGGCCGAGCTGCAGTTCACCCTCGGCAACGACGCCGAGGTCGATCAGCTGCGCCTGCAACAAGCCCTGGAGCAACTGCGCCAGACCCTGCCGCTGCTTGAGCCCGACCCTTACCTGCAACTCAATGACAGCGCCTGGCACAGCCATAGCGTGCAGGATCAAGCGCTGCCAGACAGCGCTGCGGTGCTGGCGCAGATCGAGCAAGGCGCGGGTGATCTGGACCTGGTTGGCATCTACGCCGCGGGCCCGATCTGCCGGGGTTTTGCCAGCTCGTTTGGGGCCTTTGGCTGGCACCAGGCCAACAGTTTCAACTTCGACTGGAGCCTGTTCCACAGCAACGGCGAGGCGGTCAAAGCCAACTATGCCGGCCAGTCCTGGGACGGCGAAGCCTTCGCCCTGCGCCTGCAGCAGGCCCGCGAACAGCTCGACTACCTCGGCCGCCCGCTGAAAAAGCTCGCCCCCGGTCAGTACCGCGCCTACCTGGCACCGGCAGCGCTGGACGAGATCATGGGCATGCTCTGCTGGGGCGGCTTCTCGGCCCAGGCCATCGCCACCAAGAACAGCCCGCTGCAACGCCTGTACAGCGCCGATGCCAGCCTGAGCCCGTTGGTCCAGATAAGCGAGCAGGTCAGCGGCTCGCTGAGCCCGTCGTTTTCGGACGAAGGCCTGGTGCGCAGCGACCTGCGCCTGATTGACCAGGGCCGGGCCCACGATCGGCTGATCTGCGCCCGTAGCGCCGCCGAGTTCGAACTGGCGGCCAACGGTGCCGATAGCTACGAGTCGCCATGCGCGCTGAGCATGGCCGGCGGCGAGCTTGGGCAGAGCGAAGTCCTCGCCCGCCTGGGCACCGGCCTGTACATCAGCAACCTCTGGTACCTGAACTACTCGGACCTGCCCGCTGCGCGCATGACCGGCCTGACCCGCTTCGCCACCTTCTGGGTCGAGAACGGCGAGATCCAGGCGCCGGTGAGCACCATGCGCTTTGACGACAGCGTCTACAGTTTGCTGGGTTCGCAACTGGAGGCATTGACGACCGAACGCGAGCTGATTCTGTCGACCAGCACCTACGGCCAGCGCCAGACCAGTTCGAGCCATTTGCCGGGAGCGTTGGTCAAACGCCTGACGTTGACACTGTAATTAGCCCATCGCGGGTCAAGCCCGCTGCCACCGACCCGCGATGAGGCCCTCAAGGACTGCACACTAACCCATGCCCAACCGCGCCCCGCTGGACCCGACCACCGCCCGCTGGATTCCCTGGGTGGTGGCCATCGCCTTTTTCATGCAGTCGCTCGACGGCACCATCCTCAACACCGCCCTGCCGGCCATGGCCCGCGACCTGGCCGAAGACCCGCTGCGCATGCAGTCGGTGATCATCGCCTACATGCTCACCGTGGCCCTGCTGATCCCGGCCTCGGGCTGGATTGCCGACCGCTTTGGCACCAAGCGCATCTTCTTCGGCGCCATCCTCCTGTTCAGCCTCGGTTCGCTGCTCTGCGCCCTGGCCAGCAGCCTCTGCATGCTGGTAGCGGCACGGGTGATCCAGGGCCTGGGCGGCGCCTTGATGCTACCGGTCGGGCGCCTGGTGGTACTGCGTGCCTATCCACGCTCGGAGCTGGTGCGGATCATGAGCTTCATCACCATCCCCGGCCTGCTCGGGCCGTTGCTGGGCCCGACCATGGGCGGCTGGCTGGTGGAAATTCTCAGCTGGCACTGGATCTTCCTGCTCAACCTGCCGGTTGGCGCCATCGGCTGTTATGCGGTGTGGAAGTTCATCCCCGACCTGCGCGGCTCAGAGCGTACCCGCTTCGACGGCATCGGCTTCGTGCTGTTCGGCGCGGCAATGGTGTTGATCACCATTGCCATGGAAGGCCTGGGCGAGCTGCACCTGCCGCACCTGCGGGTAATGCTGCTGCTGTTTGCCGGCATGGCCTGCCTGGCCGCCTACTGGCTGCGCGCCGGCAGCGTCGACAACCCGCTGTTTTCGCCAAAACTGTTCCGCACCCGGACCTTTTCGGTGGGTATCCTCGGCAACCTGTTTGCCCGCCTGGGCAGCGGCGCCCTGCCGTTCCTGGTACCGCTGTTGCTGCAGGTGGCGCTGGGTTACTCACCGTCCCAGGCCGGCATGAGCATGATCCCCCTGGCCGCGGCGGCGATGGTCGCCAAGTCGATTGCCCGGCCGCTGATCGAGCGCTTCGGCTATCGCAATATTCTCACCGGCAATACCCTGCTGCTGGGCCTGCTGCTGGCAAGCCTGGGGCTGGTCGACGAACAGACGCCCTACGCCCTGTTGCTGTTGCAACTGGGCTTGCTGGGTGCAGTCAACTCGATGCAGTTCACGGCAATGAACACCGTGACCCTGATCGATCTCGACGACAACAGCGCCAGCAGCGGCAACAGCCTGCTGTCGGTAGTCGCGCAATTGTCACTGAGCCTCGGTGTGGCCTGTGCCGGCGCCCTGCTTGGCGGTTTTACCGCAGCGGGCAGTGCCGAAGGCGTCGAGAGCACCCTCGGGGCGTTCCAACTGACCTTTGTGACCATCGGCCTGATGGCCATGCTGGCGGCGGCGATCTTCATGCAGTTGTCCAGGGCAGACGGAAGGCGTGCCCCTCGTCCGGAACCGGAGATCGAGCCTTAGGGCTAAAGGCCATGAGGCTGGTACACTGCGCGACATTTTGTTTTGCAGGCCAGTCTCGTGACCACCATTGCCACCGCCTTCGCCACTTTGCCGCTGTCCGCCGCCATGCTGGCCAACCTGGACGCCCTCGGCTACGCCCAGATGACCCCGATCCAGGCCCAAAGCCTGCCGGTGATGCTCAAGGGCATGGACCTGATCGCCCAGGCCAAGACCGGCAGCGGCAAGACCGCCGCCTTCGGCATCGGCCTGCTCAACCCGCTCAACCCGCGTTACTTCGGGTGCCAGGCGCTGGTGCTGTGCCCGACCCGCGAGCTGGCCGACCAGGTGGCCAAAGAGCTGCGCCGCCTGGCCCGCAGCGAAGACAACATCAAGATTCTGACCCTCTGCGGTGGCGTGTCCCTGGGCCCGCAGATCGCTTCGCTGGAGCACGGCGCGCACATCATCGTCGGCACCCCGGGCCGCGTGCAGCAGCACCTGAGCAAAGGCACCCTGGTGCTCGATGGCCTCAACACCCTGGTGCTCGATGAAGCCGACCGCATGCTCGACATGGGCTTCTACGACGCCATCGCCGACATCATCGGCCAGACCCCGAAGCGCCGCCAGACCCTGCTGTTCTCCGCCACCTACCCGGCCGGCATCAAGCAGCTGGCCTCGGCGTTCATGCGCGACCCGCAAACCGTCAAGGTCGAGTCGCAGCACGCCGACAGCCAGATCGAGCAGCGCTTCTACGAGATCACCCCGGAACAGCGCATGGACGCGGTGAGCAAGCTGCTCGGGCACTTCCGCCCGCAGTCGTGCGTAGCGTTCTGCTTCACCAAGCAGCAGTGCCAGGAGCTGGTCGAGCACCTGCAGGCCAAGGGTATCGCCGCCCAGGCCCTGCATGGCGACCTGGAGCAGCGTGACCGCGACCAGGTCCTGACCCTGTTCGCCAACCGCAGCCTGTCGGTGCTGGTGGCCACTGACGTCGCCGCCCGCGGCCTGGATATCGACGCCCTGGACATGGTCATCAACGTCGAGCTGGCCCGCGATGCCGAGATCCACGTGCACCGCGTCGGCCGTACCGGCCGTGCCGGCGAGAAAGGCCTGGCGGTGAGCCTGGTGGCCCCGGCCGAAGGCCATCGCGCCCAGGCCATCGAAGACATGCAGAAGGCCGCCCTGCGCTGGGAACAGCTGGACAGCCTCAAGGCCCAGAATGGTGCACCGCTGCTGCCGACCATGAGCACCCTGTGCATCGCTGCCGGGCGCAAGGACAAGCTGCGCCCTGGCGACATTCTTGGCGCCCTGACCGGCGATGCCGGGCTGCCGGGCACCCAGGTCGGCAAGATTGCCATCTTCGACTTCCAGGCCTTCGTCGCCGTCGAGCGCGCGGTGGCCAAACAGGCGCTGCAGCGGCTCAACAGCGGCAAGATCAAAGGCCGCTCGTTGCGGGTGCGGATCGTCTGATTACTTTTTTCGCGGGGCAAGCCCGCTCCTACACACCCTCCCTGTAGGAGCGGGCTTGCCCCGCGATCGCTTCACCACCGAATTCTCGAGGATTTTGCAGTGCGTTCCACCGAAGTGATCATCATCGGCGCTGGCGCCGCCGGCCTGATGTGCGCCCTGAGCGCCGCCAAACGCGGCCGTCAGGTGCTGCTGCTCGACCACGCCAACAAACCGGGCAAGAAGATCCTCATGTCCGGTGGTGGCCGCTGCAACTTCACCAACATGTACACCGAGCCGAGCAATTTCCTCTCGCACAACCCGCACTTCTGCAAATCGGCCCTGGCCCGCTACACCCAGTGGGACTTCATCGAGATGGTCGGCAAGCACGGCGTGCCCTACCACGAGAAAAAGCTCGGCCAACTGTTCTGCGATAACAAGTCCAGCGACATCCTCGGCATGCTTCTGGACGAGTGCGACAACGCTGGCGCCGAGCTGCGCATGGACACCCGCATCGAGCAGATCGAAAAACTCGACAGCGGCTACCTGCTGGAAACCAGCGCCGGCCAGTTCCAGTGCCAGTCCCTGGTCATCGCCACCGGCGGCCTGTCGATCCCGACCCTGGGCGCCACCGGCTTCGGCTACCAGGTCGCCCGTCAGTTCGGTCACACCCTGCTGCCGACCCGTGCCGGCCTGGTGCCGTTCACCATCACCGAGCCGCAGCTCAAGGCGATCTGCACTGAACTGTCGGGCACCTCGGTGGATTGCGTGGCCAGCTGCAACGCCAGCAGCTTCCGGGAAAACCTGCTGTTTACCCACCGCGGCCTGAGCGGCCCGGCGATCCTGCAGATTTCTTCGTTCTGGCAGGCCGGCGACACGGTTGAGATCAACCTGCTGCCCGAGCACGACGCCCTGAGCTGGCTGCAACAGCAGCAAGCCGAGCGCCCCAACAGCGAGCTCAAGACCCTGCTCGGCGAAATCTTCACCAAGAAGATGGCCAACCTGCTGGCCGAGCACTGGTTCGTCTCCAAACCGATGAAGCAGTACACCCCGGCGGAACTGGCCCAGGTCAGCGACAAGCTCGGGGCCTGGCAGGTGGTGCCGGCCGGTACCGAGGGCTACCGCACCGCCGAGGTAACCCTGGGCGGCGTCGATACCCGCGAGGTTTCGTCGAAAACCATGGAGTCGCTGAAAAGCCCGGGGCTGTACTTTATCGGTGAAGTGCTCGACGTCAGTGGCCACCTGGGCGGCTTCAACTTCCAGTGGGCCTGGGCCTCGGCGTACGCGGCCGCGCAGTTCGTCTAACCTTCGCGGTAGAATCAGCGCATCAAGGAACAAATTTTGCTGGTCAGATGGCGGCGGTAACACCGCTGCCATCTGACTGGCTCAATTTCGATCATCGCCCAAGGCCTGCCGACCCGACATGTCATCTTCCTCGTTCAGCCAATCGTTGCGCCGCCTCTGGGCCCTGGACAAGTTCAGCTACGCCATCCGCGTTCTCATCGCCCTGACCGGCAGCATGCTGCTGTGCTGGTACAAGGACGAGATGAGCCTGCTGATCCCGCTGTTTCTGGGGATTATCGCCAGCGCCCTGGCCGAGACCGACGACAGCTGGCAGGGGCGCCTGAATGCCCTGGCGGTGACCCTGGTGTGCTTCACGGTTGCCGCGCTGTCGGTGGAGTTGCTGTTCCCCTACCCGATCATCTTCGGCTGCGCCCTGGCCCTGGCCAGCTTTGCCCTGACCATGCTCGGCGCGCTCGGCGAGCGCTACGGCGCGATTGCCTCGGCGACGCTGATTTTGTCGGTGTACACCATGATCGGCGTCGACCAGCGCGGCGGCGAAGTCACTGACTTCTGGCACGAGCCGTTGCTGTTGGTGGCCGGCGCCGCCTGGTACGGCCTGCTTTCAGTGCTATGGCAGGCGCTGTTTTCCAACCAGCCGGTGCAGCAGAGCCTGGCCCGGCTGTTCCGCGAACTGGGTCGCTACCTCAAGCTCAAGGCCACCCTGTTCGAGCCGATCCGCCAGCTGGATGTCGAAGCCCGGCGCCTGGAACTGGCGCAGCAGAACGGCCGGGTGGTGGCCGCACTGAATGCGGCCAAGGAGATCATCCTGCACCGGGTCGGCAATGGCCGGCCTGGCTCGAAGGTCAGCCGCTACCTGAAGCTGTACTTCCTGGCCCAGGACATCCATGAGCGTGCCAGTTCTTCGCACTACCCCTACAACGCCCTGACCGAAGCCTTTTTCCACAGCGACGTGCTGTTCCGCTGCCAGCGCCTGCTGCGCCAGCAGGGCGTTGCGTGCCAGCAGTTGTCCGAATCCATCCAGCTGCGTCAGCCGTTCACCTACGACACCAGCTTCGCCCAGGCCCTGGAAGACCTGCACGCCTCGCTCGAACACCTGCGCATCCAGAGCAACCCGGCCTGGCGTGGCCTGCTGCGTTCGCTGCGGGCGCTGGCGGCAAACCTGGCGACCCTCGACCGCCTGCTCAGCGATGCCAGCAACCCCGACAACCTTGCCGATGCCAGCGACAGCAGCCTGCTCGACCGCTCGCCGCGCAACTTCAAGGACGTCTGGAGCCGCCTGCGCCAGCAGCTGACGCCGACTTCGCTGCTGTTTCGCCACGCCCTGCGCCTGCCTCTGGCGCTGTCGATCGGCTATGGCATGGTGCACCTGATTCACCCGACCCAGGGCTACTGGATCATCCTCACCACCCTGTTCGTCTGCCAGCCCAACTACGGCGCCACGCGGCGCAAGCTGGTGCAACGGATCATCGGTACGGGCATCGGCCTGACCGTCGGCTGGGCGTTGTTCGACCTGTTCCCCAGCCCGATCATCCAGTCACTGTTCGCCGTGGCCGCCGGGGTGGTGTTCTTCGTCAACCGCACCACCCGCTACACCCTGGCAACCGCAGCGATCACCCTGATGGTGCTGTTCTGCTTCAACCAGATCGGCGATGGCTACGGGCTGTTCCTGCCGCGCCTGTTCGATACCCTGGTGGGCAGCCTGATCGCCATCCTCGCCGTATTCCTGTTCCTCCCGGACTGGCAGGGCCGGCGCCTGAACAAGGTGCTGGCCAACACCTTGAGCTGCAACAGCACCTACCTGCGCCAGATCATGCAGCAGTACGCCCAGGGCAAGAGCGACGACCTCGCCTACCGCCTGGCCCGGCGCAACGCCCACAACGCCGACGCAGCGTTGTCGACCACCCTGGCCAACATGCTCATGGAGCCGGGGCATTTTCGTAAGGAGGCCGACGTCGGTTTCCGTTTTTTGGTGCTGTCGCACACCCTGCTCAGTTATCTGTCGGGCCTCGGCGCGCACCGCGACACGGCCCTGGATGCCGAGGTTCGCCAGCAGTTGATCGATGGCGCCGGGGCCAGCCTGGCCAGCAGCCTGGATGAAATCGCCGAAGGCCTGGCCAGCAAGTTGCCGGTAGCGATCCACAGTGATGCCGAAGAGGCCCTGGCCAATGAGCTTGAGCAGATGCCCGAAGAGCTCGACGAAAACCAGCGCCTGGTGCAAACCCAGCTGGCGCTGATCTGCCGGCAACTGGCGCCACTGCGCACCCTCGCCGCACACCTGATCAAGGACAGCGCGCCGGCCTGATTACAGGCCGTGCTGCTTGAGCAGCCGGGCATAACTGCCATCGGCTTTCATCTGGGCAATGGCGCGGTCGAAACCGGCGACGATCTGCTGGTGCTCGGGATTCTTCAGGCTGACGAGGATATGCAGGCTGTTCTCGCTGACCGGCTTGTCGAAGAACTCCACCGCCTCACGCACCTCTTTCGGTTCGCGCTTGAGGTAATAACCGGCAACGAACTCATCCTCCAGCGCCAGGCGTACACGCCCGGCGGCGAGCATGCCGACAGCAACGGAAAAACTGCGCACCGGAACCTTCTGCAATTGGGCGTCACTGTCGAACTCGGGCGAGTAGGCGTAATCGCGTACCACGGCGACAGGGAACGGATGGAGGTCGCTCAAGGCATTGAAGCGCAGCGCATCGCCTTTGCGCTTGAGCAGCCGAATACGGTTGGTCAGGTAGCTGGCGGAGAACTGGCCAATTTGTGTACGCGAGTCGTTGTACCAGGCGTTGACCAGCACATCGTAGCGGCCTTCCCCCACCCCCAGCAGCGCCCGGGCCCAGGGCACCTGCTCGTACTGGCTGGTATAACCGGCACGGGTCAGGGCGGTGGTGACGATGGCCGTGGCCAGGCCGCCGTTGGCCATGCTGGCATCGGTGAACGGTGGCCAGCTGTCGGCCACCAGCCGCAGCCGGGTGGCCTGCGCCGATGTGCTCAGCAGTAGCAGTATTCCCATTGAAGCCAAGACTCGAAGCAATGGCCGCATGCTCAAATCCTTTAGCGAACCCCTGGTTCGCGCCGTTGATTTCAACTGCTTGAGAATGTTCAGTGCCTATCAGCCATCGCAGGTTACACAAAGAAGAAGTAATCGGGCAGAGGCAAATGATATCAAATGGCCTCTATTCCGGTCGACTTCGAGCCTGTATTGACCTGGCGCAATTAGACCCTCGCCGCGCAGTCTGCCATGATCAGGGCTATCAACCGCTTGAGAGACGCCCATGGCCATCGACTGGATCTGCAAACACCACAGTGACATTGGCAAGGAACAACTCTATGCCATTCTGCGACTGCGTACCGAAGTGTTCGTGGTCGAACAGAAATGTGCCTACCAGGAAGTCGATGGCCAGGACCTGGAAGGCGACACCTGCCACCTGATGGCCTGGGAAGGTGACCAGTTGCTGGCGTACCTGCGTTTGCTCGATCCACAGTCCCAGGGCGGTGACGTGGTCATAGGCCGGGTGCTGATCGCCCCCGAGGCACGTGGTCGTGGACTCGGCCATGAACTGATGGAGCATGGGCTCAAGTACGCAGAGCATTACTGGCCTGAAGTGCCGGTGTACCTGTCAGCCCAGGCGCACTTGCAGGGCTACTATGCACGCCATGGTTTCAAGGTGGCGGGAGAGGAGTATCTGGAAGACGATATCCCACACATTGGTATGCGGCGGGACTAGCAGCATCGCCGGTCAAGTCGGGTCGCCGCACCGCCGCTCCCACAATTATGTAAGAGCGGGATTGACCCGCGATGGGGCCTTCAGGGATAGCCCAGCACTTCACGAATACCGCGCAAATGCTGGGTGATCCACTGCTTGTCGATCGCCCCCCAGTCGCGAATCCGGTAGTGCCCGGCATGATTGCGCGCCCCTGCCTGCTGCTCGAACTCACAGACGATGTCCAGGTCGGCCAGGGCGGCAATGGTGTCCTGGGCGGTGCGCCGCGGCATGCCGGTGGCTTCCATCAAGGCCGGGACGGTGCTGGCAGTCTGGCTGTCGATCAGCCAGGCGACATACAGCCGGCGGTAGAAACTGCTCTTGGTCTTGCTCACTTCCATTGGCAAATCCTCAGGGCCTACAGGCTGGCGGGCAGCTCGCGGTAGGTCAGGTAAACGCGCAGGTCGAATTCCAGTTGATGGTAGCCCGGCTGCATATATTCACAGAGCTGGTAGAACGCCTTGTTGTGATCGGACTCTTTCAGGTGCGCCAGTTCGTGCACCACGATCATCTTCAGAAACTGCGGCGCCGCCTCCTTGAACAACGAAGCGATGCGGATTTCCTTCTTGGCTTTGAGCTTGCCGCCCTGCACCCGCGACACCGCCGTGTGCAGGCCGAGCGCGCGGTGGGTGAGGTCAAGGCGGTTGTCGAACAGCACCTTGTCGAGGTTCGGCGCGTTGCGCAGGTGCTCCTGCTTGAGCGCCTGGGCATAGCTGTACAGCGCCTTGTCGCTTTGTACCGCGTGCCGGTCCGGGTAGCGCTGCTGCAAGTAGTCGCCCAGGCGATTGCTGGCAATCAACTGGCGAACCTGGTCTTGCAGGGCGGGTGGATAGGCTTGCAGGTACTTGAGCACGGTCATGGGCAAAACGGCTGACGGTAAAGGCGCCAGTGTACCCAACTACAGCTGCTGCCAGGCAAAAAAGCCCGGAAACGCCCCGGCATCACTGGCCGTCATCGGTCGCGCCACCAAAAAGCCCTGCACATATTCGCAGCCGTTGGCCTGCAGCCAGTGCGCCTGCTCGAGGGTTTCGACACCTTCGGCGATCACGCTGATTGCATACTGGCGACACAGGTCGATGACGCAACGCACCAGCGCCGCGTCCGCTTGCGAGCCGGGCAAGCGTGCGACCAGGTGGCGGTCGAGTTTAAGCGTGTCGATTGGCAGGTCGCGCAGCAGCCGCAGCGAACAATCGCCCGCACCAAAATCGTCGAGGGCGATGCGCACGCCCAGCTCGCGCAACTTGTGCAACTGTTTCAAAGCCACGTCGTTATTGACCATCAACGACGTCTCGGCCACCTCGACCTCCAGCTGCGCCGGATCAAGGCCCTGGATGGCGATCACCCGGCCCAGTTCCTCGGCCAGGTTGGGCATGGCGAACTGCACGCGGCTGAGGCTAATGCCCAGCACCAGTGTCGGCTCGAAGCATTCCTGCCAGTCACGCCGCTGCGCCGCGCCCTGGGCGTATATCCAGCTGGCCAGGCGCGAAATCAGCCGCGCCTCTTCCAGCAAGGGCAGGAACAACCCCGGCGGCACGTCGCCGACACTGGGGTGCTGCCAACGCAGCAGCGCCTCGAAGCCGCGTAGACGGCCGTCGGCAAATGCCACCTGCGGCTGGTAGACCAGGCTGAAATCCTTGTGCTCGATGGCGCTGCGCACCGAGTCTTCGAGCATCAGCCGCGAGCGCGCCCGGCCATTGAGGTCCTGGTCGTAGTAGCGATACTGCTGGCGCCCGGCCTGCTTGGCCGCATACATCGCAGCGTCGGCCGCGCGCAGCAGGCCGTCGAGGTTGGCGCCGCAATCGGGGTAGGTGGCAATGCCGATGCTCACGCCGAGGGTCACTTCCATGCCCTCTATCTGCTGGCAGATCGACATGCGCTCGATCACCCCCTCGGCGAAACGCGCCGCCTGCTCAGGGTATTCCAGGGCATCGAACAAGGCGGTGAACTCATCGCCGCCCATGCGCGCCAGGATCGCATTGGCGCCCAGGCAATCCTTGAGCTGCTCGGCGACCCAATGCAGCACCCGGTCGCCGGCCTCATGGCCGAGAAAATCATTGATACGTTTGAAACCGTCCAGGTCCAGGTACATCAGCGCCTGGGTCTTGTCGCTGCGCTCATTACGCACCAGGGCGCTTTCAGCGGCCTGGTAGAAGCCACGGCGGTTGAGCAGCCCGGTCAAGGGGTCGGTAACCGCCTGAAACTCCAGTTGCTGGTGCAGGTGACGCACCACCGACATGTCCAGCACCGTCACCACCATGGCGCGCTGGCCGTCGGTCAATGGCGAGCACGACAGCGCTACCGGCACCGGCTGGCCGCCGGCGGTACGCAGCAGGGCATCGTGGATACGGAAGATCTGCCGCTCCAGGTAGGCCTGGTAGAACGCCGATTCGGCCCACAAGGTCATCCCCGGCGACTGCACGAAATCCAGCAGGTTGGCACCTTGCAGCAGCTCGACCGGGGCTTGGAGCAATTGCGAAATGGCCGGGTTGGCAAAGCTGATCCCACCCTTTTCGCCCACCACCAGGATGCCTTCGGCGGCATTGTTGAGCACCGACGCGTTGAACGCCCGCGCCGCTTCCAGGTCGCGGCTCAAGCGCTGCAGCGAGCGCCGGTTGCGCTGCTGCTCGAGCAGGGCCTGAACCTTGGGCTTGAGGATTTGCGGATCGAAGGGTTTGAACAGGTAATCCACCGCACCACTGGCATAGCCCTTGAGCACAGCGGCCTGGGACTGTTCGTTGGCGGTGAGGAAGATGATCGGCGTCAACCGCGTACGCTGGCTACCGCGCATCAGGCGGGCAACCTCGAAACCGTCCATGCCCGGCATCTGCACGTCGAGCAGCACCAGGTCCACTTCATGTTCGAGCAGCGCGCTCAGGGCTTCCGTCCCCGAGCTCGCGGTGAGTACTTGCCAGTCCTGGCGGGCCAGCAAGGCCCGCATGCTGATCAGGTTTTCCGGATAATCGTCAACGACCAGCAGTACTGAGCCGCTATCGTGTGACTGAGGTTGCGCGCAATCCATGCTGCTTCTCTTAAGGCACCAATGCCGGGCTTCGGCTGAAATCTGTGCGTAACTCTAGACCCGGCTGCCATAAATCTGAAGTCAGCACATTGCCATCATGGGCGGAATGGCCTGTTAGCCGACTAACGGTCTGTCCGTCCGGGCCATGCGCATTGCCTTCCTGGCGCGCAGGCACAAAAAAGCCCGCATCGCTGCGGGCTTTTCTGTTCAGGCTTAGTTGACCTTGGCGGCCAGCTCACCTTTGGCGTAGCGCTGGAACATCGCTTCGAGGGAGATCGGCTTGATCTTCGAGGCGTTACCAGCAGTGCCGAAGGCTTCGTAACGGGCGATGCAGACGTCGCGCATGGCCTTGACGGTTTCGCCGAAGAACTTGCGTGGGTCGAATTCGCTCGGGTTGGTGGCCATCAAGCGACGCATGGCACCGGTGGACGCCAGGCGCAGGTCGGTGTCGATGTTGACCTTGCGCACGCCGTACTTGATGCCTTCGACGATTTCTTCAACCGGCACGCCGTAGGTTTCCTTGATGTCGCCGCCGTACTGGTTGATGATCGCCAGCCACTCTTGCGGTACCGAGGACGAACCGTGCATCACCAGGTGGGTGTTGGGGATGCGCTTGTGGATTTCCTTGATGCGGTCGATCGCCAGCACGTCGCCAGTAGGCGGCTTGGTGAACTTGTAAGCACCGTGGCTGGTACCGATGGCGATGGCCAGGGCATCGACCTGAGTGCGCTTGACGAAGTCGGCAGCTTCTTCCGGATCGGTCAGCATCTGGCTGTGATCCAGTACGCCTTCGGCGCCGATACCGTCTTCTTCACCGGCCATGCCGGTTTCCAGCGAACCCAGGCAGCCCAGCTCGCCTTCAACCGAAACGCCGCAGGCGTGAGCCATGGCAACGGTTTGCTGGGTAACACGGACGTTGTAGTCGTAGTCAGTCGGGGTCTTGCCGTCTTCGCCAAGCGAGCCGTCCATCATCACCGAGCTGAAGCCCAGCTGGATCGAGCGCTGGCAGACGTCAGGGCTGGTGCCGTGGTCCTGGTGCATGCACACCGGGATGTGCGGGAATTCTTCGATCGCAGCCAGGATCAGGTGGCGCAGGAACGGCGCGCCGGCGTATTTGCGGGCACCGGCCGAGGCCTGGACAATCACCGGGGAGTCGGTCTTGTCGGCGGCTTCCATGATGGCGCGCATCTGCTCGAGGTTGTTGACGTTGAAAGCTGGAACGCCGTAGCCGAATTCAGCGGCGTGGTCCAGCATCTGGCGCATGCTAATGAGTGCCATTGTGTATCTCTCTCCCGACAAGCGTCGTTTTTCGTGCAAGCCTGCCGCAGCGGCGGTTGCTATTCAAGTAGTGTGGGCCTTCGAGGCCCGGCCAGTCACGGCGCCTTGCAGCCCCGCCCTATCAAATCGTTGGTGGCGACCCAGTACACCAGGCCTTCGTCACCCTTGCTGTGGAACGCCAGCACTCCATCGCTGTACAACGCACCCGAGCCACTGGGCTCCGGCTTGAGCCGGTAGACCTGGTCGCCGCCACCCAGGCGTACGTCCACCTCCTGCTGGCTGCTGTCGGCAAAGCGCCAGAGCACTTCAACCTGGCTGTCGCAGACCCAGCGGGTCCAGTTGTCGGCCGGTGCCGGCGCAGGCTTGAGGCTTGCGCAACCACCGAGTACTGCCAGGGCCATCAAGGCCGCAACCGCTTTCATCCAATATCCTCTAGCAGACCACAAACCGGCCGGTAGGTTGCCGTGAACCGATCAAGGGCAACCCTGGGCCCGGCGCTGATGTTCGTCGTCGTATTTTTCCAGGCCATCCGGGCCCAGCCTTTTGTTGATCACCGGTGCCGTTTCAGCCTGCCATTCAGACTGATAGCAGCCGCCTTTCGGCGCGCCGGGCTTTGCCGGCGCCTGCTCCGGGTTACTGGAGCAAGCGCCGAGCAGACCGGCCAGGATAATCACAGGCAATTGCTTGACCATGCAGGTCGCTCCCTTTGCCAGGCCGAATGGATCAGGCCTTGGCTCGCTGTTCCAGCACTTCAACGGCCGGCAGCACTTTACCTTCGACGAACTCGAGGAAAGCACCGCCACCGGTAGAAATGTAGGAGATTTGCTCGGCAACGCCATATTTGTCGATGGCCGCCAGGGTATCGCCACCACCGGCAATGGAGAACGCCGCGCTCTCGGCGATGGCCTGGGCCAGGACCTTGGTGCCATTACCGAACTGGTCGAATTCAAACACGCCGACCGGGCCGTTCCAGAGGATGGTCTTCGACGACTTCAGCAGCTCGGCGAAGTTGGCCGCGGTTTGCGGGCCGATGTCGAGGATCATGTCGTCTTCGGCAACGTCGGCAACCAGTTTGACGGTCGCGGCGGCGCTTTCGGCGAATTCCTTGGCAACCACGACGTCCACTGGCAGCGGTACGTTGACCTTGGCAGCGATGGCCTTGGCGGTGTCGATCAGGTCAGGCTCGTACAGCGACTTGCCGACCGGGTGACCGGCCGCGGCCAGGAAGGTGTTGGCGATGCCGCCGCCGACGATCAGCAGGTCGCAGATCTGGCTCAGGCTGTTGAGCACGTCCAGCTTGGTCGACACCTTGGAGCCGGCAACGATCGCCGCCATCGGCTTGGCCGGGGCTTTCAGGGCCTTGCCCAGGGCATCCAGCTCGGCCGCCAGCAGCGGGCCGGCAGCAGCGACCTTGGCGAACTTGGCTACGCCGTGGGTCGAGCCTTCGGCGCGGTGAGCGGTACCGAAGGCGTCCATCACGAACACATCGCACAGGGCGGCGTACTTCTGCGCCAGCTCGTCGGCGTTCTTCTTCTCGCCCTTGTTGAAGCGCACGTTCTCGAACAGGACGATGTCACCGGCCTTGATTTCGACACCGTCGAGGTAGTCGGCAACCAGCGGCACGTCGCGGCCCAGGGCGTTGCTCAGGTACTCGGCGACCGGCTTGAGGCTGTTCTCGGCAGAAAACTCGCCTTCGCTCGGGCGGCCCAGGTGCGAGCAGACCATCACGGCCGCGCCCTTTTCCAGGGCCAGCTTGATGGTCGGCAGCGAAGCGAGGATGCGCGCATCGCTGGCAACCACACCGTCCTTCACAGGCACGTTGAGGTCTTCGCGGATCAGTACGCGCTTACCTTGCAGATCGAGGTCGGTCATCTTCAACACGGTCATGAATGCAGTCCTTCAGGGCTGTTTACAAGTGGAGCGGGTTTGATTGACGACGTGCAGAAAGTGATCGGCAACGTCGAGCATACGGTTGGCAAAACCCCATTCGTTGTCGAACCAGGCCAGCAGGTTGACCAGCCGGGGGCCGGAAACGCGGGTCTGGCTGGCATCGACAATCGCCGAATGCGGGTCATGGTTGAAATCACAACTGGCGTGCGGCAGTTCAGTGTAGGCCAGCAGCCCCTGCAGCGGGCCGCTCAGGGCGGCTTCGCGCAGCACCCGGTTGACCTCGGCCGCGGTGGTGTCGCGGGCGGTCTGCAGGGTGATGTCCAGGCACGACACATTGACGGTCGGCACGCGTACGGCTTTGGCCTGAATTCGCCCGGCAAGTTCCGGCAGCAGCCGTTCGATACCACGGGCAAGGCCCGTGGACACCGGGATCACCGACTGGAACGCCGAACGGGTACGGCGCAAGTCTTCGTGGTGATAGGCGTCGATGACCGGCTGGTCGTTCATCGCCGAGTGGATGGTGGTAATCGACACGTACTCCAGGCCAAAAGCCTGGTCCAGCACCCGCAACAGCGGCACGCCGCAGTTGGTGGTGCAGGAGGCGTTGGACACCAGCTTCTCGCTGCCGTCCAGGCAATCCTGGTTGATTCCGTAGACCACCGTGGCGTCGACATCCGCCTCGCTGGCCATGGGCTGGGAAAACAGCACCCGCGGCGCGCCGGCGTCGAGAAAACGCATGGCATCGGCGCGGGTGTTGTAGGCGCCGGAGCACTCCAGCACCAGGTCGACGCCCAGCGCCGCCCAGTCGATCCCTTCCGGGGTGGCACTGCGCAAGACTTTCACGCAGTCGCCATTGATATGCAGACAATCGCCGTCGACCTTCACCTCTCCGGGGAAACGCCCGTGGGTGGAGTCGAAGCGTGTCAGGTATTCGATACTGGCCTGGTCGGCCAGGTCGTTCAGCGCAACGATCTCGAAGCCCGCCTTCGCCCCCCGTTCAAAGAGTGCGCGCAAGACGCAACGACCAATACGGCCGTAGCCGTTGAGTGCAACTTTGTAAGGACGCGATTGGGGCATGGGATGCTCACGGAACAGAAGCGTTATCTGCAATCGCGGGGCAAGCCCGCTCCTACAGAACTGTAGGAGCGGGCTTGCCCCGCGATGATTCCAGCACTGTTGATCAGTCTTCCAGCAGCTCTTCAGCAGTACCCAGGATGTTTTCCAGGGTGAAACCGAACTCTTCGAACAGGGCCGATGCAGGTGCCGACTCGCCGTAGGTGGTCATGCCGATGACGCGGCCTTCGAGGCCGACGTACTTGTACCAGAAGTCGGCGTGGGCCGCTTCGATGGCGATCCGCGCGCCGACTTGCAGTGGCAGTACCGACTGCTTGTAGCCAGCATCCTGGGCATCGAACACGCTGGTCGACGGCATCGACACGACGCGGACCTTGCGGCCTTGCTCGGTCAGCTTGTCGAACGCCTGAACCGCCAGGCCGACTTCGGAACCGGTGGCGATCAGGATCAGCTCAGGCTCGCCGGCGCAGTCCTTGAGGACGTAGCCGCCGCGGCTGATGTTGGCGATCTGCCCGGCATCACGCTCTTGGTGCTGCAGGTTCTGACGCGAGAAGATCAGCGCCGACGGGCCGTCTTTACGCTCCAGGGCAAACTTCCAGGAGACCGCCGACTCGACGGCATCGGCTGGGCGCCAGGTGTCCAGGTTCGGGGTGCTGCGCAGGCTGGTCAGTTGCTCGATCGGCTGGTGGGTCGGGCCGTCTTCGCCAAGACCAATGGAGTCGTGGGTGTAGACGTGGATGACCCGCTGTTTCATCAGCGCCGACATGCGCACCGCGTTGCGGGCGTATTCCATGAACATCAGGAAGGTCGCGCCGTAAGGCACCAGGCCGCCGTGCAGGGCGACGCCGTTCATGATCGCGGTCATGCCGAACTCGCGCACGCCGTAGAACATGTAGTTGCCGCTGGCGTCTTCAGCGCTGACGCCTTTGCAGCCTTTCCACAGGGTCAGGTTGGAACCGGCCAGGTCAGCCGAGCCGCCGAGCAGTTCAGGCAGCAGCGGGCCGAAGGCGTTCAAGGCGTTCTGGCTGGCTTTACGGCTGGCGATGGTCTCGCCCTTGGCCGCGACTTCAGCGATGTAGGCTGCTGCTTTCTCGGCGAAATCGGCCGGCAGGTCACCGCTCAGGCGACGCACCAGTTCGTTGGCCAGCTCCGGGTGAGCGGCGGAGTAGGCAGCGAAACGCTGGTCCCATTCGGCTTCGACGGCCTTGCCGGCTTCCTTGGCATCCCACTCGGCGTAGATCTCAGCCGGGATTTCAAACGGGCCGTGGTTCCAGTTCAGCTCTTTGCGCGCCAGGGCGATTTCGTCGTTGCCCAGCGGAGCACCGTGGCAATCTTCCTTGCCCTGCTTGTTCGGCGAGCCGAAACCGATGATGGTCTTGCAGCAGATCAGGGTCGGCTGCTCGCTCTTGCGCGCGGTGTCGATGGCGGTGCGGATTTCGTCGGCGTCATGGCCGTCGACATTGCGGATCACCTGCCAGTTGTAGGCTTCGAAACGCTTAGGGGTGTCATCGGTGAACCAGCCTTCGACTTCGCCGTCGATGGAGATGCCGTTGTCGTCGTAGAAGGCGATCAGCTTGCCCAGGCCCAGGGTACCGGCCAGGGAAGCGACTTCGTGGGAAATACCTTCCATCATGCAACCGTCACCCAGGAACACATAGGTGTGGTGGTCGACGACGTTGTGGCCTGCGCGGTTGAACTGGCCAGCCAGGACTTTTTCCGCCAGGGCGAAACCGACGGCGTTGGCCAGGCCCTGGCCCAGCGGGCCGGTGGTGGTCTCGACGCCCGGGGTGTAACCGAACTCCGGGTGGCCCGGGGTACGGCTGTGCAGTTGACGGAAGCTTTTCAGGTCGTCGATCGACAGGTCGTAGCCAGTCAGGTGCAGCAGCGAGTAGATCAGCATCGAACCGTGGCCGTTGGACAGCACGAAGCGGTCGCGGTCGGCGAAGTTCGGGTTGGTCGGGTTGTGCTTCAGGTAGTCACGCCACAGAACCTCGGCGATATCCGCCATGCCCATAGGGGCACCGGGGTGGCCGCTGTTGGCCTTTTGCACGGCATCCATGCTGAGGGCACGAATGGCGTTGGCACGCTCACGACGGCTGGGCATCGCTTATCTCCTGGGTGTTGAATTAGTTACGAAACGAAAAAAGGCGGCCATTTTCGCCCAGGCACGTGTCCGGGGGCAATGACGGATGGTCGATGCAGCATGATTTTCCTGTGATTGAGCAAAGAATCAGGCGTTAACCCGGGCAAACAGCCGGATCGGTCGCTTGGCCTGCGACGAATTGCCCCGCTTATCGAGCAATATCAAAACTTTTTGATATTGGCCTTGCGAGGCAATCGTTGCCTGACTAGACTTCCGCTCCATGAACCTACCCGTGCCGTCGATCCGCCAAGAGCAAAGCGATGCGCTGGCTGCCCTGTGCAAAGCCGGCGGCGACCCGCTGCGCCTTAACGTATTGCGCGCCCTGGCCAGCGATTCGTTCGGCGTACTGGAACTGGCGCAGATCTTCGCCATTGGCCAGTCGGGCATGAGCCATCACCTCAAGGTCCTGGCCCAGGCAGGCCTGGTCGCGACCCGCCGCGAAGGCAATGCGATCTTTTACCGCCGCGCCCTGCCCGATGGCCTGAGCCTGGGCGGCAAGCTGCATGCGGCATTACTTGAAGAAGTCGACGGGCTGAGTCTGGCCGATGAGGTCCAGGCCCGTATCGCCCAGGTGCAACAACGCCGGGCTGCCACCAGCCAGGACTTTTTCCTGCGTGTTGAAGAGAAATTTCGCGCCCAGCAGGATTTGATTGCCGGCTTGCCGCAGTACCGCGAAAGCTTGCTGGCCCTGCTCGACAAGCTCAGTTTTGAAGCCGGCGCCGAGGCCCTTGAAGTGGGCCCCGGCGATGGCGAGTTTCTTCCCGAGCTGGCCCGGCGCTTTGCCCGGGTCACCGCCCTGGACAACAGCCCGACCATGCTCGACCTGGCCCGTAGGGTCTGCGAGCGTGAAGGTCTGGCTAATGTGAACCTGCAGTTGGCCGATGCACTCAGTGCAACGGATGTGGAAGCCGACTGCGTAGTGCTGAACATGGTCCTGCACCATTTCAGCGCCCCGGCCGAAGCCCTGCGGCAGCTGGCCAACCGCGTGAAACCAGGCGGAAGCCTGTTGGTAACAGAGTTGTGCAGCCACGACCAGAGCTGGGCCAGAGAGGCCTGTGGCGATATCTGGCTGGGCTTCGAGCAGGACGACCTGGCCCGTTGGGCCAGCGCTGCGGGACTGGCTCCCGGGGACAGCCTCTATGTGGGCTTACGTAATGGTTTCCAGATTCAGGTCCGCCATTTTCAGCGACCGGCTGGCGACATCACCATCGGTAAATTTTAGGAACCCGTCGAGATGAGCGAATACTCCCTTTTCACCTCCGAGTCCGTGTCTGAAGGGCATCCGGACAAAATCGCCGACCAGATTTCGGATGCGGTGCTGGACGCCATCATCACCCAGGACAAATTCGCCCGCGTGGCGTGCGAAACCCTGGTAAAAACCGGCGTCGCGATCATCGCTGGCGAAGTCACCACCTCGGCCTGGGTCGATCTGGAAGACATCGTTCGCAAAGTCATCGTCGATATTGGCTACAACAGCTCCGACGTTGGCTTCGATGGCGCGACCTGCGCGGTCATGAACATCATCGGCAAGCAATCGGTAGACATCGCCCAGGGCGTTGACCGCAGCAAGCCTGAAGACCAGGGCGCCGGCGACCAGGGCCTGATGTTCGGCTACGCCAGCAACGAAACCGACGTGCTGATGCCAGCACCGATCTGCTTCTCGCACCGTCTGGTCGAGCGCCAGGCCGAAGCGCGCAAGTCCGGCCTGCTGCCGTGGCTGCGCCCGGACGCCAAATCGCAGGTTACCTGCCGTTACGAAGGCGGCAAGGTAGTGGGTATCGACGCCGTGGTGCTGTCGACCCAGCACAACCCTGAAGTGTCGCAAAAAGACCTGCAGGAAGCGGTGATGGAGCTGATCGTCAAGCACACCCTGCCGGCCGAACTGCTGCACAAGGACACCCAGTTCCACATCAACCCGACCGGCCAGTTCATCATCGGTGGCCCGGTAGGCGACTGCGGCCTGACCGGTCGCAAGATCATCGTCGACAGCTACGGCGGCATGGCCCGTCACGGCGGTGGCGCGTTCTCCGGCAAGGACCCGTCCAAGGTTGACCGCTCCGCCGCCTACGCCGGGCGCTACGTGGCCAAGAATATCGTCGCCGCCGGCCTCGCCGAGCGTTGCGAGATCCAGGTTTCCTACGCCATTGGTGTCGCTCAGCCGACGTCGATCTCGCTGAACACCTTCGGCACCGGCAAGATCTCCGACGACAAGATCGTCCAGCTGGTGCGCGAGTGCTTCGACCTGCGTCCGTACGCGATCACCACCATGCTCGACCTGCTGCACCCGATGTACCAGGAAACCGCTGCCTACGGTCACTTCGGCCGTATCCCGCAGCAGAAGACTGTCGGCGACGACACCTTCACCACCTTCACCTGGGAACGCACCGACCGCGTCGACGCCCTGCGCGCTGCTGCCGGTCTGTAAGGGCTGAAGCTACAAGCTGCAAGTTGCAAGCTGCAAGCGAAGCCCCGGCCGGGTGACTGGTCGGGGCTTTTTCATTGGTCTAGACACATGACCTGACATGTTGAACACCTTCAAGGCGCTCAATCTTTCCTAGGCTTGGTATTCCACCCCGCCGAGCAAGGATGCTCGCCATGCTGCACACGCCCCTGCTGTCCCTTCTGCTCTTCTTCTGGCTGCTTCCGGCACACGCGCAGACTTGCCCCGACTGGCCGTCTGTTCAGGCCCGGGCTGAAATCCGCCAGCTCCAGCAGACGCTTGCCGACTGGGACGATCACTATCACCGTCAGGGTGTCTCGCTGGTCGCTGACGAACTCTATGACCAGAGCCGCACACGCCTGGGCCATCTGCAAAGCTGCTTCCCGACGCCAGCCAGGCCGCAGGACAGCCCGTTGAAAACCGCTGTCGGCCCCTTGCGCCACCCGATTGCCCATACCGGCCTTGGCAAGCTGGCCGACGATGCGGCGGTCAAAGCCTGGATGCACGGCAAGCAAGAGCTGTGGATTCAACCCAAGGTCGATGGCGTGGCCGCTACCCTGGTTTATCGCGACGGCAAGCTGGTGCAACTGATCAGCCGCGGCGACGGCGTCCATGGCCACGACTGGAGCCGGCACATCCCGGCCCTGGGCACACTCAACCAGCAGTTGCCCGAGCCCCTCGACCTGGTGCTCCAGGGCGAACTGTTCTGGCGCCTGGACGGCCACGTACAGGCCAATGCCGGCAGCCTCAACGCCCGCGGCAATGTCGCCGGCCTGCTGGCGCGCAAACGTATCAGTGCCGAACAGGGCGCGGTGGTCGGCTTGTTTGTCTGGGCCTGGCCACTGGGGCCGGCCGATCAGCGCGAACGACTCAAAGGCTTGAGCGCGTTGGGTTTTGAGCATAGCGAGCGTTACAGCGAGCCCTTGAGCAGCTTCGCCGAGGCTGCCCGCTGGCGCGAACACTGGTACCGCAGCCCGCTGCCCTTCGCCAGCGACGGCGTGGTGCTGCGCCAGGGCCAGCGCCCACACGGCAGTCGTTGGCAAGCGCGCGACCCGTACTGGGCAACCGCGTGGAAATACCCCTTTGCCCAGGCGCTGGCGCAAGTCCGGGGCGTACACTTCAACATCGGCCGTACCGGGCGTATCACCCCGGTGCTGAAGATCGAGCCGGTGCAACTGGATGACCGGCAGATCCGCCAGGTCAGCCTCGGCTCCTTCCAACGCTGGCAGCAGCTGGACATCCGCCCCGGCGACCAGGTGGCCATCAGCCTCGCCGGGCTGACCATTCCACGCCTGGATGAGGTGGTGCACCGCAGTGTTCAGCGCATGGACATCGCAACCCCTGACCCTGCCCACTACCACTCGCTAAGTTGCTGGCAACCCGACGATGGCTGCCGTAGCCAATTCGTCGCCCGCCTCAATTGGCTCAGCTCCAAGCAAGGCCTGAACATGCCCCGTTTGGGCCCAGGCACCTGGGAAAAACTCATCGACAGTGGCCATGTGCAAGGCCTGGGCGACTGGCTCGACCTGCAGGATGAAGACTTGCAATCGGTGCCAGGGCTTGGCGAACGCAGCCGCCAGCAGTTACTGCAAGCCTTCGACCAGGCCCGCCAGCAACCCTTTGTTCGCTGGCTCAGTGCCCTCGGCGTTCCAGCCGCGACGCCGTTGGCAGCGGACACCACCTGGGCAGACCTGCGCCAGCGCGATGCCGGGCAATGGCTGGCCGAGCCGGGTGTTGGCCCAGGCCGCAGCGCGCAATTGCTGGCATTTTTCCGCTCACCGCAGGTGCAGATAGTGGCCGAACAATTGCGCAGACACACAATCGAGGGTTTCTAATTTCGCCGGATCAGGGCAGCATCATGGATTCTGCCAAGCCCGCGACAACGGAGCCCCTAATGAAACTGCTTTCCCCGCTTGCCCTGTTCACCGTCTGTTCACTCCTGGCCACGCCCCTGCTGGCTGCCGAACAACAGCCAGGCCTGACCGGTTGCGCAGCCAAGAAGCAAGCCATCAGCGAACAGATCGAACAGGCTCGCGCCCATGGCAACAGCAATCAGCAAGCCGGCCTGGAAAAAGCCCTCAGCGAAGTGACCGAGCATTGCACCGATGCCAGCCTGCGCAAAGAGCGCGAACAGAAAGTCCTCGATGCCCGTCACGAAGTGAACCAGCGCACCAAGGACCTGGACAAGGCCATGAAAAAAGGTGACGCCGAGAAGATCAACAAGCGCAAGGACAAGCTGGCAGAGTCCAAGCAGGAGCTGCAAGACGCTCTGAAAGAGCTGGAGAAGTAACTGACAGCGTTATTGTCGGAGCGGATTTATCCGCTCCCACAGCCACTCAGTGATTTCGAAACTCGGTATGACAGGCTTTGCACGCCGCCTCGACCTTGTCCATCGGCGCAGCCAGGTCAGCCGCCTTGAGCGGCTGGGTGCGGGTCACCGCGACCAGTTCGGCGGTACTGGCTTCCATCTGCCGAGCCAGGTCCTGGAAGCGTGCCTGCTTCTCCCAGACATCGGCGCGGGCGCTGGTATCATCCTCTTCGCGAACCTGTGGAAAGTGCTTCCAGGGCTCGCGGGACAGGTTGTCGAGCTTGACCGCGCCATCGGCGAACTTCTGCCCATCGAAGGCCAGGCGCCCACGCAGCATGCCGCCGAGGTCTTCACTGGTCTTGAGCATTTGCTTGAAGATCGTCTTGCGCTGGCCCAGTGGCGAGTTGGGATCGACCCCGCCACAGGCACTCAGGGTCAAACACGCCAGCAGTACAACAGAAAGTCGCTTGAGCATCTTGATCACTTCGGCTCACGGAAAAAGGCGGCCAGTATCCTCGCCTCACCGGCAAAGACCAATACCCTTATTAAAACTACGGTTTGCGAAAACGGCTGCAAGCCACGCCAACCGTCGAGGAACCCCGTTGATGAAACTTCCTTTGCGCCACCTCGGCTGGACCCTGTCGGTGCTGGCCCTGCTGGCCGGCTGCAACGGCAGCGCGCCGGAAAAACCCAAGCCACACCCGCTGGCTACCTACGTCGGCGCCACCTGGAAAGACCTGCCACAGGTCAGCGACAGCGACCTGGTCGCCGGTTTCGAGTCCTGGCGCAGTGCCTGCGAGCGGCTCAAGCGTGATGCGATCTGGGCCAACACCTGCAGCGCAGCGGCAGCCATTGCTGCCAGCCCGGCTGAAGTACGCAGCTTTCTTCAGGCGCAGCTGGACGTCTACAGCATGCGTTCGGCCGAGAACAACGCCAACGGCTTGATCACGGGTTACTACGAGCCGGTCTACCCCGGTAGCCTGACCCAGACCGACAGCGCCACTGTGCCGGTCTATGGCGTACCGGACGACATGATCGTGGTGGCGCTGGACAGCGTCTATCCCGAACTCAAGGGCAAGCGTCTGCGTGGCCGCCTCGAAGGCCGGGTACTCAAACCCTACGACACCGCAGAAACCATCAATGCCCAGGGCGCCAAGGCACCGGTACTGGCCTGGCTGACCGACCCGATGGACCTGCAGTTCCTGCAGATCCAGGGTTCTGGCCGCATCCAGCTGGAAGACGGCCGCCAACTGCGCATCGGCTATGCCGACCAGAATGGCCACCCCTATCGCCCGATCGGCCGCTGGCTGGTGGAACAAGGGCAATTGAAGAAAGAAGAAGTGACCATGGGCAGCATCCATGCCTGGGCCCAGAGCAATCCGGCGCGGGTTCCGGAACTGCTGGCGAGCAACCCCAGCTACGTGTTCTTCAGCACCCGCCCGGACAGCAACGAAGGCCCGCGCGGCTCGCTCAATGTGCCATTGACCGCCGGCTACAGCGTGGCCATCGACCGCAAGGTGATTCCGCTGGGCAGCCTGCTGTGGCTCTCGACCACGCGCCCTGATGGCGCGCCGGTGGTGCGTCCGGTGGCCGCCCAGGATACCGGCGGGGCGATCACCGGCGAAGTGCGCGCCGACCTGTTCTGGGGCACTGGCACTGAAGCCGGCAAACTGGCCGGCGACATGAAGCAGCAAGGCCAGATCTGGCTGCTGTGGCCCAAGGGCGCAGCCTTGCCGGCCGTGCCCCAGGTGCCGTGACGCGGCTCAGATCGAGACGAAGAAGAACGACGCGATCAGGCCCAGGCCGACGAACCACACCAGCGAACGCAGGGCGGCCCAGTCGGCCAGGTAGCAGATGATGTAGAGCAGGCGGCTGGTGATGTACAGCACCGCCAGCACGTCCTGGGTCACCTGCTCGGCGTTGCCGACGATGTCGGCGATGATCACTGCCGCAGCGAACGCCGGGAAAGCTTCGAAGCTGTTCAATTGCGCCGCGTGGGCCCTGCGCGGCAAGCCTTCGAGTTTGTCGAGGAAAGCCCGCGGGTCGTGGTTCTGGCGCAGGTTGAAGCGCCCGCTGGCAACCTTGGCGATGCTGGTACAGACAATGGGCAAAAACAACGCAATCAGTACACACCAGAAGGCAACGGTCATGGCCAAGTCCTTGTCAGTAGAATTATCAGAGCTTCATGATCAGCATGCCGATCAGCACCAGGGCACAGGCTAAGAGCCTCGGCCCGCCAAAAGGTTCTTTGAGGTAGCGCATGCCGAACAGCACCACCAGAATCACGCTGACCTCGCGCAGCGCCGCCGCCTCGGCCACCGACCCCAGTTGCATGGCCCAGAGCACCAGGGCATAGCTGAACAACACGCAAAAACCCACCGCCAGGCCCAAGCGCCACTGCAGCCGCCAGAACAGCATGAACGGCGCGCGCCGGGCCACCCCTGCCAGCAGCGGAAACGGCCAGGCACTGATCAGCGTCAGCCATACAAGATAGTCCAGCGGCTGCGACCACAGGCGGATCGCCTGGCCGTCGAGCCAGGTGTAGCAACCGATACACAGGCCGATCAAGGCCACCACCGGCAGCATCGACCAGGGCAGCCGGTCACCGCCGCCGCCCTGCCAGAGCAGGCAGGCCATGCCACAGGGAATGAGCAGGATGCCGATGATCTGCTGGCTGCTCAGGGCTTCGCCGGCAAAGGTCAGGGTCAGCGCCAGCACCACCAGCGGCGACAGGCCGCGCATCAACGGATAGACCAGCCCCAGGTCACCGACCCGATAGGCCTGTATCAGCAGGAACCGGTAGAAGAGTTCAAACACTGCCGAGGCCAGCATCCACGGCCAGACCTCGGCCGGCGGCACCTGGACGAACGCGACCATGGCGAGGGCAAATACCAGCGCCACCACGTCCATGCTGGCAATCACCAGCAGGCGTTCGCCGCTGAATTTGATCAGGGTGTTCCAGGTCGCGTGCAGCAGCGCCGCGACCAATACCAATGAGGTGGCTAACACGCAATGGTCCTTGGCAAGGCAGGTGAGGTCATCAATGGCCAGGCGCTATATAACCACTTCAGCACAGGCGGCTGGAAACGAAATCGAAAGAACGCGGTCAACGAAACCAGTCAAAAGTGTGTCCCGAAGCCCTCGGCAGGTCATCAAAGAAATGCCCGAGGCTATCGGGTGTCGACTTGGAAGCCACTACAGGACCTAGGATGCTTGAGCTCGTTGCTGCGTTTATCTGTTTGACCACCCTCCTCACCTATGTAAATTACCGTTTCATCGGCCTGCCCCCAACCATCGGCGTGATGGTCACCGCCTTGCTGTTCTCGCTGCTGCTGCAAGGCTTGAGCGTGATCGGCTACCCCGGCCTGGAAGAGCGCGTGCAGGGTTTGATGAACCAGATCGACTTCAACGATCTGCTGATGCACTGGATGCTGTCGTTCCTGCTGTTCGCCGGCGCCTTGCACGTAAACCTTGCCGACCTGCGCAGCTACCGCTGGCCGATCGGGCTGCTGGCGACCGTCGGCGTGCTGATCGCCACCGTGGTCATCGGCTTTCTCGCCCACTGGATTTTCGCCCTGTTCGGCTGGCATGTGAGCCTGCTCTACTGCCTGCTGTTCGGTGCCTTGATCTCGCCGACCGACCCGATCGCGGTTCTCGGCGCACTGCGTACCGCCAATGCCTCCAAGCCACTGAAGACCACCATCGTTGGCGAGTCGCTGTTCAACGACGGCACTGCAGTCGTGGTGTTCACCGTATTGCTGGGCATCGCCCAGCTTGGCGAAACACCGACGGTGGCCGACACCGCGATCCTGTTCGCCCGCGAAGCCATTGGCGGCATTCTGTTCGGCGGCCTGGTGGGCTACATCACCTACCGCATGATCAAAAGCATCGAGCAGTACCAGGTCGAGGTCATGCTGACCCTGGCACTGGTGATCGGCGGTTCGGCCATGGCCTATGAGCTGCACGTTTCGGCGCCGATCGCCATGGTCGTGGCCGGCCTGATCATCGGCAACCTGGGCCGCAACCTGGCAATGAACGACATGACCCGCCGCTACCTGGACGGTTTCTGGGAACTGATCGACGACATGCTCAACGCCCTGCTGTTCGCCCTGATCGGCCTGGAGCTGTTGCTGCTGCCATTCTCGTGGATGCACCTGGCGGCGGCCGGCGTGCTGGCGGTGGCGATCCTGCTGTCGCGCCTGCTGACCGTGGCACCGGCCATCCTGATGCTGCGCCGTTGGCGCACCGTTCCGCGCGGTACCGTGCGGGTGCTGACCTGGGGTGGCCTGCGTGGCGGTGTGTCGGTGGCCCTGGCGCTGTCGCTGCCATCGGGCACCGAGCGTGATCTGCTGCTGAGCATCACCTACATCGTGGTGCTGTCGTCGATCCTGCTGCAGGGCCTGACGATCGGCCGGGTGGTGCGCGGGGTTACCGAGCAGCCTTGAGACCGCTATCGCTGGCAAGCCTGCTCCCACAGGGATATATGGGAGCCGGCTTGCCGGCGGCGCCTATCACTCCACCGCGGTATCGAACTGATCCTTGATGTACTTGATCTCAGTGCGCCCGTGCGGCGCCGGCAAGCCGTCTTCACCGAGGTTGACGAAGACCATGCGGTCGACGGTGAGGATGCTCTTGCGGGTGATCTTGTTGCGCACTTCGCACTTGAGGGTGATCGAGGTGCGGCCGAATTCGGTGGCGGTGATGCCCAGTTCGATGATGTCGCCCTGGCGCGAAGCGCTGACGAAGTTGATCTCCGAGATGTACTTGGTCACCACGCGCTGGTTGCCCAGCTGGACGATCGCATAGATCGCCGCCTCTTCGTCGATCCAGCGCAGCAGGCTGCCGCCGAACAGGGTGCCGTTGGGGTTGAGGTCTTCGGGTTTTACCCATTTGCGGGTGTGGAAATTCATCGTTACTCCTGACCTTGGCCTCTGAAAAACAAGCACCGAAGGGCAATCTCAGCCCTTGGGCTCTTGCGTTACATGGTAGTCCCATTCCGGGGGATTCGACCATTACGACCATTGGTCAGTAGCCAGCAAAATTCCGCTCGGCACGCTTTGACAGCCCAATCGATGCGGCTAGCCTGAGCATGTGATCCGCAGATCACTCCAGGTAGTCGGACCACCGGAACTTGGCATACGGCGCGGCAGCACCGGCATCGCAGGAAGCGAAGCTCCGGGCAGTGCCAGTGGAGAGCATCCGAGGCTCACCATTGACCTACTCGTACAGTGAAAAGGAATCCACTCATGTCCAGAGTTATCGACGTCAGCATCAACTTCGACACCGAAACCATCCTCAAGAAATTCCCCAATCCGAGCAAAGACCCGAACAAGCCCACGTTCATCCCGCCAGAACACATCTACATGGTCACCTACCAGGACAACGTCATCTCTGGCCAGGCCGGCGGCGAGTTGCACCTCAAGGGTCGCGTAGGTGATGTCGTGCGCTGGCGTGAACAGAGCATTTCCGTTGGCTTCGAGCAGTCGGTGATCCTCTATGGGTTCGTTTGCGACGACCCCAATCACCAACTGCTGGAAGACCCTCGGGCACTGAAGGCCAAAGTGCAATCGGCCGTGCCCAATGCCAACAACAAAACCGTGCCGACCTGCCAGATCAACGACAACTACTACTGGCGTGGCGACTTGCTTGCGCAAGGCAAGGTCACCTACCACTTCAAGTTCATGATCGTCGATCGTGATTGCAAGTGCTGCGGCTACTTCGAATGGGATCCGTTCATCACCATCACCAACTGATCCAGGGCAAGCGCCGCCGGCCAGCCGGCGGCGCACACCGCAACCCGCCCCAATTGGTGCTCATGGAAGGAGCTCATCATGGCTACGGAGAAACCTGAACACGTTGTACTGATCGTCGATGCCCAGGGCCTGCTTGCCTCGCTCGACCCTTTGCCCGGCAACCCGGGTACGCCCGTCGCGCTCAACCCTCGCCACCTGTGCATCTTGCACACCCGAGCGGAGCCGGACGGCTCTCTGCTTGTCGACTCCCCCCGACTGACCCTCGAAGCCGGGACCCCGCTACTGCTGCGCATGGTGCCGGTAGCACTGCTCGGCGAAGAAATACTGTTCAGCCACAGCCCTGCCAGCACGCCGCCGCTGACAATCGAGCTGATCGAACAGCACAATCTGCGCCTGGCACGTCCGGAGGCATCCGCACCATTGCAACCGTCGTGCCGCGAGGTCGACGACTACCACTGGCATCTGCACAGCGACCATCCGGGCGAATTCAAGCTGACCTGGCAGGTAATGCTGCTGACCCAGGGCTGCGAGCCGCTGGCATACCTGAGCCTGCACCTGGACCTGCTGGTCACGGCGCCGACCGGCTGAGCCGCAGATTTGTCTTTAGCGCTTGGGAAGCTCGAAAAGCCCGGCTATAATCGCCCGGCATTATTCGACGGTGGCTGCATTGGCCACCGTTCCCGCCACCTGTCCGAGGGGCGCTGCAGCAGGTTCAACCTGTCAGGCTCGGATGGGGCGTTGTCCCGCCAGGCCTGCCTGCGGACACTAAACGCACAACGGCGCCCATTCGCACACTACGAATGGAGGCTCTCAATGAGCGCTGTAAACACGCCTGCTGGTTTTACCGATTACAAAGTCGCCGACATCTCCCTGGCTGCCTGGGGCCGTCGCGAGACCATCATTGCCGAATCGGAAATGCCAGCGCTGATGGGCCTGCGCCGCAAGTACCTTGAAGAGCAACCGCTCAAGGGTGCGAAAATCCTCGGCTGCATCCACATGACCATTCAGACCGCCGTGCTGATCGAAACCCTGGTCGCCCTGGGTGCCGAAGTGCGCTGGTCGTCCTGCAACATCTTCTCGACCCAGGACCAGGCCGCTGCCTCCATTGCCGCTGCCGGCATCCCTGTGTTCGCCTGGAAAGGCGAGACCGAGCAAGAGTACGAGTGGTGCCTGGAGCAGACCATCCTCAAGGATGGCCAGCCATGGGACGCCAACATGATCCTCGACGATGGCGGCGACCTCACCGAGCTGCTGCACAAGAAATACCCGGCGGTACTGGAGCGCGTCCACGGCGTCACCGAAGAGACCACCACCGGTGTGCACCGCCTGCTCGACATGCTGGCCAAGGGCGAGCTGAAAGTCCCGGCGATCAACGTCAACGACTCGGTCACCAAGAGCAAGAACGACAACAAGTACGGCTGCCGTCACAGCCTCAACGATGCCATCAAGCGCGGCACCGACCACCTGCTGTCGGGCAAGCAGGCGCTGGTCATCGGTTACGGTGACGTGGGCAAGGGCTCGGCCCAGTCGCTGCGTCAGGAAGGCATGATCGTCAAGGTTTCCGAAGTTGACCCGATCTGCGCCATGCAGGCCTGCATGGACGGCTTCGAGCTGGTCTCGCCGTTCATCGACGGTATCAACAACGGCACCGAAGCGAGCATCGACAAGGCCCTGCTGGGCAAGATCGACCTGATCGTGACCACCACCGGTAACGTCAACGTTTGCGATGCCAACATGCTCAAGGCCCTGAAAAAGCGCGCCGTGGTCTGCAACATCGGCCACTTCGACAATGAAATCGACACCGCTTTCATGCGCAAGAACTGGGCCTGGGAAGAAGTCAAACCACAGGTACACAAGATCCACCGTACCGGCCACGGCGACTTCGACCCACAGAACGACGACTACCTGATCCTGCTGGCCGAAGGCCGCCTGGTGAACCTGGGCAACGCTACCGGTCACCCAAGCCGGATCATGGACGGCTCGTTCGCCAACCAGGTCCTGGCACAGATCTTCCTGTTCGAACAGAAGTACGCCGACCTGCCAGCCGCTCAGAAAGCCGAGCGCCTGACCGTTGAAGTCCTGCCGAAGAAACTCGACGAAGAAGTGGCCCTGGAAATGGTCCGCGGCTTCGGTGGTGTAGTGACCCAACTGACCCCGCAACAGGCCGAATACATCGGCGTGACTGTTGAAGGGCCATTCAAGCCACACGCCTACCGTTACTGAAAGTTGGTAGCTGCAAGCTGCAAGCTGCAAGCGGTTCGCGCCGCTTCTGCTTGTCGCTTGCGGCTTGTAGCTTGCCGCTGAAGAGAACCTTCTATGTCTCAGGAACGTCGTTACAGCTTCGAGTTCTTCCCGACCAAGACCGATGCTGGACATGAAAAACTGCTCGCCACTGCCCGCCAGCTGGCCAGCTACAACCCGGATTTCTTCTCCTGCACCTACGGTGCCGGTGGCTCGACCCGCGACCGCACGCTGAACACCGTGCTGCAGCTGGAAAGCGAAGTGAAAGTCCCCGCCGCCCCGCACCTGTCGTGCGTCGGCGACAGCAAGGACGACCTGCGCTCGCTGCTGACCCAGTACAAGGCAGCCGGCATCCAGCGCATCGTCGCCTTGCGCGGCGACCTGCCGTCGGGCATGGGCATGGCCAGCGGTGAGCTGCGCTACGCCAACGAACTGGTGGAGTTCATTCGCCAGGAAAGCGGCGATCACTTCCATATCGAAATCGCCGCCTACCCGGAGATGCATCCCCAGGCGCGCAACTTCGAGGATGACCTGAAGAACTTCGTGCGCAAGGCCAACGCCGGCGCCGACAGCGCCATCACCCAGTACTTCTTCAACGCCGACAGCTACTTCTATTTCGTCGAGCGCGTGCAGCAGCTGGGTGTGGATATTCCGGTAGTACCGGGGATCATGCCGATCACCAACTACAGCAAGCTGGCGCGCTTCTCTGACGCTTGCGGCGCCGAGATCCCACGCTGGATCCGCAAGCAGCTGGAAGCCTACGGCGACGATGTGAAGAGCATCCAGGCCTTCGGTGAAGACGTCATCACCCGCATGTGCGAGCAACTGCTGCAAGGCGGCGCTCCAGGGTTGCACTTCTACACCTTGAACCAGGCCGACCCGAGCCTGGCGATCTGGAACAACCTCAAGTTGCCCCGCTGATCGAACCGCTACACCGCAGGTAACAATTGCGTCAGAATACTGAAAAGGCCTTTAGCTTACGCTAAGGGCCTTTCTGCATTCCTGCCCCCAGACGGATTTTCGTGCCTTCCATGCGCCAAGGACTTACCCCTGCTCGACCGCAACTCGTTTACCTGGTCTTCGGGCCGCCCACCTACCACCAGGAAGCCCAGTTCAGCATCGTCAGCGCCCTGGCCAACCTGCGCAAGACACCCGGGGAAGCACTTGATATCCAGGTCTACAGCGACAATCCCGAACCCTACCGGCACCTGCCGGTAACTGTTCATCCACTCGACGCCGCCACCCGTGAAGCCTGGAACCAGCCCTACGGCTACCACTTTCGCAGCAAGCACGTGGTGCTGCGTCAGGTGCTTGCCAGCGCGCCCATGGCCGTGCTGATCGATACCGACACGTTCTTCCATCAGTCGCCCATCGAGCTGTTTCGCCGGGTCAAGCCAGGCACCCTGCTGTGCAATGCCATCGGCAGTACCTATGGCAATGATCCGCAGTGCCCGCTGTTCCAGAGCCTGGCAGCAATGCTCGAAGAACGCGGGCTGGCCGACCGGCACATGCCGCTGCTGAACTCCGGGGTGATTGGCCTGATGCAGGAAGATGCGCCATTGCTGGACCGCTCCATCGCCTTGATGGACGAGTACTACCCCCACGCCAACGGCGCCTACACCCTGGAGGAGTTCTGCCTGGGCGTGGCCGCCTACCGGCAGATGCAGGTTAACCAGTGCACCGACCTGATCCATCACTACTGGAGCCGCAAGCAGCTGTTCCGGGCCAAGGTCCAGGCCTGGCTGGCCAAGCACCAGCACGCACCCCTGAGCGAAGAGGCACTGGCCGACGTCACCCGCGTCAATGCCCAGTTGCCCAAGCCGCCAACCTTGCAACGCCTGGGCTACAAGGCGCTGAGCCTGGCCCTGCCGAGCGAACAGCGCCAGTTCATGCGCGAGTTGCTCAATGGCTGCTACGACTACCCCAACGAGTTCGACCGCGCCTGCGCTACGGCCTGGTGGGACAAGGCCCTGGACAACGCCAGGGCCCGCCATCCGCGGCCGATCTGCGCCGATACCCTGCAGCGATGGTTCGAGCACCCAGGCATGCGCCTGTCGCTGGGCCGCAAGCACCGCACGGTGCGTGATTCACTGTTAAAGCGATCACAGCGCTGACAGCCAGGCTGGCTCGACATGCACGGCTACTAGCCATAGCCGTGCACACGTCGTAATCTCCAGCCATGCCCGATTTCACCCGCCTGTTGACCGCGCTGATTCTCACTTGCCTGAGTGCCTTTGCCCACGGCGAGAAGCTGCGTATCGTCACCGAACCCTGGGCCCCCTACGTCTATCTCGAAGACGGCCAGGCCAAAGGCATCGACTATGAGGTCACCGCCGAGGTATTCAAGCGCCTGGGGGTCGAGGTGGAATGGCAGTTCCTGCCCTGGAAGCGCTGCCTGGCGATGATCGAGCAGGGCCTGGCCGATGGCGTGCTGGACATCTTCCAGACCGAACAGCGCGACAGCCAGTTGTTCTACCCCAGCGAGCCGCTGTCCGACGTCGAATTTACCCTGTTCTATGCCAACGCTCGCCCGCACAAGGTCAAGCGCCTGGAAGACCTGCGCGGCCTTACCGTCGGCACTTCGCCCGGTTACAGCTATGGTGGCGCGTTTATCGACTCACCACTGTTCACCCGCGAGCCGGCCCCCACTCACGAGGCCAACTTCGGCAAGCTCCAGCGCGGACGTATCGACCTGTTGATCACCGACCGCCGTGTGGGCCGCTATATGATCAAGACATTGGGCCTGGAACAGCAGATCAGCGAACTGCCTCTGGTGATCAGCCGCCACAGCCAGTACCTGGCGGTGCGCCGCAATGTCGGCATGGACCTGCTGGCCCAGCGCTTTGCCGCCGAGCTGCGGCGCTTCAAGCGCGAGCCGGCCTATGCCGCGCTGCATGCACGCTACGCCGGCACTGCGGAAAACTTTCCAACCGCCGTTGAGCAGCAGGAAAGCAGCATGCGCTGAATGCTCTGTTATACTCGGGCCTTCCCGCCAGGCTTACGCCCGGACGCTCGGCCTTGCAAAAGGCATCCCGACCGGCAGGACAGCGCGGCCCAGAGCCCGCCCGCCGCCCCGGATGCGCATTGAAGACCCTGCTGGACCGGACGCGATAGCATCAGCTGATGCCCGTCGCGCCAGGCAAGATTATCCCATCGGGCTCAGCCCCCATTAAAACAGGATTACTCATGTCCTTTGCTTCCCTCGGTCTCTCCGAGGCTCTAGTTCGCGCCATCGAGGCTGCGGGCTACACCCAGCCCACTCCGGTGCAACAGCGGGCCATTCCCGCCGTGTTGCAAGGCCGCGACCTGATGGTTGCCGCCCAGACAGGTACTGGTAAAACCGGCGGTTTCGCCCTGCCGATCCTTGAACGCCTGTTCCCCGGTGGTCACCCGGACAAATCCCAGCGCCATGGCCCACGCCAGCCGCGGGTACTGGTGCTGACCCCGACGCGCGAACTGGCCGCCCAGGTTCACGACAGCTTCAAGGTTTACGCCCGCGACCTCAAATTCGTCAGCGCCTGCATCTTTGGTGGCGTCGGCATGAACCCACAGGTTCAGGCCATGGCCAAGGGTGTCGACGTGCTGGTGGCCTGCCCCGGCCGCCTGCTGGATCTCGCCGGCCAGGGCAGCGTTGACCTGTCCCACGTCGAGACCCTGGTGCTCGACGAAGCCGACCGCATGCTCGACATGGGCTTCATCCATGATGTGAAGAAGGTCCTTGCCCGCCTGCCGGCCAAGCGTCAGAACCTGCTGTTCTCGGCGACCTTCTCCAAAGACATTACTGACCTTGCCGACAAGCTGCTGCACAACCCCGAGCGCATCGAGGTCACGCCGCCGAACACCACAGTCGAGCGTATCGAGCAGCGCGTCTACCGCCTGCCGGCCAGCCACAAGCGCGCCTTGCTGGCACACCTGATCACCACCGGTGCGTGGGAACAGGTGCTGGTGTTCACCCGTACCAAGCATGGCGCCAACCGCCTGGCCGAGTACCTGGAAAAACACGGCCTGACCGCCGCCGCGATCCACGGCAACAAGAGCCAGAACGCGCGCACCAAGGCCCTGGCCGACTTCAAGGCCGGCAGCGTGCGCATCATGGTTGCCACCGATATCGCCGCCCGTGGCCTGGACATCGACCAGTTGCCGCACGTGGTCAACTTCGAACTGCCCAACGTTGAAGAAGACTACGTTCACCGTATCGGCCGTACCGGTCGTGCCGGTCGTTCGGGCGAGGCCATCTCGCTGGTCGCTCCGGATGAAGAAAAACTGCTCAAGAGCATCGAGCGCGTTACCCGCCAGAAGATCCCGGATGGCGACCTGATGGGCTTTGATGCCTCCAAGGTCGAAGCCGAGAAACCCGAGACCCGTGAGCGTCCGCAAAACAGTCCGCGTGGTGGCCGTGGCCAGCGCGCCGATGGCAGCAATGCCGGTAGCGGCGGTCGCAAGGACAAGGGTAAGGACCAGGGCAAAGACAAAGGCCGCGACAAGGACAAGGAAAAAACCGCGGAGAAATCCGCCGGTGGTCGCCAGGAGCGCAAGCCCCGCGACAATAAACCGCGGCAGGCCCAGTCGGGCCAGCCAGGTGTTCCGCAAGTTCCGGCCAATCGTGATCCGGAAGAGTTCCTGGATGACGAAGTCGACAACTTCGGCAACCGCGCCGACTACGTCAGCCCTTACCAGAACAAGGGCAACCAGGGCCGTAACCGTCGTCCGGGCGCACCTGCCCAGACCGGCACCGGCGCCAGCACCGGTGGCCAGCCACGTGGCGGCCAGCCGCGCAGCAACAACGGTCCGCGCAGCGGTGGTGGTGCTTCGGCCAATGGCGAGAAGCGCGGCGGCGGTGCCCGTAATGGTGGCGGCAGCCGCGACGGTGGCGGTCGCAATCGCCGCCCGGCGCGCGACGATCAAGCGAGCAAAGAGCCGGCCGTGCGCAATCCGCGTGAGGGCCAGCCGCAGCCGAAGATCGTCCACAAGGAGTCGAAGGTCGACCGCTTCCCGACTGCCGAACAGCTCGAGCAGCTGCCAAGCCGTCCACGTGGCGAGAAGCCTGCGCTGCTGACGCGTAACCGCTGATTCAGCGACCGCGCCAACAAAAACGCCGCCCCTAGGGGCGGCGTTTTCGTTTATGCAGCAAGCATTACTTCTGCTTGATACCTTCGATCGAGATGTCCAGATCCAGGGTCTGCGAAGACGGGCCTGGGCCTTTGATGCCGAAGTCGTTCAGGTTCAGCGTGGTCTTGGCGTTGAAACCGGCGCGCTCGCCACCCCATGGATCCTTGCCTTCACCGTTGAAGGTGGCCTTGAAGATGACTGGCTTGGTGACGCCGTGCAGGGTCAGGTCGCCAGTCACGTCAGCAGTTTTCTCGCCGGTCGATTTGACAGCGGTGGAGACGAACTTGGCCTCTGGGAACTTGCTCACATCGAGGAAATCTTTGCTGGCGATGTGCTTGTCACGCTCGGCGTGGTTGGACCACAGGCTGGCGGTTTTCAGGTCGACGGCGATCTTGCTGGCTTCAGGCTTGGCGGCGTCCCAGCTGAAGGAGCCATCGAAGTCCTTGAAGGTGCCGTGGATGAAGCTGTAGCCCAGGTGGCTGATCTTCCAGTCAACGAAGGCGTGCTGGCCTTCCTTGTCGATCTTGTAGTCTGCTGCCATTGCCTGACCGGCCGAGAACAGTGCGGTACCGAGCGCCAGAGCGGCAAAAGTCTTTTTCAACATGCGTCTATATCCCTTTTGGAGTTGAGGTTGAACATCAAGCTTTGCGGCCCAGCATGCGGATCAGGGTCGCGTCACGGTCGATAAAGTGGTGTTTCAGGGCTGCCAGGCCGTGCAGCCCGGCAAAGATCACCAGGCCCCAGGCCAGGTAGAAATGGATCTCGCCGGCGACATCGGCCTGATCGGGCAGGTTGCTGACCAGCGCCGGCACTTCAAACAGGCCGAACACCGGGATGCCAACGCCGTCGGCGGTAGAAATCATGTAGCCGGCGAACATCACCGCGAACAGCCCCAGGTACAGCAGGCCATGGCCGGCCTTGGAGGCGAGGCGGGTGAGTTTGCCGTGGTTGGGCAGCGCTGGCGGCGGTGGGCTGAGAAAGCGCCAGAGCACGCGCAGGAGCATCACACCGAGCAGCACCAGGCCGATACTTTTGTGCAGGTCGGGGGCGTCTTTGCGCCATGGGCTGTAGTAGTCCAGGCCCATCATCCACAGGCCCAGGCCGAACAGGCCGAATACAGCCAGTGCAACACCCCAGTGCAGGACGATGCTGACAAAGCCATAACGAGAAGGTGAGTTGCGCAGTTGCATTGCCGTGTTTCCCTGTAAGAACTGTGCTCAGACTAACGATTTATTAATCGAATAAAAGCAGAAAAACTTGCTCTGAAATATCGAGAAATATGATCTTTAGTATGAAACGAAGCTATTAAGGAAACATTAACTACGTGGGAAGGGAAGACCCTGCGGGCCTTGGGGCCGCTGCGCGGCCCATCGCCGGCAAGGCTGGCTCCCACAGGTTCGGTGTGTACTTGCCCCTGTAGGAGCCGGCGTTGCCGGCGATGAAGTCAGCGCATTACTGCGCCTTGGCCTGGGTGTTGGCTACCGGCTTTTTCACTGGTTCCGCCTTGGCGGCGGCTTTTTTCGCAGGCGCAGCCTTGGCTGCGGTTTTCTTCGGCTGTTGCGCCTTGGCTGCCGGCTTTTTCGCCGGTGCCTGCTTGGCCGCTGGTTTGGCCGGAGCGGCTTTCACCGGCGCCTTGGCTGGCTCTTCCTTGGCAACCGGGGCGACCGCAGGTGCTGGCGCCGGCGCAGGGGCCGGAGCCACCTCGGCCTGCTTGGCCGCTGGCTGCTCGGCAGGCTTGTCATCGCTACCGAACATGCGCTTGAAGAAGCCTGGCTTGCCCTCTTCCTTCTTCACCGGCTCTTCGGCCTTGGCCGGCTTGTCGGACGATCCGCCAAACAGGTTGCTGAAGAAATTACCTTTGCTCGCCGCGGCAGCCGCGGTGCCGGCAGCGGCCGTGGCGGCAACCGCCTTGACCGGCTCGAACGACTTGCCCGCGGCCAGGTCCTGGACCTGGCTGGCAGCGCGCTGGCCACTGCGCAGAGCGCCTTCGAGGGTGCCCGGGTACATCGCATCGGTGTGCTCGCCAGCAAAGGCAACCCGCTGCACCGGACGCTCCCACAGGCGCCAGTACTTGCTGATCTGCCCAGGGCCATAGGCCAGGTAGGCGCCACCGGTACCCACGTCAGTGCTGTAACGGCGTACTTCGTAGCCGGTGAAGGCGCCACGGGCTTGCGGGTAGAAGGCGTGCAGACGGATCAGCACCTGGTCGACCATCTGCTTGTCGCCAAAGGCTTGCAGCAGGCGCGCGTTGTCACCGGAGAGGTTGATCACCACGTTAGCGCCGCCCTTGAGCGCAGGCTCGATCCAGAGCATGCCCAGGCCGGTGTTGCTGTAGATCTCGCCAGACATCCGCGCGCGGCTTTCCCACACCGGGGTCTTGAACTTGAGCATCAGCTGGTCGCGCCAGCCGTAGTTGGTGCCCTTGAGGGCGGCCAGGTGCTTGGTGTCCAGGCCCGGAGTCATCTGGATCTTCGACAGCGCGCGCAGCGGTACGGCCAGCACGACGTAGTCGGCCTGGTAACCGACGCTGCCAACCTTGACGGTGACGCCGTCCTTGTCCTGGATGATGGCGCTGACCGGCGACTGGGTCTTGATGGTTTTCAATTGCTTGACGAAGGCCTGGGCCAGCACCGGGCTGCCGCCTGGCAGGCGTGCGGCGCGCAGGTCACGGTCGCTGACGCCACGGTAGACGCGGGTCTGCTGGGCAAAGTAGAGCAGCGACAGGCGCGACGGCTCGTCGTAACGGGTACGGATCTGCTGGTTGACCAGCTGGCGCGCGGTGGCCGGCAGTTGCAGCTTGTCGAGCCAGCCGGAAACGTTGAGCTGGTCGAGGGCGAACAGGGTACTGTTGGCCGCCGGGTTCAGCGGATCGTCGATCGAGCGTGCGAGGTCGTCGAGGGTCTTCTCGTAACGCTTGAGCGCTTCGGCGGTGGCCGGTTGCTTGGTACTGAGGTCGGCGGCGCTGAAATACTCGCCATCGATCAGGTAACCCGGGGTACGCACGAACTCAGGTGCCGGCAAGGTGCTGAGCTTGAAGGCATCCAGGTACTGGTTGAGCACCGGCTGGGCCTTGCTGTTGCCGATCCATTCACTGGTGGCCAGGCCCGAGCGCCCGCCCATACCGGTCTTGGCTTCCAGCAGGGTCACCTGCCAGCCCTTGTTCTGCAACTCATAGGCGGCTGTCAGGCCGGCCAGACCGCCACCGACGACGATTGCCGTCGGGGCCTTGTCCTTGGCCAGCGCAGTGCCGCTGAACAGTCCTATCATTACCAGCGCACAGGCGCGCAGCCAACCAGCAGACATTCGGCGAACTCCGGATCAAAGCAGAAGTGTTTGGGGGGATCCCCCAGAAAGAGTAGCCGAAGGATACGCCACGCCAAGCGCCCCCGCCAGCAACGCCAGCACCCTGATTGCAGCGCACGGGTTGTTCTCGACCGGCGCATTGCATAGGCTTGCGCGGCATGTCCGAGCCGCCGTCGCCAGGAGAATCGAAATGGGCCTCAACCAACAGTGGATGCAACGTGACCTCAAGGTCCTGTGGCACCCCTGCACCCAGATGAAAGATCACGAACAACTGCCGCTGATTCCGATCAAGCGCGGCGAAGGCGTGTGGCTGGAAGACTTCGAAGGCAAGCGCTACCTCGACGCCGTCAGCTCCTGGTGGGTCAACGCCTTCGGCCATGCCAACCCGCGCATCAACCAGCGCATCAAGGACCAGGTCGACCAGCTTGAACACGTGATTCTCGCAGGCTTCAGCCACCAGCCGGTGATCGAGCTGTCCGAGCGCCTGGTGCAGATCACCCCCGAAGGCCTGGACCGGGTGTTCTACGCCGATAATGGTTCGTCCTGTATCGAAGTGGCGCTGAAAATGAGCTTTCACTACTGGCTGAACAAAGGCCAGCCAGAGAAGAAGCGCTTCGTCACCCTGAGCAACAGCTATCACGGCGAGACCATCGCGGCGATGTCGGTCGGCGACGTGCCGTTGTTCACCGAGACCTACAAGGCGCTGCTGCTCGACACCATCAAGGTGCCAAGCCCCGATTGCTACCTGCGCCCCGAGGGCATGGGCTGGGAAGAGCACTCGCGCAACATGTTCGCGGCCATGGAGCAGACCCTGGCTGAACACCACGCCACGGTCGCCGCGGTGATCGTCGAACCGCTGATCCAGGGCGCCGGTGGCATGCGCATGTACCACCCGGTATACCTCAAGCTGCTGCGCGAGGCCTGTGACCGCTATGGCGTGCACCTGATCCACGACGAGATCGCCGTGGGCTTTGGCCGCACCGGGACGATGTTCGCCTGCGAACAGGCCGGCATCCGCCCGGATTTCCTGTGCCTGTCCAAGGCCCTGACCGGTGGCTACCTGCCGCTGGCCGCGTGCCTGACCACCAACGAGGTGTACAGCGCCTTCTACGACGATTACCCGACCCTGCGCGCCTTCCTCCACTCGCACAGCTACACCGGCAACCCGCTGGCCTGTGCCGCGGCGCTGGCGACCCTGGATATCTTCGCGCAGGACAACGTCATCGAGGCCAACAAGGCCCTGGCCCAGCGCATGGCCAGCGCCACCGAGCACCTGGTCGACCACCCGCAAGTTGGCGAAGTGCGCCAGACCGGCATGGCCCTGGCCATCGAGATGGTCCAGGACAAGGCCAGCAAGACCGCCTACCCGTGGCAGGAACGCCGTGGCCTGAAGGTCTTCGAGCACGCCCTGAGCCGTGGCGCCCTGCTGCGCCCGCTGGGCAGCGTGGTGTACTTCCTGCCGCCATACGTGATCACCCCGGAGCAGATCGACTTCCTCGCCGAGGTGGCCACCGAGGGTATCGACATCGCCACCAGCAGCCGCGTCAGCGTGGCAGTGCCGGCTGATTTTCACCCTGATTTCCGCGATCCGGGCTAACAGCATCGCGGGGCAAGCCCGCTCCTACAAAGATCCCTGTAGGAGCGGGCTTGCCCCGCGATGAAGCCCGCACTGCCAACACATTTTTAGAGTTAGTACATGAGACTGTCCCGCTTTTTCATCGACGCCCCCCTGAGCCTCGGCGCCCACGACCTGCCCGAAGCCCAGGCCCACTACATCGGCCGCGTGCTGCGCATGGCGGTTGGCGATGCCGTGCAACTGTTCGACGGCAGCGGCCAGGAGTTTCGCGGCCAATTGCTGGAAGTCGGCAAGAAAACCGTCCGCGTGCAGCTCGACGAAGCCTTCGCCGGGCAAGCCGACTCCAGCCTGCAGGTTCACCTCGGCCAGGGCCTGTCGCGCGGCGAGCGCATGGACTGGGCAATCCAGAAGGCCACCGAACTGGGCGTCAGCGCTATCACCCCGATCGTCAGCGAGCGCTGCGAAGTACGCCTCAAGGATGAACGCGCCGACAAGCGCATGGCTCATTGGCGCCAGGTGGCGATCAGCGCCTGCGAGCAATGCGGTCGCTCCAGCGTACCGGTCATCCACCCACCACAGCCGCTGGCAGACTGGCTCAAGGCCTGCGACCAGGACCTCAAGCTGGTCCTGCACCCGGTCGCCGAACCCATGGTCAGCCATCAGCAGCCCGCCAGCCTGGCGTTTTTGATCGGCCCAGAAGGCGGCCTCAGCGAGGCCGAAGTCGAGCAGGCCAAGGCCACCGGCTTCCATGCCGCACGCCTGGGCCCGCGCGTATTGCGCACCGAAACCGCGCCAGTCGTGGCCCTGGCCGTCGCCCAGCAGCTGTGGGGCGACTTCTAGAGCACGTAGAAGAACACCGCGATGAAGTGCAGCAGGCTGCCGGCGATCACGAACAGGTGCCAGATGCCATGCCAATGGCGAAAGCGGCTGTCGTAGGCAAAGAAGATGATGCCGATGGTGTAGAACGCGCCACCGGCCGCTAGCCAGGCAAAGCCTGCGGCGCCGAGGCTGGCGAGCAGCGGCTTGACCGCCACCAGCACGATCCAGCCCATCAGCGCATAGATGATGATCGACATGACCCGCGCTTCGGAGCGCGGCTTGATCTCTTGCAGCATGCCGATCACCGCCAGCCCCCAGACCACCCCGAACAGGCTCCAGCCCCAGGGCCCGCGCAGGCTGACCAGGCAGAACGGCGTATAGCTGCCGGCAATCAACAGGTAGATCGACAGGTGATCGAGCTTGCGCATGATCACTTTGGCCTTGCCGCGCACGCTGTGATAAAGGGTCGAGATGCTGTAGAGCAACAGCAGGGTAAAGCCATAGATCGCCAGGCTGACGATCTTCCAGGGGTCGCCTTGCAGGCTCGCCACCACCAGCAGCCAGATGGCGCCGATGCAGGCCAGAACGGCGCCGACCAGATGGGTCCAGGCGTTGAAACGTTCACCGTGATACATGCAACAGGATCCTCCTGACTTAAAACAGGTCTCCCATCCTACACAGGCAAATGCTTCAAACCACCCCTGCGTCTACCAACAGTTGCTCCAGCGCGGGCAGGTCCGGCACCCGTGCCACCTGTTCGCCCACCTGTACCGCTGCCAGCTCCAGGCCGGCCAGCGGCACATCGACGTAGTTGAGCTGGCTGTCGAGCTTGCACGAGCGCGGAATACCCTGCACCAGCAAGGCGACAAAGCGCAGCGGGCTGTCGCCCAGGGCATTGAGCACGACGATCCGCGCCCGCTCGCCAACCTGCAACTGGCCGTCGCAGGCCGACTCGAAGCTCAGCAGCGGCAGGCGCTGGCCCCGCCAGTCGATCCAGCCAAGCATCCACTCGGGCGCGTCCAGCGCCGGGCTGCCGGCCTGAAAGCCGATCAGTTCGGCCACGGCCACGTTGGGCAGTACCAGGCAGCGATCGCTCAAGGGCAGCAGCAGGCCGGTGAGGCTGCTGCGCCGGTTTTGCCGGGCCGGTTGTTCAAGCATCGCGGCGACTCCATTGGGCGATGCTCTGCAGCAGCACCGATTCCTGATAGGGCTTGCCCAGGTAGTCATTGACGCCGATGGCCATGGCGCGGTCGCGGTGTTTCTGGCCGGTACGCGAAGTGATCATGATGATCGGCAGGTCCTTGAGCCTGGGGTCGTGGCGGATCTGCGTGGCGACTTCAAAGCCGTCCATGCGCGGCATCTCGATATCCAGCAGGAGAATGTCCGGGCGATGCTCCTGCAGCAGGGCCATGGCATCGACCCCGTCCTTGGCGGTCAGTACGTTCATGCCGTGGCGTTCGAGCAGGCGGCCGGTAACCTTGCGCACCGTCACCGAGTCATCCACCACCATTACCAGCAGCGGCCGTTGCGGCAAGCTGCCATGGCTGTCCCGGCGCAGGCCTTCGCTGCTGTGCTGGTGCAGCGCCAACTGCTGCTGCAAACCGCGCAACTGGCCGAGCAGATCGAGAATCAGCACCACCCGGCCATCGCCCAGCAAGGTCGCCCCGGACAAGCCCTGGACCGCGGCAAACTGCGGCCCCAGGCTTTTGACCACGATCTCGCGGCTGGCCGCCAGGCCATCGACCTGCACAGCGTATTGCTGGTCGTGGGAGTGCACCAGCAACACCGGCAGCGGCAGGCTCTGGCCCAACAGTTTCGGCTGCGCCGCCCCCTGCAGCAGCTCGCCCAGGTAGCGCAGCTCGTAGCGATGCCCGGCGTACTGGTAATGCGGCGGATCAAGCTGATAGCACGCCTCGAGTTCGGCCGGCGGCACGCGGACGATGCCTTCGATGGTATTGAGCGGAATCGCGTACTGCTCTTCGCCGTAGTGCACCATCAAGCCACGGTTGATCGACACCGTGAATGGCAGGCGAATCAAAAAGCGCGCGCCCTTGCCCGGCTTCGACTCGATCACCATCGAACCTCCGAGCTGCTTGACCTCTTCATGGACCACGTCCATGCCCAGGCCGCGGCCGGAAATCTGGGTGATCTTCTCGGCGGTGGAAAACCCTGGCTGGAGGATGAACTGCATGATCTCGTGGTCACTGAGCACCGCTGCAGGGTCGAGCAAACCGCGCTTGATCGCCTTGCGCCGCACGGCTTCCAGCGGCACCCCGGCACCGTCGTCGGTCATTTCGATGACGATGTCGGCGCCTTCATGCAGCAGGTTCAGCGAGATCAGCCCGTGCGCAGGCTTACCCGCTGCCAGGCGCGCCTCGCGCGACTCCAGGCCATGGTCGACGGCGTTGCGCAGCATGTGCTCCAGCGGCGCCATCATGCGTTCCAGAACGCTGCGGTCCATCTCGCCCTCGGCATTGCCGACCACCAGTTCGACCTGCTTGCCCAGCTCGCTGGAGACCTGCCGCACCACCCGCTGCAAGCGCGGCACCAGGCGCTCGAACGGCACCATGCGGGTGCGCATCAGGCCTTCCTGCAGGTCGCTGTTGACCCGCGCCTGTTGCTGCAACAGGCTGTGCGCGTCATGGGCGCGCACGCTCAGGGTTTCCTTGAGGTCGAGCAGGTCGGAGGCCGATTCGAACAACGCTCGCGACAACTGCTGCAGCTGCGAATGGCGGTCCATTTCCAGCGGGTCGAAATCGTCGTAGGCCTGGCCGTCGCCATCGGCCTGGCGGCTGAGGATGCGCCCCTGGGTTTCGGTATCCAGGCGGCGCAACTGGTCGCGCATGCGCTCCAGGGTGGTTTCCATCTCGTTCAGGGCCACTTGGGCGTCATTGACCTGCTGCTCAATGCGGCCACGGATGATCGAATTCTCTCCGGCCAGGTTGCCCAGGTCATCAAGCAGCTCCGAGGCCACCTTGACCATATCCCCGGCGCCACGCTCAGGGGCGGTCACCGGCAGCTCTGGCGGCGCCGTATCCGGGTGCGCCTGACCGGCAGCGGTATCGGCCAATGCGGCGCTGCTGAAGTTGCGGATGTAGTCGATCAGCGCCGTGGCCGCGTGCAACGGTTGCTGCAGGCGCACCGCATCGAGCATGTGCGCCAGGCGGTCGTGGCAATTCTGCAGCAGGCTGAACAGCGCCGGGCTCGGTTGCAACTGGCCGGCGGCGAGCAGTTCGTAGAGAAACTCCAGTTCATGGGCCAGATCGCCGATCGGCCCGATCTCGACCATCCGCGCACCGCCCTTGAGGGTGTGCAGGTCGCGCAGCAGGTTCTCCACCTCAACGCCATTACGCGGCTCGGCCTGCCAGCGCAGCAAGGCCGCGCTGGAGCTTTCGACCAGGTCCAGGCTTTCTTCGAGGAAGATCTCCAGCAGCTCTTTGTCGCCGGCATCCTGCTGCGCTTCGACGGGTTTATCCACAGGCACCGGCGGCGGCGCCTCATGACGAAACTCGCGCAGCGCCGCCAGCAGCTCTACCTGGGCAGCCGGCACCTGGCCTTGCTGCAGTTGTTCGAGCATCTGCGCCAGTTGCTGGTGGCTGCGCTTGAGCAGGGCAAACAGCTCGGCGCCAGGGCTGAAGCGCCGGTCCACCAAACCTTCGTAAAGCAGCTCAAGCTCTTGTGCCAGCACCTCGAACGCGCCCATGGCGGCCATCTGCGCGCCACCCTTGAGGGTTTGCAGGTCGCGGGCCAGCGACGACAGCGCCGAGGCGTTGTCGGTATCCAGCAGCCAGCGCGCCAGGGCCTGGTCGGCGCTGTCGAGAATGTCGCTGGCTTCATCGAGAAACAGTTCGAGCATGGCCGGGTCCGGCGCTTGGGCCGCAAGTTCGGCGGTGGCACTGGCAAGCTCGGTGATTGTCCCGCCCTGGCTATTGACCAGGCCCATGGCCGATGGGTCGAGGCCTTCGTCAAGCAGCTCGCGCAAGGCCTGCAGGCGTTCCGGACGCGGGTCGACTTCCTGGCCGGCGGCGATCTGGTCGAGCATGTCGATCAGCGCTTCATGGGCGCTTTGCGCCTCGCTGAAGAACCGCGGGCTGACCGCCAGGCTGCTCTCCTCCACGGAGCCATAGAGGTCGAGCAAGGCTTCACACAGCTCATCCACCTGCCACAGGTCGGCCAGGTGTGCGCTTTGGCCGAGGGTGGTCAGTTCATCAAGCAGGGCATTGAGTTCCTGGCGCTCGCCCGGGTGCTCCTGCCAGCGCAAAAGCAACGATTCGGCGTCGAGCAGGATGTCCATGCCTTGGGCCAGGAAGCTGGCAATCAGTTGCGGGTCGCGCTTGACCCGCAGGCCCTGGCTTGGCGCCTCGAGCAAAGCTTGCAGGCGCGCATCGACCACCTGGTGAATATCGGCGATCAGCGTCGCGGCCCCGGCAATCGGCGCCAGAGGCGCGCTGGAGAGCTGCTGCACGCCACGGCGCAGCAGCGGCTCGGCAGTTTCCAGCAGGTAGATTTCTTCCAGGTCGAAGGCCAGCTGATGGGCCTTGAACTCCCGCGCCAGCAAGTCCAGGGCGCCGGCCAGCTCGGCAATCGGTACTACCCCGGCCATCGCCGCACTGCCCTTGAGGGTGTGCAGGGCGCGCTGCAGGTTATCGCTGACCGCCAGCGGCAACTGCTTGTCGGCCTCGTGCAGGAAGGCTTCGAGACTGTCCAGGTGACCCAGGGCTTCGTTGCGAAAGATCTCCAGCAATTGCGGGTCGATGGCTTCGCCGGCCTCGGCCTCGCTGCGCGGGTCGTTCATGGCCAGGGCGTGCAGGTGCGCGGCCAGTTGTTCAACCTGCGGATGCGCCGGCGCCAGTGCCTGGGCAAACTCGCCGAGCAAGCCAGGCAGTGTGTCCAGCGCTTGCTGCAAGGCGGCCAGGGGCGCTGCACCGATATCTACCCGGCCCTCGAGCACGCGATTGAGCAGGTGCTCCGCCGCCCAGGCCAGTTCCCCCAGCACCTGGGCGCGGACCATCCGCCCGCTACCCTTGAGGGTGTGCAGACCGCGGCGCAGTTCGATCAGGGCGTCACGATCGGCTCCGTCGGCTTGCCAGCGCGTCCACATCTGATTGAGCAAAGGCAGAAGTTCGTGGGCCTCTTCGAGGAAAATTTCCCGCAGCTCGTCGTCGATTGGTGCTTCTTCATCCGCCGCAACAACAGACGCTTCCACCAACGCCGGTTCCGGCTCGGGCCGATAACCCAAAGCAGCCAGGCTGTGCTGCGCCGCCTCGAGGAACCGCGAAGGGTTGGCCTGGGGATCGGCAATCAGCCATTGCAGGTAGCATTCACAGGCACTCACGGCCTCGGCCAGGTGGCTCAGGGCTGCAGTATCCGCCAGGGTCTCGCTGCCCAGCAGCTGTGCATGCACGTAGTCGCCGCACTGCCCGATCAACGCCGCTGCGCGCGGCAGCATCAGCATCGCCAGCGCGCCACGCACCTGTTGCAGCAGGCCCGGCACTGGCTGCAGACGCTGCGGCTGCCAGCCGGCGTCGAGGCAATCGCCGATCAGGTCCTTGACCTGCTGCAGCACGGCGAAGGCTTCCTCCAGTACCAGCTGGCGAATCTCCGCCAGGTCGGTGCCCGGCAGCGGGCTCTGGCTGTTCTGCTCCAGCGGCCCGACCATGCCGGCCAGGGTGGCCTCGACATACAGCAGCGCGCCGGCGATATCCATCAGCAGCGCATCGGCAGGCTCGCGCTGACCCTGGGCCAGGCTTTGCAGCACCAGCACCTGGTCGATGATCACCCGCCGCGGCTGGCCGAAGCCGAGGACCGCCAGGGTGTCGGCGATCTGGCGCAGCGGTGCCAGTAACGGCTCCAGTTCATCCAGATGCTGGCGGTCGCCGCGCACGAACTGGTCGAGGCGCTCCTTGACCCGCTTGAGGTCTTCGCACAGGGCGGCGACCACCGAACGCAAGGCATCACGATCGGGCCCGGCCTGCAGGCGATCGCGCCAGGTGCCCAGGTACAGGTCGAGGTTGGCCAGCTCTTCGGCGTCGGCCGGGCTGCTGCTCAGCAGGCTGTCCTGGGCCAGGGCCTGGGCACCGCGCTCGGCACGCAATTGGTTGAGCACTGGCAACACCACCAGCGGCAAGTCGCGGCGGGCGCTGCGCAGGCGCTCCAGGTACAGCGGTAATTGCTCAAGGCCGCGAAACAACGCGCCCAGCGCTTCACCGCGCTGGCTGGCGCGGCCCTGGCGCAAGGCCAGGCCCAGTTGTTCCATTTCTTCGGCGAGCAGCGCCGCGCCGTGCAGTTCGAGCATCAGCAGGCAGCCGCGCACCTGGTGCAGCTGTTCGACGAATCCGTCGAGCACCGCTTCATCGCCGGGCTCGGCGGCAAAGTGTTCAAGGGTCAGGCGCGCCTGGCCCAGGCAGTCGGCGATCGCCCCTCTGACCCAGGCCAGCGCCACCGTATCGTGCCGATCCGCCATAACTGCTCCCATCACCATGATGCCCTCAACGCGGTGGCGTCGGCGGCAGGGTAAAACCGGACACCGAGCGGCGCATTTCACTGGCCATGCGCGCCAGGTTACCGATGCTCTCGGCGGTGGCGGTGGAGCCGGCCGAAGTTTGCGAGGTGATCTGCTGGATCACCGACATGGTATGCGAGATCTGCCCGGCCGAAGAGGTCTGCAGCTGGGCGGCGTCGGAGATGCTGTGAATCAGGTCGGCGAGGGTCTGCGACACGCCTTCGATTTCGGCCAGGGCGACCCCGGCATCCTGGGCCAAGCGCGCACCGCGCACCACTTCGGCGGTGGTCTGCTCCATGGAGATCACCGCTTCGTTGGTGTCGGCCTGAATGGTACGCACCAGCGCTTCGATCTGCCGCGTGGCCGACGATGAGCGTTCGGCCAGGCGCTGTACCTCGTCGGCAACCACGGCAAAACCGCGCCCGGCTTCACCGGCCAGCGAAGCCTGGATCGCCGCGTTGAGGGCGAGGATGTTGGTCTGGTCGGCAATGTCGTCGATCAGGCTGACGATATCGCCGATCTCCTGGGACGACTCGCCCAGGCGCTTGATCCGCTTGGCGGTGTCCTGGATCTGCTCGCGGATGTTGTCCATGCCGTTGATGGTGTTGTGCACCACCTCGTTGCCCTTGTTGGCGATAGCCACCGAACGCTCGGCCACCTTGGCCGATTCGTAGGCGTGGGTGGAAACGCGGTCGATGGATTCAGCCATGTCGCCCACCGCCACCGAGGCATCGCTGATCTGCTGGGCCTGGTGCTCGGAGGCCTTGGCCAGTTGGCGCGCGGTGTTCTGGGTGTCTTGCACGGCGGCGGCAACTTCCTCGGCGCTGAGGTTGATGGTCGCCACCAGGTCGCGCAGCTGGTCGATGGAGTAATTGATCGAATCGGCAATGGCGCCGGTGAAGTCTTCGGTCACCGACACGGTTACGGTCAGGTCGCCGTCAGCAAGGTCTTCAATTTCGTCGAGCAGGCGCATGATCGCCTGCTGGTTGCGCTCGTTCTTCTCGGCAGTTTCGTGCAACTGGCGGTGGGTGGTGCGAACCATCACCAGGCCGATGAGAATGATCGACGCCAGCGCCAGCAAACCCAGTACATAGCCGCCGACGGTATCCAGGGTTCGGCCGCCTGCCAGGTTTTCAAACCCGGTGGCCAGGCGCGAGGCTTCATCGAGCAGGGTTTGCGAAAGGCCGAAGATGCTCCCGGCGGCTTCGCGCACACGGAACAGCTCGGGCGAGGTTTCGAGGATTTCGTCGACGGAGCCTGCGACAAACTGGAACAGCTCGGCGATCTCGCCCAGGCGCGCGCGGGCGTCCGGATCCTGCACGCGGGTAACCTGGATCGCTTCGTTACCGCCGAGCATGGCCTCGAGCACCTGGCCGAAACGGCTGGCGTCGCGGCCGAAGGCATCGGCGGCCTGCACAGCGGTGTCGTCGCCGGCCAGTACGGTATTCACCGAGCCAAGAATACGCTCGGCCAGCAACGACTGGCGCTGGGCCACGGCCACCTGGCTGGCCGGCGCACCGCTTTGCAGGAGGATCTCGACGACCTTCTCGTACTCCACCTGCAACTGCGGCACGGTTTCGGCCAGGGTCGCGGCGACCTGGTGCAACGACAGCACGGTCTGCTCGCTGGCCAGGATGGTGTCGGTGTTCTTGCGCAGGTTTTCCCAGTCGCGCAGCACCGCGTCCATTTCCTTGCGCACCGCCGGCGGCGCAGCGGGCAGGCCGGTGCTGGCATCGCCCTTTTTCAGGTAGCCCCAGCGCTGTTCGAAGTCGTTGCGCGCCTCGCTCAACAGGCGGAAGGCCACGGCCTTGCCGGCCGCCGCTTCAGTGGCGTTCTTGGCGATGCGCTGGGACAGCACGCGCAGTTCGCCGGCATGGCCGATGTACTGCTTGTCGTAGTTGGCCTGGGTGTTGAGGTAGGCGAAGTTGGCGAACAGCAGGATGATCGACAGGATCAGCACCACGAACAGCGCGGCGATCTGCGCGCTGCTGCGGGAACCCTGGGGCGATGGAGCCGTCTTGGTCGTGGTCACGGAGGTGGCATTCCTTTACAGCGCGACATCGAGGAAACCCGGCGCCTGGGCCAGGGCGAAGGGGCTGAAGATCGCCCAGCTGCGCTCACGCTGGAAATGCCCCTGGACGAAGGGCGCGGCCGCACTGAGCAACGGCGTTGGCGGCGACAGGTCGAGGCTGTGCAGCGGGAAATGCTGCAAACCCAGCACTTCATCGACCAGCAAGCCGGCAAACAACTCGTCATGGTCGAGCACCAGCACTCGTCGCTGCTTGCGCGGTGCCGACAGGCCCAGGGCGAAGAAACCGCAGAGGTCCATCACCGGCAGCAGCCGGCCACGCAGGTTGGCGACGCCGCTGACCCAGGGCTTGACCCCGGGGATGCGGCTCAGGCGCGGCTCGTGCAGCACTTCGGCGACTTCGCCCATGGGCGCGACGAACCACTGTTCGGCAATGCGAAAGCCGATGCCGCTCCAGCTCTGCAGGCGGGTTTCCTGCAACGGCAGGTCGGCGGCCAGCAGCCGGCAGCGCCGGTCGATGTCCAGCAGCAGCTCGAAGGCCGTCAGCGACTCGCCCATGGGCTGGGTGGTCAACCTTTGAGCACGTCGTTGAGCTTTTTGATCAGGGTGTCTTCGTCCACCGGCTTGGTCAGGTAGTCCTTGGCGCCCTGGCGCTGGCCCCAGACCTTGTCGGTCTCCTGGTCCTTGGTGGTGACGATGATCACCGGGATATGCGCGGTTTCCGGGTCTTTGCTCAACTGGCGGGTGGCCTGGAAGCCGTTGACCCCGGGCATGACGATGTCCATCAGTACCGCATCGGGCTTTTCGTGGCGGGCCAGGGCTACGCCATCGGCGCCGTTTTCGGCCTTGAGCACTTCATGCCCGTGCTTTTCGAGCATACCGGTCAGTTTGTACATTTCGGTCGGCGAATCGTCGACGATCAGAACTCGGGCCATGCTGTTCCCCATAAGGAATAGACGCCTGCGCGGCGGCGCAACGTCAGGGTGCGTGTTGTTCTTCTGCGGCGAATCCGGGCACATGGGCCTTGATTGCGTCCAGCAGCTCTTCCTTGCTGAAAGGTTTGGTCAAAAATTGATCAGAGCCGACGACACGGCCACGGGCCTTGTCGAACAGGCCATCGCGGGACGACAGGAGAATCACCGGCGTGTCCTTGAAGGTGCTGTTCTGCTTGATCAGGGCGCAGGTCTGGTAGCCGTCCAGACGCGGCATCAGCACGTCGACGAAAATGATCTGCGGCTGGTGGTCGATGATCTTGGCCAGGGCATCGAAACCGTCGATGGCCGTGATGACCTCACATCCTGCTTCACCGAGCAATATCTGGGCGGTGCGGCGAATCGTCTTGGAATCGTCGATCACCATCACCTTCAATGCCGCGCCGGGCTGTTCCATAATTGCTCTACCATCGCTGCTCGCTATTAGCGGCAAGCTACAAGTTTCTGGCGGCAAGAAAAAGCAGGGTGAACGCGGCGTGCTTTTTCTTGTGGCTTATGGCTTGTGGCTTGCAGCTGGAGACGGCCGTGCAGGCCACGTGCCAGGCCTTTTTAGCACACTCTGGGGGGGGCATTCCATCGGCCCGCGCCGACACCCGGCGCAGCGCCGCCCAGGATGCGTTTTTCCCTTGACCGCCAGCGCTGCGAGCGCCACCCTGACGCCACTTTTCATTCGAGCCAATGCGGCCCATTGCCGCTGAGAGGATTTTGCCCATGAGCGTTCGCCTCGGGATTGTCATGGACCCCATTGCGCGCATTTCCTATAAAAAGGACAGCTCGCTGGCCATGTTGCTGGCCGCCCAGGAGCGCGGCTGGTCGCTGTTCTACATGGAGCAGCAGGACCTCTACCAAGGCGCCGGCCAGGCCCGCGCACGCATGCGCCCGCTGAAAGTGTTCGCCGACCCGGAGCACTGGTTCGAGCTGGACGCCGAGCAAGACAGCGCCCTGAGCGAGCTGGACGTGATCCTGATGCGCAAGGATCCACCGTTCGACATGGAGTTCGTCTACAGCACCTACCTGCTGGAACAGGCCGAAGCCGCCGGCGTGCTGGTGGTCAACCGCCCGCAGAGCCTGCGCGACTGCAACGAAAAGCTGTTCGCCACGCTGTTCCCGCAGTGCACGCCACCGACCCTGGTCAGCCGCCGCGCCGATATCCTGCGCGAATTCGTCAACCAGCAGGGCGACACCATCCTCAAGCCGCTGGACGGCATGGGCGGCACCTCGATCTTCCGCCATCGCCCGGGCGACCCGAACCTCTCGGTAATCCTCGAGACCCTGACCGGCAACGGCACCCAGCAAATCATGGCGCAAGGCTACCTGCCGGCCATCAAGGACGGCGACAAGCGTATCCTGATGATCGACGGCGAGCCGGTGCCCTATTGCCTGGCGCGCATTCCGGCCTCGGGCGAAACCCGTGGCAACCTTGCCGCCGGCGGCCGTGGCGAAGCCCGCCCGCTGACCGACCGCGACCGCTGGATCGCCGCACAGGTCGGCCCGACCCTGCGCGAGAAGGGCCTGCTGTTCGTCGGCCTGGACGTGATCGGCGAGCACCTGACCGAAATCAACGTCACCAGCCCGACCTGCATCCGCGAGATCGACAACGCCTTCGGCACCCAGATCGGCGTGCAGTTGATGGATGCCATTGATCGCAAGCTCAAGGCGCGCTGACAGCCGACGCGGAGCAACCGCGCAGAGTGGGGTATCATGCCGGTCGTTTTTATGACCTGGGCACCTGCTCTGCCGGTTTCCCTCGGTCTTTGCAGCTGCTGGATACCTGATGACGCTTCCTGCTGACATCCCTGCCGACTTCTCTCCACCCCGCGTACGCCCGGTGGATCGCCTGGGTTTTACCTTGTTCCTGGCAGCGCTGCTGCACCTGGCGCTGATTCTCGGTGTCGGCTTCACCTTCGCCAAGCCCGAAGAAATCCGCCGGACCATGGAAATCACCCTGGCCACCTTCAAAAGCGAGAAAGCGCCGCAGAAGGCCGATTACCTGGCCCAGGACAATCAGCAAGGCAGCGGCACCCTGGACAAGAAGGCGGTGCCGAAAACCACCGAAGTAGCGCCCTTCCAGGACAGCAAGATCAACAAGGTCACCCCGCCGCCGGCCGCCAAGCCCGAAGTACAACCGCAACCGACGCCGCACAAGGCAGTAGTGGCGACCAAGGCGCCGAAGCCGGAAAAGGTCGAAACCCGACCCAAGGAAGCCAAGCCGCAGCCCAAACCCAAGGCCGCGACCCCGGACTTCGACAGCTCGCAGCTGTCCAGCCAGATCGCCAGCCTCGAAGCCGAACTGTCCAACGAGCAGCAGCTGTACGCCAAGCGCCCGCGCATCCACAGGCTTAATGCCGCCTCGACCATGCGCGACAAGGGTGCCTGGTACAAGGACGAGTGGCGCAAGAAGGTCGAGCGTATCGGCAACCTCAACTACCCCGACGAAGCCCGGCGCCAGCAGATCTACGGCAGCCTGCGGCTGATGGTGTCGATCAACCGCGACGGTTCGCTGTATGAAGTGCTGGTGCTGGAGTCCTCAGGCCAGCCGCTGCTCGACCAGGCCGCCCAGCGCATCGTGCGCCTGGCCGCACCATTCGCGCCGTTCACCGGCGACCTGGCCGATATCGACCGGCTGGAGATCATCCGTACCTGGCGTTTCGCCCGCGGCGACCGGCTGCAGAGTAATTGATCTAAGGCTCCGCCTGATGGCAAAACAATAGCCATTTTGCGATGATGCGCGCCCGTATATCCCCCTCAAGAAAGGATTCTGTTGATGTCGCGCATCAATTTCGCCCGCAAAACAGCCGCCCTCGGCCTGGCCCTGGCGGCCTGCGTCCTGCCTGCTACTGCCTTCGCCGACGCCGCCGAGCTGTCGCAGAAGCTGTACAACGAAGTTGGCGAGTACAAGTACGACGAAACCCCGGCGCGCCTGGCCAAGATCCAGGCCTTGCTCGACCAGGGTGCCGATCCGAAAGGCCAGCCGATGTTCCTGGCCGCCTCCTACAAGATCGTCGCGCCGTTCGAGCTGTTCCTGCCAAAGATCGGTGACGTCAACACACCTATCCAGGAAAACGGCGAAACCCTGCTGCTGTTCGTCCTCAACCAGGCCGAGCAATCGAAGGCCTCCGAGGCCGACCTGCGCATGGTCAAGGGCCTGATCAAGGCCGGCGCCGACGTCAACGTGCTGGCCCAGGGCGATTCCGCTACGCCGCTGAACACCGCAGCAGGCAAGGGCTCAGCCGAACTGATCAAGCTGCTGCTGGCTTCCGGCGCCGATGCCAAGGCCGTCCGGCCGAACGGCTTTACCCCATTGACCGGACCGGGTGCCTCGAACCTGGAGGTGATCAAGCTGCTGGTCGCTGCCGGCGCCAATCCCTACCAGGTAACCCTGACCGGCACGACGCCGCTGCACCATGTTTGCGAACGCGCCTTTGAGATGAACGGCCAGCCTGACCCACAAGCGGCCGAGCGCATTGCCCTGCTGCTGAAAAAAGGCAGCTCGATCGATGCCTACCACGAGCAGCACGGCACCTTCCCGGTCGGTACGCCGCTGGAAGAAGCCGCCCGCACGGACAACCCGGACTGCGTCGCCGCGCTGATCAAGGCCGGCTCCAGCCTCAAGGCCCCGGCGTTCCCGGAGAGCTACCTGGCCAAGTACCCGCAGGCCAAGCAGCAAACCGTCCAGGAGTACGTGCTGTCGGCCGCTGAAGAGTCGCCAACCCTGTACACCGAAGAAGTGGTCAAGCTGTTCAAGTAACCCCGCAGTAAAGCTGACAAGGTGACGCCAGCACCTTGTCAGCGTGGCCACTCACCGCCACACTATCAGGCATGAAGAACCTCAGCCCGGATTACCTCAAGCATCAGTTCCTGATTGCCATGCCACACATGGCCGACCCGAACTTCGCGCAGACCTTGACCTACATCGTCGAGCACAACGCCAATGGGGCGATGGGGCTGGTGGTCAATCGGCCACAAGACCTCAACCTGGCCGATATCCTCGAACAGCTGCGCCCGGACGTCGAACCGCCGGCCAGTTGCATTCATGTACCAATCTATATGGGCGGCCCGGTGCAAACCGACCGCGGCTTCGTCCTGCACACCAGCGAGCGCAGCTTCCAGGCCACCGTCGAACTCGACGGCCTGTCGCTGACCACCTCCCAGGACGTGCTGTTCGCCATCGCCGACGGCCTGGGCCCGAAACAGAGCCTGATTACCCTCGGCTATGCCGGCTGGGAAGCCGGGCAGCTGGAAGCGGAGCTGGCCGACAACGCCTGGCTGAACTGCCCGTTCGACCCCGAGATCATCTTCGGCATGGCCTGTGAGCAGCGCCTGGCCGCTGCGGCGGCAAGCCTGGGGATCAACCTCAGCCTGCTGACCAACCAGGCGGGGCACGCCTGATGGCCGAAGTACGTCTACTGCTGGGCTTTGACTACGGCAGCCGCCAGATCGGCGTCGCCGTCGGCCAGGTGATCACCGGCCAGGCCCGCGAGCTGTGCACCCTCAAGGCGCAGAACGGCACGCCGGACTGGGCCCAGGTGGAAAAACTGATCAAAGAGTGGAAACCCGACGCCCTGGTGGTCGGCCTGCCCTTGAACATGGATGGCAGCCCCAGCGAGATGAGCGAGCGCGCAGAAAAATTCGCCCGCCGCCTTAATGGTCGATACAACCTGCCGGTCCACACCCACGACGAACGCCTGACCACTTTCGAAGCCAAGGGCGAGCGCATGGCCCGTGGCGGCCAGCGCGGCAGTTACCGCGACAATCCGGTGGATGCCATTGCCGCCGCCTTGCTGCTGCAGGGCTGGCTGGAGGCCAATACCGGGGCCTGAGACCCGATCATCGCATTCAAGCCGGGCCAGCGCACCGCTCCCCGGCCTCTTGAGGAGCAAGCATGAGCCTACCCAATCCCGCCGAACTGATCCGGCAGATGGCCGTCGACCTTCGCGCCCATCTGGCCCGCCGCGCCATTGCCGAGCCGCGTTTCATCGGCATCCGCACCGGGGGTGTCTGGGTCGCCCAGGCCCTGCTCGAAGAGCTGGGCAGCGACGCCGCCCTGGGCACGCTCGACGTTTCCTTCTACCGCGACGACTTCAGCCAGAACGGCCTGCACCCGCAGGTGCGCCCGTCCGACCTGCCGTTCGAGATCGAAGGCCAGCACCTGGTGCTGATCGACGACGTACTGATGAGCGGGCGTACCATCCGCGCCGCCCTCAACGAGCTGTTCGACTATGGCCGCCCGGCCAGCGTGACCCTGGTCTGCCTGCTCGACCTGGATGCCGGCGAATTGCCGATCCGGCCGAATGTGGTCGGCGCCACCCTGTCGCTGGCTGCCCATGAACGGGTAAAATTGACCGGACCCGCACCGCTCGCCCTCGAGCGCCAGGACCTCGCCTCCGCTTCCGCCCTTTAAGAGTCCCCCGCGATGACGCCAATCGACGCCAAGCGCCCGCTGCAGCTCAATGATCAGGGCCAGCTGCGCCACTTTCTCTCGCTCGACGGTTTGCCCCGCGAACTGCTGACCGAAATCCTCGACACCGCCGACTCGTTCCTCGAAGTCGGCGCCCGGGCCGTGAAGAAGGTCCCGTTGCTGCGCGGCAAGACCGTCTGCAACGTGTTCTTCGAGAACTCCACGCGCACCCGCACCACCTTCGAACTGGCCGCCCAGCGGCTGTCGGCCGACGTCATCACCCTGAACGTGTCGACCTCTTCGACCAGCAAGGGTGAAACCCTGTTCGACACCCTGCGCAACCTCGAAGCCATGGCCGCCGACATGTTCGTCGTGCGTCATGCCGACTCGGGCGCCGCGCACTTCATCGCCGAGCACGTGTGCCCGGAGGTGGCGATCATCAACGGCGGCGACGGCCGCCACGCCCACCCGACCCAGGGCATGCTCGACATGCTCACCATTCGTCGGCACAAGGGCGGCTTCGAGAACCTCTCGGTGGCCATCGTCGGCGACATCCTGCACTCGCGGGTGGCGCGCTCGAACATGCTCGCGCTGAAAACCCTGGGCTGCCCGGACATCCGCGTGATCGGCCCGAAAACCCTGCTGCCGATCGGTATCGAGCAGTATGGGGTGAAGGTCTACACCGACCTCGAGCAAGGCCTCAAGGACGTCGACGTGGTGATCATGCTGCGCCTGCAGCGTGAGCGCATGGCCGGCGGCCTGCTGCCCAGCGAAGGCGAGTTCTACCGCCTGTTCGGCCTGACCACCGCGCGCCTGGCCGGGGCCAAGCCGGATGCCATCGTCATGCACCCGGGCCCGATCAACCGCGGCGTCGAGATTGAATCAGCGGTGGCCGACGGCGCCCACTCGGTGATCCTCAACCAGGTCACCTACGGCATCGCCGTGCGCATGGCGGTGCTGTCCATGGCCATGAGCGGGCAGACCGCGCAACGTCAATTCGAGCAGGAGAACGCCCAGTGACCCTCAGTATTCTCGGCGCCCGGGTCATCGACCCGCTGAGCGGCCTGGACCAGACCACTGACCTGCACATCGATGCCGGCAAGATCATCGCCATCGGCGCCGCCCCGGCAGGCTTCAAGCCGGCGCGCAGCATCGACGCCCAAGGCCTGGTAGCCGCCCCCGGCCTGGTCGACCTCAACGTCGCCCTGCGCGAGCCCGGCTACAGCCGCAAGGGCAGCATCGCCAGCGAAACCCGCGCTGCCGCTGCCGGTGGCGTCACCAGCCTGTGCTGCCCGCCGCAGACCAAGCCGGTGCTGGACACCTCGGCAGTGGCCGAGCTGATTCTCGACCGCGCCCGCGAAGCCGGGCACAGCAAGGTCTACCCGATCGGCGCCCTGAGCAAAGGCCTTGAAGGCGAGCAGCTTGCCGAGCTGATTGCCCTGCGCGACGCCGGCTGCGTGGCCTTTGGCAACGGCCTCAATGCCTTTGCCAACAACCGCACCCTGGCCCGCGCCCTGGAATACGCCGCGACCTTCGACCTGACGGTGATCTTCCACTCCCAGGACCGCGACCTGGCCCAGGGTGGCCTGGCCCACGAAGGCGCCATGGCCAGCTTCCTCGGCCTTCCGGGCATCCCGGAAACCGCCGAGACCGTGGCCCTGGCGCGCAACCTGCTGCTGGTCGAACAGACCGGCGTGCGTGCGCACTTCAGCCAGCTGACCAGCGCCCGCGGCGCGCGGCTGATCGCCCAGGCCCAGGAACTGGGCCTGCCGGTGACCGCCGACGTGGCCCTGTACCAGCTGATCCTCACCGATGAAGCGCTGCGCGACTTCTCCAGCCTCTACCACGTGCAACCGCCGCTGCGCACCCGCGCCGACCGCGACGGCCTGCGCGAGGCGGTGAAGTCCGGGGTGATCCAGGCGATTTCCAGCCATCACCAGCCCCACGAGCGGGATGCCAAACTGGCACCGTTCGGCGCCACCGAGCCGGGCATCAGCAGTGTCGAACTGTTGCTGCCGCTGGCCATGACCCTGGTGGAAGACGGTCTGCTTGACTTGCCGACTTTGTTGCAACGTTTGTCTGCAGGCCCTGCAGCAGCGCTGCGCCTGCCAGCGGGCGAGCTGAAGGTAGGCAGTGCCGCAGACCTGGTGCTGTTCGACGCCAAGGCCTCGACCCTGGCCGGCGAGCAATGGCGCTCGAAGGGCGATAACTGCCCGTTCATCGGCCACTGCCTGCCGAGTGCGGTGCGTTATACCTTGGTCGATGGGCATATCAGTCACGAGACCTGAAGGTCAGCCACAAGCTGCAAGCCTTGAGCTACAAGCGGACCAGGCCGGTCGCCGGTCCGCTTTTTCTTGCCGCTTCAAGCTTGCAGCTTATCGCTCACACACATGTGTGTAGTTGAAATCCTTCCCACCACCCCCATATGAGTCTGCATCAGGCATTTTCGCCCCGCTGCGTGGAGACTCTCCCTTGACCACCATCGTTTCAGTTCGCCGCCACGGCAAAGTCGTCATGGGCGGCGACGGCCAGGTTTCTCTCGGCAACACCGTGATGAAAGGCAACGCCAAGAAAGTCCGCCGCCTGTACCACGGCCAGGTCATCGCCGGTTTCGCCGGTGCCACCGCCGACGCCTTCACCCTGTTCGAACGCTTCGAAGGGCAACTGGAAAAACACCAGGGCCATCTGATCCGCGCCGCCGTGGAGCTGGCCAAGGAGTGGCGTACCGACCGTTCCCTGAGCCGCCTGGAAGCCATGCTGGCGGTGGCCAACAAGGACGCATCGCTGATCATCACCGGCAACGGTGACGTGGTCGAGCCCGAAGACGGCCTGATCGCCATGGGCTCCGGTGGCGCCTACGCCCAGGCCGCCGCCCGCGCGCTGCTGCAAAAGACCGACCTCTCGGCCCGCGAAATCGCCGAGACCGCGCTGAACATCGCCGGTGACATCTGTGTGTTCACCAACCACAACCTGACCATCGAGGAGCAGGACCTGGCCGAGTAATTCAGCTGTTCTGGCGCCCGGCCCCGGTGGCCGGGCTTTTCCACGCTGACTTATCGAGCCCAAGGACCATCACTATCATGTCCATGACCCCCCGCGAGATCGTCCACGAACTCAACCGCCATATCATCGGCCAGGACGACGCCAAGCGCGCCGTCGCCATCGCCCTGCGCAACCGCTGGCGGCGCATGCAGCTGCCGGCCGAGCTGCGCGTTGAAGTGACGCCGAAGAACATCCTGATGATCGGCCCGACCGGCGTCGGCAAGACCGAAATCGCCCGGCGCCTGGCAAAGCTTGCCAACGCCCCGTTCATCAAGGTCGAAGCGACCAAGTTCACCGAGGTCGGCTATGTCGGCCGTGACGTCGAGTCGATCATCCGCGACCTCGCCGATGCCGCGATCAAGATGCTCCGCGAGCAGGAAATCATCCGCGTCGGCCACCGCGCCGAAGATGCTGCCGAAGAGCGCATCCTCGACGCCCTGCTGCCACCGGCGCGCACCGGCTTCAACGAAGACCAGGTCGCCAGCCAGGACTCCAACACCCGCCAGCTGTTCCGCAAGCGCTTGCGCGAAGGCCAGCTGGACGACAAGGAAATCGAGATCGAAGTGGCCGAGGCCGTGGGTGTCGATATTTCCGCGCCGCCGGGCATGGAGGAGATGACCAACCAGTTGCAGAACCTGTTCGCCAACATGGGCAAGGGCAAGCGCAAGAGCCGCAAGCTCAAGGTCAAGGAAGCGCTCAAGCTGGTGCGCGACGAAGAAGCCGGGCGCCTGGTCAACGAAGACGAGCTCAAGGCCAAGGCCCTGGAAGCGGTCGAGCAGCACGGCATCGTGTTCATCGACGAAATCGACAAGGTTGCCAAGCGCGGTAACGTTGGCGGCGCCGACGTCTCCCGTGAAGGCGTGCAGCGCGACCTGCTGCCGCTGATCGAAGGCTGCACGGTGAACACCAAGCTGGGCATGGTCAAGACCGACCATATCCTGTTCATCGCCTCCGGTGCCTTCCACCTGAGCAAGCCAAGCGACCTGGTGCCCGAGCTGCAAGGTCGCCTGCCGATTCGCGTCGAACTCAAGGCCCTGAGCCCGGAAGACTTCGAGCGTATCCTCAGCGAACCGCACGCCTCGCTCACCGAGCAATACCGCGAGCTGTTGAAAACCGAAGGCTTGAACATCGAGTTCGCCGCCGACGGCATCAAGCGCCTGGCCGAGATCGCCTGGCAGGTCAACGAGAAAACCGAGAACATCGGTGCCCGTCGCCTGCACACCTTGCTCGAGCGCCTGCTCGAAGAGGTGTCGTTCAGCGCCGGCGACCTGGCCAGCGCCCACAGCGAAGCGCCGATCCGCATCGACGCCGACTACGTCAACAGCCACCTGGGCGAATTGGCGCAGAACGAAGACCTGTCTCGCTACATTCTCTAAAGCGGCAAGCTTCAAGCGGCAAGCTGCAAGTCAAGTGCGCTGGACGCCTTCTCTTGTAGCTTGTAGCTTGCAGCTTGTAGCCCAAGAGCCCTTATCCATGACCAGAATCCCCACCGGCATCAACCTGCACAAAGCCTCCAAGACCCTTACCCTGACCTACGGGCCAGGCGAGGTGTACAACCTGCCCGCCGAATTCCTGCGCGTGCACTCCCCTTCCGCCGAGGTCCAGGGCCACGGCAATCCGATCCTCCAGTACGGCAAGCTTGGCGTTGGCTTGAGCGGGCTGGAACCTGCCGGCCAGTACGCACTGAAACTGACCTTCGACGACGGCCACGACAGCGGCCTGTTCACCTGGGAATACCTTGAGCAGCTGTGCCTGCGCCAGCAGGAACTCTGGGATGACTACCTTGGCGAGCTGAAAAAAGCCGGCAAATCCCGCGACCCCAACGAGTCGATCGTCAAGCTGATGCTCTAGCTCGGGCCCCTCAGGGTTTAGAGCGCATTTTCTAATTCTATTTGCTTGAATGCCTGCACCACGGCCAATGAATGGCCGTCTTGCGCTATACCAAAAAGTCGGGTAACCAATGGATCTGGCAAGTTCCCTGCATCGGATTTAATGCAGGGTCGGGCTGGTATGTAGAGGTCGCGAGCGAAAGCAGGCAGTCTTCTCACGCAGAAAAAACCCGCATGGCTCATCGTCGTTTGCATCCGGCCGCAGGACCGCAGTTCGTTATCACTGGTCACCCGAGCAGCAGTACCGGGCGTTCGTCTGTGTAACGCGCACAGTCAAACCGGTACTCGTCTCAGGACAACGGAGCGTCGTAGATGAGTAACAAGAATAACGATGACCTGCAGCGCCAAGCCTCGGAAAACACCCTGGGTCTGAACCCGGTGATCGGCTTGCGCCGCAAGGATTTGCTGACATCTGCTCGAATGGTCCTGCGTCAGGCCATTCGTCAACCGCTGCACAGTGCCAAGCATGTCGCCCATTTCGGCATGGAGCTGAAAGATGTGATCTTCGGCAAGTCGAGCTTGCAGCCCGAGGGCGATGACCGCCGTTTTCACGACCCGGCCTGGAGCCAGAACCCGCTGTATCGCCGCTACCTGCAGACCTACCTGGCCTGGCGCAAGGAACTGCACGACTGGATCGATACCAGCAACCTCTCCGACCAGGACATCAGCCGCGGCCACTTCGTCATCAACCTGATGACCGAGGCCGTGGCGCCGACCAACACCGCAGCCAACCCGGCGGCGGTCAAGCGCTTCTTCGAAACCGGTGGCAAGAGCCTGCTCGACGGCCTGTCGAACCTGGCCAAGGACATGGTCAACAATGGCGGCATGCCCAGCCAGGTGAACATGGACGCCTTCGAAGTCGGCAAGAACCTCGGCACCAGCGAAGGCGCGGTGGTGTTTCGCAATGACGTGCTGGAACTGATCCAGTACCGGCCGATCACCGAGCAGGTGCTGGAAAAGCCGCTGCTGGTGGTACCGCCGCAGATCAACAAGTTCTACGTCTTCGACCTCAGCCCGGAAAAGAGCCTGGCGCGTTTCTGCCTGCGCTCCAACGTGCAGACCTTCATCGTCAGTTGGCGCAACCCGACCAAGTCCCAGCGCGAATGGGGCCTGTCGACCTACATCGACGCGCTCAAGGAAGCGGTCGACGTGATCCTGGCGATCACCGGCAGCAAGGACCTGAACATGCTCGGCGCCTGCTCCGGCGGTATCACCTGCACTGCGCTGGTGGGCCACTACGCGGCGCTGGGCGAAAAGAAGGTCAACGCCCTGACCCTGCTGGTCAGCGTGCTCGATACCACCCTCGATACCCAGGTGGCGCTGTTCGTCGACGAGCAGACCCTCGAGGCGGCCAAGCGCCACTCCTATCAGGCCGGTGTGCTCGAAGGCCGCGACATGGCCAAGGTATTCGCCTGGATGCGCCCCAACGACCTGATCTGGAACTACTGGGTCAACAACTACCTGCTGGGCAACGAGCCGCCGGTGTTCGACATCCTGTTCTGGAACAACGACACCACGCGACTGCCGGCCGCCTTCCACGGCGACCTGATCGAAATGTTCAAAAACAACCCACTGCTGCGCCCCGATGCACTGGAAGTGTGCGGCACGCCGATCGACCTCAAGCAGGTGACCACCGACATCTTCAGCGTCGCCGGTACCGCCGATCACATCACCCCGTGGCAGTCATGCTACAAGTCGGCGCAGCTGTTCGGTGGCAAGGTCGAGTTCCTGCTGTCCAACAGCGGCCATATCCAGAGCATCCTCAACCCGCCGGGCAACCCCAAGGCGCGCTACATGACCAACAGTGAAATGCCCGCCAGCGCCCTCGACTGGCAAGAGAACTCGACCAAGCACACCGATTCCTGGTGGCTGTACTGGCACACCTGGCTGGCCGAGCGTTCCGGCAAGCTGAAAAAAGCCCCGGTCAACCTTGGCAACAAGGCTTACGTCGCCGGTGCCGCCGCGCCAGGGACCTACGTTCACGAGCGTTGATAGCGAACACCGCCGCAGCTCGCGAGGGCTGCGGCGTTTATCCAACACAGGGCTTCGCGCATGCCGCAACCGTATATTTTCAGGACCGTCGACCTGGATGGCCAGACCATCCGCACCGCCGTCCGACCCGGCAAGCCGCACTTGACGCCCTTGCTGATCTTCAATGGCATCGGCGCCAACCTGGAGCTGGTGTTCCCGTTCATCCAGGCCCTGGACCCGGACCTTGAGGTAATTGCTTTCGACGTGCCGGGGGTCGGCGGTTCATCGACCCCGCGCCACCCCTACCGTTTTCCGGGCCTGGCCAAGCTTACCGCGCGCATGCTCGATTACCTCGACTATGGCCAGGTCAATGTCATTGGCGTGTCCTGGGGCGGGGCGCTGGCCCAGCAGTTCGCCCATGACTACCCCGAGCGCTGCAAGAAACTGGTGCTGGCTGCCACCGCCGCTGGCGCGGTGATGGTGCCGGGCAAGCCCAAGGTGTTGTGGTTGATGGCCAGCCCCCGGCGCTACGTGCAACCGTCCCATGTGATCCGCATCGCCCCGCAGATCTACGGCGGCGCCTTTCGCCGGGACCCGGACCTGGCCCTGTCGCACGCGGCCAAGGTGCGCTCAGGTGGCAAGCTCGGTTACTACTGGCAACTGTTCGCCGGGCTCGGCTGGACCAGCATTCACTGGCTGCACAAGATCCAGCAGCCGACCCTGGTGCTGGCCGGTGACGATGACCCGTTGATTCCCTTGATCAACATGCGCCTGCTGGCCTGGCGAATTCCCAATGCCCAGCTACACATAATCGACGACGGCCACTTGTTCCTGATCACCCGGGCCGAGGCCGTCGCCCCGATCATCATGAAGTTTCTCCAGCAAGAGCGCCAACGCGCCGTCATGCACCCTCGGCCCGCCCCCAGCAGCTGAGACGCCTGCCACACCCGAGCCCATGGCAGGATGCCAGGCACCCCGGGTGCGCGGCGTGAGGTTGGTGTCGCTCTTGCATTGATGTGTTTGTTGATGGCCTGACGACGGAGTGTTGCCTGATGAAAGACAAACCCGCTAAGGGATCGCTACCGGTCCCCGCCACCTATATGAACGTGCAGAGTGCAATCAGCGGTCTGCGCGGCCGCGACCTGCTCTCGACCTTGCGCAGCGTCAGCCGTCATGGCTTACGCCATCCGCTGCATACCGCCAAGCACATGCTCGCCCTGGGCGGTCAGCTGGGCAAGGTGCTGCTGGGTGAAACGCCCTACCAGCCCGGCCCTCGCGACAACCGCTTCAAAGACCCCGCCTGGAGCCAGAACCCACTCTACAGTCGCGGCCTGCAGGCCTACCTGGCGTGGCAGAAGCAGACCCGCCTGTGGATCGATGAAAGCCAGCTGGCACCCGATGATCGCGCCCGCGCACACTTTCTGTTCACCCTGCTCAACGATGCCGTGGCGCCGAGCAACTCGCTGCTCAACCCGCTGGCGGTCAAGGAGCTGTTCAACTCCGGCGGCCTGAGCCTGGTGCGCGGCATCAACCACCTGCTCGATGATTTGCGCCACAACGACGGTCTGCCGCGCCAGGTCAATCCGCAGGCCTTCGAAGTCGGCCGTAACCTGGCCACCACGCCGGGCTCGGTGGTGTTTCGCAACGAGCTGCTGGAACTGATCCAGTACAAGCCGATGAGCGAAAAACAGTACGCCAGGCCCTTGCTGATCGTGCCGCCGCAGATCAACAAGTTCTACATCTTCGACCTCAGCCCGGCCAACAGCTTCGTCCAGTACATGCTCAAGAACGGCCTGCAGACCTTTATGATCAGCTGGCGCAATCCCGACCCGCGCCACCGTGAGTGGGGCCTGTCGAGTTATGTCGAGGCGCTGGAGGAAGCACTCAACGTGTGCCGGGCGATCACCGGCAGCCGCGAGGTCAATCTCATGGGCGCCTGTGCCGGTGGCCTGACCATGGCGGCGTTGCAAGGCCATTTGCAAGCCAAGCGCCAACTGCGCCGGGTCAGCAGCGCCACCTACCTGGTCAGCCTGCTCGACAGCCAGATCGACAGCCCGGCGAGCCTGTTCGCCGACGAGCAGACCCTCGAAGCGGCCAAGCGCCGTTCCTACCAGCAAGGCGTGCTCGATGGCCGCGAGATCGCCCGGGTGTTCGCCTGGATGCGCCCCAACGACCTGATCTGGAACTACTGGGTCAACAACTACCTGCTGGGCAAGGCGCCACCGGCGTTCGACATCCTCTACTGGAACAACGACAACACCCGCCTGCCGGCGGCGCTGCACGGCGACCTGCTGGACTTCTTCAAGCACAACCCGCTGGCCCGCGCCGCAGGCCTTGAGGTATGCGGCACGCCGATCGACCTGCAGAAGGTCAACGTCGACAGCTTCAGCGTCGCCGGCAGCAACGACCACATCACCCCCTGGGATGCGGTGTACCGCTCGGCGGCACTGCTCGGCGGCGACAAGCGCTTCATCCTTGCCAACAGCGGCCATGTGCAAAGCATCATCAACCCGCCGGGCAACCCCAAGGCGCACTACGTCGACAACCCGCGCCTGAGCAGCGACCCGCGGGCCTGGCTCTACGATGGCAAGCAGGTCGACGGCAGCTGGTGGCCGCAGTGGCTGGAGTGGATTCAGGCACGCTCCGGCGTGCAGCGCGAAACCCTGATGGCCCTCGGCAACCAGAACTACCCTCCCATGGACCCCGCGCCCGGCAGCTACGTGCAGGCGCGCTGAACAAGAAGAACGGATGAAAACCCGCGACCGTATCCTCGAATGTGCCCTGCAACTGTTCAACCGCCAGGGCGAGCCGAATGTCTCGACCCTGGAGATTGCCAACGAAATGGGCATCAGCCCGGGCAATCTCTACTACCACTTCCACGGCAAGGAGCCGCTGGTGCTGGGGTTGTTCGAACGCTTCGAGGACGAGCTCACGCCGCTGCTCGACCCGCCGCTGGAAGTGCGCCTGGATGCCGAGGACTACTGGTTGTTCCTGCACTTGATCGTCGAGCGCATGGCCCAGTACCGGTTTCTGTTCCAGGACCTGTCGAACCTGACCGGGCGCCTGCCCAAGCTGGCCCGCGGCATGCGCAACCTGCTCAACGCCCTCAAGCGTACCCTGGCGGCGCTGCTGGCCAGCCTCAAGGCCCAGGGCCAGGTGCTCAGCGATACGCGGGCGCTGGGGCAACTGGTGGAACAGATCACCCTGACCCTGCTGTTCTCGCTCGATTACCAACGGGTGCTGGCTCGCGAAGGTGAAGTCGGAGTGGTGGTCTACCAGGTGATGATGCTGGTGGCGCCGCACCTGGAGGCGGGGTCGCGGTATGCGGCAGAGCAGCTGGCCTTGAGGTATCTGGATGGCTGACCCTAGGACTGCTTCGCAGCCTGTTCGCCGGCAAGGCCGGCTCCCACAAACCCGGTACAACACCCATAATGAAAACGCCCGGCACAAGGCCGGGCGTAGACTGACAGCCGCCTGAAATCAGGCCTGGCTGGTCGGGCTTGCCGATGGCGACGACACCGGTGCGACCGCTGCAGCACCGGCTGCTGGCGCCGGGCTTGGCGACGGTGCAGCGCTGGCCGCAGGGGCCGCCGGCTTCGCCGCTGCAGGTTTCGCTGCTGGCTTGGCCGCTGGCTTTTTCACTGCCGGCTTCTTCGCCGCAGCCGGTTTGGCTGCAGGCTTGGCTGCTACCGGCTTGGCTGCTGGCTTGGCCGCAGGTTTAGCCGCTGCGGTTTTCGCCGCTGGCTTGGCTGCAGGTTTTGCCGCCGCAGTTTTCGCTGCTGGCTTGGCTGCAGGCTTGGCCGCAGGTTTCGCTGCAGCCTTGGCCAATGGCTTGGCTGCGGTCTTGCTCGCTGCCGGTTTCTTCGAGATAGGCGTAACCGATGCACCGGTCAGCTTCTCGATCTGCTTGGTCAGCGTATCGACTTTCGAATGCAGCGCCTTGACCTCACTGCGGCTCGGTACGCCAAGACGCGAGATCGCACTGTTCAGGCGCTTGTCGAAAGCACCTTCGAGCTCGTCCCACTTGCCCAGGGCGCGGTCCTTGACGTCGCTGATGCGCGAGGTCGCCGACTTGGCGGTTGCCTTGGCGGAGTCGACAGAGCCCTTGGCGAGTTTTTCAGCTTTCTCACCCTCCTTGACCAGGTTGTCAAACACCTTGCTGCCATCCTGATCGATCTTGGAGTAGATACCCAAACCAGCCAGCCAGATCTTGCGGGAATACTTCTCGATCCCCCCGACCCAGGAGCTGCCTTCTTTTTCAGTATTCTTCTTGCCAGCCATCCCGCTCTCCTTATTGTTTACGTGCGACACGTTCAAGCAATGCCGTGAGCTCATCGAGCTTGACAGAGAGTGTCTCCACGTCATGTTTAGACGGAATGCCGATGCGATTCAAGGCGCTCGCGACCCGTGTGTCGAAAGCCTTTTCGATTTTGTCGAGTTGAACCTCGACCTTGCCCTTCACGCTGCTCAGTTCGCCCTTCACCGAATCGATCTCGGAGTTGGCGGCATCGACCTTGGCATCGAGCTTTTTCTTGCCACGTTTTTCTACCGATTCACCGGCCTTGACCAGCTCTTTCAGGTAGTCGGCACCTTCCTGGCCGACCCGGGTGTAAGCCCCGAGACCTGCCAGCCAGATCTTGCGCGCGTAGCTGCGCACTTCACCCAACGTGCGCTGGGCGTCGTCTTTTTTCTTCAGGATAACTTTGGCCATGCTCTGCACCTCACGCTCTGAACGGAAATGGAGGAACTGCCCAGGGAAGTTGGGCTTGAGCACAAGGTAGGGGGAAAAATTAGAATTGGCACACTAATAAAGGGGGCAGCGACAAGCTTCAAGCTTCAAGCTTCAAGCGGCAAGAAAGGCAGCGGTGATCTTGAAACTGTCGTGCCCCTCCCACTCACCGCGAACCACTTGCAGCTTAAAGCTTGCAGCTCCCCCCCTTGAGCCGCTAGGCGAGCGCCTTATCCAGCGCCCGCTCGATCTCGCTTTTGATGGTACCGCTCATCATCGACAGCATCATGCCCAGCTTCAGCTCGACCTTGATGCTGTCCTCGCCAATCTGCACGCTGCCGTTGGCGCCACTGCGCTTGACCTCGACGCGGTCGCCATTCCAGCTGGCCTTGAGGTCGTATTCGCGGGCCAGCTTGTCGACCAGTGCCTCGGCCTTTTGCCGGGCCGCGTCGCGGCCCAGGCTGTGTTTGCGTTCAACGCTGATCTGGGTCATTCATTCAATCCTGGGTTCGAAGGCATACTTATATTATGCCCGCGCCCCACCTGCGACACACCCCGCCAAGACAAATCCGACCGTACGCCCTAGAATGGCCAGTAATTTTTTCCGGTGAAGCGATATGAACGATCAGCGCAAAGGCGACCACGCCGAACCCACCACCCACTTCGGCTACAAAGACGTGCCGGAAAGCCAGAAGGCCGAGAAAGTCGCCGAGGTGTTCCACTCGGTGGCGGCCAAGTACGACCTGATGAACGATGTGCTCTCCGGCGGCATGCACCGCCTGTGGAAGCGCTTCACCATCGAGCTGTCGGGCGTGCGTCCGGGTAACCGGGTGCTCGACATCGCGGGCGGCACCGGCGACCTGGCGGCCAAGTTCTCGCAACTGGTCGGCCCCACCGGCCAAGTGGTACTGGCCGACATCAACGAGTCGATGCTCAAGGTTGGCCGCGACCGCCTGCTCGACCGCGGCGTGGCCGGCAACATCGAGTTCGTCCAGGCCGACGCCGAAAAGCTGCCGTTCCCGGACAACCATTTCGACTGCGTGACCATCGCCTTCGGCCTGCGCAACGTCACCCACAAGGAAGACGCCATCCGCTCCATGCTGCGGGTGCTCAAGCCCGGCGGCCGCCTGCTGGTGCTGGAATTTTCCAAGCCGACCAACAAGCTGATGTCCAAGGTCTACGATGCCTATTCGTTCGCCTTCATGCCGCTGGCCGGCAAGCTGATCACCAACGACTCGGAAAGCTATCGCTACCTGGCCGAATCGATCCGCATGCACCCTGACCAGGAAACCCTCAAGGCGATGATGGTCGAGGCCGGTTTCGACCGCGTCACCTACCACAACATGACCAGCGGCATCGTCGCCCTGCACCGCGGAATCAAGCCCTGATGCTCCTGGCCGGCCTGCTCGCCAGCGTCGAACACGGCCTCAACCGTGTTTTGCGCCTGGACAGCACAGCGCTGCCGCGCCTGCGCCCGCTCGACGGCAAGGTGATTGCCATCGACTGCCGCCAGCCGGCCCTGCAGCTGTTCATCCTGCCCAGTGACGAAGGCCTGATGCTTGCCACGCACTGGGCCAATGAGGCCGACTGCACCTTGCGCGCGCCGGCCAGCAGCCTGCTGCGCCTGGCCCTCAGCCAGGACAAGAGCGCCGTGTTGCACAGCCCGCAGGTCGAGCTTGAAGGCGACAGTGCGGTGCTGCTCGACCTAGTGGCGGTACTGCAGGACCTGGAGCTCGACTGGGAGTACGAAGTCTCGCGCTGGCTCGGCCCGGTCGCCACGCAACTGCTCAGCGGCCACTTGCGCAGCCGCGCCAACTGGACCCGCCAGGGCCTGGCGGCGCTCAACCAGAACCTTTCCGAGTACCTCGCCGAAGAGGCCCGGACCCTGGTCGGCCAGCGCGAAGCCGAAGCCCGTTTCGGCGAACTCGACACGCTCAAAGTCGATATTGAACGCCTTGAGGCGCGCATCGAGCGCCTTGCCCGATCCCTTGATACCAGCGATAACGCATGAAGCTGCTTGCCGTCCGCCGTCTGTTGCGCATCCAGCGCGTCGTGATCCGTTACCGTCTCGATGACCTGCTGTTCGCCCTGCCCCTGCCCTGGTGGCTGATGGGCCTGCGCTATGCCATGCCCTGGCGCTGGCTACCGCGCAAGGAGCTGCGGCTTAGCCGTGGCGCGCGCCTGCGCCTGGCGCTGCAGGACCTGGGGCCGATCTTCATCAAGTTCGGCCAGTTGCTCTCGACCCGCCGCGACCTGCTGCCCGAAGACATCGCCGACGAGCTGATGCTGCTGCAAGACCGGGTTCCGCCATTCGATCCGCAAAAAGCCATCGCCCTGATCGAAGAACAGCTCGGTGCGAAGATCAGCGAAGTGTTCAGCCGCTTCGACGTCGAGCCGCTGGCTTCGGCGTCGGTAGCCCAGGTCCACGCGGCCAAGCTCAAGAGCGGTGAAGAGGTGGTGGTCAAGGTCGTGCGCCCGGGCCTCAAGCCGATCATTGCCCAGGACCTCGCCTGGCTGTTCCTGATCGCCCGCGGTGCCGAACGGGTTTCGGCCGATGCGCGCCTGCTGCACCCGGTGGAAGTGGTCAACGACTACGAAAAGACCATCTACGACGAACTCGACCTGTTGCGCGAGGCGGCCAACGCCAGCCAGCTCAAGCGCAACTTCGAAGGCTCGGAGATGATGTACGTGCCCCAGGTCTACTGGGACTGGTGCCGGCCGAAAGTGCTGGTGATGGAGCGCATCTACGGTATTCAGGTCACTGACCTTGCGACCCTGGCCGACCAGCGCACCGACATGAAGATGCTCGCCGAGCGCGGCGTGGAGATCTTCTTCACCCAGGTGTTTCGTGACAGCTTCTTCCACGCCGACATGCACCCTGGCAACATCTTCGTCAGCACGGTCAAGCCGTGGAGCCCGCAGTACATTGCCATCGACTGCGGCATCGTCGGCAGCCTGACCCCCGAGGACCAGGACTACCTGGCGCGCAACCTGTTTGCCTTCTTCAAGCGCGACTACCGCCGTGTGGCGCAGTTGCACATCGATTCGGGCTGGGTACCGGCGCAGACCAAGCTCAACGAATTCGAAGCGGCGATCCGCACCGTGTGCGAGCCGATCTTCGAAAAACCGTTAAAGGATATTTCCTTCGGCCAGGTGCTGATGCGTCTGTTCCAGACCGCGCGGCGCTTCAACATGGAAGTCCAGCCGCAGCTGGTGCTGCTGCAAAAGACCCTGCTCAACATCGAAGGCCTGGGCCGCCAGCTGTACCCGGACCTCGACCTGTGGAGCACCGCCCAGCCGTTCCTCGAACGTTGGATGCGCGAGCGCGTCAGCCCCAAGACCCTGCTGCAGAACCTGCATGGCCAGGTCGAGCAGATCCCGCACCTGGCCGGCATGACCCGCGACCTGCTCGAGCGCATGTCGCAGCCGCACCTGGCCGACCCGCCAGCACCCTGGCAGCACAAGAGCGATCACTGGGCCCTGCGCCTGCTCGGTGCCGGCCTGCTTGGCGGCGGCGCCACTCTGGCAGCCGGCGCGGTGAGCCTCAGCGCCCCTGCTGCCTGGCCGGCCTGGCTGATGCTGGCCGCCGGCCTCTACCTGATCGTGCGTCGATAGCCAGCCGGGCCGCTGGCTGGCACACTAGCGCAAGGGTTCGGCGAAGGATCGAACCCGGTTTTGGAGTCGAAGATGAAAGACTGGCTGGACGAGATCAACTGGAACAGCGATGGCCTGGTACCGGCTATCGCCCAGGACCACAAGACCGGGCGCGTGCTGATGATGGCCTGGATGAACCGCGAATCGCTGGCGCTGACCGCCGCTGAGCAGCGGGCCATCTACTGGTCACGTTCGCGTGGCAAACTGTGGCGCAAGGGCGAAGAGTCCGGCCACGTGCAAAAACTGCACGAAATGCGCCTGGACTGCGACGCCGACGTGATCATCCTGATTGTGGAACAACTGGGTCATATCGCCTGCCATACCGGCCGCGAAAGCTGCTTCTACCGGGTCTTCGAGCACGGTGAGTGGAAGACCGTCGACCCCGTCCTCAAGGACCCGAATGCCATCTACAGCGCAGGACACTGACATGAGCGACACCCTGACCCGCCTGGCCGAAGTACTGGAAGCGCGCAAAGGCGCCGAGCCCGACAGCTCGTACGTGGCCAGCCTGTATCACAAGGGCCTGAACAAGATTCTGGAAAAGCTCGGCGAAGAGTCGGTCGAGACCATCATCGCCGCCAAGGACGCCGCCCACAGTGGCGACTGCAGCGATGTCATCTACGAGACCGCCGATCTGTGGTTCCATAGCCTGGTCATGCTCGCCCAACTGGGCCAGCACCCGCAGGCGGTGCTGGACGAACTGGACCGCCGCTTCGGCCTGTCCGGGCACGCCGAGAAAGCAGCGCGTCAGCCGTCGGCCTAACTGAATTATTTCGAGGGATTGCACCATGGGTATTTTTGACTGGAAACACTGGATTGTCCTGCTGGTCGTGGTGGTACTGGTGTTCGGTACCAAGAAGCTGAAGAACTTCGGCAGCGACCTGGGCGAGTCGATCAAGGGCTTCAAGAAAGCCATGAACGAAGAAGAGTCCAAGCCGGCCGAGCAGACGCCACCGCCAGTGCAACCGGTCCAGCCCCAGGCCGCTTCGCCGCTGAACCAGCCGCAGACCATCGACGGCCAGGCCCACAAGGTCGAAGAGCCGATCAGGAAAGATTGATCAATGTTCGGGATCAGCTTCAGCGAACTGTTGCTCGTGGGCCTGGTGGCCCTGCTGGTGCTCGGCCCCGAGCGCCTGCCGGGTGCCGCGCGCACCGCCGGGCTGTGGATCGGCCGGCTCAAGCGCAGCTTCAATGCGATCAAGCAGGAGGTCGAGCGCGAAATCGGCGCCGATGACATCCGTCGTCAGTTGCACAACGAGCACATCCTCTCCATGGAGCAGGAAGCGCGCAAGATCCTCAACCCCAACAGCGTCACGCCCGAGCCGCCGGCAACCCCGGCAGCCACCAGCGAAAGCGCCCCGGCGCCCGCCCCGGTCAGCAGCGAACCCACGCCGCCAGCCACCAGCGCGCCCACCGAACCGACACAGCCACCGCGAGCCCCATGAGCGATATTCCGGAAAACGACCAGCCGATGCCGCTGGTTTCGCACCTCACCGAGTTGCGTACACGCCTGCTGCGCTGCGTCGCGGCCATCTTCCTGATCTTCGCCGGGCTGTTTTCCTTCGCGCAGCAGATCTACACCCTGGTCTCGGCGCCATTGCGCGCGCACTTGCCGGCCAACGCGACGATGATCGCCACCGACGTCGCCTCGCCGTTCCTGACGCCGTTCAAGCTGACCATGATCGTTTCGCTGTTCCTGGCCATTCCGCTGATCCTGCAGCAGATCTGGGGCTTCATCGCGCCGGGCCTGTACCGCCATGAAAAGCGCATCGCCATTCCGTTGCTGGTGTCGAGCATCATCCTGTTCTACGCCGGCATGGCCTTCGCCTATTTCCTGGTGTTCCCGCTGATCTTCGGCTTCTTCGCCAGCGCCACCCCGGAAGGGGTGTCGATGATGACGGACATTTCCAGCTACCTGGATTTCGTCATGACCCTGTTCTTCGCCTTCGGCGTGGCCTTCGAGATCCCGGTGGCCGTAGTGCTGCTGGTGTGGATCGGCGTGGTCGACGTGAAGTACCTGAGAAAGATCCGCCCGTACGTGATCATCGGCTGCTTCGTGGTCGGCATGATCCTCACCCCGCCGGACATCTTCTCGCAGACCCTGCTGGCGGTGCCGATGTGGCTGCTGTTCGAGATCGGCGTGCTGTTTGGCGGGCTGATCCGCAAGCGCAGCGAGCATCCGCAAGACGCTGCCGACGACCATAACGACCAGCCGCCAGCGACCCAGCCGTGAACCTGCTGTTACTCGAAGAAGCCGATTTCATCGCGGCCGACCGTGTGGTGCTGGCTGACCGGCGCTTTACCCACATGCAGGAAATCCACCGTGTGGCAGTGGGCGACAGCCTGCGGGTCGGGCGTATCGGCGGGCTGATGGGCCAGGCCGAGGTGCTGCGCCTGGAAGGTCACGAGGCCGAGCTCAAGGTCAGTTTCGACCAGCCGCCTCCGGCCAAACTGCCGCTGACCCTGGTGCTGGCGCTGCCACGGCCGAAGATGCTCCGCCGGGTGTTCCAGACCGTTGCCACCATGGGCGTGCCGAAGGTCATCCTGGTCAACAGCTACCGGGTCGAAAAGAGCTTCTGGCAAACACCGTTCCTCGAACCCGAGGCGATCCGCGAACAGCTGATCCTCGGCCTTGAGCAGACCCGCGACACGGTGCTGCCCGAGGTCATCATCGAAAAGCGTTTCAAGCCGTTTGTCGAAGACCGCCTGCCAGCCATCAGCGAGGGCACCCTCGGCCTGGTCGGCCACCCTGGCCAGTACCCGCCGTGCCCACGCGGGTTGAACGAGCCCGTTACCCTGGCCATCGGCCCGGAAGGCGGCTGGATTCCCTACGAGATCGACCTGCTGGGCAAGGCCGGCCTTGCCCCGGTACAGCTTGGCGAACGCATCCTGCGCGTCGAGACAGCAGTCACCGCGCTATTGGCACGCTTGTTCTGACTTCAGTTTTGCCGCTCCAGGCCGATGCATTGGCACCAGAACAATAATCGCCTCTGCCGATCGCAATGGAGTCCCACCATGTACCGTTGGTTAGCCCAGCACCTGGGTAACGTGAGCGTCAATCTCAAACTCGGCATCGGCTTCGGCCTGGTCCTGTTGCTGACCCTGGCCATTACCCTGACCGGCTGGCAGGGCCTGAACGGCATTACCGAGCGTGGCGACACCCTGGGCGGCATCTCCCAGGTGCACCAGGCCACCCTGGAGCTGCGCATTGCCCGCCAGGGCTTCCAGCTCAAGGGCGACGAGGCTGCAGCGCAGGGCCTGAGCAACGCCCTGGCGGCGCTTGAACGCCAGCTGCAAGCGGTCGACCAACGTATTGTCCTGCCCGAGAACCGCCGCCGTATCGAGCAGCAGCACGACGCCGTGCGCCAGTACCACCAGGCCCTGACCAGTGCCGACAAAGCCGCCCAGCAGCGCGAAGCCGCTCGGGCCGTGCTCGGCAGCAGCGCCGACGAGGCCGCAGCGCTGATCGCCCAGGTCGAGCAACAACTGCTCGGCGGTAGCGACCTGAACCTGTTCAACAGCGTGGTCGGCGCCAGCAAACTGCTGCAACAGGCGCGCTTCCAGGTGCGTGGCTATACCTACAGCGGCAAGCCCGAGTTCCAGCAAACCGCGCTTGAAGCCATCGACCAGGCCACCTCGCAGCTCAAGACCCTGGCCGAAGTGCTGCCGGCCAGTTACACCAGCAACTTCAACCAGGCCGCCCGTGCCCTGGGCAACTACCGTGGCGCGGTGGTCGAGTTCGGCAATGCGCAAAGCGCCTCCGAGCAGGCCGCGCAGCACATGATCGTGCTCGGCCAGAGCCTGATCGAGCAAAGCCAGCAACTGACCACCACCCTCACCGGCCTGCGCGATGCCGAGTCGCAGCATGCCAAGTCGATGCTAGCCCTGGCCACCGTGCTGGCCCTGTTGTTCGGCCTGCTGGCCGCCTGGGCGATTACCCGGCAGATCGTCATCCCCCTGCGCCAGACCCTCAACGCCGCCGACCGCGTCGCCAGTGGCGACCTGCGCCACGACCTCAAGGTCGATCGCCGTGACGAGCTGGGCCAATTACAGCGCAGCATGCAGCGCATGACTGTGAGCCTGCGCGAACTGATCGGTGGCATCGGCGACGGCGTCACCCAGATTGCCAGCGCCGCCGAAGAGCTGTCGGCAGTCACCGAGCAGACCAGCGCCGGGGTCAACAATCAAAAGGTCGAGACCGACCAGGTCGCCACCGCCATGAACGAAATGGCCGCCACTGTGCAGGAAGTCGCGCGCAACGCCGAGGAAGCCTCCGAGGCGGCGGTGATGGCCGACCAGCAGGCCCGCGAAGGCGATCGGGTGGTCGGCGAAGCCATCGCCCAGATCGAGCGCCTGGCCAGCGAGGTCAACCACTCCAGCGAAGCCATGGGCCAGCTCAAGGCCGAAAGCGACAAGATCGGCAGTGTGCTCGATGTGATCAAGTCGGTGGCCCAGCAGACCAACCTGCTGGCCCTCAACGCCGCCATCGAAGCTGCCCGCGCCGGTGAAGCCGGGCGTGGCTTTGCCGTGGTCGCCGATGAAGTGCGCAGCCTGGCCCAGCGCACCCAGCAGTCCACCGAAGAGATCGAACAGCTGATCGCCGGCCTGCAAAACGGCACCCAGCAGGTTGCCACGGTCATGGACGCCAGCCGCGGCCTGACCGACAGCAGCGTCGAGCTGACCCGCCGCGCCGGCACCTCGCTGGAAACCATCACCCGCACCGTGTCGTCGATCCAGGCGATGAACCAGCAGATCGCCGCTGCTGCCGAGCAGCAGAGCGCGGTGGCCGAAGAGATCAACCGGAGCGTGATGAATGTGCGCGACGTGTCGGACCAGACCTCGGCCGCCAGTGAAGAGACCGCGGCGTCGAGCGTCGAGCTGGCGCGGTTGGGGACGCATCTGCAGACGCTGGTCGGCAAGTTCCAGCTGTAGAAAGCATCGCGGGTCAAGCCCGCTCCCACATAAGTGGGAGCGGGCTTGACCCGCGATGAGGCCCTAGAGCACCTGACGCAAAAACGCCTGGGCGCGCAGGTCCTTGGGTGAAGTGAAGAACGCCTCCGGCGGCGAATCTTCCAGCAGCTTGCCGTGATCGAAGAACAGCACCCGATCCGCCACTTCCCGGGCGAAGCCCATTTCGTGGGTGACGCAGACCATGGTCATGCCTTCCAGGGCCAGGGTCTTCATCACATCGAGCACTTCGCCGACCATTTCCGGGTCGAGCGCCGAGGTCGGCTCATCGAACAGCATCACCTTGGGGTCCATGGCCAGGGCGCGGGCGATCGCCACCCGCTGTTGCTGACCACCGGACAAGCGTGATGGGTACTCGTTGGCCTTCTGGGCGATACCAACCTTATCCAGCAGCGCACGGGCCTTGGCTTCGCGCTCGGCCTTGCCGCGCTTGCGCACGACTTTCTGCGCCAGGCACAGGTTCTCCAGCACGGTCATGTGCGGGAACAGGTTGAAATGCTGGAACACCATACCGACTTCGCGGCGGTAGGCGTTGACGTCGGTCTTCGGGTCGGCCAACTGCAGGCCGTCGATGGCCACGGTGCCTTCATCGAACGACTCCAGGCCGTTCAGGCAGCGCAGGAAGGTCGACTTGCCCGAACCCGAAGGGCCGAGCACTACCAGCACTTCGCCCTTGGCCACGTCGGTGCTGACGTGATCGACCGCGCGCACCACCTGCCCACGGGTGTCGAAGACTTTTACCAGGTCACGGACTTCAATCACTTTGCGCAAGCCTCCGCTCAAGCCGGCTGGCCATGTGCGACAGCGGCAGGTTGATCAACAGGTACAGGCCGGCGACGCAGAACCAGATCTCGAAGGTCGAGAACGAAGTGGTGATCGCCTCGCGACCGCTTTTGGTCAGTTCGGTGATGGCGATCACCGAGACCAGCGAGGTGTCCTTGACCAGGCTGATGAACTGCCCGGCCAGCGGCGGCAGCACGCGCTTGAAGGCTTGCGGCAGCACCACATGACGCATCGACTGGCCAGCGCTCAGGCCCAGCGAACGGGCCGCTTCACCCTGGCCCCTGGCAATCGACTGCACCCCGGCACGGACGATCTCGGCGACGTAGGCGCCGGTAAACAGCGCCAGCGCCGCCACCCCGGCAAACTCCCGGGACAGGTTGAGCACGGTGCCGATGAAGAAGTAGAAGATAAAGATCTGCACCAGCAGCGGCGTGCCGCGCACCAGCTCGACATAGACCGTCGACAGGTCGCGCAATGTCGGGTTGTTCGACAGCCGGCAGAGCCCGGCAAACAGTCCGATCAACAGCCCCAGCACACCGGAGGCGACCGAGATCCATACCGTGGTCCACAGGCCCCAGGCCAGCGGGCCCGCGGCCCAGTGGTGGGTAACGCCGATCAGGTCGCCTTCGGCCACATCGTCGCCGCGCGACAGCTGTACGCTGGCCTGCTCGACCTCGAAGACCTGCTCGCCACCGCTCTCGTCACGTACGGTGACGCTGGCCATGTCGCCCTTGCTGACGATGGCTTCGATGGTGCCGTTTTCACTCACGCGCTGGGCGACTTCGGCCTGGTAGGCGAAATACTGCGGCACCCGGTTCCAGCGCCACTCGTAGGACATCAGCGAGGTCGCGTAATACAGGCTGATCGCCAGGCCGATCAGGACCAGCGCGGTCAGCCCGTGCCAGGGCCACTGGGCTTTGTTGTGTTTGATCACGAGGGTACTTCCGTAAAAGCGAACGCGCAGGACCAGCCTGCGCGTCGGGTTTCAAGCCAGGCGTGGGGCCTTGGCCTTATTCCATGTCCTTGAGCCAGGCGGTGTCCTTGAACCACTTGTCGTGGATTCGATCGTAGGTACCGTCGTGCTTGATCTGGTGCAGGAAGTTGTTGATGAAGTTGAGGCTGTCGTAGTCGCCCTTCTTCAGGCCGAAGGCCAGCGGTTCGAAGGTGAACGGCTTGTCGAGGAACAGCAGCTTGCCAGCGCCGGCCTTGTTCACCGCCACGACGTTGTACGGCGCGTCATAGACGAAGGCGTCGGCCTTGCCGTTGACCACGTCCATCACCGCTTCCTGCTCGTTGTCGTAGCCGTGGTACTTGGCTTTGCCGATCAGCTTCTTGGCGACCATTTCGCCGGTGGTGCCGAGCTTGGAGGTCAGGCGGTACTTGTCGTTGTTCAGGTCTTTGTAGGACTTGATCTCGTCTGCCAGTTCCTTGCGGATCAGCAGGGTCTGGCCGACCACGATGAAGGGTTCGCTGAAGTTCAGCTTGAGGTTGCGTTCCTGGGTCAGGGTCATGCCGCTGCCGATCATGTCGAACTTGTCGGTCATCAGCGCCGGGATGATGCCGTCATAGGCGGTGGAAACCATCTCCAGCTTGACGCCCATGGACTTGGCCATGGCCTTGAGGATATCGACCTCGAAGCCGATGATCTCGCCGCGCTTGTTGGTCATCTGGAACGGCATGTAGGTAGGGTCCATGCCGACACGCAGGGTGCCGCGCTTGACCGCGTCATCGATGGCACCAGCCGCCTGCGCGGCACTTACCGCAACCAGCGCCGTGACGCCGACCAGCAGCATCGACAGATACTTCTTAATCATCACCAGATCCCCTAGCAGGAAAGCTCGAATTTTATTTTTGGCGCGAACCGTCCTACAGCGACGGGTGCGAGATATTCGGGGTGGGATGCTAACGCATGAACGGCACGGTACATATAGCCGAAGATGACTTTGTTACGCATTGATACCAGAAAAAGCATCGCCGGCAACACCGGCTCCCCCAAGGTCAGTTGTGCATACAACCCTGTGAGAGCCGGCGTTGCCGGCGATTGCTTGAGCCTGTCAGACGATCAGGCGCTGGCCATCGAAGGCTGCGCCGCAGGCTCTGGATGCAGCGGCAGCAGCGGCGAGTGCGGATCGTTGGCGATCGACTGGCGCCAGACGCCCAGCCAGGCCTCGTTCTGCCCATCCCAGACTGCTGTGTGCAGGCGCGCCAGGGCGACCGGGTCGCTGAGCAGGGCCAGGCGGGTGTTGCCGTCCAGGCCGTTCGGGCCGACCTCCAGGGCCTTGGCGATACGCTCGGCACGCAGTGCCTCGATCGGCGCCGCGACACCGTGGCGAGCGGTGGCCAGGGCACAAGCCAGGGCGTTCTGCTGCGGATCGACCACGGCACGCACGAAACCGTCGTGCATGGCATGCCAGCGGTTCTCGTGGGTGTACTGGTCGGTGGCCAGCAGCTCCTGCGGCGTGGCGTATTCCTCAGGAATCAGGAACAGGCTTTCGTCCTTGGCACGCAGGCCCAGGTGCACGCGGCTGGAGATCACCGAGACCGGGATCGACAGCATCAGCGAACCGACGATCGGCACCAGCCACCACAAAAAGCTCGGGTTGAGCCAGGCCACCAGCAGCGCCCAGGCCACGCCCAGCAGGGTTTGCGGACCATGGCGGCGTACCGCTTCGCTCCACGGGGTGGAGTCGTCGTCACGCTGCGGCGAGTTCCAGGTCGCGGCCCAGCCGAGGAACGCGGCGAGCACGAAGCGGGTGTGGAAAATCATCCGCACCGGCGCCAGGAGCATGGAGAAGAGCATCTCCAGCAGCATCGACACGGTGACCTTGAAGCGCCCGCCGAACTCTTTCGCGCCCTTGGCCCAGATCAGGATGACGCTGAGCAGCTTGGGCAGGAACAGCAGCACGATGGTGGTGGAGAACAGCGCGATGGCTTTCTCCGGGTGCCACTGCGGCCACAACGGGTAGAGCTGGCGCGGTTCGAGGAAGTACTGCGGCTCCATCAGGGTGTTGGTCGCCAGCAACGCGGTCGACAACACCAGGAAGAAGAACCACAACGGCGCCGACAGGTACGACATCACCCCGGTGAGGAACACCGCACGGTGTACAGGGTGCATGCCCTTGACCAAGAACAGGCGGAAGTTCATCAGGTTGCCGTGACACCAGCGCCGGTCGCGCTTGAGCTCATCGAGCAGGTTCGGTGGCAGTTCTTCGTAACTGCCCGGCAGGTCGTAGGCAATCCACACGCCCCAGCCCGCACGACGCATCAGCGCCGCTTCAACGAAGTCGTGGGAGAGGATCGCACCGGCAAACGCGCCCTTGCCCGGCAATGGCGCCAGGGCGCAGTGCTCGATGAAGGGCTTCATGCGGATGATCGCGTTGTGGCCCCAATAGTGCGACTCGCCGAGCTGCCAGAAGTGCAGGCCGGCGGTGAACAGCGGGCCGTAGACGCGGGTGGCGAACTGCTGCATGCGCGCATACAGGGTGTCCATGCCCGAGGCTTTCGGCGCGGTCTGGATGATCCCGGCGTCCGGATTGGCCTCCATCAGGCGCACCAGGCTGGTCAGGCATTCGCCGCTCATCACGCTGTCGGCATCGAGTACGACCATGTAGCGGTAGTCGCCGCCCCAGCGCCGGCAGAAGTCGTCGAGGTTGCCGCTCTTGCGTTTGACCCGGCGACGCCGGCGACGGTAGAAGATCCGCCCGAAACCTTTGGACTCGCGGCAGACTTCCAGCCAGGCCTGTTGCTCGGCCACGGCGATGTCGGTGTCGTTGGTGTCGCTGAGCACGAAGAAGTCGAAACGGTCGAGGTCACCGGTGGCGGCCACCGACTCGAAGGTCGCCCGCAGGCCGGCGAACACCCGTGGCACGTCTTCGTTGCAGATCGGCATGACGATCGCGGTGCGGGCACCGGCCTCGATCGGCTCATTGCCGGCACTGCTGCCGGAGATGCGGTATTTGTCCCGCCCGGTGAGCAGCTCGAGGAAGCCCATCAGCGCGGTCCAGAAACCCGCCGAGACCCAGCAGAAGAGGATCCCGAAGAGAATCAGGATGCTGGTCTGCAGGGCATACGGCCAGACTTGCGTGGCGGTTTGCAGCAGCGGCTGGTGCATGACCTCGTCGAGGTCGACGAACGACCAGCCCTGGTACGGCAGGATGCCCTTCATGTACCAACCGGCGACGATGGTCTGGCCGAGCATCAGCGCCAGCAGGATGTAGCGGCGCATCGAACCGACCCAGCGCCAGCGTGCCTTGGGCAGCTCGCGTTTTTCCGGGGCCGGGGCGTTGGTGCGGCCGGTCAGGCGGCGCCAGGCGCGGATCAGGATGTTGGTCCGCCACGGCTCGGGGATGACCCGGGTGCGCCGGATCGGCGGCGTGGCCTTCAGGCACACCCGGCCGCTGCCGTCCACCGCGAGCATCTCGGCGTCTTGCAGCTCTTCGGCGCAGGTCACGTGCAGGCGCTCGCCCACCGAGGCCTGGACGGCCTCGGCAGCGTCGGCGCCCGGCTGGGCAGACAGGCGTTGATGCAGCTCGCTGAACGAGGAGCAGCGGGCGAGTTCCGCGCGCTGCTCGTCGCTCAGGGGCAGGTGGGCCAGGTATTCGCTGAGCGATTCTGGCCGGGTATGGGCATTACTCATCGGCAGGCAACTGATAGCTCCAGGTCTCGGTCAGCACCTGTTCGGTGGTGGCCGGTGCCCCGGTGGTGGAGGCCGCGTCGGCGGCAGGTTGCTCGGCAGGCTTGTCGGCCTTGGCGTGTTTGGCCGCGGCTTTGTCCTGCTTGCTTGGTTTGGCAGGCTTGGCCGGCTCGACCGGAACGTCACGCAGCAGGGCGGCGCGCATTTCCACGGACTTGCCCGGATCCTTGATCTTCAACCGCAGGGTCAGGCGCCAGCCCTTGATGTCCGGGTTGTAGCGCAGGTTGTTCTCGACCACTTCGGCATTGTCGCCAACGCTGACCTGGCTGCGCACGGCGGTGTCTTCCGGCAGTTTAGCCAATACCGGGCCTTCGAAGTCGACCAGGAAGGCCACGCTGCCATCGGGCTGACGGATCAGGTTGGACTGCTTGACGTCACCGGTCGAGCGCAGGGTCTGCTTGACCCAGCCCAGGTTCGGCGAATGCAGGTTGGACTCGTCGATGGTCCAGTGCAGGCGGTAGGCGTATTCGAACGGGGTACCTGGCTCCGGCAGTTTCTCCGGGCTCCAGAAGGCCACGATGTTGTCGTTGGTTTCGTCGGCAGTCGGGATCTCGACCAGATCGACGGTACCCTTGCCCCAGTCACCGACCGGCTCGATCCAGGCGCTTGGACGCTTCTGGTAGTTATCGTCGAGGTCTTCGAACTGGCTGAACTCGCGCTGGCGTTGCAGCAGGCCGAAACCACGCGGGTTCTCGACGCTGAAGTTGCTCACGGCCAGGTGTTTCGGGTTGTTCAGCGGGCGCCACAGCCACTCGCCGTTGCCGGCATGGATCGACAGGCCTTCGGAGTCGTGCAGGGCCGGACGGTAGTTGAGAACCTTGGACGGCTGGTTGCCGCCGAACAGGAACATGCTGGTCAGCGGGGCGATGCCCAGGCGGCTGACGTGGTCACGCAGGAACACCTTGGACTGCACGTCGACAATGGTGTCGCTGCCCGGACGCAGGGTCAGGCGGTAGGCACCGGTGGAACGCGGCGAATCGAGCAGCGCGTAGATCACCAGTTGTTTGTCGGCAGGTTTCGGGCGCTCGACCCAGAACTCGGTGAAGCGCGGGAATTCTTCGCCCGATGGCAGCGCGGTATCGATCGCCAGGCCACGAGCCGACAGGCCATACACATGGCCCTTGCCGACCACGCGGAAATAGCTGGCGCCCAGCAGGGTCATGATTTCATCCTGCTTGTCGGCCTTGTTGATCGGGTAAAGCACGCGGAAACCGGCGTAGCCCAGTTGCTCGGTGGCCTTGGCGTCGAACTGCAGGTCGCCGAAATCGAAACGACTCGGGTCGTACTTGATCTCTTTCACCGCCTTGGTGGTGATTTCGTTGATCTTGACCGGTGTGTCGAAATGCATGCCCTGGTGGTAGAAAGACAGCTTGAACGGCGTCTTGTCCTTGGCCCACTCGGCTTTTTCGTTGAGGAAGCGGATTTTCTGGTAGTCCGCGTACTTCATGTCACGGAACACCGCCGGCAGATTGCTTTTCGGCGCTTCGTACTTTTGTCCGGCAAGATCCTTCGCCTTGGCCGCGACATCGTCAAGGTTGAACGCCCAGAGCTGGCCTGCGCCGAGCAGGCTTACCAGCGTTGCGCCTGCCAACAGCGCCGTGCGCAGCCGATTGCCAGGAGTTCTTGGTGCATTACAGGGACTTACAATCACGAGCAACCCTCGCCGAAAACAGATCATAAAACCAACGGCCAGCGACATATGCCAGGTTGGCGAGCACTGTTCGGACTCCGAAAGGGCGCAATGATTCCCCAAACGGTTCCGGACAGTCTCAAGTCAGAGTGAAACGAACCCACGAACGCAGGCCCACATGGCGCGCGATTATCCAGCAGGCTGCGTTACAACGCATCAGGCTGATCAAACTATTTATGCTACAAAACCCCTTGTTTTCCCGCAAACAGGGGTTTTTTGCCATCAGATTTGTAACATAAATGTTACGGGGCCATCATTGACCAGGTGCACTTGCATGTCAGCACCGAACTGACCACTGGCAACCGTCGCATGTTGCGCCTGCGCCTGGGCCAGCAAATAGTCGAAAAGCTCGGCCCCTAGCGCTGGCGGCGCAGCCGTCGAAAAGCTCGGGCGCAGGCCGCTCTGGGTATCGGCGGCCAGGGTGAACTGCGACACCAGCAGCAGGCCGCCGCCGATATCCTTGAGCGACAGGTTCATCTTGCCCTGTGGGTCGCTGAACACCCGGTAGTTGAGCAGCTTGTGCAGCAACTTGTCGGCATGGCCGCGGGTATCGCCCGGCTCGACCGCGACCAGCACCAGCAGGCCCTGGTCGATCGCGCCAACGGTTTTGCCCTCGACATCCACCCGCGCGCCACGCACGCGTTGCAGCAAGCCCTTCATGCTTCTTCCAGGGGCAGGTCGAGCAGGCGCCGGGCCATCTGGTCGGCGGCGCGCACCAGGGCGTCGGTGATGCCGGGCTCCGAGGCCGCGTGGCCAGCGTCGCGAATCACCTTAAGCTCACTGTTCGGCCAGGCCTGATGCAGCTCCCAAGCGTTGTCCAACGGGCAGATCACGTCGTAGCGGCCATGCACGATCACCGCCGGCAGGTGGGCGATCTTCGGCATGTCGCGGATCAGCTGGTCCGGTTCAAGGAAGGCATTGTTGGTGAAGTAGTGGCATTCAATCCGGGCGATCGACAGCGCGCGCTGTGGCTCGGAGAAGCGATCGACCACCAGCGGGTTGGGCCGCAGGGTCGCGGTGCGCCCTTCCCAGGTCGACCAGGCCTTGGCTGCGTGCATCTGGGCGATCTGGTCGTTGCCGGTAAGGCGCTTGTGGAAAGCCTTGACCAGGTCGCCGCGCTCTTCGGCCGGGATCGGCGCGATGTAGTCCTGCCAGTAATCGGGGAACAGGCGGCTGGCGCCGGCCTGGTAGAACCACTCGATCTCTTGCGGGCGGCACAGAAAGATGCCACGCAAAATCAGCCCATGCACGCGCTCGGGGTGGGTCTGGGCGTAGGCCAGGGCCAGGGTCGAGCCCCACGAGCCGCCGAACAGTACCCACTTGTCGATCCCCAGGTGCTTGCGGATGCGCTCCAGGTCTTCGACCAGGTGCCAGGTGGTGTTGTTTTCCAGGCTGGCATGCGGGGTCGAACGGCCGCAGCCGCGCTGGTCGAAGGTGATGATGCGGTACAGATTGGGGTCGAAGTAGCAGCGGCTCTGGGCATCGCAGCCGGCACCCGGGCCACCATGGATGAACACCACCGGCAGACCTTCCGGCGAACCGCTTTCATCGACATACAGCACATGCGGTGCTTCCACGGCCAGATCGTGCCGGGCGTAGGGTTTGATCTGCGGGTACAAGGTCTGCATTACGCACTCCGTGTGGGAATTATTCTGCCGTTGGGCATCATAAACCTGAATTGCGCTTTGAGCATGTACCTGTGATGGCTTTGGGGCCTCATCGCGGGGCAAGCCCGCTCCAACGAGAACTGTGGGAGCGGGCTTGCCCCGCGATGCAGGCGCCGCGCAATCAGCGTGAATAGCGCTCCTTGCCCCACGCCAGCAAGGTCTGGAGCAACTGCTTCAACACCACCTGGGTCGGCGCCGCCAGGTCCTCGCGGTACTTGAACGGCTCGACCTCTTCCATGTAGGTGCTCTGCGCCAGCTCCAGCTGCACCGCATGAATGTTGTTGGCCGGGTCGCCATAGTGGCGGGTGATATGCCCACCCTTGAAGCGGCCATTGAGCACGTGACTGTACTGCTCAAATTTTGCACAAACACCTTGCAGCCGTTCGGCCAGTTGCGGATCACAACTGGCGCCATTGAAGGTGCCGAGGTTGAAGTCCGGCAGCTTGCCGTCGAACAGGTGCGGGATGTGTGAACGAATCGAGTGGGCATCCCACAGCAAGGCATAGCCGAACTGCTCGCGCAGGCGCGCCAGCTCGCTGCGAATGGTGTCGTGGTAAGGCCGCCAGATGGCTTCCAGGTACCCCGCCCGCTCCTGTGCCGACGGCGCCTGGCCGTCCTTGAACAACGGCTCGCCCTCAAACAGCGTGGCCGGGTACAGGCCGGTGGTGGCGCCAACGTACAGCGGCTTGTCGTCGTCCGGGCGGTTCAGGTCGATGACGAAACGCGAGTACTCGGCGGCGACCACGCTCACGCCCAGGCCTTGGGCAAACTCATATAGCTGCGGAATGTGCCAGTCGGTGTCCGGCAAGCTTTGCGCCTGCCCGACCAGGCCGTCCTGCACCGCTGGGGTCAGCTTCAAACCGGCGTGGGGCATGCTGATCAGCAGCGGCAGCGTGCCCTGGTGAAAGTTCAGTACCTTGTCCATAGACCCTCTCTCAATTGGAAATTTCATCGCCCAGGCGCACCACCCGCTTGGGCAGGTCGCCGCCAAGCCAGTAGGCCAGGTCGGCCGGTCGCTCGATCTGCCAGGCGACAAAGTCGGCAACCTTGCCCACTTCCAGCGAACCGTGGCTGTCGCCCATGCCCAAAGCGGTTGCCGCATGCAGGGTGACACCGGCCAGGGCTTCTTCCGGGGTCATGCGGAACAGGGTACAGGCCATGTTCAGCATTAGCCGCAGCGACAGCGCCGGCGAAGTGCCGGGGTTGAGGTCGCTGGCAATGGCAATTTTCACCCCATGCTTGCGCAGCGCATCCATCGGTGGCAACTGGGTTTCGCGCAGGAAGTAGAACGCACCGGGCAGCAACACCGCTACGGTCCCGGCCGCCGCCATGGCGATGGCGTCGTCTTCAGTCATGAATTCCAGGTGATCGGCCGACAGCGCCTGGTAACGCGCCGCCAGGCTCGAGCCTGCCAGCGAGGACAGTTGCTCGGCATGCAGCTTGACCGGCAGGCCCAGTTCGCGAGCCTTGATGAACACCCGCTCGACCTGGGCCGGCGAAAACGCCAGGTACTCGCAGAAGGCATCCACTGCATCCACCAAACCCTCGGCCGCCAGGGCCGGGAGCATTTCGTCACAGATATGGCTGATGTAGTCGTCAGCCCGATCCTTGTATTCCGGTGGCAAGGCGTGGGCTGCCAGGCAGGTGCTGCGCACGGTAAGCGGCAGCTCCTCGCCAAGGCGGCGGATAACCTTGAGCAGCTTGCGCTCGCTGGCCAGGTCAAGGCCGTAGCCGGACTTGATCTCCAGGGTGGTGACGCCATCATGCATCAGCGCTTGCACGCGCTGGCGGGCACTGGCGAACAGCTCGTCTTCGCTGGCCGCGCGGGTCGCCCGCACGGTACTGGCGATGCCGCCGCCCTGGGCGGCGATCTCGGCATAGCTGACGCCTTGCAAGCGCTGCTCGAACTCGCCGCTGCGGTTGCCGCCAAACACCGCGTGGGTGTGGCAGTCGATCAACCCCGGAGTGACCCAGGCGCCGCCCAGGTCCACGGTTCTGTCAGCGACCAGGGCCGGCAGCTGCTGGCGCGGCCCGATCCATTCGATATGGCCGGCGCTGGTGACGATCGCCGCATCCTCGATGATCGAGTAAGTACCTTGCGCCATGCTTGCCACATGGCAATGCTGCCAGAGGGTTTTCATCCAGAGTCTCCTTGATCAGAGTTGAGAGGGTTCCTGCACCAGCGGCTGCTCGGCGGCAACCACCTGCGGCTTGCACCAGAGTTTGTAGGCCACCACCAGGAACAGTACCCAGACCACGCCGACCAGCAGCGCGGCTTGAGTATCAGGGAAGTACCCAAGTACGCCGAAGACAAACAGCATGAAGGCAATCGCCGCCGCCGGGCCATAAGGCCAGAACGGTACCGGGAATTTCAGCTGGGCAACTTCTTCACGGCTCATGCTGCGGCGCATGGCAACCTGGGTTACCAGGATCATCAGCCACACCCAGACGGTCGCGAAGGTGGCGATCGAGGCAATCAGCAGGAATACGTTTTCCGGGATCAGGTAGTTGAGCACCACACCGCCGAGCAACGCTGCGCCCATGACCAGCACGGTCATCCATGGCACGCCATGCCGGGAGATCTTGGCAAAGCCTTTGGGCGCCTGACCTTGCTGGGCCAGGCCATACATCATGCGCCCGGCGCCGAAAATGTCGCTGTTGATCGCCGAGACCGCGGCGGAAATCACCACGATGTTCAGCACGGTCGCCGCCGAGCCAATCCCCAGGTTACTGAAGATCTGCACGAACGGGCTGCCCTGGCTGCCGATCTGCGGCCATGGGTACAGGCACATCAATACGAACAGGGTCAGTACATAGAACAGCAGGATGCGCATCGGCACGGCGTTGATTGCCTTGGGGATAACGCGCTGCGGGTCCTTGGCTTCACCGGCGGTGATGCCGATGATTTCGATGCCGCCAAAGGCAAACATCACCACGGCAAACGAGGCGATCAGGCCACCAATGCCGTTGGGCATGAAGCCGCCATGCTCGAACAGGTTGCTGATGCCCACGGCGTTATCGGCAGCGGCATTGCTCAGGCCGAAGGCCATGATGCCGAAACCGGCGAGGATCATCGCGACGATGGCGCCGACCTTGAGCAGCGACAGCCAGAATTCCATCTCGCCGAACACCTTGACGTTGCACAGGTTCAGGCCGCCGATCAGGAAGACGATGCCCAGCACCCAGATCCAGCGCGCCACTTCCGGAAACCAGAAGCCCATATAGATGCCGAAGGCGGTGACGTCGGCGAGGCAGACGATGATCATTTCAAAGGCATAGGTCCAGCCGAGGATAAACCCCGACATCGGCCCCAGGTAGGTACTGGCGTAGTGGCCGAAGGAACCGGACACCGGGTTGTGCACGGCCATTTCGCCCAGCGCGCGCATGACCATGAAGACCGCTGCACCACCGATCAGGTAGGCCAGCAGTACTGCAGGGCCGGCCATCTGGATGGCCGAGGCGGAGCCGTAGAACAGCCCGGTACCGATCGCCGAGCCCAGCGCCATGAAACGAATGTGTCGCGCGGTCAGCCCGCGCTTGAGTCCTTGAGCTTCTTGCATGTCACGTCCTTATTCTTGTTCTGGTCGTGAGAATGAACGGGCGCGCCAATCCCGGCGCAAGCCCGCCCCCGAAGTGGGAGCGGGCTTGCCCCGCGAGGGGCCCCGGGAGCAATTACAGGCTAGGCAGGACCTTGGCCGGCAGCAGGCCGGTCAGGCGCCCTTCGGCCAGCAGGGCGATGGCCGCCTCGATGTCCGGGGCGAAGAAGCGGTCTTTGTCGTAGTAGGCAACCTTGCTGCGCAGGGTTTGACGCGCCTGTTCCAGCTTCGGCGAGGTCTTCAGGCCTTCGCGCAGGTCCAGGCCCTGGCAGGCAGCCAGCCATTCGATGGCAAGGATACCGCGCACGTTGTCGCTCATTTCCCACAGGCGCTTGCCGGCAGCCGGGGCCATCGACACGTGGTCTTCCTGGTTGGCAGACGTTGGCAGGCTGTCGACACTGTGCGGGTGGGCCAGGGCCTTGTTCTCGCTGGCCAGGGCCGCGGCGGTAACCTGGGCGATCATGAAGCCGGAGTTGACCCCGCCATTGGCAACCAGGAACGGCGGCAGCTGGGACATGTGCTTGTCCATCATCAGCGAGATGCGGCGCTCGCTCAGTGAACCGATTTCGGCGATGGCCAGGGCCATGTTGTCGGCGGCCATGGCCACCGGCTCCGCGTGGAAGTTACCACCGGAGATCACGTCACCTTCGGCGGCAAATACCAGCGGGTTGTCGGACACGGCGTTGGCTTCGATCACCAGCACTTCGGCGGCCTGGCGGAACTGGGTCAGGCAGGCGCCCATGACCTGTGGCTGGCAACGCAGCGAGTACGGGTCTTGGACTTTGCCGCAGTTCTCGTGGGAGGCGGAAACTTCGCTGCCATCACCCAGCAGGTCGCGGTAGCACGCGGCTGCATCGATCTGGCCGCGCTGGCCACGGGCTTCGTGGATGCGCGCATCGAACGGCGAACGCGAACCGAGCACGGCTTCGACGGTCAGGCCACCGACCGACATGGCCGCGGCGAACAGGTCTTCACCTTCGAACAGGCCGCGCAGGGCAAAGGCGGTGGATGCCTGAGTGCCATTGAGCAGTGCCAGGCCTTCTTTGGCCGCCAGGGTCAGCGGCTCAAGGCCAGCAACCGCCAGGGCTTCGGTGGCCGACAGCCATTGGCCGTTGTGACGCGCCTTGCCTTCACCCAACAGTACCAGCGACATGTGCGCCAGCGGGGCGAGGTCGCCGGACGCGCCGACCGAACCCTTGAGCGGGATGTGTGGATAGACTTCGGCGTTGATCAGCGCGATCAGGGCGTTGATCACCTTGCGGCGGATGCCGGAGAAACCACGGCTCAGGCTGTTGACCTTGAGCACCATGATCAGGCGCACCAGGGCGTCGTCGATCGGTTGGCCGACGCCAGCGGCGTGGGACAGCACCAGCGAACGCTGGAGGTTTTCCAGGTCGTGGCTGGCGATACGGGTCGAGGCCAGCAGGCCGAAACCGGTGTTGATGCCGTAGGCGGTGCGGTTTTCCGCGAGAATCTGCTCGACGCAGGCGACGCTGGCGTCGATCTGCTGGTCAGCGCTGGAATCCAGCTTGAGTTTTACCGGCTGCTGGTAGATCGCACGCAGCTGAGCCAGGGTCAGGGTGCCAGGCTTCAGGGTCAATTCAGTCACGTTAATGCTCCGTACTCGTGAGGCGTAGGCGCCTGCATAGATATCAGTATCAACCATTTAGCGCAGATCAGCGCGTGATCATCGGCAGGTTCAAGCCTTGTTCCTTGGCGCAGTCGATGGCGATCTGATAACCGGCATCGGCGTGGCGCATGACACCAGTAGCCGGGTCGTTGGTCAGTACCCGGGCGATCCGCTCGGCAGCTTCGTCGGTACCGTCGCAGACGATGACCATGCCCGAGTGCTGGGAGAAGCCCATGCCTACGCCACCACCGTGGTGCAGGGACACCCAGGTCGCACCGCTGGCGGTGTTGAGCAGGGCGTTGAGCAGCGGCCAGTCGGAGACGGCGTCGGAGCCATCCTGCATCGATTCGGTTTCACGGTTGGGGCTGGATACCGAGCCGGAGTCCAGGTGGTCGCGGCCGATAACGATCGGCGCCGACAACTCGCCGCGGCGGACCATTTCGTTGAACGCCAGGCCCAGCTTGGCGCGCTGGCCCAGACCAACCCAGCAGATACGCGCCGGCAGGCCCTGGAAGCTGATGCGCTCGCGAGCCATGTCCAGCCAGTTGTGCAGGTGGTCGTCGTCCGGGATCAGTTCCTTGACCTTGGCGTCGGTCTTGTAGATGTCTTCGGCATTACCCGACAGCGCCGCCCAGCGGAACGGACCGATACCACGGCAGAACAGCGGACGAATGTAGGCCGGTACGAAGCCCGGGAAGTCGAAGGCATTGGCAACGCCCTCTTCCTTGGCCATTTGACGGATGTTGTTACCGTAGTCGAAAGTCGGCACGCCCTGCTTCTGGAACTCGAGCATGGCTTGAACGTGGACAGCCATCGATTGCTTGGCGGCCTTGACCACCGCAGCCGGTTCGGTCTGCGCACGGTCGCGGTATTGCTCCCAGGTCCAGCCGGCTGGCAGGTAGCCGTTGAGCGGGTCGTGGGCGCTGGTCTGGTCGGTGACCATGTCCGGGCGCACGCCACGCTTGATCAGTTCAGGCAGGATTTCGGCGGCGTTGCCCAGCAGGGCAATGGAGATGGCCTTGCCTTCGGCGGTGTATTTGGCGATACGCGCCAGGGCGTCGTCCAGGTCCTTGGCTTGCTCGTCGACATAACGGCTGCTCAGGCGGAAGTCGATGCGGCTCTGCTGGCATTCGATGTTCAGCGAGCAGGCGCCGGCCAGGGTCGCCGCCAGTGGCTGGGCGCCGCCCATGCCGCCCAGGCCCGCGGTCAGTACCCACTTGCCCTTGAGGCTGCCGTGGTAGTGCTGGCGGCCGGCTTCGACGAAGGTTTCGTAGGTGCCCTGGACGATGCCCTGGCTGCCGATATAGATCCAGCTGCCGGCGGTCATCTGGCCGTACATGGCCAGGCCCTTGGCATCCAGTTCGTTGAAGTGTTCCCAGTTGGCCCAGTGCGGTACCAGGTTGGAGTTGGCGATCAGTACGCGCGGGGCGTTACTGTGGGTCTTAAACACGCCGACCGGCTTGCCCGACTGCACCAGCAGGGTTTCGTCGTCGTTCAGGTTGGTCAGGCTCTCGACGATCTTGTCGTAGCACTCCCAGTTACGCGCGGCACGGCCAATACCGCCGTACACCACCAGCTCTTTCGGGTTCTCGGCGACTTCCGGGTCGAGGTTGTTCATCAGCATGCGCAACGGTGCTTCAGTCAGCCAGCTTTTGGCGGTCAGCTTGTTGCCGCGCGCTGCGCGGATTTCGACGTCACGGAATTTCTTGAAGTTGTTGTCAGTCACGGAAATGGCTCCTAAGCGATCGGTCCAGAGCAACCCAGGCATTGGGTGGGTCATGGCACTTATACAAACACATCTTTACTTGTATGTACAAGCATAGGCAATTGAAGTGCCAACTCCTGATCAGTGCGCTTTCCCCGGCGCCAACGCAGGTGCTAGAGCCCCGCGATGCGCGGGCTGTGGCGAATTAAAATTTTTTCCAGGAGATGAGCGGTCAAGCCAAGGGGATCAGTGGCGTTGCACCACTTTGGGTCAATCGGTAACAGCCTCGGCCGCGCTGAACGGCCGAGGCGTAACACACTCAGCGCGGGCTGAGCTCGATCAGGCAGCAACGCCCCTGAATGTTCAAGGTCTGCAGGCCCTGACTCGCCTCCAGGTGCAAGCAGTCATAGCGCCCAAGCAGCTGCACACCGCTGTCCAGCGTCACCTCGACCTGGGAAGCCACGGCAAACAGCAGCACGGTCGTGGCCGAACTGAACAGCCGCTGGCTGCCATCGAGCCACTGCAGGCGCGCGTTGTAGCGCTCGGGAGAATAGATCAGGTTGAAATCGCGAATTGCACCACCGAGCAGCGTGCAACTGACCTGGCTCTGGCCGCTGAAGGCAAAGGCGTCGAACGGCAGCAACGGCCGCGTCGGCTGGCCATCGACCTGCAGGCGCATGCCCTCGCCCTCGAGCACGGTGATGATCCGCTGATACCCGGCAAAGCTGGAAAAGCCACCGGACTCGCTGATATCGGCAATCGACAGGCGCCAGCCGAAGCCGTCCAGGCCGACGCCGGCATCGCGGGCAATCTCTTCGGTGCTGCCGCCGCCGTTCTTCCATGGCATGCGGGGGTAGTCTTTGGCGCGTAATACCTGCAACTGGCTCATTTGCTGAAGCGTCCTTCCAAGCGATGACGGGATCCGGGATGAATCAGACGAGCGGCAGTCACTGGCTGGCGCCCAGACCAGGTGCGGCGGCGGATCAGCAGGCACGGCTCGCCCGGTTCGATTTGCAGCAGGCGGCATTCATCCGGGTCGGCAAGAATCGCCTCGACCACGTGTTCGCCCTCGGTCAAGGGTGCGACCTGGGACAGGTAGGCGTAGGGCGTTTGCCGGGTGAAGTCCTGCTGGAGGTATTCGGGCGCTACCGCAGCATTAACGAAGCGGTCTTCGATCTGCACGGCGACGCCGTTCTCGTAATGCACGATCAGCGAGTGGAACACCCGCTGGCCTTCACGCATGTCCAGGGCCAGGGCGCGCTCGGAACCGGCGGCCTCTTCGGCGAGGATGATCACCTTGCAGCTGTGCTCGTGGCCACGGGCGGCGATCTCGTCGGCAATGTTGTTGACCTCGAACAGCGCCGAACGGCTCTTGGGCTCGGCAACAAAGGTGCCGACGCCCTGCATGCGCACCAGCAAGCCTTCGGCAGTGAGCTCGCGCAAGGCGCGGTTGATGGTCATGCGGCTGAAGCCCAACTGGTTGACCAGTTCGCTCTCGGACGGCACCCGGTGATGCGGCGGCCAGCTGCCATTCTGGATCTGCTGGGCGATCATCTGTTTGACCCGGGCGTACAGCGGCGCCGGACCCTCGCCCATCTGGGCAACCAGCGCGGAGACAGGAGGTGTCGGCACGGAAGATATCCTTGTTCGGTTGAATGAACGGTAGCTTGCCGGAGTTTACCCAGCAGGCAAACGTCTGTATATGTATATACAAATAATCACAATGAGGTGCCGTGCCGATGTCCGTCTTCTTTGCCGAACGTGCTTTGCTGCCTACAGGCTGGGCCGAAAACGTCCGAATCGAGGTCGGCGCCGACGGCCTGCTGACCCGCATCGAGGCCAATGCCTCGGCCGAAGGCGCCGAGCACCTGGCCGGCCCGCTGCTGCCGGGCATGCCCAACCTGCACTCGCACGCCTTCCAGCGCGCCATGGCCGGGCTTGCGGAAGTGGCCGGCAACCCCAATGACAGCTTCTGGACCTGGCGCGAGCTGATGTATCGCCTGGTCGGCAAGATCAGCCCGGAGCAGCTGCAGGTCATTGCCCGCCAGCTGTACATCGAGATGCTCAAGGCCGGCTATACCTCGGTCGCCGAATTCCACTACGTTCACCACGACACCCAGGGCCAGGCCTACGCCGACCCGGCGGAGCTGTCGCTGCGCATCAGCGCTGCGGCGCGCGCCAGCGGCATCGGCCTGACCCTGTTGCCGGTGCTGTACAGCCACTCCGGCTTTGGCGGGCAAGCACCGAACGAAGGCCAGCGGCGCTTTATCAACAGCACCGAACAGTACCTGAACCTGCAGGCACGCCTGGCACCGCTGCTCGCCGAGCAGCCGGCGCAGGCCCTGGGCCTGTGTTTCCATTCGTTGCGCGCGGTGACTCCGGAGCAGATCGCCGAGGTCATGGCTGCCAGCGACAAGGCCTGTCCGGTGCACATCCATATCGCCGAGCAACAGAAAGAAGTCGACGACTGCCTGGCCTGGAGCGGGCGCCGGCCGTTGCAGTGGCTCTACGAGAACACCGAAGTAAATCAGCGCTGGTGCCTGGTGCACGCCACCCATGCCGAACCCGACGAAGTCGAGTTGATGGCCCGCAGCGGCGCGATCGCCGGCTTGTGCCTGACCACCGAGGCGAACCTGGGCGACGGCATCTTCCCGGCCGTGGATTACCTGGCCCGCGGCGGGCGCCTGGGGATTGGTTCGGACAGCCATGTGTCATTGAGCGTGGTAGAGGAATTGCGCTGGCTGGAATATGGCCAGCGTTTGCGTGACCAGCGCCGTAACCGCCTGTACCGCGGCGATCAGCCAATGGTCGGGCGCACCCTGTACGACGCCGCCCTGAGTGGCGGCGCCCAGGCCATGGGCCAGCCGATTGGCGAACTGGCGGTGGGCAAGCGCGCGGACTGGCTGGTGCTCGATGGCAACGACCCGTACCTGGCGACAGCCAGTGAAGACGGCATTCTCAACCGCTGGCTGTTTGCCGGCGGTGACCGTCAGGTGCGCGATGTGATGGTCAACGGCCAGTGGGTCGTGCGCCAGGGTCGCCATGCCCAGGAAGAAGACAGCGCACGGGAATTTGCCGGGGTGCTGCGCAGCCTGTTGGGCTGATTACGCCATCGCGGGGCAAGCCCGCTCCTACACTGACGGAGTTGGCTTGCCAGCGATTTGGGTATCAAGGCTTGTGCGCCGCCATGTCCTTGTCCGTCACCCGCCAGATCAGCCGCTGGGTGTCGTAGCCCTGCTGGCGCGCCTTGGCCAGCAGGCTTTCGCGCTGCAACGCCGGAATGGTCGGGGTGCGCGAAAGTATCCACAGGTACTTGCGATCCGGATTGCCGACCAGCGCAGTCTGGTACTTGTCGTCGACGTAAAGGATCCAGTAGTTGCCCTTGGCGACCCCAGGCAGCAAGGTCGAGAACCAGTTGTCGAACTCCACCCAGAGCTTGTCGGTCTTGCCCGGCACCTGCGCAGTGGCCGTGCCGCTGGCCTCCTGCCATTCACCCAGCAGGGTCTGGCAGCGGTTGAGCACCCCGACATTACCGTCCGGCTTGAGGTTGTAATGAGCCTCGGACTGGGCGCAGTCGCGCTGGAAGAACATCGGCAGCCGCGCCAGTTCATACCACTTGCCCTGGTAGCGTTTGAGGTCGACGCTGCCGGCAGTCTTGGGCTCCAGCGAGCCTGCGCCGGTGCTGGCACAGCCGCCGAGGATCAACCCGGCGCACAGCGCCAGCAGCAGATGCAACCGCTTCATTTGAGGCCCTGCCCGGAATACATCAGCACTTTGTCACCGGCGTACTGGACACTGATAAAGGTCTTCTCGTCGCCCCAGGTGCAGCTGGACATGCCCAGGGCGCCCGAGCAATCGGTCGGCGCGCCGAGCAGTTTTTCGACCTCGGCCTTGGCCATCCCGGACTTGAGCTGTGAATAGTTTTCCTGGTTGATCTTGTTGCACGCAGTGAGGAACACGCACAAGGACAGCAGGGCGAGGGAACGCAACGACATGAAGGGTCACTCCTGGACATGAGGGTGCAGGCGCGGTGGCCTACCGACAGCTTAGAAGGGAAAAAGCTCATCCGGTTCCCAAGCGCCCAGGTTTTGTTGGCGTCAAAGCCCCGCCATTGGTCGACTGGTGAGTTCTGCGATTAATCTTTTGCCCATAACGGACGACACAGGAAGGCGCTGCGACCGATTGCCGCGCCCCACCCGTTGACCCGCCTTGTGCAGACAGACCTCGCAATGACAAAAAACCTGAAGTTCAGCCACAAGATTCTGCTCGCCGCCGCCCTGGTGGTCGCTGTCGCCTTCACCTGTTTCATCCTGTTCAACGATTACCGCCAGCGCCAGACCCTGCGCAGCAACACCGAAGCCTCGATGCAGGAGCTCGGCAGCCTGACCAGCAGCAATATCCAGACCTGGCTGCAAAGCCGCATGCAGCTGCTGCAGTCGCTGTCCCAGCAAGTCGCCATCGATGGCGCCAGCAAGGACAGCCTGACCCGCAGCCTGAGCTTGCCGGTGTACGGCAGCAATTTTTTGCTGACCTACTTCGGTGGCCAGGACGGCTACATGCAGTCGGTGCCGCTGGGCAATCGCGCCGCCGACTACGACCCGCGGGTGCGCGGCTGGTACAAGGCCGCCACCAGCGCCGGCCAGACCATCATTACCGAGCCGTACATTTCAGCGTCGGCCAACAAGCTGGTGATCACCCTGGCCACCCCGGTGCAGCACCAGGGCCGGCTGATCGGCGTCAACGGCGTCGACACCGATCTGGATAGCATCAGCGCGATCATCAACGCGCTGAACTTCGACGGCCACGGCCAGGCCTTCATCGTCAACGGCGCGGGCAAGATCCTCGTCCACCCGAAAGCCGACCTGGTGCTGAAGGACCTCAGCGACGCCTACCCGCAAGACACCCCGCAGGTTGGTAGCGGCCTGAAAGAAGCCGAGCTCAACGGCCACAAGCAGTTCATCACCTTCACCAAGGTCAACGGCGTGGCGTCGGCGGACTGGTACGTGGCGCTGGAGCTCGACCAGGATTTCGCCTTTGCCATGCTCAGCGAACTGCGCACCTCGGCAGTGGTGGCCACGGTGATCGCCGTGCTGATCATCATCGCCCTGCTCGGCGTGCTGATTCGCGTGCTGATGGAGCCGCTGCACGTGATGGGCCGGGCCATGCACGACATCGCCGAAGGCGAAGGCGACCTGACCCGGCGCTTGCGCATTCATGGCCAGGACGAATTCGGTAGCCTCGGCCAATCGTTCAACCGCTTTGTCGAGCGTATTCACGAGTCGATCCGCGAAGTGGCCTCGGCCACCGGCCAGGTCAACGAAGTGGCGCTGCGCGTGGTCAGTGCCTCGAACGCCTCGATCCACAATGCCGACCAGCAGTCGAGCCGCACCAGCAGCGTCGCTGCGGCGATCAACCAGCTTGGCGCCGCCGCCCAGGAAATCGCCCAGAACGCCGCCCTCGCCTCGCAACATTCCAGCGACGCGCGCAACCTGGCAGCGCAGGGCCAGCAGGTGGTCGAGCAGACCATCGAAGTGATGAACCAACTGTCGGCGAAAATCAGCGACTCGTGCGGCAACATCGAGACGCTCAATGCCAACACGGTGAACATCGGCCAGATTCTCGAGGTGATCAGCGGCATTTCCCAGCAGACCAACCTGCTGGCGCTCAACGCCGCCATCGAAGCGGCCCGTGCCGGCGAGGCCGGACGCGGCTTTGCCGTGGTGGCCGACGAGGTCCGCAACCTCGCCCACCGCACCCAGGATTCGGCCCAGCAGGTTCAGCGCATCATCGAAGAGCTGCAGGCTGGTGCTCAGGTGGCGGTCAGCACCATGACCGAAAGCCAGAGCCACAGCCAGCACAGCGTCGGCATCGCCAACCAGGCCGGCGAGCGGCTGGGCAGCGTAACCCTGCGTATCGGCGAGATCGACGGCATGAACCAGTCGGTAGCCACCGCCACCGAAGAGCAGACGGCCGTGGTCGAGTCGATCAATGTCGACATCACCGAGATCAATACGCTGAATCAGGAAGGGGTAGAGAACCTGCAGGCAACCTTGCGCGCCTGCAATGACCTGGAGAATCAGGCCAATCGTTTGAAGCAATTGGTGGGGAGTTTCAGGATCTGATGTGAAGCTGATCGCGGGGCGACGACTCGACTTGCCCCGCGATTGAGCTCAACTCAAAACCTTGAGCCCGGCTCCAGCAGAAAATCCATCTCTTCATCGGTACTCGGCCGATTCAGCAACAGATTGCGATGCGGGAAGCGGCCAAAGCGGGCAATCACCCGCTGGTGCTGTTCGGCGTAGTCAAGGAACCCTTCGAACAAGCGCCGATCGGCATCCGGCTGGGCATCGAGCAGCAACTGGTAACGCTCGACGCTGATGTTCTGCCAGTCCAGTACCTCGGCATGCTCCAGCACCAACAGGATGAACACCCGCTGGATCGGCAGCAACTGGTAATCCCAGGCCTTGTCCAGCCCCTGCATCACCAGCACCTGGGCACGTCGGTCGCCATCGAAGGCGCGCGGCGTGTCGCGGTGGATCATGCGCGGCAACTGGTCGAGCAGCAACACCAGGCCAAGCCAGCCCTGAGGGCTTTGCAGCCACTCATCGAGGCCGCCGGCCAGCGCTTGCTCGACCAGCTCGCCGAAGCGCTCACGCGCTTCGTCGTCGTGGTGCTTGCCGAACCACAAGGTGCTCTTCTCGTCAGCCACATCCTGGGGGCTGGTGCCCCAGCCAAACCACCACTCCAGCAAAGGCTGCCAAGGTGCGAGCATGATTTACTCCTTGTGATAACCGGTAACGCGCTCGACTTCCTGCTTGGAGCCGAGGAACACTGCCACGCGCTGGTGCAGGCTCTCTGGCTGGATGTCGAGGATGCGCTGGCGACCGTCAGTGGAAGCACCGCCGGCCTGTTCGATGATGAAGGACATCGGGTTGGCTTCGTACATCAGACGCAGCTTGCCCGGCTTGGATGGCTCACGGGCATCGCGCGGGTACATGAACAGGCCGCCACGGGTCAGGATGCGGTGCACATCGGCAACCATCGAGGCGATCCAGCGCATGTTGTAGTTCTTTTTCAGCGGACCGGTTTCACCGGCCAGCAGCTCGCCCACGTAGCGGGTCACCGGCTCTTCCCAGTGGCGCTGGTTGGACATGTTGATGGCGAATTCGGCGGTGGTTTCCGGCACCTGGATGTTCTCGTGGGTCAGTACGAAACTGCCCAGTTCGCGGTCCAGGGTGAAGCCCTTGACGCCGTTGCCCAGGGTCAGGATCAGCATGGTTTGCGGGCCGTAGATCGCGTAACCGGCGGCAACCTGCTTGGTGCCTGGCTGCAGGAAGGCCTGCTCGTTGAGGCTCTCGTTCTGGCTCAGGTATTCGTTCGGGCAGCGCAGTACCGAGAAGATGGTGCCGACCGAGACGTTGACGTCGATGTTCGACGAACCGTCCAGCGGGTCGAAGACCAGCAGGTAGGCGCCTTTCGGGTATTTGCCCGGGATCTGGTAGGCGTTGTCCATCTCTTCGGAAGCCATGCCGGCCAGGTGACCGCCCCACTCGTTGGCTTCGAGGAGGATGTCGTTGGAGATCACGTCGAGTTTCTTCTGGACTTCGCCCTGCACGTTCTCGGTGCCCATGCTGCCCAGGACACCGCCCAGCGCGCCTTTGGAGACGTTGTGGCTGATTTCCTTGCACGCACGCGCCACCACTTCGATCAGGAAGCGCAGATCGGCAGGGGTACTGTTGCTGCGGGTCTGCTCAATCAAATAGCGACTCAGGGTAACGCGGGACATGTAAGGCTCCGAAGGAAGGGGGTAATAAAAACCCACGCAGTTTACAGGGAGAGTGAAGCGCTAGCGAGCAATCAGACACGCTTGGCCGATCAGACGGCACATCGGCCCGAGAGTTCAGCGCTCCCGGGCCGGCCTTTGCAGCTTAGTCGAGGGCTTTCCAGATATCCGTGGCGTACTCGCGGATGGTCCGGTCCGAAGAGAACCAGCCCATGCGAGCGCTGTTGAGCACTGCCATGCGCCACCACTGCCTGGGCTCGCGCCAGAGCGCTTCGACGCGCAATTGCGCTTCCCAGTAGGCATCGAAATCGGCGCACACCAGGAAGCGGTCATAAGCCACCAGCGAGTCGACCAAACCGACATAACGGGCCGGGTCATCCGGTGAAAACACCCCGCCACGAATGGCCTGGAGCACGTCGTTGAGCCGATGGGAGGCACCGATCGCGGCACTGGCGCCAAAGTCGCCGCTGCGCTTGCGCGCCTCCACCTGCTGGGAGGTCAGGCCGAAGATGAACATGTTCTCGGCACCGACCTGCTCGCACATTTCGACATTGGCGCCGTCCAGGGTGCCGATGGTCAGCGCGCCATTGAGGCCGAATTTCATGTTGCTGGTGCCCGACGCCTCGTAGCCGGCGGTAGAAATCTGCTCAGACAGATCGGCCGCCGGAATGATGCTCTCGGCCAGGCTGACGTTGTAGTTGGGCAGGAACACCACCTTGAGCAAGCCGCGCACGGTCGGGTCGTTGTTGACCACCTTGGCGATGTCGTTGCTCAGTTTGATGATCAGCTTGGCCTGGTGATAGCTGGCGGCGGCCTTGCCGGCGAAGATCTTCACCCGCGGCGCCCAGCCGCTGCCAGGTTCGGCGCGGATGGCCTGGTACAGGGCCACGGTGTGCAGCAGGTTGAGCAACTGGCGTTTGTACTCATGGATGCGCTTGACCTGCACATCGAACATCGCCTCGGGGTTGAGGGTAATGCCCAGGCGCTCCTGGACCAGGCTGGCCAGGGCCTTTTTGCTGTGCAGGCGCTGGGCGGCGAACTGCTTGCAGAACGACGCCTTGTCGGCAAACGGCTCAAGGTCGCGCAGGCGTCCCTGCGGGTCATCGAGCAGGTCGGCGCCGAGGGCCTCGACCAGCATGCCGGTCAGTTGCGGGTTGGCCTGGAACAGCCAGCGCCGGAAGGTGATGCCGTTGGTCTTGTTGTTGATTCGCTCGGGGTAGAGCTTGTGCAGTTCGGCAAACACCGTGCTGCGCATCAGCTTTGTGTGCAGCGCCGACACACCGTTGACGCTGTGCGAACCGAGGAACGCCAGGTTGCCCATGCGCACCCGGCGGCCGTTGTCTTCCTCGATCAGTGACACCGCGCGCAGCACGTCGAAATCGTGGATGCCCTTGGCGCGCAGGGCGTCGATATGAAAGGCGTTGATCAGGTAGATGATCTGCATGTGCCGCGGCAGCATGCGCTCCATCAAACCCACCGGCCAGGTTTCCAGGGCTTCGGGCAGCAAAGTATGGTTGGTGTAGGCCAGGGTCTCGACGGTCAGCTGCCAGGCGGTGTCCCAGGGCACTTCGTGCTGGTCGACCAGCAGGCGCATCAGCTCGGCGACCGCGATCGAGGGGTGGGTGTCGTTGAGCTGGATCGCCGCCTGCTGCGGCAGGTTGAGCAGGCTGTCATGCATGTTCAGGTGCCGGCGCAGCAGGTCCTGCAGCGAGGCGGAAACAAAGAAGTACTCCTGCCGCAGGCGCAGCTCCTGGCCGGCCTCGGTACTGTCGGCCGGGTACAGCACCCGCGAGATACTTTCGGCGCGCGCCACTTCGGCGACAGCGCCAAGGTGATCGCCGGCATTGAAGCGCTCCAGGTGTAGTTCTTCCAATGCCCGCGCCCGCCACAGGCGCAAGGTGTTGACGCTGGCACCGCGCCAGCCGACCACCGGCGTGTCGTAGGCCACCGCACGCACCGTCTCGGCCGGCCACCACACCTGGCGCTGCTGGCCACTGGCGTCGTGCACGGTCTCGACACTGCCACCAAAGCTGATCGGGTAGATCACCTCGGCCCGCTCGAACTCCCAGGGGTTGCCGAAATCCAGCCAGTTCTCGGTCTGCTCCTGCTGCCAGCCATCGACTACCGCCTGGCGGAACAGGCCGTGCTCGTAACGAATGCCGTAACCGTGGGCGGCGATGCCAAGGGTCGACATGCTCTCCATGAAACACGCCGCCAGACGCCCCAGGCCGCCATTACCCAGCGCCGCATCGGGCTCCAGCAGGCGAATGCGCTCAAGGTCGACGTTAAGCCCGTCCAGCGCTTCACGGGCAACATCGAGCAGGCCGAGATTGCTCAGGCTGTCGTACAGCAGACGACCGATCAGGAACTCCAGCGACAGGTAATACACCCGCTTCTGGCTCTTGCGGTAGATCTGCCGGGTATGGTCCATCCAGTGGTCGACCATGTGATCGCGGGCAGCCAGGGCAATGGCTTCGAACCAGTCGTGATCGAAGGCATGCTCCGGGTCCTTGCCGACCGCGTAGGTCAATTTATCCAGCACAGCGGTGCGAAAAGCGGCCACCTCTGCGTCACGAGCGAGTGGTTCCTGAGACATGCGACGTCCTCGGGCAAGTTGACGAATGCGGATGGAGATTTCTCAGCCTAGACCGTTCGACACAGAGGGGAAGCTCTGGTTCGCGACTTTCTTGCGGCCAGCGGCAAACAAACCCGGAATAAAGCGGCAAATGGTTGTTCACAATTTGATCAACTCCGGTATCATCGCGCGCCCACAAGACTCTTCTAGCCTGAGCCCGATGAAACCGACCCTGATTGCCGCCGCCGAAGTCGACCGACTGGAAACCTGGCAGAAGTACCAAAGCCATATGTGCGGAGGCTGCAACTCGACCTGCTGCACCTTGCCGACGGAAGTGAAAATCAAAGACCTGATCCGCATGGGCGTGGTGGATGAGTTCGAGGTGGGCGAGCCGCCGAAGAACATTGCCAAGCGCTTGCAGAAGGACGGGATCATCCAGCGCTTCAACCAGAAGTCGGGGATTTTCACCCTGGCGCAGATGAGCAACGACGATTGCCTGTACCTGGACCGTAAAAGTCGCATGTGCACCATTTACGACAAGCGCCCGGACACCTGCCGCAACCATCCACGGATCGGCCCGCGCCCGGGGTATTGCGCATATATCCCCAAGCCTGCGGTGCGCTCGCGCTAAGCGACGACCACTGATCGGAACGCCCGACCGAAGCGAGCTGGGCGTTTGACGATGACACTATGTTATGTTTACCTGACATTAACCAGCTAATGTTATGGATACGTAACATGCAGACCACGCTAATTTCCCAGCGCATCGGGCACAGTATCGAGCAGGTGAGAAAACGCCGCGGCCTGACCAAAGTGCAACTGGCGGAACGTATCGGCATCACTCGGCAGAAGCTCAGTGAGATCGAGCAGGGCTCAAGCACCGTCGCTATCTCGTTTTACAGCAGAGCATTGAATGCCCTCGGCTGCGACGTCGAGGTCGTGGCAAAGTCCCTGCCGACCCTGGATGAGCTTGAGGACGTGTTCCGGTGAGCGCGGCAGACGAGCTGCTGGTGTCAACGCCTCAAGGCGTCAGCGGCAAGATTTACCAGCAGCCAAACGGCGACTACGTCTTTCGCTATAGCGACTCATCCTCGGCCTCGATTGCGGTGAGCATGACCATGCCCCCTCGCCGCGACGACTTCGTATCCAGGGACCTTCATCCGATTTTCCAGATGAACCTGCCCGAAGGCTATGTACTGGAGCAACTGCGCAATCGCCTGGCCAAGGTAGCAACCGTCAACCCGATGCTGCTGCTGGCGATCTCCGGCAGCAACTCGCCTATCGGCCGCGTATTCGTCACCGCACCAGAAGTGCAGCGCCTGATCGAGCAGCAAGACAACCCGGGCAAAGGCGAACGCCTAAGCGAGATTCTTGCCTGGGACGGTACCGAGGATATTTTCAATGAAATGGTCCAACGCTACATCTTGCGCTCCGGTATTTCTGGCGTGCAGCCCAAAGTGCTGGTGCCGGAACTGGCCGAAGCCCCTTACAAGGCGACCGCCACCACCGCTGACCTGATTGTAAAAAGCGGCAAGGGTGAATTCCCCCACCTGGCGATCAACGAGTACCTGTGCATGTCGATTGCCAGCGCAGCCGGAATAACCACACCAGAGTTCTACTTGTCCAAGGACAAGCGCATGTTCGTCATGCGCCGCTTCGACCGTGATGCACAGCTGAATCCGCTTGGCTTCGAAGACATGGCGGTGTTGATGGGCCTGGGTACTGCTGGCAAATACAGTAAAAGCTACGAGCACATCGCCAAAGCCATAGAGGTGTTTACCGCACCGATGGAACAGCTGGAGAACCTTCAGGCGCTGTTCGACATGGTCGCCTTGAGTTGCATCGTCGGCAACGGCGATGCGCACCTGAAGAACTTCGGCCTGCTGTACAGCACGCCTTACGCCAATGATGCCGTGCTCGCGCCGGCTTATGACATCGTCAATACCACCGCCTACCTTCCGCGAGACACACTGGCGCTGGACCTCAATGGGCAGAAGTCGCTTTTTGCCTCACGCCTGACCATTCTCGACTTCGCCAAACGCTGCCGTGTCAGTGACCCCAAAAGCCGCATCCAGGCAATCCTGCAAGCCGTCGAAGGCACACTGCTGCATCATCAGGAGCTGACGGAACAAGCACCGGACATAGCTGCTGCCATCCGCGCCAGCGCCGCGCCGTTCGAACAGTCCTTCGGCTGATTCACACTTTCCGCGCACAAAAAAACGCCCCCGGCCTTGCGACCGGGGGCGTTTTCATTCAGCCGGAACTAAGACTCAGTTCTTGGCTTTCTTGGCAGCGCGGGTACGCTCGCCTTCGTCGAGGATCTTCTTGCGCAGACGGATCGACTTAGGGGTCACTTCGCACAGCTCGTCGTCCTGGATGAATTCCAGAGCCTGTTCCAGGGTGAAGCGAACAGGTGGAACCAGGGCGATGGTTTCGTCTTTACCCGAAGCACGCATGTTGTCGAGCTTCTTGCCCTTGGTAGGGTTGACGCCCAGGTCGTTGTCACGGCTGTTCAGACCAACGATCTGACCGTTGTAGATCTCCTGGCCGTGCTCGACGAACAGCTTGCCGCGCGCCTGCAGGGTTTCCAGGGAGTAGGTCAGGGCCTTGCCGGTTTCAACCGAAACCAGTACGCCGTTCTGACGGCCGGACATGTGGCCGGACTTCATCGGAGCGTAACGGTCGAAGATCGAGGTCAGGATGCCTGCACCGTTGGTCAGGGTCAGGAACTGGTTACGGAAACCGATCAGACCACGGGCTGGAATGTTGTATTCCAGGCGTACACGGCCCTTGCCATCCGGAACCATGTTGGTCAGGTCGCCTTTACGCAGACCCATTTCTTCCATGACCTTGCCCTGGGAGTCTTCAGGGATGTCGATGGTGACGTTTTCGAACGGCTCGTGCTTGGCACCGTCGACTTCACGGATGATCACTTCCGGACGACCAACACCCATTTCGAAGCCTTCGCGACGCATGGTTTCGATCAGAACCGAGAGGTGCAGCTCACCACGGCCGGAGACCTTGAACTTGTCAGCCGAGTCGCCTTCTTCAACGCGCAGTGCAACGTTGTACAGCAGCTCTTTGTCCAGACGTTCCTTGATGTTGCGGGAAGTCACGAACTTGCCTTCTTTACCGCAGAACGGCGAGTCGTTGACCTGGAAGGTCATCGAAACGGTTGGCTCGTCAACGGTCAGCGGCTTCATCGCTTCAACTGCGTCCGGGGAGCACAGGGTGTCGGAGATGAACAGCTCGTCGAAACCGCTGATGCAGACGATGTCGCCAGCCTGGGCTTCTTCGACGTCAACGCGGTGCAGGCCGTGGTGACCCATCAGCTTGAGGATACGACCGTTGCGCTTCTTGCCATCGACGTCGATAGCCACCACCGGGGTGTTCGGCTTGACGCGACCGCGAGCGATACGGCCAACACCGATAACACCGAGGAAGCTGTTGTAGTCCAGTGCCGAGATCTGCATCTGGAACGGACCGTCACGGTCAACAGCAGGGGCCGGTACGTTGTCGACGATCGACTGGTACAGCGGGGTCATGTCTTCGGCCATTTCGGTGTGGTCCAGACCGGCAATGCCGTTCAGGGCCGAGGCGTAGACGACTTTGAAGTCCAGCTGTTCGTCGGTGGCACCGAGGTTGTCGAACAGATCGAAGATCTGGTCCAGAACCCAGTCAGGACGCGCGCCCGGACGGTCGACCTTGTTGATCACCACGATTGGACGCAGGCCGGCTTCGAAAGCCTTCTTGGTCACGAAACGGGTTTGCGGCATAGGGCCGTCTTGAGCGTCGACCAGCAGCAGTACGGAGTCGACCATCGACATTACACGTTCAACCTCGCCACCGAAGTCGGCGTGGCCGGGGGTGTCGACGATGTTGATGTGGTAGCCGTTCCAGTTGATGGCGGTGTTTTTCGCCAGAATGGTAATACCGCGCTCTTTTTCCTGGTCGTTGGAGTCCATGACGCGCTCGTCGTTGAGCTCGTTACGCTCCAGAGTGCCGGACTGACGCAGGAGTTTGTCGACCAGGGTGGTTTTACCATGGTCAACGTGGGCGATGATGGCGATGTTACGCAGATTTTCGATCACGTGTGTATCTCGATCAGAGGATTCGGGTTGCCGCCCAGTCTAGGCGGCGAATATGAATGAATGGCGCTCAAACGGCCCGGTGGTCGGGAGGGCGATGGCGGATGCTCCCGCCATATAGCCCCGGCGTCTTATGTCGGACGATAAACGCGCACATTGGCATGTCCCTCACTGAGCAGATGATGGGCATGCAGGCGACTCATTACTCCCTTGTCGCAATACAGCAGGTACTGGCGCGTGGCATCCAGCTCCTTGAAGCGACTGTTCAGGGCGTAGAACGGCAAGGCCTGGACCTCGATGCCGTCCAGTTCCAGGGGCTGGTCTTCCTGGGCATCAGGGTGGCGAATGTCGATCACCACCTGCCCGGCCAGCGCCTGGCTGACTTCTTCGATCTGGATATCCTGGCTGAGTTCATCGATCACGTGGTCGATGGAGATCAGCCGAGCGCGCTCCAGGGCACGCTCGAGCACCGCCATGTCGAACTGCTTCTCTTCATGCTCGAGGCGATGACGCTTGGCGCAAGTGGTCGGGTTCACCGAAATCACGCCGCAGTATTCAGGCATGTGCTTGGCGAACTCGGCGGTGCCGATCTGCTGGGCCTGGTCGATGATGTCCTGCTTGTGGCTGGCCAGCAGCGGGCGCAGCACCAGCTTCTCGGTGGCCGAGTCGATCACCGCAAGGTTCGGCAGGGTCTGGCTCGAGACCTGGGAGATGGCTTCACCGGTCACCAGGGCGTCGATCTGCAGGCGGTCGGCGATGTTGGTCGCCGCGCGCAGCATCATGCGCTTGAGGGTCACGCCCATGTAGCTGTTGTCGACCTTGCCGAGGATCTCGCCGACCACTTCTTCGAACGGCACGCTGACGAACAGCACGCGCTGGCTGCTGCCGTACTTTTTCCACAGGAAGTGGGCGACTTCCATCACCCCCAGCTCGTGGGCGCGGCCGCCAAGGTTGAAGAAGCAGAAGTGGGTCATCAGGCCGCGACGCATCATCTGGTAGGCGGCGACGGTGGAGTCGAAACCACCGGACATCAGCACCAGGGTCTGCTCCAGCGCGCCCAGCGGGTAACCGCCGATGCCTTTGTGCTGGTTGTGGATGACGTACAGGCGCTTGTCGCGCACCTCGATGCGCACCTCGACTTCAGGCGTGCGCAGGTCGATACCGGCGGCGCCGCACTGCTGGCGCAGCTGGCTGCCGACGTAGCGGTCGACGTCCATCGAGGTGAAATCGTGGTGACCGCCGCGCTTGCAGCGTACGGCGAAGCGCTTGCCCGCCAGCAGGTGACCGAAGTGCTGCTTGCACTTGGCGACGATGTCGTCGAAATCACCCAGCGGGTATTCGTCGACCTGCAGGAAATGGGCAATGCCCGGCGTGCAGCTCAGACGCTCGGTCATCTCGCGCAGGACCTTCTCGTCCTCGATGTGAGTGATCACTTCGAGGTTATCCCAGACACCGTTAACCGCGAGCGCAGGATCGAGGTCCTTGAGCACGTTGCGGATGTTGCGGGCCAGTTGACGGATGAAGCGCTTGCGAACCGGCCGGCTCTTGATGGTGATCTCTGGGAAGACTTTTACGATTAGTTTCATGAAAAACAGCGCGCGAGGTGCCGACTAAAAAAGTGGGGCGCGGATTATAGCGGAAATTGCTCAAGCTTTGAGCAACTTTTGTACAGAAGGTTTTTCTCGCACCGTTATGGTGCATCATGGCTGTTTAGCGCATCGTAAGGGTGCAGAAAAAACCGCTGATTTCAGCGAATCGGGCGAAAACGCTTGGGTTTGGGGCAAAAATCCCAACTCGGGGCACTGGCATGCAATTTGCTCCCTTGTGAGGCAGGTTGCCTTGGCCGACTATTCGCGCCCGGCATCACCCAAATTAAAGGGCTGCACAGGCAAGCTCTACCCCACCCGGAGGACACTATGTCGAAGTCGGTTCAACTCATCAAAGATCATGACGTTAAATGGATTGATCTGCGCTTCACTGACACCAAAGGCACTCAGCACCACGTGACCATGCCAGCTCGTGATGCGCTGGATGAAGATTTCTTCGAAGCCGGCAAGATGTTCGACGGTTCCTCCATCGCTGGCTGGAAAGGCATCGAAGCCTCCGACATGATCCTGATGCCGGACGACTCCTCCGCCGTGCTCGACCCGTTCACCGAAGAGCCGACCCTGATCCTGGTCTGCGACATCATCGAACCTTCGACCATGCAAGGCTACGACCGCGACCCACGCGCCATCGCCCGCCGCGCCGAAGAGTACCTGAAGACCACCGGTATCGGTGACACCGTGTTCGTCGGCCCAGAGCCTGAGTTCTTCATCTTCGACGAAGTGAAGTTCAAGTCCGACATCTCCGGCTCGATGTTCAAGATCTACTCCGAGCAAGGCTCGTGGATGTCCGACCAGGACGTCGAAGGCGGCAACAAAGGCCACCGTCCAGGCGTCAAAGGCGGCTACTTCCCGGTACCACCGTTCGACCACGACCACGAAATCCGTACTGCCATGTGCAACGCCATGGAAGAAATGGGCCTGGTCATCGAAGTCCACCACCACGAAGTGGCCACTGCCGGCCAGAACGAAATCGGTGTGCAGTTCAACACCCTGGTGAAGAAGGCTGACGAAGTTCAGACCCTCAAATACTGCGTGCACAACGTTGCCGACGCCTACGGCCGCACCGCTACCTTCATGCCTAAGCCACTGTACGGTGACAACGGCTCGGGTATGCACGTGCACATGTCCATCTCCAAAGATGGCAAGAACACCTTCTCCGGCGAAGGCTATGCCGGCCTGTCCGACACCGCCCTGTACTTCATCGGCGGTATCATCAAGCACGGTAAGGCCCTGAACGGCTTCACCAACCCGGCTACCAACTCCTACAAGCGTCTGGTACCAGGCTTCGAAGCACCGGTCATGCTGGCCTACTCGGCGCGCAACCGTTCCGCCTCGATCCGCATCCCGTACGTTTCCAGCCCGAAAGCCCGCCGCATCGAAGCGCGCTTCCCGGACCCGGCTGCCAACCCGTACCTGTGCTTCGCAGCACTGATGATGGCCGGCCTGGACGGTATCCAGAACAAGATCCACCCAGGCGATGCCGCCGACAAGAACCTGTACGACCTGCCGCCTGAAGAGGCGAAAGAGATCCCACAGGTTTGCGGCAGCCTGAAAGAAGCCCTGGAAGAGCTGGACAAAGGCCGTGCGTTCCTGACCAAGGGCGGCGTGTTCTCCGACGACTTCATCGATGCCTACATCGCGCTGAAAAGCGAAGAAGAAATCAAGGTCCGCACCTTCGTACACCCACTGGAATACGAGCTGTACTACAGCTGCTAAGCCAGTGACGCTCGCGCAAGCGGCGTAGCTTGAAAAAAGGCCTCCTTCGGGAGGCCTTTTTCATACATATTCTTCAGATGTTCCCGATAGGTCAGCCTCCTGACCTCGACCATGCTGGCTCAGCAATCCACGCCCGAGCCCATCATGACCCGCACCCCGATCACACTCACCCTGCTTGCCTTGCTGACAGGCTGCAGTACCCCGCCAGCACCGCTCGAATCACAGGTGCTGCTACGCACCAACACCGCCTGGGACGGCAGCCCCTACCCGCGCTACCCCGACGGGCCAGCGGAACTGACCCTGGTTAAAATCCACATTCCGCCTGAAACAACCCTCGACTGGCACAGCCATCCGCTGCCCAACGCCGGCTACCTGCTTGCAGGTGAACTGCTGGTGGAAACCCGCGACAGCAACAAACAGGTAAGCATCAAGGCCGGAGACGCCCTCGCCGAGATCGTCGATGGCGTGCATCGCGGGCGTACAGGCGCGCAAGCGGCCGAACTGATTGTTTTTTATGCCGGCAGCCAGGGTGTGCCGCTTTCCCAGCCCGCGCCAGCCACCACACCACTCACCGCCTTGCTCGACAGCATCGACCAGCGCCTGCACATCGCCCACGCGGTTGCCCTGAACAAATGGGACTCGGGCCAGCCAGTAGAAGCGCCTGAACGCGAGCAGCAGGTGATTGCCAATGCCCAGTCCCAGGCCCTGCGCTTTGGTGTCGACGGGCAACGGGCAGCGCTGTTCTTCGCCGACCAGATCGAAGCCAACAAGCTGCTGCAGTACAGCGCGCTGTCGCGCTGGCATGCCGTCGGCAGCGCACCGCAAACCCCGCGGGTCGATCTGGGCAGCCAGTTGCGCCCGCAGCTGGATCGCCTGCAGCGCACCCTGCTCAGCCAGTTGGCCGAGTTTGATCGCAACCGCCCGGCCCACTGCCCGGCAACCCTTGCCCAGGCCATCGCGCAACGAGCCCGAGACCCGCAGCAATCCGTGGCACTGATCCGTGCCACCACGCATTTGTGCTCGCCGCAGTAATCCTTCCTCTATGCTCTATATTGGTGCACGCATCTGCCTGCACCTGAGCAACTCAGCCCATTTTGGTTCACAAAAAGCGTGATCTCAGGACTTTGTAGGCATTTTTCGCGCAAATACAGGTCTTAATCCGGAAATTCCGCTTCTTTTCGGAGCCTTGGTTTGCTTTTTGCATTTTCTTTGTACCAGCGGATTACCAGCGACCGCGACTTGGGCCCAGGCCGAGGTTGTATGAGCCAAAAGAGGTCAACGACGCCCCATGACCATCAGCGATGCACTGCACCGACTGCTACTGGACAACCTGACCACAGCCACCATCCTGCTCGACGCCGAGTTGCGCCTTGAGTACATGAACCCGGCAGCGGAGATGCTCCTGGCCATCAGCGGCCAGCGCAGCCATGGTCAGTTCATCAGCGAGCTGTTCACCGAATCGCCCGAGGCGCTGAACTCCCTGCGCCAGGCGGTAGAGCACGCGCACCCCTTTACTAAACGTGAAGCCCAGCTGACCTCGCTGACCGGCCAGACCCAGACCGTCGACTACGCGGTAACGCCGATCCTCAGCAAGGGCGCGACCCTGCTGCTGCTCGAAGTGCACCCGCGTGACCGCCTGCTGCGCATCACCAAGGAAGAGGCCCAGCTGTCCAAGCAGGAAACCACCAAGATGCTGGTGCGCGGCCTGGCCCACGAGATCAAGAACCCGCTCGGTGGCATTCGCGGCGCCGCCCAGCTGCTGGCCCGCGAGCTGCCGGAGGAGGGCCTGAAGGATTACACCAATGTGATCATTGAAGAGGCCGACCGCCTGCGCAACCTGGTCGACCGCATGCTCGGCTCGAACAAGCTGCCGTCGCTGGCCCTGACCAACATCCATGAGGTGCTGGAGCGGGTCTGCAGCCTGGTCGAGGCCGAAAGCCAGGGCGGCATCACCCTGGTGCGCGATTACGACCCGAGCCTGCCGGACGTGCTGATCGACCGCGAACAGATGATCCAGGCGGTGCTCAACATCGTGCGCAACGCCATGCAGGCCATCAGCGGCCAGAACGAGCTGCGCCTGGGCCGCATCAGCCTGCGCACCCGGGCCATGCGCCAGTTCACCATCGGCCACACCCGTCACCGCCTGGTGGCCCGAATCGAGATCATCGACAACGGCCCGGGCATCCCTGCCGAGCTGCAGGAAACCATCTTCTACCCCATGGTCAGCGGCCGCCCGGACGGGACCGGGCTGGGCCTGGCCATTACCCAGAACATCATCAGCCAGCACCAGGGCCTGATCGAATGTGACAGTCACCCTGGCCACACCACCTTCTCGATCTTCCTGCCGCTGGAACAAGGAGCCACCGCCTCATGAGCCGAAGTGAAACTGTCTGGATCGTCGATGATGATCGTTCCATCCGCTGGGTGTTGGAAAAGGCCCTGCAACAGGAAGGCATGACCACCCAGAGCTTCGACAGCGCCGACGGGGTCATGAGCCGACTGGCCCGGCAACAGCCCGACGTGATCATTTCCGACATCCGCATGCCCGGCGCCAGCGGCCTGGACTTGCTCGCGCAGATCCGCGAGCAGCACCCGCGCCTGCCGGTGATCATCATGACCGCCCATTCCGACCTCGACAGCGCGGTGGCGTCCTATCAGGGCGGCGCCTTCGAATACCTGCCCAAGCCATTCGATGTCGACGAGGCGGTATCGCTGGTCAAGCGCGCCAACCAGCACGCCCAGGAGCAACAGGGCCTGGACGTCGCCCCGAGCCTGACCCGCACCCCGGAGATCATCGGCGAAGCACCGGCAATGCAGGAGGTGTTCCGCGCCATCGGCCGCCTGAGCCATTCCAACATCACCGTGCTGATCAACGGCGAGTCCGGTACCGGTAAAGAACTGGTCGCCCACGCCCTGCACCGCCACAGCCCACGGGCGGCGTCGCCGTTCATCGCCTTGAACATGGCGGCGATCCCCAAGGACCTGATGGAATCGGAACTGTTCGGCCACGAGAAAGGCGCCTTCACCGGCGCTGCCAACCTGCGCCGCGGACGCTTCGAGCAAGCCGATGGCGGCACGCTGTTCCTCGACGAGATCGGCGACATGCCGGCCGATACCCAGACCCGCCTGCTGCGGGTGCTGGCCGATGGCGAGTTCTACCGGGTGGGCGGCCATGTGCCGGTCAAGGTTGATGTGCGAATCATCGCCGCCACCCACCAGAACCTGGAAACCCTGGTGCAGGCCGGCAAATTCCGCGAAGACCTGTTCCACCGCCTGAACGTGATCCGCATCCACATCCCGCGCCTGGCCGATCGTCGCGAAGACATCCCGACCCTGGCCCGCCACTTCCTCGGCCGCGCCGCCCAGGAACTGGCGGTGGAGCCGAAATTGCTCAAGGCCGAAACCGAGGAGTTCATCCGCAACCTGCCGTGGCCGGGCAACGTGCGCCAGCTGGAGAACACCTGCCGCTGGATCACGGTGATGGCCTCCGGACGCGAAGTGCATATCGGCGACCTACCGCCCGAGTTGCTCAACCTGCCGCAAGATTCAGCGCCGGTGACCAACTGGGAACAGGCCCTGCGCCAATGGGCCGACCAGGCCCTGGCCCGTGGCCAGTCGAGCCTGCTCGACAGCGCCGTGCCGAGTTTTGAGCGGATCATGATCGAGACCGCCCTCAAGCACACCGCCGGCCGCCGCCGCGATGCCGCAGTGCTGCTGGGCTGGGGCCGCAACACCCTGACGCGCAAGATCAAGGAGTTGGGGATGAAGGTCGATGGCGGCGACGAGGACGGTGACGACGAGGCCTGAGCGTTAACCTGATCGCGGGGCAAGCCCGCTCCTACCAATTGGTGTGGGAGCGGCGGTGCGGCGATCCGACTTGCCCCGCGATGCTTTTGCACCGAACCTGTGCCCTGCGCACCGCAGCAAAGCACAAATTCCCCGCCTAACCCCGCCTAACCCCTTAAAACCCGCCATTTCCCGCACTGCAACAAAACTGGCACACACCCTGCATTAGTATCAGTACTTCCAGTTTTGGGGACCTTGGTACAGGCAGGCCGGGGAATCCCCTCTTTTATTCGCGCAGTTTCACCTGCACCCGCCAGCGTCCGCCCTCCTCTGCACCGGCCCATTCGCCATGCAGAGGGCGGGCCGCGACCAGGGTCACAAGCAAGCCGCCGTCACTGTGCTGCACCCGCCAGCTCACCGGTTTGCCCTGCAACTGCAACTGACCCCGCGCAACCTTGCCCTCGGCCTCGAACAGCAGCGCCAGGGTACCTTCGACTTCTTCACCGTGCAGCTTGGGCTCTTCATTGAACCACAGGTTCAAGCCCGCCTCGACCACCTCGACCTGCTCCAGCACCCGTGGCTCTGGCGCAGTCAGGCGACCGATCATCAGCCCCACCAGCATGCCGAACAGCGCCAGGGAAAACAGCACGCGCGGCCATAGCTGCGAACGCGGGTCCGGTTCAGGAGTAGAATGCTCGACATCTTTATGTTCGGAGCCGTGCATGTTTCACGTCATCCTCTTTCAACCAGAGATTCCGCCGAATACCGGCAACATCATCAGACTGTGCGCCAACAGCGGTTGCCACCTGCACCTGATCGAGCCGATCGGCTTCGAGCTGGACGACAAGCGCTTGCGCCGGGCCGGTCTGGACTACCACGAGTATGCCACGCTCAAGCGCCACCCAGACCTGCCCAGTTGCCTGGAAAGCCTTGGCCAGCCGCGGCTGTTCGCCTTCACCACGAAGGCCTCGCACCCTTACCACGAAACCGCCTTCCAGCCGGGCGACGCCTTCCTGTTCGGCCCCGAAAGCCGTGGCCTGCCGGCCGAGGTGCTGGACAGCCTGCCCGCCGAGCAGCGCCTGCGCCTGCCGATGCGCCCGGGCTCCCGCAGCCTGAACCTGTCCAACACGGTGGCGGTGACGGTGTACGAAGCCTGGCGCCAGCAAGGGTTTGCCTGAGCCAAGAAAAAAGCGCCCCGAGGGGCGCTTTTTGCTTCATCGCAAAAGGCTTATTGCAGCGAAGGGGCTTCGCCAGCTTCCTGCATGCGTTGCATTTCCTGAGCGTACAGGGCGTCGAAGTTGACCGGCGAGAGCATCAGCGCCGGGAACGAACCACGGGTCACCAGGCTGTCCAGCGCTTCACGGGCGTACGGGAACAGGATGTTCGGGCAGAACGCGCCCAGGGTGTGGCTCATCGACGCCGGGTCGAGGTTCTTGATCAGGAAGATACCGGCTTGTTGCACTTCAGCGATGAAGGCCACTTCGTCGCCGTTCTTCACGGTCACCGACAGGGTCAGCACGACTTCGTGGAAGTCGCCTTCCAGGCCTTTCTGCTTGGTGTTCAGGTCCAGGGCAACGCTTGGCTCCCACTGCTGACGGAAGATCGCCGGGCTTTTTGGCGCTTCGAACGACAGGTCGCGCACGTAGATGCGCTGCAGGGAGAATTGCGGAGCGTTATCGTCGGCTGCGGCTGCGGCGTCGTTGTTCTGTTGATCAGTCATGACAGATCCTTCTTTCCAGAGTCTTTAATGGGTTTCTGATTCAGGCCTTGAGCAGCGCATCGAGCTTGCCGGCGCGCTCCAGGGCATACAGGTCGTCGCAACCGCCGACGTGGGTGGAACCGATCCAGATCTGCGGCACCGAGGTACGACCGGCCTTCTGGCTCATTTCGGCGCGCACCTGAGGCTTGCCATCGACCTTGATCTCTTCGAAGGCCACGCCTTTGCTTTCAAGCAGGTATTTTGCCCGCGAGCAGTAAGGGCAGTAATCGCTGGAGTAGACGATGACGTTGCTCATGTCACTTCACCAACGGCAGGTTATCGGCCTTCCAGCTCGACACGCCGCCCGACAGCTTGGCAGCGGTGAAGCCGGCCTTGAGCAGTTCGCGCGCGGTGGTGCCGGCGTGCTGGCCCATGGCGTCGACGATGATCAGGGTCTTGTTGGCCTTGTGCTTTTCCAGCTCGCCGATGCGCGCGGCGACCTTGTCCTGGGGAATGTTCACGGCGCCCACGATGTGACCGGCGGCGTAGTCCTTGCTCGAACGGATGTCGATCACCAGACCCTTGTCGGCGTTGACCAGCGCGGTCAGTTCGCCAGTGCTGAGGCTGCGGCCGCCCTTGCGTGCTTCGGTGACGATCAGCAAAACCAGCAGAACGACGAAGATACCGACCAGCAGATAGTGATTTGTTGCGAATTCAATCAGGTGAGCAACCATCGGAGGGTGTTCCAGGCCATTAAAAATGTTGGCCAGTATACACAGCCCCCAAGGTCGGCCAAAGCCCGCCGGGCAGGGTTATCGCCAGTAATTCTCATTGCCGGGCTACAGCCCGTCGGCCCGCGCCGTCGGGCCTGCAAGGTTAATTCGTCATTCGTGGCCAATTTGCCCTAAAATGCGTGTCTTTATCATCTGAACAACCGTGAGTGTGGGATTGATGACGAGCACGCCAAAACCCTTGGTCCTGATCATCCTCGATGGTTTCGGTCACAGCGAAAGCCACGAATACAACGCCATCTATTCGGCCAACACGCCAGTCTACGATCGCCTGCGCGCCACCCAGCCGCACGGCTTGATCTCTGGCTCCGGCATGGATGTCGGCCTGCCGGACGGGCAGATGGGCAACTCCGAGGTCGGTCACATGAACCTCGGTGCTGGCCGCGTGGTTTACCAGGACTTCACCCGGGTGACCAAGGCGATCAAGGACGGCGAGTTCTTCACAAACCCCGTGCTGTGCGGCGCGGTCGACAAGGCCGTCGGCGCCGGCAAGGCGGTGCACATCCTTGGCCTGCTGTCCGATGGCGGCGTGCACAGCCACCAGGACCATCTGGTGGCCATGGCCGAGCTTGCCGCCAAACGCGGTGCCGAGAAAATCTACCTGCACGCCTTCCTCGACGGTCGCGACACCCCGCCGAAAAGCGCGCAATCCTCGATCGAACTGCTCGACGCCGCCTTCGCCAAACTGGGCAAGGGCCGCATCGCCAGCCTGATCGGCCGCTACTACGCCATGGACCGCGACAACCGCTGGGACCGCGTATCGGCTGCCTACAACCTGATCGTCGACAGCAGCGCCGAATTCACCGCCGACACCGCCCTGGCCGGCCTTGAAGCCGCCTACGCCCGCGACGAGAGCGACGAATTCGTCAAGGCCACGCGCATTGGCGAAGCGGTAAAGGTCGAAGATGGCGACGCAGTGATCTTCATGAACTTCCGTGCCGACCGCGCCCGCGAGCTGTCGCGGGTGTTCGTCGAACCGGACTTCAACGAATTCCCACGGGCACGCCTGCCAAAACTGGCTGCCTACATCGGCCTGACCCAGTACTCGGCAAAAATCCCGGCGCCGGCCGCCTTTGCCCCTGGCAGCCTGAACAATGTGCTCGGCGAATACCTGGCGAAAAACGGCAAGACCCAGCTGCGCATCGCCGAAACCGAGAAGTACGCCCACGTCACCTTCTTCTTCTCCGGTGGTCGCGAAGAGCCGTTTGAAGGCGAAGAGCGCATCCTCATCCCGTCGCCGAAGGTCGCCACCTATGACCTGCAGCCGGAAATGAGCGCACCGGAAGTCACCGACCGCATTGTCGAAGCCATCGAGCAGCAGCGTTACGACGTGATCGTGGTCAACTACGCCAACGGCGACATGGTCGGCCACAGCGGCGTGTTCGAGGCCGCGGTCAAGGCCGTCGAGGCCCTGGACCTGTGCGTCGGGCGCATCGTCGAGGCGCTGGACAAGGTCGGCGGCGAAGCGCTGATCACCGCCGACCACGGCAACGTCGAGCAGATGGAAGACGAATGCACCGGCCAGGCGCACACTGCGCACACCACCGAGCCGGTACCGTTCATCTATGTCGGCAAGCGCAAGGTGCAGGTCCGCGAAGGCGGCGTGCTGGCCGACGTGGCGCCGACCATGCTCAAGCTGCTGGGCCTGGAAAAACCGGCAGAAATGACTGGCACCTCGATTCTGATCGACGGCTAAAGCCGTTAGCGACAAGCTGCAAGCCGCAAGAAAGAGCCCATTGACCCGCTTTTCTTGCCGCTTGTGGCTTGCCGCTTGTAGTTAAAGCCGTTTTTTTTGCCGCCTATGGCGGGCATACTAGGCCAGTCTCTATGCCTGGTGCCGCCCACCCCATGTTTCGCGCCCTGATCGTACTCGCCCTGTCTTGCCTGCTCAGTCCGGCTTTTGCCGATGAGCGCGCGCAAACCCAGCAGCAACTGGACGCTACGCGCCAGGACATTGCCGAGCTGAAAAAGATGCTTGGCAAGCTGCAGGAAGAAAAATCCGGCGTGCAGAAAGACCTGCGCTCAACCGAAACCGACATCGGCAAGCTGGAAAAGCAGGTGGAGGCCCTGCAACTCGAACTAAAAAAGACCGAAGGCGAACTGGAGCGCCTTGATACCGAGAAAAAAAAACTCCAGAGCGCCCGCATTGAACAGCAACGACTGATCGCCATCCAGGCCCGTTCGGCCTATCAGAATGGCCGCGAGGAGTACCTGAAGCTGCTGCTCAACCAGCAGAATCCGGAAAAATTCGCCCGCACCCTGACTTATTACGATTACCTGAGCCAGGCGCGCCTGACCCAGCTGCGTAATTTCAACGAGACCTTGCGCCAATTGGCCAACGTCGAAAAAGACATCAACCTGCAGCAGGCCCAGTTGCTGGCCCAGCAAGGCACCCTCGACAGCCAGCGCCAAGAGCTGGAAAAAGTCCGCACCGAGCGTAAAGAGGTGCTGGCCAAGCTCAACAACGACGTCAAGGCCCGCGACCAGAAGCTGCAGGCCCGTGAGCAGGACCAGGCCGACCTGAGCAAGGTGCTCAAGACCATCGAGGAAACCCTCGCCCGTCAAGCCCGCGAGGCCGAAGAAGCACGGCAAAAAGCCCTGCTCGCCGCCCAGGAAGCGGAAAAACAACGCCAGCGCGAAGCCCTCGCCGCCAACAGCAGCGACGCGCCGAAAAAGCCCAAGGCGCTTCCCGGCCCGCTGGTGTCCAGCAGCGGCGAAACCTTCGGCGGGGCTTTTTCTGCTGCACGGGGAAAACTTCCATGGCCCGTCAATGGTCGATTGCTGGCACGCTTTGGCGAAACCCGCGGCGATGACTCACGGGCCAAGTGGGACGGGGTAATGATCAGCGCCTCCCAAGGCAGCCAGGTGCGCGCCGTGCATGGCGGCCGGGTAGTGTTTGCCGACTGGTTGCGCGGCGCTGGACTTCTGGTCATTCTCGACCATGGTAATGGTTACCTGAGCCTGTACGGCCATAACCAGAGCCTGCTCAAGAGCGCCGGCGATGTGGTCAAGGCCGGTGAGGCCATCTCCACCGTCGGCAACAGCGGTGGCCAGGACAGCTCGGGGCTGTATTTCGCCATCCGCCAGCAGGGCCGCCCCAGTGACCCCGCACAATGGTGCCGTGCCCAGGGATAGGCAACACCCCTTATTTGACGGCGTAGCGCAACTTCGGGCTGCGCCGATGCTCTACGGAGCGCTACCAGGATCAGGAGTTCGTTCGACATGCTGCAATCGCCTCGCCTCACCTCGCTGGCCCTGACCATCGCCATGGTCCTCGGCGCGCCCCTGGCCCGCGCGGCCGAGCCGGCCAAGCCCGCCGCGATTCCAGCGACGACGGTCTCGGCACCCTCGGCCAAGGCACCGCTGCCGCTGGAAGAGCTGCGCACCTTCGCCGAGGTCATGGACCGCATCAAGGCTGCTTATGTCGAACCGGTAGACGACAAGACCCTGCTGGAAAACGCCATCAAGGGCATGCTCAGCAACCTTGATCCGCACTCGGCCTACCTCGGCCCGGAAGACTTCCTCGAACTGCAGGAGAGCACCAGCGGCGAGTTCGGCGGCCTGGGCATCGAAGTGGGCATGGAAGACGGCTTCATCAAGGTGGTCTCGCCGATCGACGAGACCCCGGCCTCGCGCGCCGGCATCGAAGCTGGCGACCTGATCGTCAAGATCAACGGCCAGCCGACCCGTGGCCAGACCATGACCGAAGCGGTCGACAAGATGCGCGGCAAGGTCGGCGAGAAAATTACCCTGACTTTGGTGCGCGACGGCGGCAACCCGTTCGATGTCACCCTTGCCCGTGCGGTCATCCAGGTCAAGAGCGTCAAGAGCCAGATGCTCGAAGACGGCTACGGCTACATCCGCATCACCCAGTTCCAGGTCAAGACCGGAGAAGAAGTCGGCAAGGCCCTGGCCAAGCTGCGCAAGGACAACGGCAAGAAGCTGCGCGGCCTGGTCCTGGACCTGCGCAACAACCCAGGCGGCGTACTGCAATCGGCCGTGGAAGTGGCCGACCACTTCCTCACCAAGGGCCTGATCGTCTACACCAAGGGCCGCATCGCCAACTCCGAGCTGCGCTTCTCCGCCGACCCGGCCGATGCCAGCGAAGGCGTGCCATTGGTGGTGCTGATCAACGGCGGCAGCGCCTCGGCCTCGGAAATTGTCGCCGGCGCCCTGCAAGACCAGAAACGCGGCGTGCTGATGGGCACCGACAGTTTCGGCAAGGGCTCGGTGCAAACCGTACTGCCGCTGAACAACGACCGCGCACTGAAGATCACTACTGCGCTGTACTTCACCCCCAACGGCCGCTCGATCCAGGCCCAGGGCATCGTCCCGGACATCGAGGTGCGCCGCGCCAAGATCACTGCCGAGCAGGACAGCGAGAACTTCAAGGAAGCCGACCTGCAAGGTCACCTGGGCAACGGCAACGGCGGCGCTGACCGTCCGTCGGGCAAGGCCGGCAGTGCCAAGCCACGCCCACAGGACGATGATTACCAGCTGAGCCAGGCCCTGAGCCTGCTCAAGGGCCTGAGCATCACCCAGGGTAAATAAGGCCAGTCGATGCGTTACCTGCTGTTGGCCCTGTTGTACCTGATGAGCGGCGTCGCCCTGGCGGCGCCCGCTCATGGGGGCAAGGCCTACCTGACACTGATCATCGACGACCTGGGGCAGAACCCTGCGCGCGACTCACGCACCCTGGCCCTGCCCGGGCCGGTGACCCTGGCGATCATGCCCGATACCCCGCATGCCACCGACTTCGCCCGCCAGGCCCATCGCGCCGGCAAGACGGTGATCCTGCACATGCCCATGGACCCGGCGACCGGCCCCTACGCCTGGCACCCCGGCACGCCGCTGCCGGAGCTGGAACGACGGCTGAACGCGGCGCTCGACAAAGTCCCCTATGCCGTCGGCATCAACAACCACATGGGCAGCCGCATGACCGCCGAGCCTGCGGCTATGGCCTGGTTGATGGGAGAATTGCAGCGCCGCGGCCTGTTCTTCGTCGACAGCCGCACCAGCGCCGCCACGGTAGCCGCCAAATCCGCGCAGGACATCAGCCTGGCCAGCGTCTCGCGGGATGTCTTTCTCGATGACGTGCGTACCACCGACGCCATTGCCGGCCAGCTGCAACAGGGCATCGCCCTGGCGCGCAAGCAGGGCACAGCAGTGCTGATCGGCCATCCTTATCCACAGACCCTGGAAGTGCTCGAGCGCGAACTGCCCAAGCTCAAGGCCCAGGGCATCGAATGGATCGAAATAGCGCAGATGATCGCCGAGCGCGGCAACCGGGCGATGCCGGCTCACGGCAAGCAGGGCCTTTACAGCCCTGCTCGTGCGGCCCGGTGAGCCTTCGTCAATCCCAGGGAAGGATTCGTTCGAGCTGACTGGCCTTCAGGTCTGCCCGATAGATCTCCAGGAACTGCTGGTTAGTCTTCGCCGCCTGCAACTGCGTCTCGCGTCCCCACGTGCGCTCGGCCCAGAGTTTCAGATGGCCTTTGCTGAACTGACGCCGGTTGGCGGCCTGGGAGCTGTAGTGCAGATGCACTTCCCATAAACCGCTGTCCCGCACAGGCCCTTGCGCCTTGCGCACCTCATAGACATCCAGGTAATCGTCAGCTGCCAGCCTCTTGCGCTCAACGGTCCTGGCGATGGTGATCTGCCCTTCAGCGTGAAGGTAGGCAAGACTTTCACCCGTCGGTCGACTGCTGGCCAGATGCAGCGTCTTCAGCAGAGTGCGCTTGCGCTCATTCAAGTGGCTGATGCTCTGCTCCACAGTTGCTCGCAATGCACTGTCATTGGCTGCGGCGTCTGTGCCTTCAAGCATTTTGGCTACGCGCTGAAGTTTCTCGACATGACGTTCGATGACAAAAGACAAGCTGTGTGGTTCGTTCGAGGCGATGTAGCGCTTTGCCAGGGCGATTACACCGGCAACCTCGGTGTTCAGGCGCGGAGCCTGAGTACGTGCCTGCGCCCGCTCACTGGCGGTCACGGGCGCGGACTCAACCGGGAGCGTGGCCGGCATCACTTCGACCCAGACGTCACCCTGCTGGTGGTAGGTGCCAAGCACCTTTTTGCTCACGGGGTCACGCTGCTCGACCACTGGCTCGCCGAGCAGTTGCGTCTCTTCGCCGACCAGTGTTTTGCCTCCTCGCAAATGAACCACTCGACGCATGCCGGTCCGTGGCTTGTACGGCAAGCGCTTGAACGGTAGCGGGGTCTTCCATTGCTGCTCGCGAACGGCCGCCTCCAGCTCAAGCTCCGCCGTCGCTTTAACCAGCCGCACCTGCTCCTTGTAATAATTGAGTGCCTGCTTGTTTACCGCCACACCACCAAAGCGCTCAAGATAGTCGACCATGGTCAAGGCATTGGCATACTCACTCTGCACGCTTTGCAGACCGCTGATGGTTTCTTCTGAGGTAAAGTTGCCGCTGATCAATTCATCCAGGGTACTGCCTGCACCGCTGACGGACTTGCCAATCAGGTAATCGTTGGTGGAAACAAGTGTCTGCTCATCGGCGCCAGACAGTCGTTCCAGCGAGAGCTCGGCAAGGTCCCTGATCAGGTCTGTTCTCAGTTGCAATGTTGTCACTGAGCGCTGACCAACAATACTGTGGACCTGCTCCTGCTTGCCGTCATAGGCAATAGTGCCGTCGTTCAATGTATCAATCAGCAGCACGTCCAGTTTTTCCATTATCTCCTGTATACGCAGCTGCAATGGCACCACAGCCATATGCCTTGCTCGGTAGGTGTTGTACACCGCCGCCTGTTCCGGGGTTGCCGGCAAGGTTACTATTTGTTTGCGAAGCGCAGCTAACTCATCGAACCTGGCCAGCAATATCAGTTCATCATGGACCAACACATAGTTCCTGAGGAGCTGCTTGCGCACCATGCCCCGTCGCTGTTTCATCGGCCTTGCCGTGACTTCAGGCATGAATTTGGCGTACTTCGGCGTGAGCAGCTCTTTCATGCTGACCTCCACCTTCAGGTCGATATTGATTGACTGTTCCAATGTGTCGATCAGCGCCCTGCGTGTCGTGTCCAGCATGCCCTTCTTATCAGCAATCTTCATACCTGTACTGTCGAGCAATGCGCTGAGACCTTCAGTGATATCACTTTGATCAGTACGCGCCTGCAAGCTATCGCGCAGGTTCAGCAACCTCTGCAACTCACTCGAATGCTCCGCCATCGATGCCCACTGCGGTGTTATCTTGGCGACCAGTGCATTGTTTTTCAGGTCCAGTTCACCGATCTCGGACTGCAGCTTGCTGACCGCTTCCTGGTTGGCGTCCTGTTGCCCAGCCACTCGCCGCTTGGGGCCCCCTCCTCTGAGCCGCAGCTTCAGATCAAACTGCCACGAATTGTTGTCCAGGGTCAGCCAGGGGCCAGTCTGGCCTTGCTCGTCGACCACCTGCTCCCCTTGGGCGTCCGCCCTGACGGCATAAACATGACCTTCAATCGACGCGTAGTATCGTTCCCCAAGCAGGTAAAGCCCTCGGTACGGCCCTTGGCTCAACGGCGAATGATTCTCCAGTGAAGTCGCTGAGCGGTAACTGGAGAGCGGTCGAGGATAATCCGTCGGGCTCAGCTTGAGCCCCCGTGGCCCATACCAGGAAAAGTCCAGTTCCAGGTCCGCTTTCCCCCGCAGAGCAGCGCGCGGAAAGGTTTTGCCCTGGACAGCATTGACCCGGGGGAGGGAGGGAATGACCCGGCGACCCGGACCAAAGACCGCGATCTCACGCTTGTCTGCGGCAACTGGCGGCTCGACCTTCGGCAGGCTGGCGTGAAACAACACCATGACCAGGTTGAGCAGCAGATCGACCACTGCCGTTGATTTTTCGAACTCATTGCCATTTTTCAATGCACCTGCATCAGCATGCACCATCAGCGCGCCCTGAACGAGCCAGGCAAGCACAGCCACTGGACCCCGTAAAAACGGCGTCGCCACGCTGAACAGCAGGTTGAACAACAAGCCTGCACCCTCGAGCAGCATCGCCCAGCGGTCTTCGGCATTGGAGATCGTCTCGCGCTCGGCCAGCTCCACCAGCATCTGCGTATTGGCCATGTACAAGTTGGTGTCCGCCCCCGGTTGCCAGCCCTGCAACTCCAGCTGTGCCGGCTGAACGGGCTCCAGCTCCAGTTGAGTATCGAGAACAGGCCGAAGCAGATGCGGCTCCTGGAAACCGCCATTGGCATATACCCGCTGAGCGTCGCTGCTCATCCAGGCCAAAATGCCTTGCTGCAGCCCCTCGTCTGCCAGGATCTGTTCAAGCAACGCCTGCTGGTTGGCAAACTCCTGGAAAGGCTTTTCAGCGCTCATTGGCCGGTAGAGCACGACCTTTCCCGCAGCATGCGCCGAGATAAACACAAAGGTGTTGGTCACCCGATCGGTTTCGCTGGAAGCCTCCTCACGCTTGAACGCCAAAGGCGCCAACAGGCTTTGACCCTCACCGCTGTCCGCTCGAAAGAACGCGACAACACGCTGGTAACCGGTTTCAGACAGCGCTCCATCGATCTTGGCCTTGAGCGCAAGGAGCGGCAACTGGCTTGCCTGCTCCATGGCAAACAGGCTTATCCGCTCGACGTTCTGGTCCGTATCCTGAAGCCTTTTGCTCAGGTACTGGGGGTAGGTGCGACCGATATCTGCACGCTGCACCAGCGCTTTCAGGTAATCGGTAGTCAACCAGGACCACAGCTGCTGGTCGGTTTTGTGCGTGATTTTTTCCAACCTGGCGCCCTTGGCCGAGCCCAGGTTGCCAATGGCAAATTCAGTCAGGGACAACCGCTTGACCTCAACGCTCCCTGACGATGTACCCGCAACCCCCCGCGCCAACCAGAACTCCAGCACCAGGTCGTCAGCGTCATAGTTAGCCTCGCTCGGATGGTCAGCGCGCATCAGTTCCAGCAGGGACTTGCGCGTGAAGGCGCGTAGATCAAGGATGCCATCAAGGGAGGATTTGCCGTTGGAGCTGGCTTGCGCGACCAGCAGATCCAGCACCCGCGCACGGTACTCCAGTCGATCAGCCAGGGAAGCTTGACGCAACCATTGCGGCAGTTCGGATTCGCCCTGCCGTAACTGCAACAGCCGGTAAGGAAGTGCGCTGAAGAAAGACGCTGGATCGGTCAAGGCAGCGTACCCCTGCTCCAGCTCGACTACGGTGCTGAAATGCCGCCCGTTCACAGGCTCCAGACCTTCAAGCAGCAAGTTCAGGAGCACTGCCCCCTGCATCGCGAACATGTCGGTTGTGATGGGGTATCGATCCCAAGCGAATGAATCAAGCTGATACTCAAGGGCCAGCCCATCACTCAGGCTTTGGGCCATGCTGTCCAGCGAATCAAAGGCATCGATACGCCCACTGGGCTTGCACAACAGAACGATGTTGCGATCGGCCAATGTCAGTGTCACCAACAGGTCCGGCAGCAACTGCTGGTAACGGGCCTCGCCACTAGCCACCGTGACATCAAGCACAAAAACTTCAGGCACCCCGCTGGGGTTGTGCCACTTGGTGCTATTACTCGCCGCCAACAGCGCATAAATGCAGTTGCGCTGCTCATCATCCAGGCCTTGTGCTTCAACCCCGCTGGCCAGGGCGGCCTTGAGCATGTGACTCACCTCCTGCAGAGGCGTACCCCCCGAACGGCTTCGCGCCTGCCAGAAGTCGACCTGGGCGCGATGAAGAAACGGCTCGACATTGGCCAGCAGCTCATTGAGCGCGTCAGTGACCAGGGTCAGATCAGGAAGTCTGTCCAGACCACCGGCCAGGTCGCGGTCATAAATGGGTCGGGGCGTAGGGGTAAAGCTCAGGAAACAATTGGTCAGCTCAACCCCGGTGAAATTGAAGGTTGATTGCGAGATGAGCTTTTCGAGAAAGACTTCGGCCAGTGACATTGTCGTCAATGTGTCGAGATCTTCAGGCTCTCGCGTACAGAGATAAATCTCTCTTGACTCGCGCAGTTGCGGGTAGCTTTTGTCGATTTCGGGGTATTGCTTGGCCAGCCGCTGCACCAATTGCTGATGCACTACAGCGCGCAGCGTTGGCCGGGAAGCAAACGCCAGACCGACAGTTTGCTCAAAGGAGTCCAAGGCGATGGTCATTGTCGTTGTCTCTGGGTAAGGGACCCGTGACGATAACGACACCTATCGCATTGCCTGCGTTAACTATTGCTCAGGACTTTTACAGGTAACGAGCGAACACCTGCTCGACAAAGCCGTCGCGGCGCATCTGCTCAAGGGCCTGCTGCAGTTTGTTCACCACCTCGTCCGGCACTTCGCGGTTGAGCGCCAGGTACAGCTCGGCACCGTGAAAACGCAGCACCGTCTTGAGCTTGCTCACACCTACCTGACGCGCCAGGTAGCGACCAGCCGGATCGCCACTGGCCCACAGGTCGATTTCGCCGTTCAGCAGTTTTTTCGCGTTGTCACGGTCGCGCAGCACCAGTACCGGGTTAAGGCCTTGCGCGGCCAGGTACTCGGCGATCGCATCACCCTTGTAGGCCCCGATGCGGTAACGCTTGGCCTCCTGGAGGTTGCTGACGGCAATCGGACTGCCTTCGGGGGCCAGCAAAATCCAGTCATCCGGCCCCAACGGCCCGACCCACTTGAACAGCTTTTCCCGCTCCGGCTGGCGGGCCATGACGAATACGCCGTAGCCGGGCGTTTGCAGGGCCTGCTCGTAGATGCGCTGCCAGGGGAAACGCAAGGTCATGCTGTAGGGCACCCCGGCGCGCTTGAACATCTCGCGCACCAGGTCCGCGGCAATGCCGTTGATGCCATCGTCACGGGCGAAGCTCTTGCCGTTGATGGCCATGTTATAGGGCGGGAAGTTTTCGGTGAGCAGCACCACAGGCTCGCTGGCGCGGGCGAGGTGGCTGAACGACAGGCAACTGCACAACAACAGGACAAGACGCTTGAACATGATGGCACCGGGCTCCTTGGCAACGCCAAGAGTGCCGGGGCCTGCTGCGCCTGTCCAGTCTGCACCGGTATCACAACAAAAAGGGCCCTGTTCCTGCGAACAGAGCCCTTGCGGTGCATCAGCCGTTGTCAGCTATAGACACGCCCCAGCAACTGGCGGTGGCTTTCGAACTGATCGAGCACATCACGGGTGATCTGCTCCGGGGTGAAGCCCATCAGGTCGTACTCCTGGCTGCCATTGTGCAGGTACACCTCGGCGCGGTAGAAGCGCTGGCGCACTTCCGTCTCGCCTTCCACCGGTGCCTCGCTCGGCGCGGCCAGGTAACCGTCCAGGCTCACTTCATAAACGAACGGATTGCCTTCTTCCATGTCGATGCGCAGGCCCATGGCCGAGCGCGACTGGCCGACCCGGGTCTGCACCTGGAAGCCCAGGGTCTGCAACTGCGCAGCCGCTTCCTTGAGCGCCGGGCTGACGCGCTTGTCCATGAAGCGCTGAACGATGGCCTGGGTTGGCTGCAGGTCCAGCTGGCTCAGGCGCTCGCTGAAACCGCGACGACCACGGGCAGCCAGTTCGGCCTGCTCCTGCTCGACCTGGCTGTCCTGCTTCATGGCCTTGTACAGGCCGAACATGAACAGCACCAGCACCACCGAGAACGGCAGCCCCGCCAGTACCACCATGGTCTGCATGGCCTGGAAGTTACCGGCCAGAAGCAAACCGATGGTGACCACGGTAATGATCGCCGACCAGAGGATACGCAGCCAGTTCGGTGCATCTTCGTCGACATGGCCGCCTTTGCAGGAAAGGTTGGCCATCATCACCGCGCCGGAGTCGGCCGGGGTCAGGAACAGTACGAAGCCAACGAAAATCGCGACACCGACCACGATCTTGGCGAACGGATAGTGCTCGAGCAACTGGTAGATCGACATCGCCGGCTGTTCCAGCGCTGTTCGCCCAAGCTCCACCGCGCCCTGGTTCATGACCAGGTCCAGCGCCGAGTTGCCGAAGATCGACAGCCAGGCCAGGGTGAAGCCCAGCGGGATCAGCAGTACGCCGGCGACCAGCTCGCGCACGGTACGACCGCGCGAAATGCGGGCAATGAACATACCGACGAACGGGCCCCAGGAAATCCACCAGGCCCAATAGAACACGGTCCACAGGCCCAGCCAGCGCTCGGACTTGTCACTGTCGCCTTCATAGACGTACAGGTCGAAGGTCTTGAGCACCACGCCGTTGAGGTAGTCGCCGATGTTCTGCACGAAGCTGTTGAGCAGGTGCAGGGTCGGGCCGTTGAGCAGCACGAACAGCAGCAGGCCGCTGAACAGGATGATGTTGAGGTTGGACAGGCGGCGGATGCCGTTCTCCACACCCGACACGGCGGCGATGGTCGCCACGGTGCTCATCACCAGGATCACGATCAGCAGGTTGGTGTCGCTGTGCTGCATGCCGAACAAATATTCCAGGCCCGAGGATACCTGCATCGAGCCAATGCCCAGGTTGGTCACCAGGCCCAGCAGGGTCACGAACATGCCGAAGATATCGACAGTGTGGCCTGCGGCGCCCTTGACCCAACGCTCGCCGACCAGCGGGTACAGCGCCGAGCGCAGGGCCAGCGGCTGGTTGTGGCGGTAAGCGAAGTAGGCAACGGACAGGCCGACCAGGGCATAGATCGCCCAGCCATGCAGGCCCCAGTGCAGGAAGGTCAGCTGCAGGCCTTCACGGGCCGACTGCAGGCTGGCCGGTGCGCCTTCAGGCGGGTTGAAGTAGTGATCCAGCGGCTCGGACGCACCGAAGTACAGCAGCGAGATACCGATACCGGAGGAGAACAGCATCCCGGCCCAGGCACCGTAGCTGAAGTCCGGCTTGTCATCCTTGCCGCCAAGCTTGAGCTTGCCGAAGTTGGAGAAGGCCAGAACGATGACGAACAGCAGGTAGCCGCCAATCACCAGCATGTAGTACCAGCCGAAGCTACGCGACAACCAGGCCTGAGCCTCGTTCAGCACGCGGCCGGCGGTTTCGGGAACTGCGATCAGCAAGGCAGTCAACAACAGGATCAGCAACGTCGAGGTGAAGAACACCACGCTGTTGACCCGGACCCTCTCGGCAGGGGTCTTGATTAGGGAGGCAGAACTCATTGCACATATGCTCCGGGCAGTGCGAGAGAAACACGAAACAATCGTTACCCGAGCAAATGGTGCAATAGCCCCACAGCTGCAGGTGTTATAAAAGCACCTTGAAAAAACCGTGATCCCGAATCGATTGCGTTGAAAAAAACAGGCCGAAAACCCCGTCCCGAGGGTTGGCCGCGCGGTGCTATACCGCTCGGCAGATCTGTTCAACGCGCCGTTTACACCCGTCAACACCTTGTATTCCGGGGGTTCCACGTCTTTTTGGGGTGCCAATTTGTGCAAACCGCAGGTAGGAAAAACCTGTCAATTGCACAGATTGTCGCAGAGCTTATTCTTTGTTGATTGAACGTTCAATCAAAACAAAATAGACTGGCCTTCGCCGAGGCAGCCGCTCGTCGACTGCTCGCAGGCTTGAGGAGATTTGCAAGATGCCCAAGGTCGGTATGCAACCCATCCGCCGTCAGCAGTTGATCGAAGCCACGTTGCTGGCCATCGACCAGGTCGGCATGGGTGACGCCAGCATTGCGCTGATCGCCCGTTTGGCCGGTGTGTCGAATGGCATCATCAGTCACTACTTTCAGGACAAGAACGGCCTGATCGCAGCGACCATGCGGTACTTGATGAGCGTGCTGAACGAGAACGTCGTCGCCAACCGGCAGGCGCTCAAGGACAACAGCCCGCGCGCCCACCTGCAGGTGATCATCGAAGGCAACTTCGACGCCAGCCAGGTCAACGGCCCGGCAATGAAAACCTGGTTGGCCTTCTGGGCCTCCAGCATGCACCAGCCGTCTTTGCACAGGTTGCAGCGGATCAACGATCACCGCTTGTATTCCAACCTGTGCTGCCAGTTCCGCCGCGCCCTGCCGTTGCCAGAAGCACGCAGCGCGGCCCGCGGGCTGGCAGCCTTGATCGACGGTCTGTGGCTGCGCGGTGCGCTGTCCGGAGACGCTTTCGACACCGACCAGGCGAAACAAATCGCTTACGAATACATGGATTTACAACTGGCGAAACAGACGAGCCCGGACACGCAAAACCAGGCCTCTGAACCACCGCGCGTCGCGATTGCCAAACAAGCAGGAGCGCTGCACGGATAGCCAAACACACATATGCACTTGCGAGGACACTATGGCCCGTTTCGAACTGCAAAAACTCTACATTGATGGTGGTTATGTCGACGCTTCCAGCGACGCTACCTTCGACGCCATCAACCCGGCCAACGGCGAAGTCCTCGCCCAGGTGCAACGCGCTACCGAAGCCGATGTCGAGCGCGCGGTAGAAAGCGCCGAACGTGGCCAGAAAGTCTGGGCAGCGATGACCGCCATGCAGCGTTCGCGCATCCTGCGCCGCGCCGTCGACATCCTGCGCGAGCGCAACGATGAACTGGCCGCCCTGGAAACCCTGGACACCGGCAAGTCGTACTCCGAAACCCGCTACGTCGACATCGTCACCGGCGCCGACGTGCTGGAATACTACGCAGGCCTGGTACCGGCCATCGAAGGCGAGCAGATCCCGCTGCGCGACAGCTCGTTCGTCTACACCCGCCGCGAGCCGCTGGGCGTGACCGTCGGTATCGGCGCCTGGAACTACCCGATCCAGATCGCCCTGTGGAAATCCGCACCAGCCCTGGCAGCCGGTAACGCGATGATCTTCAAGCCGAGCGAAGTCACCTCGCTGACCACCCTGAAACTGGCCGAGATCTACACCGAAGCCGGCCTGCCAGACGGCGTGTTCAACGTCCTGACCGGCAGCGGCCGCGAAGTCGGCACCTGGCTGACCGAGCACCCGCGCATCGAGAAAATCTCCTTCACCGGCGGCACCACCACCGGCAAGAAGGTCATGGCCAGCGCTTCGAGCTCGACGCTCAAGGAAGTCACCATGGAACTGGGCGGCAAGTCGCCGCTGATCATCTGCGACGACGCCGATCTGGATCGCGCCGCCGACATCGCCATGATGGCCAACTTCTACAGCTCGGGCCAGGTCTGCACCAACGGCACCCGCGTGTTCGTCCCGGCCTCGATGAAAGCGGCTTTCGAAGCCAAGATCGCCGAGCGCGTTGCGCGCATCCGCGTTGGCAACCCTGAAGACGAAAACACCAACTTCGGCCCGCTGGTCAGCTTCGCCCACATGGAAAGCGTGCTGGGCTACATCGCCAAGGGCAAGGAAGAAGGCGCACGCGTTCTGTGCGGCGGCCAGCGTCTGACCGAAGGCGAATTCGCCAAGGGCGCATTCGTGGCACCGACCGTGTTCACCGACTGCCGCGACGACATGACCATCGTCAAGGAAGAAATCTTCGGCCCAGTGATGAGCATCCTCTCCTACGAGACCGAAGAAGAAGTCATCCGCCGTGCCAACGACACCGAATACGGCCTGGCCGCGGGCGTCTGCACCAACGACATCAGCCGCGCCCACCGCATCATCCACCAGCTGGAAGCCGGTATCTGCTGGATCAACGCCTGGGGCGAGTCGCCAGCCGAAATGCCGGTTGGCGGTTACAAGCAATCCGGTGTTGGCCGCGAAAACGGCGTGAGCTCGCTGGCTCAGTACACTCGTATTAAATCGGTGCAGGTGGAACTGGGTGCGTACAACTCGGTTTTCTGAGGTGACACGTAGCCAGATGCTCTGAAGCCTCAAGCTTCGAGCTGCAAGCTGCAAGTAAAAGCCGGTGCGCGTTATGCCAACCGGCACTTGCAGCGCCCACTAAATCGCGAGCCTTGCACGACCGCTTTTTCTTGCGGCTTGTAGCTTGAGGCTTGCAGCTGCTTTCGGAGAAAGCCATGGAATATGACTACATCATCGTCGGTGCCGGCTCTGCCGGTAACACCCTGGCGACCCGCCTGACCGAAGACGAAGGCGTTACCGTCCTGCTGCTCGAGGCCGGTGGCCCAGACTACCGCATGGACTTTCGCACCCAGATGCCAGCCGCGCTGGCGTTCCCGCTGCAAGGCCGTCGCTACAACTGGGCCTACGAGACCGACCCGGAGCCGCACATGGACGGCCGCCGGATGGAATGCGGTCGCGGCAAGGGCCTGGGTGGCTCGTCGCTGATCAACGGCATGTGCTACATCCGCGGCAACGCCATGGACTTCGACGGCTGGGCAAAATTGCCAGGCCTGGAAGACTGGAGCTACCTGGACTGCCTGCCGTATTTCCGCAAGGCGGAAACCCGCGACATCGGCGCCAACGATTATCACGGTGGCGAAGGCCCGGTCAGCGTCACCACGCCTAAAGCCGGCAACAACCCGCTGTTCCACGCCATGGTCGAAGCCGGTGTACAAGCCGGTTACCCGCGCACCGAAGACCTCAACGGCTACCAGCAGGAAGGTTTCGGCCCAATGGACCGTACCGTCACGCCTAAAGGCCGTCGCTCCAGCACCGCCCGCGGCTACCTGGACACTGCCAAAAAGCGTTCGACCCTGACCATCGTCACCCACGCCCTGAGCGATCGCGTGCTGTTCGACGGCAAGCGCGCTGTTGGCGTGAGCTACCTGGTCGGCGCCAGCGAAGAGCGCGTCGAAGCCCGTGCGCGCAAGGAAGTGATCGTCTGCTCCGGCGCCATCGCTTCGCCGCAACTGCTGCAGCGCTCCGGCGTTGGCCCGCGTGCTCTGCTCGAAAGCCTCAACGTGCCTGTGGTTCACGACCTGCCGGGCGTGGGCGAAAACCTGCAGGACCACCTTGAGCTGTACCTGCAGTACGCCTGCACTCAGCCGGTATCGCTGTACCCGTCGCTGCTCTGGTACAACCAGCCGGCCATCGGTGCCGAGTGGCTGTTCAAGGGCACCGGTATCGGCGCCAGTAACCAGTTCGAAGCGGGCGGTTTCATCCGTACGCGCGAAGAGTTCGAATGGCCGAACATCCAGTACCACTTCCTGCCGGTAGCGATCAACTACAATGGCAGCAACGGCGTACAGGAACACGGCTTCCAGGCCCACATGGGGTCGATGCGCTCGCCTAGCCGCGGCCGTATCCAGCTGAAGTCGAAAGACCCGCGCCAGCACCCGAGCATCCTCTTCAACTACATGGCCACCGAGCAGGACTGGCAGGAATTCCGTGACGGCATCCGCCTGACCCGCGAAATCATGGCCCAGCCTGCACTGGACGCCTACCGTGGCCGCGAAATCAGCCCGGGCGCCGACGTGCAGACTGACGAAGAACTGGACAAGTTCATCCGCGAGCACGCCGAAACCGCGTTCCACCCGTCCTGCTCGTGCAAGATGGGCGACGACGACATGGCCGTGGTCGACGGCCAGGGCCGCGTGCATGGCATGCAGGGCCTGCGTGTGGTCGATGCCTCGATCATGCCGATCATTATCACTGGCAACCTCAATGCCACCACGATCATGATCGCCGAGAAAATCGCCGACAAGATCCGCAACCGCCAGCCGCTGCCACGCAGCACCGCCAAGTACTATGTCGCCAACGGCGCGCCGGTCAAAGGCAAGGCGATGCGTGAGGTCAAGCAGGCCTAAGCCTTTTTCGCGGGGCAAGCCCGCTCCTACCTGTGGGAGCGGGCTTGACCCGCGATGAGGCCCGCAAGTAGCAACACAATAAGGCACTCCAAGGAGTGCTTTTTTTGTCCCCGCGATTAACCCTTTACAGCCCGCCAACCCCTCAGGTTAGAATCCTTGGCACGCGACCTGCTTGATATTCGAAGCAAACCGCCCCTCCTTCCTGCTTTTCCCCGGAGTACTGCCTTTGGATGCGTCCACCATCAATAGCCTGTTCTTGATCGGCGCATTGCTGGTAGGTGCAAGTATTCTGGTCAGCTCACTGTCATCGCGCCTGGGCATCCCGATCCTGGTCATCATCCTTGCGGTCGGCATGATTGCCGGGGTCGACGGTGGCGGCATCATCTTCAACAATTACCCGACCGCCTACCTGGTGGGCAACCTGGCGCTGGCGGTGATCCTCCTCGACGGCGGCCTGCGCACGCGGGTGGCGAGTTTCCGCGTGGCCCTGTGGCCGGCGCTGTCGCTGGCCACAGTCGGCGTGCTGATCACCACCGGCCTGACCGGCATGGTCGCCGCCTGGCTGTTCGACCTGAGCCTGATCCAGGGCCTGCTGATCGGCGCCATCGTCGGCTCCACCGACGCCGCAGCGGTATTCTCGCTGCTCGGCGGCAAAGGCCTGAACGAGCGGGTGACGGCAACCCTGGAGATTGAATCGGGCAGCAACGACCCGATGGCGGTGTTCCTCACCGTGACCCTGATCGAGATGATCGCCAGTGGCCAGACCGGCCTGCACTGGAGCCTGCTCACCCACCTGCTGCGCGAGTTCGGCATCGGCGGCCTGCTGGGCCTGGGTGGCGGCTGGCTGCTGCTGCAACTGGTCAACCGCATCAACCTCGCCGGCGGCCTCTATCCGATCCTGGTAGTGGCTGGCGGCCTGGTGGTGTTCTCGCTGACCAACGCCCTGCACGGCAGCGGCTTCCTCGCCGTGTACCTGTGCGGCCTGGTGCTCGGCAACCGGCCGATCCGTAGTCGCCATGGCATCTTGCACATGCTCGACGGCATGGCCTGGCTCGCGCAGATCGGCATGTTCCTGGTCCTCGGCCTGCTGGTCACACCGCACGACCTGCTGCCCATCGCCCTGCCGGCACTGGGCCTGGCGCTGTGGATGATCATCTTCGCCCGGCCACTGTCGGTAATCGCCGCCCTGCTGCCGTTCAAGGCTTTCCATGGCCGCGAAAAAGCCTTTATTTCCTGGGTCGGCCTGCGCGGCGCGGTACCGATCATTCTCGCGGTGTTCCCGCTGATGGCCGGGCTGCCCGATGCGCAGCTGTTCTTCAACCTGGCGTTCTTCATCGTATTGGTCTCGCTGCTGGTGCAGGGCACCAGCCTGCCGTGGGTGGCCAAGCTGCTGAAAGTGACAGTACCGCCAGACCCGGCGCCGATCTCCCGCTCGGCCCTGGAAGTGCACATCACCAGCGAGTGGGAGCTGTTCGTCTATCGCCTGGGCGCCGAAAAATGGTGCATCGGCGCCGCCCTGCGCGAGCTGAAAATGCCCGAAGGCACCCGCATCGCCGCACTGTTTCGCGGCCAGCAACTGCTCCATCCGTCGGGAAGTACCACCCTGGAAGTCGACGACCTGCTCTGCGTGATCGGCCACGAACACAACCTGCCGGCCCTCGGCAAGCTGTTCAGCCAGGCACCGCAGCGAGGCCTGGACCTGCGCTTCTTTGGTGACTTCGTGCTCGAAGGGGACGCAGAACTGGGGGCTGTAGCGGCGTTGTACGGTTTGCAGCTCGACGGTCAGGACCCGCACACGCCACTCAGCCGCTTCATCGCGCAGAAGGTTGGCGGCGCGCCGGTGGTCGGCGACCAGATCGAATGGAACAGCACCTTGTGGACGGTTGCAGTGATGGAAGGGAACAAGATCCTCAAAGTGGGCGTCAAATTCCCCGAAGGTACTCGACCCGGCCCAGGGTTGTTCCTTTAAACTCCGTTCTTCGCCTCTGCCTGTACGAATTTTCTGCCTATGTCCCTGCGCACGTTTTTAAGCGCAGCCCTGATCGGGCTGTGCCTGTCCTTCTCCCCGGTGTGGGCGGCGGAACCGCCGACCACGGCAGCGATCCAGAAAAGCCTGGACAAGATCGCCGAACGCAAGCTGCCCGAGGCTGAACAGAAAGCCCTGCAGCAGGTGCTCGAAAAGACCCTGGCCTTCCTCGGCAACAAAGAGGACAGCGAGAAGAAGCTCGCCGCGCTCAAGCACCAGCTCAACGACGCGCCGCGCCAGACCAGCGAAAACCAGCGCGAGCTGGCCAAGCTCAAGGACAGCAAGGTGATCCCGGTCACCCAGCGCTACGCTGCCTCCAGCGTGCCGCAGCTGGAGCAATTGCTGGCCGAGCGCACCACCGAGCAGGGCGAACTGCAAAAAGCGCTGTCCGAGGCCAACAGCCTGACCATCACCGCGCAGACCCGCCCCGAACGGGCCCAGGCAGAAATCAGCGCCAACCAGACCCGCACCCAGCAGATCAACACCAGCCTGAAGATCGGCAAGGACGGCGGCAAGCCGCTCAGCGCCGACCAGCGCAATCAGCTCAACGCCGAACTAGCCGCGCTCAACGCCCTGACCCTGCTGCGCCGCCAGGAACTGGCCGGCAACAGCCTGCTGCAAGACCTGGGCAACAGTCAGCATGACCTGTTGATCGAGCGCGCCGCGCGCCTGGAACAGGAGATCCAGGACCTGCAGACGCTGATCAACCAGAAGCGCCTGGCCCAGTCCCAGCAAACCGTCACCGAACAGTCGATCGAAGCGCAGAAAGCTGGCGGCAGCACCCTGCTGGCCACCGAAAGCGCCGCCAACCTCAAGCTCTCCGACTACCTGCTGCGCAGCACCGACAGCCTCAACGACCTGACCCAGCAGAACCTCAAGACCAAGCAGCAGCTGGACAGCCTGACCCAGAGCGACCAGGCCCTCGACGAGCAGATCAGCGTGCTCAAGGGCAGCCTGCTGCTGTCGAAGATCCTCTACAAGCAGAAGCAGGCGCTGCCGCACCTGAAGCTCGACCGCGACCTGGCCGACCAGATCGCCGACATCCGCCTGTATCAGTTCGAGATCAACCAACAGCGCGAGCAGATCAGCAGCCCGAGCAGCTATGTCGACAAGCTGCTCACCGCGCAACCGCCCGAGACCGTCACCCCGCAACTGCGCAAGGCCTTGCTGGAAGTGGCGATCACTCGCAGCGACCTGCTCGAACGCCTGAACCGTGAACTGAGCGCGCTGCTCAACGAATCGATCACCTTGCAGTTGAACCAAAAGCAACTGTTCAGCACCGCACAAAACCTGCGTGCAACCCTTGATGAGCAGATGTTCTGGATTCCCAGCAACAAGCCACTGGACCTGGAATGGCTGCGCAGCGTGCCCGAGCGCCTGCAAAAACAGGTTGTCAGCCTGCCTTGGGGTTCAGGCCTGCGCGAGCTGACCGACGGCCTGGCCCAGCGCCCGTTGCTGTTCCTGCCCTTGCTGTTGCTGATCGGCACCCTGCTGTGGCGGCGCAAATACCTGTATGCGCGCCTGACCAAGGTTCACCAGGATGTCGGCCACTTCAAGCGTGACAGCCAGTGGCACACGCCCCAGGCGATCCTGATCAACATCCTCCTGGCCATGCCCCTGAGCCTGGGCCTGGCCCTGTGCGGCTATGCCCTGCAGGTCGACGCCCGCGGGCAGAACGCCAACCTCGCCTCGGCGCTGTTCCAGGTGGCCCAGGCCTGGCTGGTGTTCTACACCGCCTACCGGATACTCGCCCCGGGCGGCGTGGCCGAGCTGCACTTTCGCTGGGAAAAGCCCCAGGTCGAATTCCTCCGTGGCTGGATCCGCCGCCTCGGCACCGTGGTCCTGGCCCTGGTCGGGGTGGTGGCGGTGGCCGAACATCAACCCTCGGCGCTGGCTGAAGACGTGCTCGGCATCGGCGTGGTGCTGACCTGCTATGCGCTGATGGCCTGGTTGCTCAGCCGCCTGCTGCTGAGCAGTCCCACCCACCGCAACACCTCGCTGTTTCGCAAGGCCGTGGGCGTGGCCTTTACCGCGTTGCCGGTGGCGCTGTTCATCGCCGTGTGCTTTGGCTATTACTACACCGCGCTCAAGCTCACAGACCGCCTGATCGATACCTTGTACCTGCTGATGTTCTGGCTGGTGATCGAAGCCGCCTTCGTCCGCGGCCTGGCCGTGGCTGCCCGGCGCCTGGCCTACCAGCGGGCGCTGAGCAAGCGCCAGGCGGCCAAGGAAGGCCTGGATGGCGAAGTGCTGGTCGAAGAGCCGACCCTGGACATCGAACAGGTCAACCAGCAGTCGCTGCGCCTGATTCGCCTGGCCCTGCTCGGCGGCTTCATCGCCGCCCTCTACTGGGTCTGGTCGGACCTGATCAGCGTGTTTGCCTACCTCGACAACATCACCCTGTACGAGTACACCAGCGGCACCGGCGCATCCATGAGCATGGTGCCGATCAGCCTGCGCGACCTGCTGGGTGCACTGGTGATCATCGGCATCACCATTGCCCTGGCCGGCAACCTGCCGGGCCTGCTCGAAGTACTGGTGCTGTCACGCCTGAACCTGGCCCAGGGCAGTGCCTACGCCACCACCACGTTGCTGTCCTACGTGATTGCCGGGGTCGGCTTTGTTTCCACCCTGTCAGCCCTGGGCGTCAGCTGGGACAAACTGCAATGGCTGGTGGCGGCACTGTCGGTGGGCCTGGGCTTCGGCATGCAGGAGATCTTCGCCAACTTCATCTCCGGGATCATGATCCTGTTCGAGCGCCCGGTGCGCATCGGCGACACCATCACCATCGGCAACCTCTCGGGCACGGTGAGCAAGATCCGCATCCGCGCCACCACCATCACCGACTTCGACCGCAAGGACATCATTGTCCCGAACAAGACCTTCATCACCGGGCAATTGATCAACTGGTCGCTGACCGACACCATCACCCGGGTAACCCTCAAGCTCGGCGTCGACTACGGCTCGGATCTGGACCTGGTGCGCACCCTGCTGCTCAAGGCCGCCAACGACAACCCGCGGGTACTCAAGGAACCGGCGCCGATCGTCTACTTCCTGAACTTCGGCGAAAGCACCCTGGACCACGAGCTGCGTATGCACGTGCGCGACCTGGGCGACCGCAACCCGGTGCTCGACGAGATCAACCGCTACATCAACAAAGAGTTCAAGAAGCAACACATCAACATCTCCTTCCGGCAGATGGAGATCTACCTGAAGAACATGCAGGGCCAGGAATACAAGATGGTCCCGGTGGAAAGCCTCGACAAGACCGTGCTGCCAAACGCCAGCGATGGCGAGAAGCCCGGCGACGAGGCCAGCGGCAAACCGGCCTGACTGGACGCCAGCGGCCATACCCTTGCAGAATGCTCAGGTTTTCTTCAGGAGATGGCCGTTGAAAGCCCTCGACGAACTGACTTTCGATAACCGTTTCGCCCGCCTGGGCGATGCCTTCTCTACTTCGGTGCTGCCCGAGCCGATTGCCGAACCGCGCCTGGTGGTCGCCAGCGAGGCAGCCATGGCGCTGCTCGACCTTGAGCCCACTGAAGCCCATTCGCCGGTATTTGCCGAACTGTTCAGCGGCCACAAGCTGTGGGCCGAGGCCGAACCGCGGGCGATGGTCTATTCCGGGCATCAGTTCGGCTCCTACAACCCGCGCCTTGGCGATGGCCGCGGGCTGTTGCTGGGCGAGGTGCGCAACGACGCCGGCCAGTCCTGGGACCTGCACCTCAAGGGCGCCGGGCAGACGCCTTACTCGCGCATGGGCGATGGCCGCGCCGTGCTGCGCTCGTCGATCCGCGAGTTCCTTGCCAGCGAGGCCCTGCCGGCCCTGGGCATCGCCAGCAGCCGCGCGCTGTGCGTGATCGGCTCGAGCACTCCGGTATGGCGCGAAACCCAGGAGCGCGCCGCCATGCTGCTGCGCCTGGCGCCGAGCCATATCCGCTTCGGGCATTTCGAGTACTTCTACTACACCCGCCAGCCCGAGCAGCAGCGCATCCTCGCCGAGCACGTGCTCAACAGCCACTTTGCCGAGTGCAAGGACGAACCCGAGCCGTACCTGGCGATGTTCCGCACCATCGTCGAGCGCAATGCCGAGCTGATTGCCCGCTGGCAGGCCTATGGTTTTTGCCACGGGGTGATGAACACCGACAACATGTCGATTCTGGGCATCACCTTCGACTTCGGCCCCTACGCCTTCCTCGACGACTTCGACGCCAATTTCATCTGCAACCACTCCGATGACCAGGGCCGCTACAGCTACAGCAACCAGGTACCCATCGCCCACTGGAACCTCAGCGCCCTGGCCCAGGCCCTGACGCCGTTTATCAGCGTCGAAGCGCTTAAGGAAACCCTCGGGCTGTTCCTGCCGTTGTACGAGGCCCATTACCTGGACCTGATGCGCCGGCGCCTGGGCCTGACCCAGGCAGAAGACGACGACAAGCTGCTGATCGAGCGCCTGCTGCAACTGATGCAGCCCGGCGCGGTGGACTACACCCTGTTCTTCCGCCATCTCGGCGACCAGCCTGCCGAGCAGGCCCTGCAGGTGGTGCGCGACGACTTCATCGATCTGGCCGGTTTTGACCTGTGGTCAGCCGATTACCTGGCGCGCCTGCAGCGCGAACCCGGCAACGCCGAAGGCCGGCGCGAGCGCATGCATGCGGTCAACCCGCTGTACATCCTGCGCAACTACCTGGCCCAGCGCGCCATCGAGGCGGCCGAAGGGGGTGACTACGAGGAAGTACGCCGCCTGCACCAAGTGCTGAGCAAACCGTTCGACGAGCAGCCGGGCATGCAGGCCTATGCCCAGCGGCCGCCGGAGTGGGGCAAGCACCTGGAGATCAGTTGCTCGTCGTGAGGCTTCACCGCCTCTGATCTTTAGAAGAACACGTCCGCGGGCACCGAAAAGCGCTTGGCCAGTTCACGCACCTGACGCAGATTGAGCTGACGCTTGCCCGCCAGCACCTCCGACACTACCGATTGCGAACCAATCTCCGGCAGATCGCTTTGCTTGAGACCATGTTCCTGCATCAGGTAGCGCAACGTGTCGACGCCACTGGCCCGGGGCAAAGGTCGATGCGCATGGTCATAGGCCTGCAGCATATCCCCCAGATGTACAGCGAGACTTGCCAGGGGATGGCTCTCATCCTCGCCGACCAAAACCAGCAGTTCATCCAGCGATTCGACCAGTGCATCGTAGTCCGCTTCGCTGGCTGGTTTGCGCAGCAACGGCGACACATACTGCCAATGCGCTGCCGCTTGCTTGATCAGTGGGCTCATTGCCTTCACTCCTTCCACTTGCCTTTGTCGTACTCGCCATGATCAAGCACATGCTTGATATACAGGCGCTGCGTCTTGTAGTGCACAACCGCAATCAGCCGCAATTTGTTGCCGCCGATATCGAATACATGCAACGCCCCTACCTTGTCAGTGGCAGGAAATGTCGCTTTCATCGCAGCAAAGTCCGCGGGATTGCAGGCCTTGACCAGTCGATACCAAGCGTCCAGCGCCGAGGCTGCTCGCGGCCATTTCGCCTTGGCCTCCCAGATGCGTTTTTCCGTTATCACATGCATGCCACACCCGAATCGCAAAGTGCTTTCAGGAGGGAGCTTGAGAGCAATACACAAATATAGCAATCTGCGATACTTATCAAAACATTCCGGATAATCGGCAAGCAAGCGGCGGCGGTATTTGTCTTTGCCCGAGAATGCTCTTAGTGTTTCAACATTCTCACCCTTCTCAGGTACTCAAATGAGCGACCCACTACTCATCCCCTGCCCCCACTGCAACGGCCTCAACCGCATCCCCGGCGAGCGTCTTGGCGACAGCCCTAAATGCGGCCGCTGCAAGAACCCGGTGCTGCTGAGCACGCCGTTCGATCTGCAACAGGGCGATTACGCCAGCCAGATCAAGGGCGACCTGCCGTTGCTGATCGATGTCTGGGCCGACTGGTGCGGGCCGTGCAAGTCGTTTGCGCCGATCTTTGCCCAGGCCGCCGCTCAGCTGAGCGGGCGCTGCCGCCTGGCCAAACTGGACAGCGAGGCCAACCAGCAACTGGCCGGGCAATTGGCGATTCGCTCGATCCCCAGCCTGATCCTGTTCAAAAACGGCCGGGAAGTGGCGCGCCAGAGCGGTGCATTCCCACTCCAGCAACTGCTGGAGTGGCTGCGCAGCCAGGGCGTCTAGGCGTTTTCTTCGAGCAGAGCGTGCAGCTCGACAAACTGCTGGGTCAGTTTATGCCGAGGCTCCAGGTGAATCAGCGGCAGGCTGGCCTGGTGTGATTCGCGCATCTTCACCGAGCTGTTGAGGTACACCGGCAGCACCGGCAAGCCCTCGGCGATCAACTCGTCGAGCATCTGCTGGGGCAGGCTGGCGCGGGCCTGGAACTGGTTGACGACGATGCCTTCGACCTGCAGCTCTTCGTTGTGATCGTCCTTTAGTTCTTCGATCTCGGCCAGCAGGCCATACAGGGCCTGGCGAGAGAAGCTGTCGCAATCGAAGGGGATCAGCACACGATCGGCAGCGATCAGCGCCGAAACCGCATAAAAATTCAGCGCTGGCGGAGTGTCCAGGTAGATCCGGTCGTAGTCCTCGTCCAGCTCATCGAGCAGTTTGCGCAGCTTGTTGATCTTGTGCTTAGCCTCAAGCTTGGGCTGCAGGTCGGCAAGCTCGGCGGTGGCGGTCACCACATGCAGGTTGTCGAAGGGCGTTTCGTAGATATCGACCTTGTTCTTCTTGGCAAACGGCCCGGACGACAGGGTCTGCTTGAAGAAGTCGGCAATGCCCATGGGAATGTCCTCGCCGGTCAGCCCGGTGAGGTACTGGGTCGAATTGGCCTGGGCATCCAGGTCGATCAGCAGGGTCCGATAGCCTTCATTGGCACTCACCGCTGCCAGGTTGCAGGCAATGCTCGACTTGCCAACGCCACCTTTCTGATTGAATACCACGCGCCGCATGGAAAGACCTCCGTGTGTCTGGGGATGAGCGAGTATGTGCGGCCAATGACGGCTTGACCAGCCGCCAATGGCTCAAGTTTTCGGCGATCCGACCGAATAAACAACACCGCCATTGGTCGGGAAACCTCGGATCGGTCCGACGAATCTTCGGGACCGCTGTCTGTTGCAGACGACAATCCGTACAACCAATATTTGCTACACACCAACTCCACCGGGATAATGCGCGCCACTCGGCGATTGCGCCACACCCCTGTCAGGTCGTTGTTCCGAGTCACTCCCTCGGCAAGGAAGTCCCTCAGGGCGGGAAGTACAGCTAAGTGATCACATTCAATATCAGCCAGTGGCGCGCGTGGGCGCCAGGCCTGCAGACGGCTGCCGATTGGCAGGCCTGGAGCCAGGCACAGCACTGCCCGGCAGTGGCTGAACAGGCACCGGATGTGTCGTTTTTGCCGGCCATGCAGCGCCGGCGCCTGAGCCGACTGGCGCGCATGGCCTTTGCCGTGGGCTGGCCATTGGCCGAAGGAATGCAGGATTTGCCGCTGGTGTTCGTCTCCCGGCATGGCGAAACCCCACGCACCTTCGAGATACTCAGCGACCTGGCCAACGAGCAGCCGCTGTCGCCAACCCAGTTCAGCCTGTCGGTACACAACGCGGTGATCGGCCTGTGGTCGATCATGCGTGGCGAAACCAGCGAAATGACCGCCCTGGCCGCTGCCGGTGACGGTTTCGAACACGGCGTGATGGAAGCCGCCTGCCTGCTGCGCGAAGGCGCCCCGGCAGTGCTGCTGATAATCACTGAAGAACAGCCGCCCGCGGCCTACGGCCCGTGGATCGATGACGTGCCGTTTGCCTACGCCCTGGGCCTGCTGCTGACGCCTGGCGACGACTGGCAACTGACCCTGGGCGATAACAGCGCCGGCTCAGCCGCGAGCGAACCCCATGCCCTGAGCTGGTTGCGTTGCATGCTCAAGGGCGAAAGCACCTGTACCCACACCTGGAAGAGTCGCACATGGAACTGGCAACGCAAGCCATAAGCAGACCACGCGACGCCTATTACTGGCGCCTGCTCGCCACCGCCGTCAGCTTCCTGCTGTTCGGTGTCGGCGGCCTGTGCCTGCGCCTGCTGGTGTTCCCGCTGCTGGCCTGCCTGCCCGGCGACGGCGTACGCCATCGCCAGCGCGCGCGGCACACCATCAGCTGGCTGTTCTGGCGTTTCATTCGTTTCATGGCCGCCAGCGGCGTGCTCACTTATGAGGTCAAGGGCGCGGAAAGACTCGGCCGCCCGGGGCAGATGATCATTGCCAACCACCCGTCGCTGATCGACGTGGTGTTCCTCATCGGCCTGGTTCGCCAGGCCAACTGCGTGGTCAAGCAGAGCCTCTGGCACAACCCCTGCACCCGCGGCCCGGTGCGTTCGGCCGAATACATCAGCAACGACGGCAGCATGGACATGCTCGACAGCGCCGTCGGCGCACTACAAGGCGGCCAGACCCTGATCATCTTCCCCGAAGGCACGCGCACCCAGCCGGGCCAACCGCCGGCCTTCCATCGCGGCGCAGCGGCCATCGCCCTGCGCGGTGCGCAGATCATTACCCCGGTAACCATCAAGGTCACCCCCAGCACCCTGACCAAGGCCGAACCCTGGTACCGCATACCCCAGCGCCGGGTGCATTTCAGCCTGCAGGTCGGTGCCGACATCGACCCGCAGGCCTTCGCCGCACAAGGCCCCGCCCCGCAGGCCTCGCGCAAACTCAACGACTATTTGCATCAGCACTTCACCAAGGAGCTCGCCGAAGATGAGCGATCCACAGAACACCCTTAACCACGACATCAAGCTGTTGATCATCGACGCCCTGGGCCTTGAAGACATCAGCGCCCAGGACATCGGTGACGAGCAGACCCTATTCGGCGAAGGCCTGGGCCTGGATTCGGTGGACGCCCTCGAACTCGGCCTGGCGATCCAGAAGAAGTACGGCATCAAGATCGACGCCGACGCCAAGGACACCCGTAACCACTTCACCAGCGTGGCCAGCCTTGCGGCTTTCGTCACCGCCAAACAGGCAGCCTGAGACAGCACCATGCAAACCCGCGAAGACATCTTCAACACCCTGCGCGATGCCCTGGTCGAACTGTTCGAACTGGACCCGGCCAGCATCAGCCTGGAATCGAACCTGTACCAGGACCTGGAAATCGACAGCATCGACGCGGTCGACCTGATCGATCACATCAAGCGCCAGACCGGCAAAAAAATCGCCGCCGACGAGTTCAAGGCCGTACGTACGGTCAACGACGTGGTCGAGGCGGTCTACCGCCTGGTCAACAACGCGGCATGAAACGCCTGATCGGCCTCGGCCTGCTGCTGGCCGGTCTGCTGTACCCCTTTGCGGTGCATTTTGGCATGGCCCACTTTGCCCCCTGGCAGTTCGGCCTGTTGCTCGGCGGCCTGTGGCTGGCGCGCGCCTTGAGCGAACCGCAGCGCCCCGGCGGGCACTGGATGGCCGTGGCGGCGATTGCCTTCTGCGCGTTGCTGGCGCTGTTCAACAGCCCGCAGCTGCTGCGTTGGTACCCGGTGTTGATCAGCGCGTTCATGCTTGGCCTGTTCAGCCTGAGCCTGAAATTCGGCCCGCCGGTGGCCGAGCGCCTGGCGCGCCTGCGCGAGCCGCAACTGCCCGAGGTGGCGATCCACTACACACGCCAGGTGACCAAGGTCTGGAGCCTGTTCTTCCTGGCCAACGGCCTGGTCGCCGCCGCCCTGACCCTGTGGGCGCCGCTGAGCTGGTGGACCCTGTACAACGGCCTGATCGCCTACGGGCTGATGGGCCTGCTGTTTGCCATTGAATGGCTGATAAGACAACGCGTGCGAGGACGCTCATGAAATGGATTGCTCTTGAGCAACTGCTGCACCCGAGCGACGCGCCGCGCCCGGTAACCTTCGCCCCGGCGCTGGACCACGCGGGCCTGCGCCAGCAAGCCCTGCAACTGGCCGCTGGCCTTGAGCGCCGTGGTGTGAAGCGCATTGCCGTGCACCTGGAAGACGCCGCCGAGTTGGCCGTGGCCCTGCTCGGCGCCTGGCGCGCCGGCGTACAGGTGCTGCTGCCGGCCGACCTGCAAGTCCAGACCCGCCAGCGCTGGCAAGGCGAAGTCGAGCTGTGGCTGAGCGACCAGGCGCAAGACACTGCGCTGGATGCACTGCTGGAAACGCCCCTGGCCGCTGCCCAACTGGACCTGGACGCTTGCCTGCTGAGCCTGTGCACCTCCGGCTCCAGCGGCGAACCCAAGCGTATCGACAAGAGCCTGCGCCAGCTGGCCAACGAAGTGCAGGCCCTGGAACAGCTATGGGGCACAGAGCTGGGCGCTGCGTGCATCATCGGCAGCGTCGCCGCCCAGCACATCTACGGCCTGCTGTTTCGCGTGCTCTGGCCGCTGTGTGCCGGGCGCCCGTTCGTGCGTCGGCAGTTGCCCTTCCCCGAAGACCTGCAGCGCGCCAGCCGCGAGCACCCGGCCTTTGCCTGGGTGGCCAGCCCGGCGCTGCTCAAGCGCATGGGCGACAACCTCGACTGGCCCGCGTTAAGCGCGGTACGCCGGGTGTTTTCCTCCGGCGGCGAGCTGCCGGCCAGCGCCGCCCAGGCCTTGCACCAGCGCCTGCAGCAATGGCCGAGCGAAATTCTCGGCAGCTCGGAAACCGGCGGCATTGCCTGGCGCCAGGGCGACAGCCTGTGGCAACCCTTTGCCGAGGTGCGCCTGAGCCAGAATGAACAGGGTGCGCTGCGTATCGAATCGACCTATTTGCCACCCGGCCATATCGAGCAAAGCGCCGATGCCGTCGAGTTCACCGCTGACGGGCGCTTCCGCCTGCTCGGGCGCCTGGACCGGATCGTCAAACTGGAAGAAAAACGCATCTCCCTACCAATGCTCGAACAGGCCCTGGTCGCCCACGATTGGGTCGAGGAAGCGCGCCTGGCGGTGATCCAGGAAAACCGCGCCAGCCTTGGCGCCCTGCTGGTGCTCAGCGCCGCAGGCCTGCATGCCCTGCGCAATCAGGGCCGACGCGCACTCACCGAAGGCCTGCGCCAGCACCTCAGCCAGCACTGCGAAGCCCTGGCCCTGCCCCGACGCTGGCGGCTGCTGCGGCAACTGCCGTTCAACGCCCAGGGCAAACTGCCCCAGGCCGAGCTCGAAGCCCTGCTGCTGGCACCACGGCCCAAAGGCCCGGAAGTGCTGAGCCAGGCCGAAGTCAACGGCGAACTGCAGTTGCAACTGGCGGTGTCGGCAGACCTTGCCTATTTCAACGGCCACTTCCCGCAGACGCCGGTACTGCCGGGGGTAGTCCAGGTCGACTGGGCGCTGGCGCTCGGGCAACAACTGCTCGACCGGCCACGCCAGTTCGCCGGCATGGAAGTGCTGAAGTTCCAGCAACTGGTGCGCCCCGGCGACCCGCTGCAACTGACCCTGCGCTTCGATGCCGAGCGCGGCAAGCTCTACTTTGCCTACAGCAATGCCGGGGCAGCCTGCTCCAGCGGCCGCATCGTGCTGGAGGCCATCGGTGAATAAACCCTGCGCGGTGATCCCGGTGTACAACCACGAACTGGCGGTGCCAGCGGTAGTTGCCGACTTGCTCGCAGCCGGCCTGCCTTGCGTACTGGTCGACGACGCCAGCAGCCCGGCCTGCGCCGCCGTGCTGCGCCAGCTGGCCGAACAGCAGCAGGTTTATCTGGTGACATTGCAGGTCAACCAGGGCAAGGGCGGCGCGGTCATGGCCGGCCTGCGCGAAGCGGCACGCCTGGGCTTCAGCCATGCCCTGCAGGTGGATGCCGACGGCCAGCACGACCTGGCCGATGTCAGCCGTTTTCTGCAGCAGTCGCAGGCTTATCCACAGGCGCTGATTTGCGGTTATCCACAGTACGACGCCAGCGTGCCCAAAGGCCGCCTGTACGCGCGCTACCTGACTCACGTGTGGGTGTGGATCAACAGCCTGTCGCTGCAGATTCCCGATTCGATGTGCGGCTTTCGCGTCTACCCGCTGCCGCCGACCCTGGCGCTGATCGATGCGGTCAAGCTCGGCAAGCGCATGGACTTCGACCCGGAGATCCTCGTGCGCCTGGCCTGGCGCAACCAGCCGATGCGCTGGCTGCCGACCAAGGTGCATTACCCGGCCGATGGCCTTTCGCACTTTCGCCTGTTCCACGACAACGCCTTGATCTCGAAGATGCACACCAAGCTGTTCTTCGGCATGTTGCTGCGTGCCCCGGCGATCCTCTGGCGGCGGTGGCAGGCATGAGCAACGGCGAACAACACTGGGCCGACCACCAGGAGCGCGGCAGCTTCTGGCTGATGAAGCTGACCGCCTTCGGTATCAAACTGCTCGGCCGACGCCTGCTCAGCCCGGTGCTGTATGGCATCGTCCTGTACTTCTTCGTGTTTGGCCGCCGCGCCCGGCAGAGCATCTGGCAATACCAGCAGCGCCTGGCCGACTGGAGCGGGCAAGCCGGCCTGCGCCCCAGCCAGCGGCGGGTGTTCGGCCAGTTCATGGCCTTTGCCGAGGCCCTGCTGGACAAGCTCGACGTGTGGAACGGCAAGCTGCGCCTGGAGCAGATCGAAATCGTCGACCCGGCACAATTGCGCACTCAACTGCGCGCCGAGCGCGGGCAGATGCTGGTCGGCGCGCACCTGGGCAACCTTGAAGTCTGCCGCGCCCTGGCCGAGCTCGGCGAGCAAGTGACCATGAACGTGCTGGTGCACACCAAGCACGCCGAACGCTTCAATCGCCTGCTCGGTGAATCGGGGGCGAGCAACCTGCGCCTGATCCAGGTCAGCGAGCTGGACCCGGCGATCATGCTGCAACTGAGCCAGCGCCTGGACCGCGGCGAATGGCTGGCGATTGCCGGTGACCGCGTGCCACTGCATGGCGCGCGCACGGTCGAGACGGATTTTCTCGGCCACCGCGCCGCCTTCCCGCAAGGCCCGTGGTTACTGGCCGGGCTGCTCAAGTGCCGACTCAACCTGTTCTTCTGCCTCAAGCAGCAAGGCCGCTACCAGGTGATTCTCGAACCCTTCGCCGAGGCCATCGAATGGCGCCGCGGCCAGCGCGATCAGGTGATCGCCGACTGGGCCGGGCGCTATGCCGAGCGCCTGGGCCACTATTGCCTGCAAGCGCCGCAGCAATGGTTCAATTTCTACCCTTTCTGGAAGACCGATGACGATGCATCCGCATAAGCCCGTGACCTTCGGCGCGTTGCCGCTGGCAATCGAAGACGTCCTCGCCCTGGCCAATCGCCAGACCGAAACCCGCCTGCAGGACGACGCCGAGTACCGCGCGCGGATTGCCCGTGGCGCGCAGTTCCTCGACTCGCTGCTGGACAAGGAAGGGGTGATCTACGGCGTGACCACCGGCTACGGTGACTCGTGCGTGGTGGCGGTGCCGCTGGAGCATGTTGAAGCGCTGCCCAAGCACCTGTACACCTTCCACGGCTGTGGCCTCGGCCAATTGCTCGATGCACCGGCCACCCGCGCGGTGCTGGCCGCCCGCTTGCAGTCGCTGTGCCATGGCGTGTCCGGGGTGCGCGTCGAGCTGCTGGAGCGCCTGCAGGCGTTTCTTGCCCACGACATCCTGCCGCTGATTCCCCAGGAAGGCTCGGTGGGCGCCAGCGGCGACCTGACGCCGCTGTCCTACGTGGCCGCCACCCTGTCGGGCGAGCGCGAGGTCCTGTACCGCGGCGAGCGCCGCAGCGCCGCCGACGTCCATCGTGAACTGGGCTGGCAGCCGCTGGTGCTGCGGCCCAAGGAAGCCCTGGCGCTGATGAACGGCACCGCGGTGATGACCGGCCTGGCCTGCCTGGCCTTCGCCCGCGCCGATTACCTGCTCAAGCTGGCCACGCGCATCACCGCGCTGAACGTGGTCGCCCTGCAAGGCAACCCGGAGCACTTCGACGAGCGCCTGTTCGCCGCCAAGCCCCACCCGGGGCAAATGCAGGTGGCCGCCTGGTTGCGCCAGGATCTGGCCATCGACGCACCAACCGCGCCGCTGCACCGCCTGCAGGACCGCTACTCGCTGCGCTGCGCACCGCATGTGCTCGGTGTGCTGGCCGACAGCCTGGGCTGGCTGCGCGGTTTTATCGAGACCGAACTGAACAGTGCCAACGACAACCCGATCATCGACGCCGAAGCCGAACGCGTGCTGCACGGCGGGCATTTTTACGGCGGCCATATCGCCTTCGCCATGGACAGCCTGAAGAACCTGGTGGCCAATGTCGCCGACCTGCTCGACCGCCAGCTCGCGCTGCTGGTCGACAGCCGCTACAACCATGGCCTGCCGAGCAACCTGTCGGGCGCCAGCGCCGAGCGGGCGATGCTCAACCACGGCTTCAAGGCGGTGCAGATCGGCGCCAGCGCATGGACTGCCGAAGCGTTGAAGAACACCATGCCGGCCAGCGTATTCTCGCGCTCCACCGAGTGCCACAACCAGGACAAAGTGAGCATGGGCACCATCGCCGCCCGCGATGCCCTGCGCACGCTCGAACTGACCGAACAGGTTGCCGCCGCGACCTTGCTGGCGGCCAACCAGGGTGTCTGGCTGCGCGGCCGCGAAGCCGACGCCCGCGACCTACCGCCAGCACTGGCCCAGATGCACGCCGCGCTGCTCGAAGACTTCGCCCCGGTCATCGAAGACCGTGCCCTGGAAGGCGACCTGCGCCTGTGCCTGAGCCGAATAGCCGAACAACACTGGAGGCTGCATGCGTAGTCAGGGAGTGTTGCACGTCGATAGCGAAGTGCTGGTGCCGTTCTTCGATGTCGACAGCATGCTGGTGGTCTGGCACGGCCACTACGTCAAATACCTCGAGGTGGCGCGCTGCGCGCTGCTCGACAGGCTCGAACACAACTACCTGCAGATGCAGGCCTCCGGCTTCGCCTGGCCGGTGATCGACCTGCAGCTGCGCTATGTGCGTGGCGCCACCTTCGGCCAGCGCCTGAACGTGCGCGCCAGCCTGGTGGAGTGGGAGAACCGCCTGAAGATCAACTACCTGATCAGCGATGCCGTCACTGGCGCACGCATGACCCGCGCCAGCTCGGTGCAGGTCGCGGTCGAGATCGCCAGCGGCGAGATGCAACTGGCCTCGCCGCAGGTGATGATCGACGCTGTGAACAAGGTGCTGCCATGAAGACGCTGTTGCGTGGCCTGCTGTGCCTTGGCCTGCTGGCCAGCTGCACCCTGGCCCACGCCTTTGGCCTCGATGACCTGAGCAAGCAACTGGGCGAACCTGCGGTCATCAAGGGCCCGTTCATCCAGGAAAAGCACCTGCGTGCCCTGCCACAGCCACTGGTCAGCAAAGGCCAGTTCGTGCTCGCCCGTGACCATGGCCTGCTGTGGCTGCTGCAAACGCCGCTCAAGCAGGACTACCGCCTCAACGCCCAGGGCATCGCCCGCCGCGACCCGTCCGGCTGGCAGATGCTGCCGGGCAAGAGCGCCGGCGCCGAGCAGAACCGCCTGTTCTTCGCCGTGCTGCAAGGCGACAGCAGCGGCCTGCAGCGTGACTTCGAGCTGAGCCTGCAAGGCGATGCCCAGCACTGGCAACTGCGCCTGACTCCGCGCTCGCTGCTGCTCAAGCAGGTGTTCAGCCAGATCGATATCGAGGGCGGGCGCTACGTCGAACGCATCCAGTTGCTGGAAACCCAGGGCGACAGCACGGTGCTACGCATGCCATCGAGCAGCAGCGCCAGCCTGACCGACACGGAGCGCCGCGATTTTGCCGAGTGAGCGCCTGTTGCCACGGCTGTTTTTGTTGTTGCTGATCGCTGTGCTGGCCCTCGCCGGCTGGCAATGGCACCGCGCCGCGCCGTTGTCTGCCGACCTGATGACGCTGGTGCCCGGCGCCACCCAGGACCCGCTGATGCAACGCGCCGAACAGCGTATGCAGGAGCCGCTGAACCGCGAGATGCTGGTGCTGGTCGGCCATCCCCAGCGTGACCAGGCCATCGCCCTGGCCCAGCGCCTGGCCGGGCAATGGCAGGCCAGCGGCCTGTTCGAGAAGGTCCAGTGGAGCCTGCAAACCGACCTGCAGGCATTGCGCGAGCAGTTGCTGCAAGGGCGCCTGGCGATGCTCTCGCGCGCCGACCGCAGCAGCCTGGTCGATAACCCGCAAGGCTTTATCGAGCAGCGCGTGCAGAGCCTCTACGATCCCTTTGCCGGCTTCAGCCTGGTGCCCAGCCAGGACGACTGGCTGGGCCTGACCGGGCGCATCCAGAACAGCCAGCCACGCCCTGCTGCGGTACAACTGGACACCGCCAGCGGCGCGCTGCTGGCCGAGGCCGACGGCCAGCACTGGGTGCTGCTGCGCGCGCGCACCCTGGGCAATGCGTTCGACCTGCAACTGCCGCTGCAGGTCGCCGACCTGCTCGCCGCCAGCCGGGTTGAAGCCGGGCAGCGCGGCGCCCGCCTGCTGGCCGCCAGCGGCTTGCTGTATGCCGCCAGCGGCCAGCGCCAGGCCAGCCAGGAAATCACCTGGGTTGGCGGCGGCGCCACGGTCGGCATCCTCTTGCTGTTGCTGCTGACGTTCCGGCGCCTGCGGGTGTTGCTGGCGTTCATGCCGGTGCTGGTCGGCATGCTGTTCGGTGCGGTGGCCTGCGTGGCGCTGTTCGGCCAGATGCACGTGATGACCCTGGTGCTCGGCTCAAGCCTGATCGGTGTCGCCGTCGACTACCCGCTGCACTACCTGTCCAAGAGCTGGAGCCTGCGCCCCTGGCGTGCCTGGCCGGCCTTGCGGCTGACCTTGCCGGGCCTGAGCCTGAGCCTGGCCACCAGTTGCATCGGCTACCTGGCCCTGGCCTTCACGCCGTTCCCGGCCCTGACCCAGATCGCCGTGTTTTCCGCCGCCGGCCTGGTCGGCGCCTACCTCAGCGCCGTGTGCCTGCTGCCGGCATTGCTCAAGGGTATCGAGCTGCAGCCGGCGCAATGGCCGCTGCGCATTGCCCAATGGTTGGTGGACCTGCGTCTGAAGCTACTGAACAACGTGCCAAGCCCGGTGTTGCTCGGCCTGCTGATCCTGTTTTGCGCGGCGGGCCTGTGGCAGCTGGACAGCCGCAACGACATCCGCCAGTGGGTCGGCAGCCCGCCGCAACTGCTCGAAGAAGCCCAGGCCGTGGCACGCATCACCGGTTACCAGCCCACCAGCCAGTTCTACCTGGTTCGCGGCGCCGACCAGACGCAGTTGCTGGGTCGCCTGCAAGCGCTGAGCACGCGGCTCGATGAACTGGTCGAAACCGACAAGCTCAAGGGCTACATGGCCCTCAGCCAACTGGTCGCCAGCCCTGCCGAGCAGCAACAGGTACGCGATGCACTGGGCAGCCTGCCACTGCAGCCGCTGCTGGCCCTGGGCGTACCGCAAAGCGCGTTACAGGCGGAACTGGCAAAAGTGCAGGCCTTGCCTACCCTCGACATCGATCACGCCCTCAGCGGCCCGCTGGGCGAGCCCTGGCGCACCCTGTGGCTGGGCGCCGATGGCCAGGGCGTGGCCGCCATCGTCAGCCTCCAGGGCTTGAACGATCCGGCATTGCTGCGCCTGCAAGCCGACGACCTCGACGGCGTGCAACTGGTCGACCGCCTCGGCGACCTCAACCGGGTGTTTGCCGCCACCCAGGTCAGCGCCGCCGAGCTCAAGCTGTTGTCGTGCGCGCTGATCGTGGTGTTGCTGATCCTGCCGTTCGGCCTCGGCGGTGCCCTGCGCATCGTCGCCCTGCCGCTACTCGCCGCGTTGTGCAGCCTGGCCTGCCTGGGCTGGCTGGGCCAGCCGCTGACCCTGTTCAGCCTGTTCGGCCTGCTGCTGGTGACCGCCATCAGCGTAGACTACGCGATCCTCATGCATGAGCAGATCGGCGGCGCCGCCGTCAGCCTGCTCGGCACCCTGCTGGCGGCGACCACCACCTGGCTGTCGTTCGGCCTGCTGGCGGTGTCGAGCACCCCGGCGGTGAGCAACTTTGGCCTGGCGGTGAGCCTCGGCCTGGCCTTCAGTTTTGTCCTGGCGCCCTGGGCTGCCACCGGCCACAAGGAACAGGCGGCATGAGTATCGTGTTGTTCTGGGTCCTGGCCCTGGCACTGTTCTGGATCGCCAGTGAGCTGGGCCGGCGCCTGGGGCTGATCCCGATTGTCAGCCAGTTGTTGCTGGCGACCCTCGGCCTGCCGCTGCTGATGCTGTTCTGGGTCGAGCCGCACTGGCAGCTCAGTGGCGCTGCGCTGGTGGCGCCGTCCTGGCTGAAAACCCTGTATGGCCTGAGTTTCGCCCTGCTGCTGGGGCATATTCTGGCTGACGTGGTGGAGCTGAAGTTCGACCGCCAGAGCCTGAAGATCGCCCTGCCGAGCTTCTTGGTGCCCTTTGCCTGTGGCCTGGCCTGCGGCGCCTTGCTGCTGCCGACGCAGCCCTGGCTGACCACCCTGGCGCTTGGGCTGGTGTTCGCCATCACCGCCATTCCGGTGCTCTACCTGTACCTGCGCAACATTGACTATCCGCCCGCAGCGACCCGGCGTCTGATGCAGTCGGCGATCCTCATCGACCTGACCTGCTGGCTGCTGTTTGGCCTGGGCAAGGGTAGCCTCGACCCCGTGAGCCTGCTGCTGCCCGTGCTGGGCGCCTGCCTGCCGCTGCCACTGTACGCCCTTGGCCTGCGCCGGCCGTGGGTCTACAGCCTGGGCTTTTTCGCCCTGCTGTTCGTTGCCGAGCACTACCGCCTCAATGCGTTGATCTTCGGTATCGGCTACCTGTGCTGCCTGGCCTGGCTCAAGCTGCCACTGCACATGCCGCTGTCGGCGCTGTGGATAAAACACCTGCAGAACGGCATTGCGATCCCGTTGATCATGACCTTCGGCATCATCCAGATCGATATCCACAACGTGCTGCAGGGCTTCGATGCCATCCAGTTGAGTGCCTTGCTGCTGTTACCGATCGTCAGCAAGCTGCTCGGCAACTGGCTGGGCCTGTGCTGGGCGACGCCGTCGTTCGCCGGCGCGAGCAAATGGCGGGAAAGCCTGCTGCTCAATATTCGCGGCTTGAGCGAGATCGTCTTTCTCAACCTGCTGCTGCAACAACAGCTGATCAGCCCGGCGCTGTACTTCGCGCTGATGCTGATGAGCCTGGTCGCCACGCTGATGCCCGCGCTGGCCGGCCTGCACCGGATTCCATTGAAGACTGCCCAACCGGCAAGGAGGCCTTATGCCGAACACTGAACTGCAACAACGGCAGGTATTGATCATCGGCGCCGGTCCGTCCGGCGCCATCGCCGGGGCCTTGCTCAAGCGCAATGGCCACGACGTACTGATCATCGAGCGCCAGCGCTTTCCGCGCTTTTCCATCGGCGAGAGCCTGCTGTCGCACTGCATCGACTTCGTCGAGGAAGCCGGCATGCTCCCGGCCCTCGAAGCGGCAGGCTTCCAGCGCAAGAACGGCGCGGCCTTCGCCTGGGGCGAGGAATACAGCGCGTTTGATTTTGGCGACACCTTCAGCAACGGCAAGCCAAGCACCTTCCAGGTCCAGCGCGCCCAGTTCGACCAGTTGCTGGCCGACCAGGCCGCTGCCCAGGGCGTGGAAATCCGCTACGAAGAAGAGATCATCGCCGCCGACTTCGAGCGTGCCCGCCCGCAGCTGCGCGTGCGCCGCCTGGATGGCAGCGAGTACCGCGTCGAAGCTGAGTTTGTCCTCGATGCCAGCGGTTATGGCCGCGTCCTGCCGCGCCTGCTGGACCTCGAAGCGCCGTCGAGCTTTCCGGTGCGCCAGGCGGTGTTCACCCACATCGAAGACCGCATCGACCACCCGGCGTTCGACCGCGAAAAAATCCTCATCACCACCCATCCGCAGCACCGCGATATCTGGTTCTGGACCATTCCCTTCAGCAACGGCCGCTGCTCCCTGGGCGTGGTCGCCGCCGCCGAGCACTTTGCCGCCGCGCCGGCTGACCTGGATGCCTGCCTGAAAGACTTCGTCGCCCAGACCCCAAGCCTGGCCAAGGTGCTGGCCAACGCCGTGTGGGACACCCCGGCGCGGACCATCGGCGGCTACTCGGCCAACGTCAAGACCCTGCACGGCCCGGGCTTTGCCCTGCTCGGCAACGCCGCCGAATTCCTCGATCCGGTGTTTTCCTCCGGGGTAACCATCGCCATGCGCTCGGCGAGCATGGCCGCCGGCGTGCTGCACCGCCAGCTGCAAGGTGAAAACGTCGACTGGCAGAGCGAGTTCGCCGAGCCGCTCAAGCGCGGCGTCGATACCTTCCGCGCCTATGTCGAAGGCTGGTACAACGGCAGCTTCCAGGACGTCATCTACCACCCGGCCAGCTCGCCGGAAATCCGCGCGATGATCAGCTCGATCCTCGCCGGTTATGCCTGGGACCCGCGCAACCCGTTCGTGGCCGAGCCCAAGCGGCGCCTGCGCATGCTCGCCGAAGTCTGTGCAAGGACGGCAGCATGAGCCAACAACCCTTCCTCAGCGACAGCTACGTCGAGGAAACCCGCTTCGGCTTCTGGTTCCTGCGTAGCCATACCTGGCAGCACCACGTGCTGCGGGTGGCGATCAACGACCTGCGCCGGCTGTTCGACGCGCCGCTGCCGCAAGCACCGGTGCTGCTCGATGCCGGCTGCGGCCAGGGCAAGTCGTTCCAGTACCTGCAGCAGGTGTTCAGCCCCGGCCAGTTGCTGGGCACCGACGCCGACCCGCACAGCCTCGAACTGAGCCAGGCCGAGGCCCGGCGCCTGGGGCTGAATGTCGAGCTGCGCGGCAGTGACTGCGCGGCCTTGCAGTTTGCCGACAACAGCGTCGACATGCTCTTTTGCCACCAGACCTTCCACCACCTGGTCGAGCAGGAACAGGCCCTGGCCGAGTTCTACCGGGTGCTCAAGCCCGGCGGCTACCTGCTGTTCGCCGAGTCCACCGAAGCCTATATCGACACCTGGGTGATCCGCTGGCTGTTCCGTCACCCCATGCATGTACAGAAAAGCGCCGAACAGTACCTGCAGATGCTGCGCGACCAGGGCTTCGAATTCGGCGCGCAGAATGTCTCTTACCCGTACCTGTGGTGGAGCCGTTCCAGCGACTTCGGCCTGCTCGAACGCTTCGGCCTGCGCAAGCCACCGCCCGTCGGCCAGCGCGAAGAAACCCTGGTCAACGTGGTGGCGCGCAAACCATTGAACCCCACCGAGCCGAGTGCATGAAACGCCTGTTGCTGATCCTCGCCTTTGCCCTGCTGAGCGCCTGCGCCAGCCGGGTGCCGCTGCCCACGCAAATGCCGGCGCTGCCGCTGCCGATGCAGCTGCATATTCAGCGCCAACAGGCGGGGCAAAGCCAGGACTGGCTGCTGGTGATCCAGCGCGAAGACGCCAGCCTGCGCTGGTCGTTGCTGGACTTGCTGGGCATTCCGCAGGCACGGCAGTTGCTCAACGACGGCCAGTGGCAAGCCGATGGCCTGCTGCCACCCAACCCGGGTGCCCGTGAACTGTTCGCCGCCCTGCTGTTCGCCATGACCCCGGCCGAGCAGGTGCAAACGCTCTACCCCGGCGCCCGCCAGCAAGGCCAGCAACGCTGGCTGGGTGAGCGCTGGCATGTCGACTACCGACAAGCCGACGACTTCACCTTGAACCTGGGCCAGGGCCTGCGTTATCTAGTCAGCCCACTGCCCAGCGAGAACACGCCATGACCGCTTACCTCAATGCCCTGGGCCTGGTCTGCGCCCTCGGGCGCGGCCAGGCCGAAGTTGCCCGCAAACTGTTTGCCGGCGACTGCTCTGGCATGCGCGTGGAGGAGGGCTGGGTAGCGCAGCGCAGCCTGCCGGTAGCAGCCGTGCACGGCGAACTGCCCGAGCTGCCTGCCGGCCTGCAGGCCCACCAAAGCCGCAACAACCAGTTGCTGCTGGAGGCCTGCCTGCAGATCAGCTCAGCGATCGAAGCGGCCATCGCCCGCTTTGGCCGCCCGCGCATCGGTATCGTCCTGGGCACCAGCACCTCGGGCATCAAGGAGGCCAGCGAGGGCATCGCCCACTACCTGCGCGAGCAACAATTTTCGCCCAGCTACGACTATGCCCAGCAGGAGCTCAGCGCCCCGGCCAATTTCCTTGCCGACTGGCTGCAACTGAGCGGCCCGGCCTATGTGATTTCCACCGCCTGCACTTCCAGCGCCCGGGCCTTGATGAGCGCCCGGCGCCTGCTCGACCTGGGGCTGTGCGATGCGGTGATCTGCGGCGGTGTCGACAGCCTGTGCAAGCTCACCCTCAACGGCTTCAGCGCCCTCGAGGCGGTGAGCGCCGAGCGCTGCAACCCGTTCTCGGTCAACCGCAATGGCATCAACATCGGCGAAGCGGCGGTACTGTTCCTGATGACTCGCGATACCAACCACGAAGGCCCCGGCATTGCCCTGCTCGGTGCCGGTGCCAGCTCCGATGCGCACCATATCTCGGCGCCAGAGCCCGGCGGCAAGGGCGCCTTGCAGGCCATGCGCAAGGCGCTGGACAATGCCTGCCTGCAACCACAAGACATCGACTACCTGAACCTGCACGGCACCGCCACCCGGCACAACGACGCCATGGAAAGCCTGGCCGTGCATGAACTGTTTGGCAGCCAGCTGGCCTGCTCGTCGAGCAAGCCGATGACCGGCCACACCCTGGGCGCCGCCGGTGCACTGGAAGCGGCGTTCTGCTGGCTGAGCCTGGCCGCCGGCAATACCGAAGGGCGCCTGCCGCCGCATGTCTGGGATGGCGTCGATGACCCGCAGTTGCCAGCCCTGAACCTGGCCGATGCCAGCCAGCGCCTGCCGGCCAGCGGCCCGCGACGCCTGATGAGCAACTCGTTCGCCTTCGGTGGCAACAATGTCAGCCTGATTCTCGGAGACACCCCATGATCACCTGGCCACTGGCCGAACTGCTGCCGCACGCCGGCGACATGATCCTTATCGATCAGGTCGAGTCGTTCGATGAAGAGCAGATCCATACCCACCTGACCGTACGCCCCGGCGGCCTGTTCAACCGCGCCGACGGCAGCCTGCCGGCCTGGGTCGGCATCGAGCTGATGGCCCAGAGCGTGGCCGCCTATGCCGGTTGCCGCGCGCGCCAGCAAGGCCAGCCGGTGGAGCTGGGCTTTTTGCTCGGCACGCGTAAATTCGAATGCAATGTCGAACATTTCCCTGCCGGTGCCCACTTGCGCATCCATGCCCTGCGCTCGCTCGAAGACGACAACGGCATGGGCGTGTTCGAGTGTCACCTGCGCGGCCCGGGCATCCATGCCATGGCCCGTTTGAACGTTTTTCGCCCGCCGCAGGTGGCCAGCTACCTGGCCGAAGCGGGCCCTGAGGAGTCCCCCCATGACTGACACCATCCTGGTCACCGGTTCCAGCCGTGGCATTGGCCGGGCCATTGCCCTGCGCCTGGCGCACGCCGGTTTCGACCTGGTCCTGCATTGCCGAAACGGGCGCAGTGAAGCCGACGCCGTTGCCGCAGAAGTCCGGGGCCTGGGCCAGCAAGCCCGCGTGCTGCAGTTCGACGTCGCCGACCGCGCCGCCTGCGCGGCCATCCTCACTGATGACGTAGAAACCCACGGCGCCTACTACGGTGTGGTCTGCAACGCCGGCCTGACCCGCGACGGCGCCTTCCCGGCGCTGACCGAAGACGACTGGGACCAGGTGCTGCGCACCAACCTCGACGGTTTCTACAACGTCCTGCACCCACTGATGATGCCGATGATCCGCCGGCGCAAAGCCGGGCGTATCGTCTGCATCACCTCGGTGTCGGGCATGATCGGCAACCGTGGCCAGGTCAACTACAGCGCCTCCAAGGCCGGCGTCATCGGCGCCGCCAAGGCCCTGGCAATCGAGCTGGGCAAGCGCAAGATCACCGTCAACTGCGTTGCCCCGGGGTTGATCGATACCGCCATGCTCGACGAGCACGTACCGGTTGAAGAGCTGCTGAAGATGATCCCGGCACAACGCATGGGGACCCCGGAAGAAGTCGCCGGCGCGGTGAACTTCCTGATGTCGGCCGAAGCCGCCTACATCACCCGTCAGGTGCTGGCGGTCAACGGAGGCCTGTGCTGATGAAACGTGTGGTCGTCACCGGCATGGCCGGTATCACCTCGCTGGGCAGCGACTGGCAGACCATTGCCGGCAACTTCGCCAGCAACCGCAGCGGCATTCGCCGCATGGATGAATGGGACCGTTTCGAGGAGCTCAATACGCGCCTGGCCGGCCCCATCGACGATTTCAAGGTGCCGAGCGGCTGGACCCGCAAGCAGCTGCGCAGCATGGGTCGGGTCTCGCGCCTGGCCGTGGCGGCAGCGCAGAACGCCCTGCGCGACGCCGGCCTGCTCGACGACCCGTCGATCCGCGACGGGCGCATGGGCGTGGCCTGCGGCTCGTCCACCGGCAGTACCGACGAGATCAAGGCGTTCGGCAACATGCTGCTCAACTCGGTGGCCGAAGGCCTCAACGCCAACTCCTACGTGCGCATGATGCCGCACACCACCGCAGCCAATATCAGTATCTTCTTCGGCCTCACCGGGCGCCTGATCCCGACCTCCAGCGCCTGCACCAGCGGCAGCCAGGGCATCGGCTATGCCTATGAAGCGATCAAGTTCGGCCGCCTGCCGCTGATGCTCGCCGGCGGCGCCGAAGAGCTGTGCCCGACCGAGGCTATGGTCTTCGACGCGCTGTACGCCACCAGCCTCAAGAACGACACCCCGCACAAGAGCCCGAGCCCCTACGACAGCGGTCGCGATGGCCTGGTAATCGGCGAAGGCGGCGGCATGCTGGTGCTCGAAGAGCTCGAGCACGCCCTGGCCCGGGGCGCGCACATTTATGCCGAGATCGTCGGCTTTGGCAGCAACGCCGACGGCCAGCACACCACCCGCCCGGAGCAGGCGACCATGCGCCGGGCCATGGAGCTGGCGCTGGAAGACGCAAACCTCACGCCGGCTGCCATCGGCTACGTCAACGGCCACGGCACCGCCACCGAGCAGGGCGACATCGCCGAAACCCTGGCCACCAGCAGCCTGTTCGGCCCGCGCATGCCGATCAGCTCGCAAAAAAGCTTCCTCGGCCACACCCTCGGTGCTTGCGGCGCGCTGGAGTCCTGGTTCAGCATCGAGATGATGAACAGCGACCGCTATGTGCACACCCTCAACCTTGAGCACATCGACCCGCGCTGCGGCGAGCTGGACTACCTGTGCGGCGAGTTTCGCAGCATGAGTCACGACTACGTGATGAACAACAACTTCGCCTTTGGCGGGGTCAACACCTCGCTGATTTTCCGCCGCTGGACCTGACCTCAAACCTGCTGGAGAGAAAGGAATGTCTTCATTGATTCGCGCCGCTGTCCTCGGCCTGGCCCTGGCGGGCCTGGCTGGCTGTACCTCAAAGCCGGTACTGACCCCGCAAGAGCAACTTGTGGTCGGCCACAACTACAGCCACGAGCAAGTGCAGCAGGCCATCCTCAAGGCCGTCGCCGAGCGCGGCTGGACCGCACGCACGGTCAGCCCGAACCTGATCCAGGCCGACATCCTGGTGCGCAATACCTTCTATGCCGCCATCGACATCCGCTACAGCGTCAGCAACTTTCGCATCAACTACCGCGACAGCCGCGAGCTGGGTTACAAGAACGGCAAGATTCACCGTAATTACAACCGTTGGGTGAACAACCTCGACAAAAGCATCCTGCAAGAGCTGAACAGGATGGAAGCGCAAAACATGGTGCAACGCGCCATCAACGAACAGCACTCGAACACTGTCAAATAATCAAGGAACGACACAATGCGTCTGAAAACCTGGACCGCCACCGCCACTCTGCTGCTCTGCGCCCTGCCCGGCCTGAGCCAGGCTCGCGACACCACTCACTACCTGCCGTTCGAGAAAGTCGTGGCGCAGATGACCGCCGAGAACAAGCTCGACGGTTCGGTGAAGTTCTACCTGGCCGGCGTGCAGCCAAAAGGCAAGGTCACCGTGGTCAGCCCGGCGGCGATCACCAACAAGAAGACCAACGCTTTCAACAAGTCTGATGAAGCGGCCTGCGAATGGGCCCTGCAATCGGCGCTGCTGACCATGCAGGACGCCGCGCGCAAGGTCGGCGCCAACGCCGTGACCAACATCAGCAGCTACTACAAGCGCAACGAGCGCAAGGACGCCACCACCTACGAATGCCACGCCGGCGCGGTCATGGCGGGCGTTGCACTGAAGGGCGACCTGGCCAAGGTCCAGTAACTCAGCTGCGTTACAGGGCTTGCCGGGTCAACAGCTCGGCAAACGCCCTGGCCATCGCCGACGGCGCAGCGCGGCGCTGCACCAGCCATACCGCCGTCACCGCGTCGTCGTCGAGCAAGGTCCGGTACACCACGCCATCGATACGCATGCGCTGGAACGAAGCCGGCAACACCGATACCCCCAACCCCGCAGCCACCAGGCCGATGATGGTCATCGCCTCCCCCGCCTCCTGGGCAAAATGCGGACTGAACCCGGCCTGACGTGCCAGGCTCAGCAGTTGCGCATGCAGGCCACTGCCGTAGCTACGCGGAAAAAACACAAAGGGTTCGTGGGCCAGCTCGGCCATGTGCACCCCGGCTTCGCTGCCCTCGGCCAACGGGTGAGCGGCATTGATCACCGCCACCAGCGGCTCGCGAAACAGCTCGACGGCATTCAGGCTCTCGGGCAACGCCAACGGCCGCATCAGGCCGACTTCGATCGACTCGTCGAGCAAGGCATCGGCCACGTCGCGGCTGCTCATTTCCTTGAGGTTCAGGTGCACGGCCGGGAAGCGCTGGCGAAAGGCGTGAATGGCCTTGGGGATGCTCGAATTGAACGGCGCCGACGAAGTGAAGCCGATCTTCATCTCGCCCAGCTCGCCCAATTGCGCGCGCCGGGCGACATCGGCGGCCTTGTCGACCTGCGCCAGCACCAGCCGCGCCTCTTCAAGGAATAGCCGCCCGGCCTCGCTGAGCTCGACCCGACGATTGGTACGCTCGAACAGGCGCGCCCCCAGCTCCTGCTCCAGGGCCTGAATTTGCTGGCTCAGCGGTGGTTGGGAGATCCCCAGGTTCTGCGCCGCCCGGCCAAAATGCAGCTCTTCGGCGACGGCAATGAAGTAACGCAGGTGACGCAATTCCATGGCGGCTCCAATAGGTCGTAAAACCTCTTAAACAGGTCGAACAATATATTGGAAATGATCATTAGCCAGCTATATGCTTTTTTCACTGCCTGACAGGCCGTAGCGCCCCCGAGGTCACCCGTGAAAACTGCTGTTGCGCCACACGCCCACGAATTGCCCCCTGCTCCGCTGGACGAAATCGTCGCCACCCTCAACGAAAGCTGGATCGAAAAAGGCACCCCGGCCTTTTTGCGCACCGTACTGGCGCTGTTCTGCGGCGGCTTTGCCACCTTTGCCCTGCTGTATTGCGTGCAGCCAATGATGCCGCTGCTGTCGCAGGAATTTTCCATCAGTGCCGCGCAGAGCAGCCTGATCCTCTCGGTGTCCACCGGCATGCTGGCCTTCGGGCTGCTGATCACCGGGCCGATTTCCGACCGCATCGGGCGCAAGCCAGTGATGGTCTTCGCCCTGTTCTGCGCCGCGCTGTGCACCATCGTCAGCGCCCTGATGCCCAGCTGGCACGGCGTGCTGCTGACCCGCGCGCTGCTCGGGTTGTCGCTCAGCGGCCTGGCGGCGGTAGCCATGACGTACCTGAGCGAAGAGATCCACCCCCAGCACATTGGCCTGGCCATGGGCCTGTACATCGGTGGCAATGCCATCGGCGGCATGAGCGGGCGGCTGATCACCGGGGTGCTGATCGACTTCGTCAGCTGGCACACGGCGATGTTGGTGATCGGTGGCCTGGCGCTGATTGCTGCGGCGGTGTTCTGGAAGATCCTCCCCGAATCGCGCAACTTCCGCCCGCGCTCGCTGCACCCACGCAGCCTGCTCGACGGCTTTACCCTGCACTTTCGCGATGCAGGCCTGCCGTGGCTGTTCCTCGAAGCCTTCCTGCTGATGGGCGCGTTCGTCACCCTGTTCAACTACATCGGCTATCGCCTGCTGGCCGAACCCTATCACATGAGCCAGGCGCTGGTCGGGCTGCTGTCGGTGGTGTACCTGTCGGGCATCTACAGCTCGGCGCAGATCGGCGCCCTGGCCGACAAGCTGGGCCGGCGCAAGGTGTTCTGGGCAACCATTTTGCTGATGTTCAGCGGCTTGTTGATGACCCTGCTCAGCCCCTTGGCGCTGATTATCGTCGGCATGCTGGTGTTCACCTTCGGCTTTTTCGGCGCGCATTCAGTGGCCAGCAGCTGGATCGGCCGCCGGGCGACCAAGGCCAAGGGCCAGGCGTCGTCGTTGTACCTGTTCAGTTACTACGCGGGGTCGAGTGTGGCGGGTACAGCGGGCGGGGTGTTCTGGCATCAGGCGGGGTGGAACGGCATCGGCCTGTTCATTGGCAGCTTGCTGGTGGTGGCGTTGCTGGTGGCGGTGCACCTGAGCCGGTTGCCGGCCAAGGCCTGAAATGCAAATCGCGGGGCGACCCGACTTGCCCCGCGATGCATTGTTTAGTTGATCACTTCAACCAGGTCGACATCCACTTCACGGCTCATCAGGTGCTTCTCGACTTCACCGGTCAGCTTGACCTTGGTCTTGTCGTTGAAGGCTACTGCCGGCAGGTCTTCGTCATCGATCTCGACGGTGATGGTGCCGGTGGTGTCCTTGAACTCGTACTTGTCATCGTTGTTCACTTTCTTGATGACGTAGCCTTGCAGCACAACCGGGGTGTCGTCAGCGGCGTCATTGGCGGCAGCCACCGTGGTCACCGACTGGGCGCCAGGGCCGGTGTAGCCGGCGGCCAGGGCAGCGGTGCTGAACAGCGGGGCAAGCAGCAGAGCGAGGTAACGGGTTTTCATGGTGAAGATCCTGTCTGGGTTTCGATGGAGCCAGATTACCCATGCAGGCTGAATTGAACCTTAATAGCAAAACGCCCGGCATAGGCCGGGCGTTTTCGTGTTGCAGCGCTGCTTACTGGTGGTATTGCGCCGACAGCTCGTGCACGGCGTTGATGAACGCGCCGGCGTGCTCCGGATCAACCTCGGGGGTGATGCCGTGGCCAAGGTTGAACACATGACCGCTGCCCTTGCCGTAGCTGGCGAGGATGCGCCCGACTTCGGCACGAATGGCCTCTGGCTTGGCGTACAGCACGGTCGGGTCCATGTTGCCCTGCAGGGCAACCTTGCTGCCGACGCGCTGGCGCGCTTCGCCGATGTCGCAGGTCCAGTCCAGGCCCAGGGCATCAGCGCCGGCATCGGCGATGCTTTCCAGCCACAGGCCGCCGTTCTTGGTGAAGAGAATGACCGGCACCTTGCGCCCTTCGTGCTCGCGGATCAGGCCGCTGACGATCTTGCGCATGTAGGCCAGGGAGAACTCCTGGTAGGCCGCCGCCGACAGGTTGCCGCCCCAGGTGTCGAAGATCTGCACCGCTTGTGCGCCGGCGAGGATCTGCCCATTGAGGTAGCTGATGACCGACTGCGCGAGTTTGTCGAGCAGCAGGTGCATGGCTTGCGGGTTGTCGTAGAGCATGGCCTTGGTCTTGCGGAAGTCTTTCGACGAGCCGCCTTCGACCATGTAGGTGGCCAGCGTCCAGGGGCTGCCGGAGAAGCCGATCAGCGGCACGCGGCCGTTGAGCTCGCGGCGGATGGTGCTGACCGCGTCCATGACGTAGCCCAGGTCCTTTTGCGGATCAGGGATCGGCAGCGCCTCGATATCGGCCAGGGTGCTGACGACCTTCTTGAAGCGCGGGCCTTCGCCGGTTTCGAAATACAGGCCCTGGCCCATGGCGTCGGGGATGGTGAGGATGTCCGAGAACAGGATCGCGGCGTCCAGCGGGTAGCGGTCCAGCGGCTGCAGGGTGACCTCGCAGGCAAACTGCGGGTTCATGCACAGGCTCATGAAGTCGCCGGCCTTGGCGCGGCTGGCGCGGTATTCCGGCAGGTAGCGGCCGGCCTGGCGCATCATCCACACCGGGGTGACGTCTACGGGTTGCTTGAGCAGGGCGCGCAGAAAACGATCGTTCTTCAAGGCAGTCATGTCGGCATCCGGAAAAAAAGTGGGGGCATTTTCTCAGAGCCCAACGTAAAAGGCACGGTATCAACCGTGCCTTTTGTCTATCGACTTGTGACAGGTCAATAGATTTTGTTGAATTCATCGCGGGTCAAGCCCGCTCCTACACAGGTTCTGTAGGAGCGGGCTTGTCCCGCGAAGCTGTTTCAGACGCCCAGGTAATCCAAGATCCCCTCGGCGGCATTGCGCCCCTCGAAGATCGCCGTCACCACCAGGTCGGAACCGCGGACCATGTCGCCACCGGCGAAGATCTTCGGGTTGCTGGTCTGGTGCTTGTAGGTGTTCTTCTCCGGCGCCACCACGCGGCCCTGGCTGTCGGTCTGGATGCTGAACTGCTCGAACCACGGCGCCGGGCTCGGACGGAAACCGAAGGCGATGACCACGGCATCGGCCGGGATGATCTCTTCAGAACCCGGGATCGGCTCGGGGCTGCGGCGGCCACGGGCGTCCGGCTCGCCAAGACGGGTCTCGACCACCTTCACACCTTCGACCTTGTCTTCCCCGACGATCGCGATCGGCTGGCGGTTGTAGAGGAACTTCACCCCCTCTTCCTTGGCGTTCTTCACCTCTTTGCGTGAGCCGGGCATGTTCGCCTCGTCACGACGGTAGGCACAGGTCACGGCCTTGGCGCCCTGGCGGATAGAGGTGCGGTTGCAGTCCATCGCCGTGTCGCCACCACCGAGGACCACGACCTTCTTGCCCTTCATGTCGACGAAATCTTCCGGCGACTTTTCAAAGCCCAGGTTGCGGTTGACGTTGGCCACCAGGAAGTCCAGGGCATCGTGCACGCCCGGCAGGTCTTCACCGGGGAAGCCGCCCTTCATGTAGGTGTAGGTGCCCATGCCCATGAACACCGCATCGTATTCCTCGAGCAGTTGCTCCATGCTGACATCCTTGCCCACCTCGGTATTGAGACGGAACTCGATGCCCATGCCGGTGAAGACTTCGCGGCGATTGCTCAGCACGGTCTTTTCCAGCTTGAACTCGGGGATGCCGAAGGTCAGCAAGCCGCCGATTTCCGGGTTGCGGTCGAACACCACCGGGGTTACCCCGCCGCGCACCAGTACGTCGGCGCAGCCCAGGCCGGCCGGGCCGGCGCCGATGATGGCGACGCGCTTGCCGGTCGGCTTGACCTTGGACATGTCCGGGCGCCAGCCCATGGCGAAGGCGGTGTCGGTGATGTACTTCTCCACCGAACCGATGGTCACCGCGCCGAAGCCGTCGTTAAGGGTACAGGCACCCTCGCACAGGCGGTCCTGCGGGCACACCCGGCCGCAGACTTCCGGCAGGGTGTTGGTCTGGTGCGACAGCTCCGCGGCGGCGAGGATGTTGCCTTCGGAAACCAGCTTCAACCAGTTGGGGATGAAGTTGTGCACCGGGCACTTCCACTCGCAGTACGGGTTGCCACAACCCAGGCAGCGGTGGGCCTGCTCGGCCGATTGCTGGGGTTTGAAGGGTTCGTAGATTTCCACGAACTCTTTCTTGCGTTGACGCAACAGTTTCTTCTTCGGATCCTTGCGCCCGACCTCGATGAACTGGAAGTCATTGCTGAGACGTTCAGCCATTTTCAATACCTCTTTACCGCAGTTGCTAGCTTCAAGCTGCAAGCTGCAAGACGATCACGTGGGCCGGCAAACCTCGTACTGCTTTGAACTTGCAGCTTGAGGCTTGCCGCTTGCCGCTACTGCGGGTTGGCACGGGTGCTAGACAGCAGGTTCTTCAGGTTGGCCGCCTTCGGCTTGACCAGCCAGAAGCGCCGCACGTAATCGTCCAGGTTTTCCCAGAGCTCACGACCCCATTCGCTGTTGGTTTCTTCGACGTATTCAGCCAGCACGCGCTGCAGGTGGCTGCGATAAGCCTCCATGGCCTCGCCACTGATGCGCTGGATCTCGACCAGTTCGTGGTTGAGCTTGTCGACGAAGCTGTTGTCCATGTCCAGCACGTAGGCAAAACCACCGGTCATGCCCGAGCCGAAGTTGTAACCGGTCTTGCCCAGAACGCAGACAAAGCCACCGGTCATGTACTCACAGCAGTGATCGCCCGTGCCCTCGACAATCGCGTGGGCACCGGAGTTGCGCACGGCAAAGCGCTCGCCCGCGGTACCGGCGGCGAACAGCTTGCCGCCCGTGGCACCATACAGGCAGGTGTTACCGATGATGGCGCTGTGCTGGGTGGCGAACGGGCTGCCCGCAGGCGGCACAATCACCAGCTTGCCACCGGTCATGCCTTTGCCGACGTAGTCGTTGGCATCGCCTTCGAGGTACATGTTCAGGCCACCGGCGTTCCACACCCCGAAGCTCTGCCCGGCAGTGCCCTTGAAGCGGAAAGTGATCGGTGCCTTGGCCATGCCCTGGTTGCCGTGCAGACGGGCGATTTCGCCGGAGATCCGCGCGCCGATGGAGCGGTCGCAGTTGCAGATGTCCAGCTCGAACTCCGCGCCCGACAGGTCGCGAATGGCCGGCAGGGCCATGTCGACCATCTTCTCGGCCAGCACGCCCTTGTCGAACGGCGGGTTGCGGTCGACTTCGCAGAACTGCGGCTTGTCGGCCGGCACGTGTGGGCTGCCCAGCAACGGGCTGAGGTCCAGGTGTTTCTGCTTCTCGGTTTCGCCGGGGAGCATTTCCAGCAGGTCGGTACGCCCGATCAGCTCGCCGAGGCTGCGCACACCCAGCTTGGCCAGCCACTCGCGGGTTTCTTCGGCGACGTAGGTGAAGAAATTCACCACCATGTCGACGGTGCCGATGTAGTGATCCTTGCGCAGCTTGTCGTTCTGGGTGGCGACGCCGGTGGCGCAGTTGTTCAGGTGACAGATACGCAGGTATTTGCAGCCCAGGGCGATCATCGGCGCGGTACCGAAACCGAAGCTTTCGGCGCCGAGGATGGCCGCCTTGATCACGTCGAGGCCGGTTTTCAGGCCGCCGTCGGTCTGCACCCGGACCTTGCCGCGCAAATCGTTGCCGCGCAGGGTCTGATGGGTTTCGGCCAGGCCCAGTTCCCACGGCGCGCCGGCGTACTTGATCGAGGTCAGCGGCGAAGCGCCGGTGCCACCGTCATAGCCGGAGATGGTGATCAGATCGGCATAGGCCTTGGCCACGCCGGCGGCGATGGTGCCAACACCGGCTTCTGCCACCAGTTTGACCGAGACCAGCGCCTGCGGGTTGACCTGCTTGAGGTCGAAGATCAGCTGCGAGAGGTCTTCGATCGAGTAGATGTCGTGGTGCGGCGGTGGCGAAATCAGGGTCACGCCAGGCACGGCGTAACGCAGCCGGGCGATCAGGCCGTTGACCTTGCCGCCTGGCAGCTGGCCGCCTTCACCCGGCTTGGCGCCCTGGGCAACCTTGATCTGCAGCACTTCGGCGTTGACCAGGTACTCGGGAGTGACGCCAAAGCGGCCGGTGGCCACCTGCTTGATCTTCGAGCTCTTGATGGTGCCGTAGCGGGCCGGGTCTTCGCCGCCCTCACCGGAGTTGGAGCGCGCGCCCAGGCGGTTCATCGCCTCGGCCAGAGCTTCGTGAGCCTCCGGCGACAGCGCGCCGAGGGAGATACCGGCCGAGTCGAAGCGCTTGAGGATCGCTTCCAGCGGTTCGATTTCGCTCAGCTCCAGCGGCTGCTCCAGGGTTTTCACCTTGAGCAGGTCGCGAATCATCGACACCGGACGCGTGTCGACCAGCGCGGTGTATTCCTTGAACTTGGCGTAGTCGCCCTGCTGCACGGCGGCCTGCAGGGTGTTGACCACGTCCGGGTTGTAGGCGTGGTACTCGCCACCATGGACGAACTTCAGCAGGCCACCCTGCTGGATCGGCTTGCGCGCGCTCCAGGCTTCGGCGGCGAGCAGCTTCTGCTCATTCTCGATGTCGACGAAGCGTGCGCCCTTGAGGCGGCTGGCAACGCCACGGAAGCTCAGGTTGACCACCTCTTCCGAAAGGCCGACGGCTTCGAACAGCTGTGCACCCCGGTAGGAACCGACGGTCGAGATGCCCATCTTCGAGAGGATCTTCAACAGGCCCTTGGAGATGCCCTTGCGGTAGTACTTGAAGACTTCTTCAAGATCACCGAGCACTTCGCCGGTACGGATCAGGTCGGCCAGCACTTCGTAAGCCAGATACGGGTACACCGCCGAAGCGCCGAAGCCGATCAGCACGGCAAAGTGATGCGGGTCGCGGGCGGTGGCGGTTTCCACCAGGATGTTGCTGTCGCAGCGCAAGCCCAGTTCAGTCAGGCGGTGATGCACCGCACCAACGGCCAGCGAGGCATGCACCGGCAGTTTGCCCGGGGCGATATGGCGGTCGCTCAGCACCAGCTGGGTCTTGCCGCTGCGCACGGCTTCTTCGGCCTGATCGGCGATGTTGCGCACCGCCGCTTCCAGGCCCAGGCTCTCGACGTAGTTGAGGTCGATCAACTGACGCTCGAAGCCGGGGCGGTCGAGGTTCATCAGCGAGCGCCACTTGGCGGGCGAGATCACCGGCGAGCTGAGGATCACCCGCGAGGCGTGCTCTGGGGATTCCTGGAAGATGTTTCGCTCGGCGCCCAGGCAGATCTCCAGCGACATGACGATCGCTTCACGCAGCGGGTCGATCGGCGGGTTGGTGACCTGGGCGAATTGCTGGCGAAAGTAGTCGTAGGTCGAGCGCACGCGCTGCGAAAGAATCGCCATCGGCGTGTCGTCGCCCATCGAGCCGACCGCTTCCTGGCCTTGTTCGCCGAGCGGACGCAGCACCTGGTCACGCTCTTCGAAGGTGACCTGGAACATCTTCATATACTGCTTGAGCTGGTCAGCATCGTAGCTGGCCACGCCCTGGTCATCGCTGAGGTCGGCCTGGATGCGCAGGGCATTCTGGCGCAGCCAGCGCTTGTACGGATGGCGCGACTTGAGGCGGTTGTCGATGGCGTCGGTGTCGAGGATCTGCCCGGTTTCGGTGTCCACGGCAAAGATCTGCCCCGGGCCGACCCGGCCCTTGGCGATCACGTCTTCAGGCTTGTAGTCCCACACGCCGATTTCCGACGCCAGGGTGATGTAGCCGTTCTTGGTGGTGACCCAGCGCGCCGGGCGCAGGCCGTTGCGGTCGAGCAGGCACACCGCATGGCGGCCTTCGGTCAGTACCACGCCGGCCGGGCCGTCCCATGCTTCCATGTGCATGGAGTTGTATTCGTAGAACGCGCGCAGGTCGGCGTCCATGGTCTCGACGTTCTGCCACGCCGGCGGAATGATCATGCGCACGCCGCGGAACAGGTCGATGCCGCCGGTGACCATCAGTTCGAGCATGTTGTCCATGCTCGAGGAGTCGGAACCGACGCGGTTGACCAGCGGGCCGAGTTCTTCGAGGTCCGGGATCAGGTCGTTGGCGAACTTGGTGCGCCGCGCCTGGGCCCAGTTGCGGTTACCGGTGATGGTGTTGATCTCGCCGTTGTGGGCGAGGAAGCGGAACGGCTGCGCCAGCGGCCATTTCGGCAGGGTGTTGGTGGAGAAGCGCTGGTGGAACACGCAGATCGCGGTTTGCAGGCGCTCGTCGCTGAGGTCCGGATAGAAGGCGGCGAGGTCCGCCGGCATCATCAGGCCTTTGTAGATGATGGTTTTGTGCGAAAAGCTGCAGATGTAGTGGTCGGTGTCGGCGGCGTTGGCCACCGAAGAGCGACGACGCGAACTGAACAGCTTGATGGCGAATTCCTGATCGCTCAGGCCTTCACCGCCAATGAACACCTGCTCGATCTGCGGCAGGCGCTCCAGGGCCAGGCGGCCGAGGACGCTGGTGTCGATCGGCACTTTGCGCCAGCCCACCAGTTGCAGGCCGGCCGCGAGGATCTCGCGGTTCATGTTGGCGCGCGCGGCTTCAGCCTTGGCGTTGTCCTGATTGAAGAACACCATGCCGACCGCATATTGCTTGGGCAGCTCAGTGGCGAACTGTTCGCGGGCCACGGCACGCAGGAACTGATCGGGCTTTTGCATGAGCAGACCGCAACCGTCGCCGGTCTTGCCGTCGGCGTTGATCCCACCGCGGTGGGTCATGCAGGTCAGGGCCTGGATGGCCGTTTGCAAAAGGTGGTGGCTGGGTTCGCCCGTCATATGGGCGATCAGGCCGAAACCACAGTTATCCTTGAATTCTTCGGGATGGTACAGACCTGTTTTCATAGACACTTTCTCACCAGGTTCGCCTCTCACCAAGGCAAATCTTTTTTTAGTACAACCACTTACCATCCACGCCGAACGAATGCCAGCTTTGCGGGGGCAATAGGGGAGCCATTGTTGCACAGCGACAGGGAAGCCCACAAATTTACGACGAATTGCCGTAAGTTCATGTCGCATTTTTGAATGTTTTTAAGCGTGCGCCGTGGTAACGGCATGGCTTGAGTCTGAAGCGTTTCAGCCTGGACTGCAAGAACGGCTTGTGGCCGGCAGTCTGGGACAGAAAAGCCTGCCGCGCAGTACGCAGCAGGCTTGACCGATGTTCAGGAGTCGCTCAGCAGGTGGCGGGGGTAGTGCCACCAGGCTATATCAGCGGGTCGAGGCCAGTTCTTGTTGGACGCTGGCGACGGTACGAGGCCAAGGTTTACCAGCCTGGACCTTGGCTGGCAAGGCCTTGATTGCAGCCAGGGCGGCATCACGGCTGGCGAAGTTGCCGTAGGTGATGACGTACAGCGGCTTGCCCTGCAGGGTTTTCTTGAAGTAGCGATAGTCGCCACCCTGAGCCTTGACGTAGGCCTGGGCCGACGCTTCGGAGCTGGTGCCGAGGATTTGCACGACATAATTGCCCGGCTTCTGCCCGGCGTACCAGCTACCACCGGCTGCGGGCTTGGCGGCCGGCTTATCGACAGGCTTGGGCGCAGGCTTGGCGGTTGCAACCTGGGTTGGCGCAGGCTTGGCTGCAGGAGCAACCGGCTTGCTGGCAACAGGTGCTACCGACTGCTGCACAGGTGCAACCGGTTGCGCAGGGGTTGGTGCGGGGCCAGCGGTGACACCTGCCGGTGGCGCGATAGTGGTGACGGTCGGCGGAGTAGACGGCTGCAGCGCGGTTTCGCCGGCTGGCGTCGACTCTTCGCCTTCACCCATGCCGGTAGACTCGGCCAGCGGGCCACGCATGACCGGTTGCGACTGACCTACCAGCGGCAGTGGCATCGGCTGCGAATTGCCGGCGAATTCGATCGCCGGGCCGCCGTTGTTCGATTGGGCATTGCCTGGCTGACCTTCGCCCAGCGGCAGTTGCGCCTGTTCGGCAGGGGCAGTTGGCGCCTGATCACCCTTCTTCGGCATCAGCACGGCGGCCGCGACGGCGACCACGACAACTGCAGACAGCGCCAGCACATGTTTCTTCGGCATATTGAACCCCATTGATGGTCGCTTCGCCGTGGTCCGGCTGGCGATCATGGCTTCGATCAAGGTATCGCGGGCAACCTGGTTGATAGTCCCGGGCCAGCCGTCAGAGTTTTGGTGAATATCAACGATCTGCTCACTGCTGAACACTTCGATGCCCCGCCCGGCACCTTCCAGGCGCTGCTCGAGGTATTCACGGGTTTCTTCTTCGCTGTAGGGCTCAAGCTCGATGACATGAAAGCGCTCCTGCTCGGCATTGAGCTCTTCCAGCCCGGCGATCAGTGACGGCTCGCCAAACAGGAAGACATGCGGACGCCCTTCCGGGGTACCCGCCGCCAACTCCAGCAAGGCTTGGAGTGCCGACTCGCCAAGTTGTTCCGCATCGTCCACCAGCAGATAGACTTCCTGCCCGGTCAGCGCCAGTTGTACCACCTGGGCAAGGATGTCCGGGACTTCAGCCTGGGCCACGCCCAATGACTGGGCCACCTGGCCGAGCAGGCTGGCGGCATCGCTGGCGCCACGGGCGGAAACCACCACGCTCTGCACCGATTGCTTGTTGGTGCTGGCCACCAGGGCCTGGCGCAGCAGGGTCTTGCCACTGCCTTGAGGGCCAGTGACCACCAGCAGCAACTGGCTGTAGCGGGCCAGGTGGTGCAATTGGCCGAGTACCGGCTTGCGCTGGGCTGGGAAGAATTTGAAACCCGGCACCCGTGCAGCGAAGGGGTCGTGGTTCAACTGGTAATGGCCGAGAAAGGCCTCGTCGGCATGCAAACTAGTCATCGGACGCTCATCAACCTCAAAGCTGGGCCACGATCGCGCGGTAATCCGCGGCCAGCGTGGCCTGAAGAATCTCTTTCGGATAGTCGTCGGTGACCACCGCTTCGCCCATGCGGCGCAGCAGGACCAGACGCAGACGACCGTCGAGTACCTTTTTATCTACTGCCATGTGTTCCATGAACTGCGCCGGGGTCATCTCGGCGGGCGGCACCACCGGCAAGCCTGCGTTCTGGAACAGACGGATACCACGGTCACGCTCCTGCTGGCTGATCCAGCCCAGGCGCATGGACATTTCCAGGGCCATTACAGTGCCCGCCGCGACGGCCTCACCGTGAAGCCACACACCATAGCCCATGTGGGTCTCGATGGCGTGACCGAAGGTGTGGCCCAGGTTCAGCGTGGCACGCACGCCCGACTCGCGCTCATCGGCGCCCACTACCGCAGCCTTGGCCGCGCAGGAACGACGAATGGCCTCGGTCAGCGCCACCTGGTCAACGCCGCGCAAGGCCTGCATATGCTCTTCGAGCCAGCCCAGGAAGGGTTCGTCACAAATCAGGCCGTATTTGATCACTTCGGCCAGGCCTGCCGACAGCTCGCGCGGCGGCAGGCTATTGAGGCTGCGGGTGTCGATCAGCACCGCGTTGGGCTGATAGAAGGCACCGACCATGTTCTTGCCCAGCGGGTGGTTGATGCCGGTCTTGCCCCCTACCGACGAATCGACCTGAGACAACAAGGTAGTCGGCACCTGGATGAAATCCACGCCGCGCTGGTAGCAGGCGGCGGCAAAGCCGGCCATGTCGCCGATCACCCCGCCGCCAAGCGCTACCACGGTAGTGCGGCGGTCGTGGCGGGCGGTCAGCAGCGCATCGAAGATCAACTGCAGGGTTTCCCAGTTCTTGTAGGCCTCGCCGTCGGGCAACACCACCGGCAGTACCGAATAGGCACCCAGGGTCTTGCTCAGGCGTTCGAGATAGAGGGGTGCGACAGTCTCGTTGGACACGATGGCGACCTGCCGGCCAGCGATATGCGGCGCCAGCAGTTCAGGTTGATCCAGCAGGCCTTCGCCAATGTAGATCGGGTAGCTACGTTCGCCCAATTCGACCTTTAGTGTCTGCATGTGTCCCCACAATGAACTAGGCGCGGCATCGATGGCTCGAACCGCGCGATAACGGTGTGCCCTGTCACGGCATGACTGGTCGCCGAGGATAGTCCTGGCTTAACGGGGCGGCAACTTCTGCAAGCGCTCGAGAATATCCTGCACCACCATTCGCGGTGGCCGTTCGTCGGTTTCCACCACCAGATCGGCGATCTCGCGATATAGCGGGTCGCGAACTTCCAGCAGCGCGCGCAAAGTCGCCTCCGGGTTGGCGGTGCGCAGCAACGGCCGGTTGCGATCACGCGAGGTGCGCCCGACCTGCTGCTCGACCGAGGCGTGCAGGTACACCACTCGCCCGCCGGCATGCAGGGCCTGACGGTTGGCATCGCGCATTACCGCGCCGCCACCGGTAGCCAGCACCACGCCATCGAACGCGCAGAGCTCGGCGATCATCGCCTGCTCGCGGTCACGAAAGCCCGGCTCGCCTTCCTTATCGAAGATCCACGGGATATTGGCGCCGGTGCGCAATTCAATTTCCTTGTCGGAATCCTTGAACGGCAGGCGCAGCTCTTTGGCCAGCAGGCGGCCGATGGTGCTTTTGCCAGCACCCATCGGCCCCACAAGTATCAAATTTCGCACAGAATCAACGACTCACAGCAATCGCCTGGTCACTCATGATACGCGGAGTCAGGAAGACCAGCAGCTCGGATTTTTTCTCTTGTAGAACATCGCGACGAAACAGCCGCCCAACATACGGCACATCGCCGAAAAATGGCACCTTGTCGACAACTTTACTTTGCACCGTCGAGTACACGCCGCCGATGACGATGGTCTCGCCATCATTGATACGCACCTTGGCGTTGACCTCGTTTTTACGGATCGCCGGCACGTGATCCAGGGCGTTGAGGTAGTCGGGCTCGTCCTTGGTCACCTTGACCACCATGATTACCCGGTTGTCCGGGGTGATCTGCGGGGTGACCTCAAGGGACAGCGAGGCCTCGCGGAAGGTCACCGAGGTAGCGCCGCTGCCGCTGGTTTCCTGATACGGCACCTCGGTGCCCTTGAGGATCCGCGCAGTTTCCTTGTCAGCGGTGACGACCTTGGGCTGGGAAATGATTTCGCCGTTGCCGGTGCGCTCCATGGCGCTCAGTTCCAGGTCGAGCAGCGCACTGTTGCGCACCAGGCCAAAGCCGATACTCGACGATGCCCGGTCCGCGCCAAGGTCGACGAAGGTATCGCCACCACCCAGGCTCAAGCCCTTGCCCAACTGCACCTGGCCACCCCAGCGCACACCCAGGCTCTTTTCAAAATCGACGTTGGCCTCGACGATCCGCGCCTCGATCATGACCTGGCGTACCGGCACATCGAGTTCGCCGATCAACCTGCGCAGCTCTTCCAGACGTTCCGGCGACTGGCTGGCGACCAGGGTGTTGGTGCGCTCATCGACACTCAGCGAACCATGGCTGGCGCCGCCGGCCTCATGGGCCATCAGGCTGTGGAAAAGCTCGGCGATATCGGTGGCCCTGGCGTGGTGGATCGGTATCAGCTCGCGCCGCGACGGCGCGGACCCGGCCAGTTCGGCAAGCGGTGCGACCAGCAATACATTGCCATCCTTGCGCTGCTCCAGGCCCTTGCTGCGCAGCACCAGCTCCAGCGCCTGGTCCCAGGGCACATCCTGCAAGCGCAAGGTCACCTTGCCCTGCACCGCATCACTGGCCACCAGGTTGACCCCGGAAAAATCAGCCAGCACCTGCAGTACCGTACGCACCTCGACATCCTGAAAATTCAATGACAACGGCTCACCGCCGTACTGTTGCTTGCCCGCAAACGCGCCGGCAGACAGGCAACAGCCTATCAGCGCCCCAACCACAGCCCCCTTGCCCATCGATGACCTCCCTGGTCGGCACCTTCAGCGCAGGGCGAGAGTTCGCCGCCGCGCTTGCCAGCCTTGGCCGGCAACAAAAACCTGTTCGATGACCTCGACATGGCGCTCGCCAATCTCGGCCACCTGCCCCTGGTCACGCCCCAAGCGGTCACCGACCTGCAGCCGATGCACGCGGCCATCAGCCTGGATCAGCGCGTAACGCACGCCGCGACTGGCGAGGCTGCCGACCATTTCCAGCTGCTCCAGCGCCAGGCGCTGCAAGACATCGGCATGCACCGCCAGCGCAGATGGACCGAATGGATTGCGCAGCATCGCAACCGGCCGTCGCTGCGCCGCCTGTGGCTGCGCGCCAGGGGCCAACTGCGGCTGCGAGCGAGGCTGGTATGAGCGAACCTGCAATTCCATGTGCAGCAACTGCGCATCGGCCGGCTTCAGCGAAAGCCCTTGCACGGTAATCAGCCGCGGCTGCGCGGCCAGGTCCGCGAAAAATTCGGCAAGCGCCGAAAAGGCGCCACGCAAGCGCAGTTGCACGGGCAGTTCCAAGTAATGCTCAGCGGTCGACGCTTGGACTACCTGCAACTGTTCAATGGCCACTTCATGGGCCTCGGCCAGGCGGGAGAGCAACTCGAACACGGCAGGCTCGGCGCTCCCTGCCGACAATTGCCAGCGCGCTTGCTGCAAGCCGCTGTGCAATTCGGCCGTCGGCTCAACGCTGTCTGCGTTGGCGTGCGCCAAGGCATCGACCATCAGCGCCGCCTGCGTCATCAGCGGCCGTAAATGCACGGCGTAAGCCAGGCCTGCCAGAAGCGCCAGCAAGCCCGTCAGTATCAACGCCTGCACTGGCCAGGCTCGACTTGCCAGCACACCGCAGAAGCTCAAGGTGCAACCTCAAGGGCTGCTACCAGCTCAAACGCATGCCCCTCCTCGACCGCACTTAGCTGCTGCAATTCGGCAGTACTGATCAAGGATGAAGACTTCAGGCGGTCTGCCAGTTCCGCAACCAGTGCAGCCGAACCGGCCATGCCGGCAAGCCTCAGCACAGCTGGCTCCTGGCTCAGTGCGGTCAGGTACACGCCATCGGGCATGGCCCGCTCAACCTGCTCGAAGACATCCACGGCGAAATGCCGGCCAGCCTGCAAGCGTTGCAACTGCCTCAGTTCCTGCCGCAAAGCCTCGGGCTCCAGTTGCCCGCCGGGCGGGCTGAGCGACTGCTGCATGACGCCACGAAAATGCTGGTCGATGAGACCACTGGCAACGGCAACCAGCAGCACAACACTTGCACAGCCTGTCTGAAACCCTCGAGTACGCAGACGCTGGCGGCGCTCGCGCCATGGCAACAAATTAAGTCGCACGCCGCCCATGGCCAGGGCGCAGGCCACGTCCAGGCTCGAGCCCGCGTGGCCCAGTTCGGCGTCGAGCGCTACTGCCGGAGCACGCTGCAGCGCCTGGCTATCGATCTCCAGCACCCGTGCATTGAGCCCGGCGACTTCAAAGGTGGCCTCAAGTGTTTCCAGCAAACCGCGATGACAGGCCGCGACCTGAACGCTCACCGCATTAGCGCCAGCCGGCGCCTGCAGCCGGTAATCCAGCGCGGTGTCTTCAAGGTCGAAGGGAATGAACTGCTCAGCGGCATCGTGCACCTGCGCAGCAACTTCAGCATCGGCCAGACCCGCCGGCAAGCTTATAGATTTGCTGATAGCCCGCGCCGCCGGCAAGGCCACGGCGGCTTGCCGACAGCGGCTGCCACTGCGCTGCAGCGCGCGTTTCAGGGCCAGGCCGACCACCTCAGGGTCGGCAATCCAGCCGTCGAGCATGGCCCCGACAGGCAGCGGTTCAAGCGCCCAGGCCCGCACGCGCCACGCGCCTTTGCGCCGGTGCAATTGCACCAGTCGGATAGACGGCGGGGCAATTTCTACCCCCAGGAGTGAACCGGCATCCATGCCGAAGCGTCCAAGCATTGGTTTTTTCCTTGCTGGCGACAGCCGCGTGCGTAACGCGGCGAGTTGAAAAATGCTTATAATGCCCAGCGTTTATCCTTTGTCCGCTGGCCCCGCGCGCAACCCATTCTTTTATCTGGACGCCCTAAAGCCTTGATACGCCTGCTGAAGTTCTTCTGGTGGTCTTTCGTCGCAGTCATCTGCGCGCTCGTGCTCGGTCTGAGCGGCGCATTTCTGTATCTTAGCCCCAGCTTGCCCTCGGTAGAGGCCCTCAGAAGCATCCAGTTGCAGATCCCTTTGCGGGTCTACAGCAGCGACGGCAAGCTGATCGCCGAGTTCGGCGAAATGCGCCGCTCGCCCATCCGTTTTGCCGACATTCCGCCGCATTTCATCCAGGCTTTGCTGTCGGCTGAAGACGACAATTTCGCCAATCACTACGGCGTTGACCCCAGCAGCCTGATGCGTGCTGCAACACAATTGCTCAAGTCCGGGCACATCCAGACCGGCGGCAGCACCATCACCATGCAGGTGGCGAAGAACTTCTTCCTCAGCAGCGAACGCAGCTTCTCGCGCAAGACCAACGAGATTCTCCTGGCCCTGCAGATCGAACGCGAACTGACCAAGGACGAGATCCTCGAGCTGTACGTCAACAAGATCTACCTGGGCAACCGCGCCTACGGCATCGAGGCCGCCGCGCAGGTGTACTACGGCAAGTCGATCCGCGATGTCAGCCTGGCGCAGATGGCGATGATCGCCGGCCTGCCGAAAGCGCCGTCGCGCTTCAACCCACTGGCCAACCCGGTGCGCGCCAAAGAGCGCCGCGACTGGATCCTGGGGCGCATGTACAAGCTCGGCAAAATTGATGAAGCCAGCTACCAGACAGCATTGGCCGAACCGATCAACGCCAGCTACCACGTGCCGACCCCAGAAGTTAACGCACCCTACATCGCCGAGATGGCCCGCGCCGAAATGGTCGGCCGCTACGGCAGCGATGCCTACACCGAAGGCTTCCGCGTCACCACCACGGTGCCGAGCGACCTGCAGGAAATCGCCAACAAAGCCGTACTCAACGGCCTCACCGCCTACGACGAGCGTCATGGTTACCGTGGCCCCGAGTCGCGCTTCCCGGGCAAGACCCGTGACGCCTGGCTGCAGGAACTGAGCAAGCAACGCCCGTTGGGCGGCCTGGAGCCGGTGATCGTCACCGAAGTCAGCAAGACCGGCCTGCAGGTGCTGACCCGCGCCGGCAACCAGGAGTCGGTGGCCTGGGAGATCATGAAGTGGGCCCGCCCGTTCCTCAACACCAACAGCCAGGGCCGTGCACCACAGCAGCCTGCCGACGTTGCCCAGGTCGGCGACCTGATTCGCGTGCAGCGCCTGGACGACGGCAGCCTCAAATTCAGCCAGGTGCCGGGGGCGCAGAGCGCGCTGGTATCGCTGGACCCGAACAGTGGTGCGATCCGCGCCCTGGTCGGCGGTTTCTCGTTCGAGCAGAGCAACTACAACCGCGCCATGCAGGCCAAGCGTCAGCCGGGCTCGAGCTTCAAGCCGTTCGTGTACAGCGCTGCGCTGGACAACGGCTACACCGCCGCCAGCCTGGTCAACGACGCGCCGATCGTATTTGTCGACGAATACCTGGACAAGGTCTGGCGGCCGAAGAACGACACCAACACCTTCCTCGGCCCGATCCGCATGCGCGAGGCGCTGTACAAGTCGCGCAACCTGGTATCGATCCGCCTGCTGCAGGCCATGGGCGTAGGCCCGACCATCGACTACATCAGCAAGTTCGGCTTCAACAAGCAGGACCTGCCGCCCAACCTGTCGCTGGCCCTGGGCACCGCAACCCTGACGCCGATGGAAATCGCCACCGGCTGGAGCACCTTTGCCAACGGCGGCTACAAGATCAGCCCATACCTGATCGAACGCATCGAGAGCCGCAACGGCGAGACCCTGTTCACTGCCAACCCGCCACGGGTCCCGCAAAGCGAACAGGTCGAAGCCGGCATCGCCGCCCCCGAGCAGCCGATCAGCACCCAGCTGCCGGGCGAAGGCCTGAGCACCGTGGCCAGCGATCCGGCCGCCGCCGTCGCCCAGCCGCCGGCCGTGGCCGAGCGCATCATTGACGGGCGCACCAGCTATATCCTCACCAGCATGCTCCAGGACGTGATCAAGCGCGGTACCGGGCGCCGCGCCCTGGCCCTGGGCCGTACCGACCTGGCCGGCAAGACCGGTACCACCAACGAATCCAAGGACGCCTGGTTCTCCGGCTACAACGCCGACTACGTAACCACCGTCTGGACCGGCTTCGACCAACCGGAAACCCTCGGCCGCCGCGAGTACGGCGGCACCGTGGCGCTGCCGATCTGGATGAGCTACATGGGCGCTGCACTCAAAGACAAGCCCAACCATGCCCCGGCCGAGCCGGAAGGCATCCTCAGCCTGCGCGTCGACCCGGTCAGCGGCCGGGCGGCGACGCCAAGCACGCCGAACGCCTACTTCGAGCTGTTCAAGGCCGAAGACACACCGCCTTCGGTCAACGAGCTGGGTAACGGCAGCGCACCGGGCAGCCCGCTGCCAGCGGACGAGGCAGCGCCGATCGATCTGTTCTGATGGCAACCCATCGCAGGTGTAGGAGCGGTCTTGCCCCGCGATAGAGGTGACAACCCACCCACAAAAATGCCCCGACTCTCACGAGCCGGGGCTTTTTACTACGCGTTGCAGCTAATCGCGGGTCAAGTCGGGTCGCCGCACCGCCCACACATTAGCCGTTGAACACGTCATCCACGCTTTTCAGCGGGTAGTTCTTCGGATACGGCAGGGTCGCCACACCAGTCTCGATCGCGGCCTTGGCCACGGCATCGGAAACCACGGTGATCAGACGAGCGTCCATTGGCTTCGGAATGATGTACTCACGGCCGAATTCCAGGGCGTCGACGCCGTAGGCTGCGCAGACTTCCTTAGGCACTGGCAGCTTGGCCAGGTCTTTCAGGGCGTTGGCGGCAGCGATTTTCATTTCTTCGTTGATGCGCTTGGCGCGAACGTCCAGGGCACCGCGGAAGATGAACGGGAAGCCCAGTACGTTGTTGACCTGGTTCGGGTAGTCGGAACGACCGGTAGCCATGATCACGTCGTTCCGGGTGGCGTGGGCCAGCTCCGGGGAGATCTCTGGATCAGGGTTGGAGCAGGCGAACACGATCGGGTTCGGCGCCATCGACTTCAGGCCTTCAGGGCTCAGCAGGTTCGGGCCGGACAGGCCGACGAACACGTCAGCGCCTTGCAGGGCGTCAGCCAGGGTGCGCTTGTCGGTAGCGTGGGCGAACACCGCCTTGTACTGGTTCAGGTCGTCACGGCCAGCGTGGATCACGCCAGTACGGTCAACCATGAAGATGTTCTCGATCTGTGCGCCCATGCTCACCAGCAGTTTCATGCAGGAGATGGCGGCGGCACCGGCGCCCAGGCAGACGATCTTGGCGTCGGCCAGGGTTTTGCCAGCGATTTCCAGGGCGTTGATCATGCCGGCGGCGGTAACGATCGCGGTGCCGTGCTGGTCATCGTGGAATACCGGGATGTCGCACTGTTCGATCAGCGCGCGCTCGATTTCAAAGCACTCTGGCGCCTTGATGTCTTCCAGGTTGATGCCACCGAAGGTGATCGAGATGCGCTTGACGGTGTCGATGAAGGCTTGCGGGCTCTCGGAGTCGACTTCGATGTCGAACACGTCGATACCGGCGAAACGCTTGAACAGAACGCCCTTGCCTTCCATGACCGGTTTGGAGGCCAGTGGGCCGAGGTTACCCAGGCCGAGGATGGCGGTGCCGTCGGAAATGACTGCTACCAGATTGCCCTTGCCGGTGTACTTGTAGGCCAGTTCCGGATCGCGACCGATTTCGCGAACCGGCTCAGCCACGCCAGGGCTGTAGGCCAGCGCCAGGTCGCGAGCAGTCGCGGTAGGTTTGGTGAGCTCGACGCTCAGTTTCCCCGGACGAGGTTGAGCGTGGTATTCGAGAGCGGCAGTTTTCAAATCTGACATGGTGGGCATTCCGCTATTTACTGTTCTGACGGACCGCCGAGGATACGCAAAGAGCAAAGGGCCGACAAGACTGCCCGGTCACTTGTGTCAAGGCCTTTAACCTACGACTTTCCGCCAAGAGCCACGGCCTGCAAGGGTTTCGATGTGTACAATCGAAATTAAAAATGTAGACAATTTTTTATCTTTCGACCCGTTCCAGCATCGACGGATCGGTCAGGGGCAGCAACCAGCGTTGCTGTCCCGGCTTCAGGCCACCTTTGCGGGAACGATCCAGCACCCAACCGCGGGCTTCGATCGATCGACCTTTCAGATCAGTGAAGAACGAAGAGGGGAAATTGCGCTGCAGGCGCGCCGGCACCTGAAGCACCAGAGAATCGTCGATTTCGATCCAGATACCCCCGCGATTGCGCTGGATATCCATCACCTTGCCACTTATCAGGGCAAAACCGGACTGACGCACGGCGCTTGCCGGGGTCAATGGCGATTGCCGCCACAGGCCTTTACCGGCCTGACGAGCGGCGCGCTCGGCCTGCGCCTGGCAGCCGGCCAACGCGACGTTGGGGGCCACCGCAACCCGGTAGCCAAGGCCTTCACTGAGCAGTTGTGCTTCGAAATTGTCGCCAGAGCGGCCGTAGACATGCGCCAGAGTACGGCCATATTTGTCCCGCGCCTCGACGCCAGGAACCAGCCCCACCTGCCCGCCGCTGGCCTTGACCAGGGCCTGCAAGCGCTGCCGTGCAGCCTCGGCGAAGGCTTCACTGCTGCGACCTTTGCGACCGATTTCCGGTGCATTAATGCCAATCAGGCGAACACTGCGGCCATCATTCAGACGCAAGGTATCGCCATCGACCACCTGGCGCACGCTGACCACCTGCGCATCGACCGGTGCCGCGCAGAATGCCAGGGCCGGCAACTGCCAGATCGCGCCCATAAAAAAGGCGCCCACGAGGGACGCCTTTTTCAGCAGCAATGCCAAACCCATCGGGCCAGCGTCGCGCAATCTTACTTCTTGGCACCGAACATGCCGAAGCGATCGGCGAACTTCTGTACGCGGCCGCCGGTGTCCAGGACCTTCTGCTTACCGGTGTAGAACGGGTGGCAGAGGTTGCAAACGTCGATCGGCAGGGCCTTGGCCAGAGTCGAACGAGTTTCGAATTTGTTACCGCAGCTGCAGGTAACTTCTACAGCTTCGTATACCGGATGGATATCGGCTTTCATGGTGTTTCCTCAGTGCTGACGTGCCGCCACTCAACACCATTGTTGAATACCGCACGCAAAATAGGGTCGGAATAATACCAGAGCAAACAGCCAACGCAAGTTGTCGCTTAGACCGGCGGTCGTCTGCTAGGCTCGCCGGACCCTGGAATTCCCCCTGCAGAGAACCTTTCGCGTGTCCGACGTCATTCTACGCCTTGCCCTGCCCTCGCCCCTGCGGCGGCTGTTCGACTACAGGGCACCGGCAAGCATGGCGCGCCAGGCACTGACCCCGGGCATGCGTATCCGCGTGCCGTTTGGTCGACGCGAGATGATCGGCATCCTGATCGAGATCAGCGACACCAGCGAGGTGCCGGCCGACAAGCTCAAGCCCGCAATCGCCCTGCTCGATCCGGTGTCGCCGCTGCCGCCGGCACTGTTCAAGCTGTGCCTGTGGACTGCGCAGTATTATCAGCACAGCCTCGGCGATACCCTGAGCTGGGCCCTGCCGGTGCTGCTGCGCCAGGGCGAACCGGCGCAAGCGCGCCAGGAGCGCTTCTGGCAAGTGGCCCCAGGCGCGCGCCTGGACGACCCGCGCATCGCCCGCGCGCCGCGCCAGCGCGAAGCCCTGGCAACCCTGGCGCAGCACCCCCATGGCGTGGCCCATACCCTGCTGAGCAAGCTGATGCTGAGCAAGGACAGCCTCGACCTGCTGCTGGCCAAGGAGCTGGTGCAGGTCGAGGTGCGCCGCCACTTGCCCCAGGAACGCCACGAACACTGGCTGGCGCAGCCGGAGCTGCCGCTCAACGACGAGCAGCGCACCGCCTTCAATGCGGTACGCTCAGGCTTCGACAGCTTTCATGCCTTCTTGTTGGCCGGGGTCACCGGCAGCGGCAAGACAGAGGTCTACCTGCAGCTGATCCGCGAAACCCTGGAGGCCGGCAAGCAGGCGCTGATTCTGATCCCGGAGATCAACCTGGGGCCGCAAACCCTGGCGCGCTTCGAGCAGCGTTTTAACGCGCGCATCGCCCTGCTGCACTCGGCGGTCAATGACCGCGAGCGCCTGGATGCCTGGCTGGCCGCACGTGACGGCGAGGCCGACATCATCATCGGCACCCGCTCGGCATTGTTCACACCGATGAAAAACCCCGGCTTGATCATCATCGACGAAGAACACGACGGCTCGTATAAACAGCAGGAAGGCCTGCGCTACCACGCTCGCGACCTGGCGCTGGTGCGCGCGCGCCAGGAGAACATCCCGATCCTGCTGGGCTCGGCCACGCCGTCGCTGGAGAGCCTGCATAACGCCCACAGCGGCCGCTATGGCCTGCTGCGCCTCAACCAGCGCGCCGGCGGCGCCCAGCAGCCGCGCTTCCTGCGCCTGGATGTGAAGAGCCGGCCGTTGGACAGCGGCATCAGCGGGCCGATGCAGCAAGCCATCGGCCAGACCCTGGCGGCCGGCCAGCAGGTACTGGTGTTCCTCAACCGCCGCGGCTTTGCGCCGACGCTGCTGTGCCATGACTGCGGCTGGATGTCCGAATGCCCACGCTGCGATGCGCGCATGACCGTGCACCAGCGCTCCAACGAGCTGCGCTGCCATCACTGCGGCTACGATGAGCGCGTGCCGCGCCAGTGCCCGCAGTGCAACAAAGTCGACCTGCGCCCGGTGGGTGCCGGCACCGAGCGCGCCGAGGAGCGCCTGAGCATTCTTTTTCCGGATTACCCGGTGCTGCGGGTCGACCGCGACAGCACTTCGCGCAAGGATGCGATGAACCAGTTGTTCGCCACCATCCAGCGCGGCCAGCCGTGCATCCTGGTTGGCACCCAGATGCTCGCCAAGGGCCACCATTTTCCGCGGGTGACCCTGGTGTCGATCCTCGATGCCGACGGCGGCCTGTTCTCCGGCGATTTTCGCGCCAGCGAGCGCATGGCGCAGATGATCGTCCAGGTCGCCGGCCGCGCCGGGCGCGCCGAGGAGCCGGGCAAGGTGATCATCCAGACCCACCTGGCCGACCATCCTTTATTGGTGCAACTGACCGAGCAGGGTTACTTCGCCTTTGCCGAGCAGGCCCTGAGCGAGCGCCGCGCCGCCGGCCTGCCGCCTTTCGCGCACCTGGCGCTGTTGCGCGCCGAAGCGCATAAGCCGGGGCAGGCCGAGGGGTTTCTCGATGAAGCCTGCAGCGCCGCCGAGCAGTTGCTGGCCGAACAGAACCTGCACGGCATCGAGCTGCTGGGCCCGGTGCCGGCGCCGATGGAACGCCGTGCCGGGCGGTTTCGTGCGCAATTGTTGCTCCAGGCCAATGCCAGGGCACCTTTGCATCGACTGATCAGCGCCTGGTTGCTAGTGTTGGAACAGATGCCGTCCGGGCGCCAGGTGCGTTGGTCGCTGGATGTCGATCCGGTGGATTTGTACTGACAGCATTGGCCTCATCGCTGGCAAGCCAGCGATGAGGGCCGAACAGAACACCCCAAAGGTTGGCAACCTCGCCCCGGCAACGGATAATGTCCAGTTTTTCCACCTGCGCATCGAAGCGCCGCCGCGCTTGCGGTCGAAAGAGAAGCCCATGAAAGACACCATTCGCCAGCTGATCCAGCAAGCCCTCACCCAACTCGTCACCGACGGTGTGCTGCCTGACGGGCTGACGCCGGCGATCCAGGTGGAGAACGCCCGGGACAAGACCCACGGCGACTTCGCCAGCAACATCGCGATGATGCTGGCCAAGCCTGCCGGCATGAAACCGCGCGACCTGGCCGAGAAGATCATCGCCGCCCTGCCTGCCGACGAGCAGGTAAGCAAGGTCGAGATCGCAGGCCCAGGCTTTCTCAACTTCTTCCAGAACACCCAGGCCCTGGCCTCGCGCCTGGACGCGGCCCTGGCCGACGCCAAGCTTGGCGTGAAGAAAGCCGGCCCGCAGCAGAAGGTGGTGGTCGACCTGTCGGCCCCTAACCTGGCCAAGGAGATGCACGTCGGCCACCTGCGTTCGACCATCATCGGTGACGCCGTATCCCGCGTGCTGGAGTTCCTCGGCGATGACGTAATCCGCCAGAACCACGTCGGCGACTGGGGCACCCAGTTCGGCATGCTGATGGCCTACCTGCAGGAAAACCCGATCACCAGCGACGAGCTGTCGGACCTGGAGAACTTCTACCGTGCGGCGAAAAAACGCTTCGACGAGTCCGAAGAGTTCGCCGACCGCGCCCGTGGCCTGGTGGTCAAGCTGCAAGCCGGCGACCCGGAATGCCTGAAGCTGTGGACCCGCTTCAAGGACATCTCGCTGTCGCACTGCCAGAAGACCTACGAACTGCTCAACGTCAAACTGACCATGGCCGACGTCATGGGCGAAAGCGCCTACAACGACGACCTGGCCAATGTCGTCAGCGACCTCAAGGCCAAGGGTCTGCTGGTCGAGAGCAAGGGCGCCCAGTGCGTATTCCTTGAAGAATTCAAAACCGCCGAAGGCGAGCCACTGCCGGTGATCGTGCAAAAAGCCGACGGCGGCTACCTGTACGCCACCACCGACCTCGCTGCCGTGCGCTACCGCAGCAACGTGCTCAAGGCCGACCGCGCCCTGTACTTCGTCGACCAGCGTCAGGCCCTGCACTTCAACCAGGTGTTCGAAGTGGCTCGCCGCGCCGGTTTCGTCGGCCACCCGATGCAAATGGAGCACATGGGCTTCGGCACCATGAACGGCGCCGACGGCCGTCCGTTCAAGACCCGCGACGGCGGCACGGTGAAGCTGATCGACCTGCTCACCGAAGCCAAGGAGCGTGCCTACGCCCTGGTCAAGGAGAAGAACCCGGAGCTGGCCGAGGCCGACCTGCGCGCCATCGGCGAAGTGGTCGGCATTGGCGCGGTGAAATACGCCGACCTGTCCAAGCACCGCACCAGCGACTACAGCTTCAACTTCGAACTGATGCTCAACTTCGAAGGCAACACCGCGCCTTACCTGCTGTACGCCTACACCCGCGTCGCCGGTGTGTTCCGCAAGCTGGGCAAGAGCTTTGAAGAAGTCGACGGCCAGATCATCCTGCAAGCACCGCAGGAGCAGGACCTGGCTGCACGCCTGGCGCAGTTCGGCGAGATCCTCAACAACGTCGCCGAGAAGGGCACGCCGCACGTGCTGTGCGCTTACCTGTACGACGTTGCCGGCCTGTTCTCGAGCTTCTACGAGAACTGCCCGATCCTCGCCGCCGACACCCCTGAACAGCAGCAGAGCCGCCTGCGTCTGGCCGCCCTGACCGGTCGTACCCTCAAGCAAGGTCTGCAACTGCTCGGCCTGGAAACCCTGGAGCGCATGTAAGTTGGCTGCCAAGAAAAAACCCGCACCCAAGCGCGGCGCGAGTCGCTATCAGGCACCTGCCAAGCAGCCGATCCCGGGCTGGCTGTGGCTGGCAATCGGCTTGTCGGTGGGCGCCTTTGTCGTGTTCCTGATGAAGCTCGAGCCTGGCAACGGCGAGGTCAAGCGCACCAAGCCCGAGCAGCAGAAGGCCGAGAAGGTCGCCGAAGCCAACAAGACCGCACCAAGCCCGCAGCAGCCGGTGAAGCCCAAGTACGACTTCTATACCTTGCTGCCGGAATCGGAAGTGATCGTGCCGCCTGAAGCGGTGCCGGAAAAAACCCCGCCGGTGCCGGCGCAACCTCCGGTCACCCCGGCGGAAGCGGCGAAGATCGACACCGCTCGTGCCCAGGCCGCGTTAATGGGCCAGACGCCTCCGCCAGCACCACCGGTGATCAAGCCGGCGGCGACCACCCAGTTCTTCCTGCAGGCCGGCTCGTTCCGCAAGCAGGCCGACGCCGACAAGGTCCGCGCGCAGATCATCCTGCTCGGCCAGGCGGTCAAGGTGGAGTCCGGCACGGTGAAGGAAGAAACCTGGTACCGCGTGCTGGTTGGCCCGTTCAGCAACCGTGAGCAGCTGACCGTGGCGCAAAAGCAACTGGCTGGCAGCGGCTTCAGCAATCTGCTGTTGCAGCAGCGCCAGACCCGCCAGTAACCCCGCCGCAAAAGCCTTGTCGCATTCGCTGCGACAAGGCTTCAGGCCTTAACGCCGCTGGGCGTTGGCCAGTGACACCTGGGTATTGAGCGTCCAGAAGTCATACAGCACCCCCACCAGGAATAACCCGCCGGTGCACAGGTAGATCAGGCCGGTGATCCACTTGCCCTGGTACATGCGGTGCACGCCAAACACCCCGAGGAAGGTCAGCAGGATCCACGCCAGGCTGTAGTCCAGTGGGCCCGGCTGAAAGCGCAGGTCGGCTTCGCGGTCCATCGCCGGAATCAGAAACAGGTCGATCAACCAGCCGATGCCGAGCAGGCCCAGGGTAAAGAACCAGATCGTGCCAGTGACCGGCTTGCCATAGTAGAAGCGGTGCGAACCGGTGAAGCCGAAAATCCACAGCAGATAACCGATCACCTTGCTGTGGGTGTCGTGTAGCTGACCGCCCTGTTGATAACTGTTCATTCATAGCCCCTGTGGGTTATCGATAAATTTTCTAAAGAAAAATGTGACTTTTCTGTGGCAAGCCGACGTGTGGTCATTTGCCACCCTACCCGCCGCAAACCCCTATCCTGTCTGGCCCGCGCCTTTCGAATGCAGGCCAATCGCCGCTTCTGCCGGTTTTTGCCGCCCCCTGGAATCGACCAACGGATCAGAATTTGATCAAAAAGCTGTTATAAAGTTGCGCGCTAACCAACCAGAGCCCTGCCTATGCGTCCTTTTTTCAAGACATGGCTGACCATCTGCCTATTATTGCCACTGGCTGCCCACGCCACCAATCGTGAGCAACGGTTACCCAACGGTTTCTCCGGGTACACCTCCAATTCCACTGCTGCGCGTCCACACAAGAACGTCAGCAGCAACAAAGTCCAGCACAGCCCCAAGCGCAGCGCTCGCCCGGGCAAACCGCTGCCGGTTGCCGCGGCCATGTCGCCGCAGCAGAGCAGCGATGTGCTCAGCCGCGCGGTCAACGTGCTCGGCACCCCGTATCGCTGGGGCGGCAGCAGCCCGAGCAAGGGCTTTGACTGCAGCGGCCTGGTCAAGTACGCCTTCAACGACATCGATGAAGTCGACCTGCCCCGCACCTCCAACGCCATGGCCAGCGGCCACGGCATAAAAGTCGATCGCAACGACCTCAAGCCCGGCGACCTGATCTTCTTCAACATCAAGAGCCGCCGGGTCAACCACGTCGCCATCTACCTGGGCAACGACCGCTTCATCCACGCGCCGCGCACTGGCAAACGGGTAAGCATCGACACCCTGAACAAGCCGTACTGGAACAGCCGTTACGTGGTTGCCAAACGTGTCTTGCCAAAAAGCCAGCAACTGGCCCTGGCCAAACGCTAAAAACGCCCCGGCGCCCGCTCCCGGGCGCTTTCAGGGCTGACCAGCCCTTGACGCACCAGGCCCTGCAGACACGCGTCGAGGGTCTGCATCCCCTGTGCCCCGCCTGTCTGTATCGCCGAATAAATCTGCGCCACCTTGCCCTCGCGCACCAGGTTGCGCACCGCAGGCGTTGCCAGGAGTATCTCGTGGGCTGCCAGCCGGCCGCCGCCAACCTTCTCCACCAGAACCTGCGAGACCACTGCCTGCAGCGACTCGGCGAGCATGGCGCGTACCAGTTGCTTCTCTTCGGCGGCGAACACATCCACCAGGCGGTCAATGGTTTTAGCCGCCGAGCCGGTATGCACCGTGGCCAGCACCAGGTGCCCGGTTTCCGCTGCAGTCAGGGCCAGGCGAATGCTCTGCGGATCGCGCAGTTCACCGAGCATGATCACATCCGGGTCCTGACGTAATGCTGCGCGCAAGGCCTGGGCAAAACCCCGGGTGTGCCGGCCGATCTCGCGCTGGCTGATGCGGCTGCGCTGCGAGCTGTGGATAAATTCGATGGGGTCCTCGAGGGTGACGATGTGCAGCGCCCGCTCACGGTTCAGGTGATCGACCAGAGCCGCCAGGGTGGTCGATTTGCCCGACCCTGTGGGCCCGGTAACCAGCACCAGCCCGCCCGACAGCTCGGCAATTTGCCGAAACACATCCCCCAGGTCGAGTTCTGCCAGGCTGCTGACCTGCGCCGGAATCACCCGCAGCACTGCAGCGGCGCCATGCAGTTGCTGGAAAGCATTGACCCGAAAGCGCGCCAATGCTGGCACGGCAAAGGCAAAGTCGATATCCAGATGTGTTTCAAAATCCTTTTGCTGCGCCGCGGACATTACCTGCCCGAGCATTTCGTCCATGTCTTGCGGCGTCAGCGCCGCCAGCTCCAGCGGCCGCAAACGCCCCCCAAAACGCAGCGCCGGCACCTCGCCCGCCGCCAGGTGCAGGTCACTGGCACCGGCTTGCACAGCCAGCGCCAGCAGTTCAGTCACATCCATGAGACTCCCCAAAGGCCGCCAAGCAGGTAGAATGCCGCAGACCCAAAGAGCCGCTGGCATCGATCAATGTCCACCATAGCAGACAACCTTTCCACGCTCGCCGCACGCATCCGTGCCGCCGCGCTGGCCGCCGGGCGCGAGCCTGCGGCCGTGCAGCTGCTGGCCGTGAGCAAGACCAAACCCGCCGCTGCCGTGCGCGAAGCCTTCGCCGCCGGGGTGCGCGATGTCGGTGAGAACTACCTGCAGGAAGCCCTGAACAAACAGGGCGAATTGACCGACCTGCCCTTGACCTGGCACTTCATCGGCCCCATTCAGTCGAACAAGACTCGTGCGATTGCCGAGCACTTTGACTGGGTACATTCCGTGGACCGTCTGAAAATCGCCCAACGCCTGTCCGAGCAACGCCCTGACAACCTTGCAGCGCTGAACATCTGCCTGCAGGTCAACGTCAGTGGCGAAGCCAGCAAGTCTGGCTGCACGCCCGAAGAGCTGCCGGCCCTGGCCAGCGCCATCGCCGCGCTGCCACGCCTGCGCCTGCGCGGGTTGATGGCGATTCCCGAGCCGACCGACGACGAGGCCGCCCAACAAGCGGCCTTCGCCCGGGTTCGCGAGTTGCAGGCGAGCCTTCAGTTACCCCTCGACACCCTGTCCATGGGCATGAGTCATGACTTGGAAGCCGCGATTGCCCAGGGCGCGACCTGGGTGCGCATCGGCACCGCGCTGTTCGGTGCCCGCGACTACGGCCAGCCCTGACCCATGCTTTTTCCCTCTTTCCCTATCAAGGACCTGACATGAGCAAGACTCGTATTGCCTTTATCGGCGCCGGCAACATGGCTGCCAGCCTGATCGGCGGCCTGCGCGCCCAGGGCCTGGAAGCTTCGCAGATCCGCGCCAGCGATCCGGGCGCCGAGCAGCGGGCGAAAATCCATGCCGAGCACGGCATCGAGATGTTCGCCGACAACGCCCAGGCCATCGAAGGCGCCGATGTGGTGGTATTGGCGGTCAAGCCACAGGCGATGAAAGCCGTGTGCGAAGCGCTCAAGCCCAAGCTCAAGCCCGAGCAACTGGTCGTCTCGATCGCCGCCGGGATCACCTGCGCGAGCATGAACAGCTGGCTCGGCGCCCAGCCGATCGTGCGCTGCATGCCCAACACCCCGGCGCTGCTGCGCCAGGGCGTCAGCGGCCTGTTCGCCACCGCCGAGGTTTCGCCGGCCCAGCGCCAGCAGGCCGAGCAACTGCTGTCGGCCGTGGGCATCGCCCTGTGGCTGGACAACGAACAACAGCTGGATGCCGTGACTGCGGTGTCCGGCAGTGGCCCGGCGTATTTTTTCCTGCTGATCGAGGCCATGACCGCCGCCGGCGAGAAACTCGGCCTGCCACGAGAAACCGCCGCCAAGCTGACCCTGCAAACCGCCCTGGGCGCTGCGCACATGGCGGTCAGCAGCGATGTTGACGCCGCCGAACTGCGCCGTCGGGTCACCTCACCGGCCGGCACCACGGAAGCGGCGATCAAGTCGTTCCAGGCCAATGGATTCGAAGCGCTGGTGGAACAGGCGCTGGGTGCCGCTGCGCACCGCTCGGCCGAAATGGCTGAACAACTGGGCAACTAAGGAGCCGAAGATGATCGGATTGAACACCGCTGCAATCTATGTGCTGCAGACCCTCGGCAGCCTGTACCTGCTGATCGTGGTGCTGCGCTTTGTCCTGCAACTGGTGCGCGCGGACTTCTACAACCCGCTCAGCCAGTTCGCCGTACGCGCCACCCAACCGCTGCTCAAGCCGATGCGCCGGGTGATACCGAGCCTGTTCGGCCTGGACATGTCGTCGCTGCTGCTGGCGATCATCATCCAGCTGCTGGTGATGGGCCTGACCCTGCTGCTGGCCTACGGCACCACCGGCAACCCGCTGCAATTGCTGGTCTGGTCGATCATTGGCGTGACCGCGCTGTTTCTGAAGATTTTCTTCTTCGCCCTGATCATCAGCGTGATCCTCTCGTGGGTCGCGCCGGGCAGCCACAACCCGGGCGCCGAGCTGATCAACCAGATCTGCGACCCGTTTCTGGCGCCGTTCCGCCGCATCCTGCCGAACCTCGGCGGCCTGGATATCTCTCCGATCCTGGCGTTCATGGCGCTGAAGCTGATCGACATGCTGGTGATCAACAACCTGGCGGCGATGAGCGGGATGCCGGAGATTCTGCGACTGCTGGTCTGATCACTCGCGGGGCAAGCCCGCTCCCACAGCACTTCTGTAGGAGCGGGCTTGACCCGCGATGCTTTCCTTGCCGCACTTCGCAGTGGTCTTTAGACTTACGCCTCATTCAAGCGTGAGCAGGGTCGATGTCCACTGTCTTTCCCGAAGATTCGGTCGGTCTGGTAACACCGCAACTGGCACAGTTCAGCGAGCCGCTGGCGCTGGCCTGCGGTCGCTCGCTGGCCGCCTATGAACTGATCTACGAAACCTACGGCACGCTCAACAGCAGCGCCAGCAACGCCGTGCTGATCTGTCATGCGTTGTCCGGCCATCACCATGCCGCCGGCTACCACAGCCCCGACGATCGCAAGCCGGGCTGGTGGGACAGTTGCATCGGCCCCGGCAAGCCGATCGATACCAATCGTTTCTTCGTGGTCAGCCTCAACAACCTTGGCGGTTGCAACGGCAGCACCGGCCCCAGCAGCATCAACCCGCTCACCGGCAAGCCCTACGGCGCCGATTTCCCGGTACTGACCGTGGAAGACTGGGTGCACAGCCAGGCGCGCCTGGCCGATCGCCTGGGTATCCAACAATGGGCCGCCGTCGTCGGTGGCAGCCTGGGCGGCATGCAGGCGCTGCAGTGGACCATCACCTACCCCGATCGCGTGCGTCATTGCCTGGACATCGCCTCGGCACCCAAGCTCTCGGCACAGAACATCGCCTTCAACGAGGTGGCACGCCAGGCCATCCTCACCGACCCGGAATTCCACGGCGGCTCGTTCCAGGATCAGGGCGTGATCCCCAAGCGCGGCCTGATGCTGGCGCGCATGGTCGGGCACATCACCTACCTGTCCGATGACTCCATGGGCGAGAAATTCGGCCGCGAGCTGAAAAGCGACAAGCTCAACTACGACTTCCACAGCGTCGAGTTCCAGGTTGAAAGCTACCTGCGCTATCAGGGCGAGGAGTTCTCCGGGCGTTTCGACGCCAACACCTACCTGCTGATGACCAAGGCACTGGATTACTTCGACCCGGCTGCCAGCCACGGCGGCGACCTGGCAGCGACTCTTGCGCATGTCACCGCGGATTACTGCGTGATGTCGTTCACCACCGACTGGCGCTTCTCGCCAGCACGCTCGCGGGAGATCGTCGATGCGCTGATCGCCGCGCGCAAGAACGTCTGCTACCTGGATATCGATTCGCCCTATGGCCACGATGCCTTCCTGATCCCGACCCCGCGCTACATCACGGGATTCACGAACTACATGAACCGCATCGTCTGCTGAGGAGCCTATGAGAGCCGACCTGGAAATCATCCAAGACTGGATCCCCGCCGGCAGCCGGGTACTCGACCTCGGTTGCGGTACCGGTGAACTGCTGGCGTCGCTGCGCGACCACAAGCAGGTGGCCGGCTACGGCCTGGAAATCGACCCCGACAACATCGCCCAGTGCGTGGCCAAGGGCGTCAACGTCATCGAGCAGGACCTCGACAAGGGCCTGGGCAACTTTGCCAGCAACAGTTTCGACGTGGTGGTCATGACCCAGGCCCTGCAGGCCGTGGAATACCCCGACCGCATTCTCGACGAAATGCTGCGCGTCGGCCGCCAGTGCATCATCACCTTTCCCAACTTCGGCCACTGGCGCTGCCGCTGGTACCTGGCGACCAAAGGTCGCATGCCGGTTTCCGACTTCATGCCGTATACCTGGTACAACACGCCGAACATCCACTTCTGTACCTTCGAAGACTTCGAGGCCCTGTGCAGCGAACGCCGCGCCCAGGTCCTCGACCGCCTGGCGGTCGACCATTTGCACCGCCACGGGTGGGCGAGCAAGCTATGGCCTAATCTTCTAGGTGAGATCGGCATTTACCGTGTCAGCAGCCCCGGCCTTACCGAACACAAGGTCGCGGTTTAACCCGCACACCGGAGGAGAACGATCATGGGCCGCTTGTTGAGTTTTTTACTGACTGCCTGCCTGAGTGTGACGGCGGTCGCCGCCGATGCCATCAAGGGCGAGCGCCAGGAAGTGTTCGGTGACACCACGGTGCACTACAGCACTTTCATTTCGACCTTCCTGCAACCAGATATTGCCAAGGCTGCGGAACTGGTGCGCAGCAAGAACCAGGGCGTGATCAACGTCTCGGTGATCAAGGCTGGCAAGCCACTGGTCACCCAGGTCAGCGGCACCGTCAAGGACCTGACCAGCAACTCGGTGCCGTTGAAGTTCAAGCAGATCACCGAACAGGGCGCCATCTACTACATCGCCCAGTTCCCTGTTGAACAACAGGAAACCCGGACCTTCACCATCGACGTTGGCATTGGTGGCAAGACCGAAACCATCAGCTTCAACCAAGAGCTTTTTCCAGGCGAATGATGACTTTTCAGCAAATCGTATTGGCCAGCCATAACGCCGGCAAACTCAAGGAACTGCAGGCCATGCTCGGTGACACCGTGCAACTGCGTTCCATTGGCGAATTCAGCAGCGTCGAGCCGGAAGAAACCGGCCTGTCGTTCGTCGAAAACGCCATCCTCAAGGCGCGCAATGCCGCGCGCATTTCCGGCATGCCGGCGCTGGCCGATGATTCGGGCCTGGCGGTGGACTTTCTCGGCGGCGCGCCGGGCATCTACTCCGCTCGTTATGCCGATGGCAAAGGCGATGCGGCCAACAACGCCAAGTTGCTCGACGTGCTCAAGGACGTCCCGCAGGAGCAGCGCGGCGCCCAGTTCGTCTGCGTCCTGGCCCTGGTCCGGCATGCCGACGACCCGCTGCCGATCCTCTGCGAAGGCCTGTGGCACGGGCGCATCCTGACCCAGGCCAGCGGCGAGCACGGCTTTGGCTATGACCCACTGTTCTGGGTGCCGGAGCGCGATTGCTCGAGCGCCGAGCTGAGCCCTGCCGACAAGAACCAGATCAGCCACCGTGCCCGCGCCATGAGCCTGTTGCGTCAACGTCTGGGCCTGGCATGACCGAGCATTCGCCGGCACAGCCACTGCACCTGGGCGAGGCTGGCTTTACTTCCCAAGCACCGCGGGCGGCCCTGCCACAGCTGCCGCCCCTGGCGCTGTACATCCATATCCCCTGGTGCGTGCGTAAATGCCCGTACTGCGACTTCAACTCCCACGCCGCCACCCCCGAACTGCCGGAAGAAGCCTACGTCGACGCCCTGCTCGCCGACCTCGACCAGGAGCTGGGCAACGTCCATGGCCGCCCGATCAGCTCGATCTTCTTTGGCGGCGGCACCCCGAGCCTGTTCAGCGCCCGCGCGCTGGGGCGCTTGCTGGTCGGTGTGGAGCAACGCATCCCGTTTGCCAGCGACATCGAGATCACCCTCGAAGCCAACCCTGGGACCTTCGAGCAAGAGAAGTTCAAGGCCTACCGGCAACTGGGCATCAATCGCCTGTCGATCGGCATCCAGAGCTTCCAGCAGGCCAAGCTCGAAGCCCTGGGTCGCATCCACAACGGTGACGAAGCGATTCGCGCCGCCGACATGGCGCGCAATGCCGGCTTCGACAACTTCAACCTCGACCTGATGCATGGCCTGCCTGACCAGACGCTGGACGACGCCCTGGGCGACCTGCGCCAGGCGATTGCGCTGAACCCCACGCACCTGTCCTGGTACCAGTTGACCCTGGAGCCGAACACGGTGTTCTGGAACCAGCCGCCACTGCTGCCCGAAGACGACATCCTCTGGGACATCCAGGAAGCCGGCCAGGCCCTGCTGGCCAGCCACGGCTACGCCCAGTACGAAGTCTCGGCCTACGCCCAGCCGGGCCGCGCCGCGCGGCACAACCTCAACTACTGGAGCTTTGGCGACTTCATCGGCATCGGCGCCGGCGCCCACGGCAAACTCAGCCACCCCGACGGACGGATCCTGCGCACCTGGAAGACGCGGCTGCCCAAGGACTACCTGAACCCGGCCAAGCCCTTCAAGGCCGGCGAAAAGCTGCTGCCAGTGGACGAGCTGCCCTTCGAGTTCCTGATGAACGCCCTGCGCCTGACCCAGGGCGTAGACATCGAGCTGTTCAGCCAGCGTACCGGCCTGCCCCTGGAGCAACTGGCGGCGGCGCGGCGGGAAGCCGAACAAAAAGGGCTTTTGCAGGTCGAACCGACGCGACTGGTCGCTACCGCGCGTGGCCAGTTGTTCCTCAACGACCTGCTGCAGTATTTCTTGACCTAAGGATTGCGAATGGACCTGGTACTCGACCTGCTCTCGACCGTTTCCCGCTGGAGTCGCAGCAACCTGTCGGAGATTTCCCTGGCCTTGGTGGGCTGTTTGCTGGTGCTGTTTGGCACCGATATCAAAGGCTGGGTCGAACAACGCCTGGGCGGCCTTGCAGGCGCCTTGCGCGTACCGTTCATGGCCTTGCTGGTGATGATCGGCAGCGGTGCGGCATTGATCTATGCCACCCCGTGGGTGGTGAAGGGGCTGGCACAGTTCAACAACTATGCGTTGGCGCCGGTGTTGCTGATTGTGCTGGTGTTGATTGGCGTGGTTGCCGATCGGCGCTGAAAAGCATCGCGGGGCGACCCGACTTGCCCCGCGATTGACATCACCTACGCCAGTTTTTCGAACTTCAGATCCCACACCCCATGCCCAAGCCGCTCGCCGCGGCGTTCGAACTTGGTGATCGGGCGCTCGGCCGGACGCTCTACGCACTTGCCGTCGGCGGCCAGGTTGCGATAACCCGGGGCGACGTTCATCACTTCCAGCATGTATTCGGCATAGGGCTCCCAGTCGGTGGCCATATGGAACACGCCCCCCACCTTGAGCTTGCTGCGCACCAGCTGCGCGAACTCCGGCTGGACGATGCGACGCTTGTGGTGACGGCTTTTGTGCCAAGGGTCGGGGAAGAACAGCATCAGCCGGTCGAGGCTGTTGTCAGCCACGCACTTGTTCAGCACTTCGATGGCATCGCAGTCATACACCCGCAGGTTCTTCAGGCCCTGGGTCAGCACGCCGTTGAGCAGCGCACCGACACCCGGACGGTGCACTTCGACACCGATGAAGTCCTGCTCCGGCGCGGCAGCAGCCATTTCCAGCAGGGAGTGGCCCATGCCGAAGCCGATCTCCAGGGTACGCGGCGCCGAGCGGCCGAAGACCTGGTCGTAGTCCACCGGGCTCTCGGCCAGGGGCAGGATGAACAGCGGCCCACCCTGGTCCAGGCCGCGCTGCTGGCCTTCGGTCATGCGCCCGGCGCGCATCACGAAACTCTTGATGCGGCGGTGTTGGCGCTCTTCGCCTTCGGTGGTGATCGGCGTTTCTTGCGATTCAGTCATCAGGGGCTCTTACTTGATCAGACCATCCAGCGGCGACGACGCGCTGGCATAGAGTTTTTTCGGCATACGCCCGGCAAGGTAAGCCAGGCGGCCAGCGACAATGGCGTGTTTCATGGCTTCGGCCATCATGACCGGCTGCTGTGCGTGCGCGATCGCCGAGTTCATCAGCACCGCCTCACAGCCCATTTCCATGGCGATGGTGGCGTCGGACGCGGTACCGACACCGGCATCGACCAGCACCGGGACTTTCGATTCTTCGAGGATGATCTGCAGGTTGTACGGGTTGCAGATCCCCAGGCCCGTACCGATCAGCCCGGCCAGTGGCATTACCGCGATGCAACCGGCTTCGGCCAGCTGGCGGGCAATGATCGGGTCGTCACTGGTGTAGACCATCACGTCGAAACCGTCCTTGACCAGCACTTCGGCGGCCTTGAGGGTCTCGATCACGTTGGGGAACAGGGTCTTCTGGTCGGCCAGTACTTCGAGCTTGACCAGGTTGTGGCCATCGAGCAGCTCACGGGCCAGGCGGCAGGTGCGCACGGCTTCGACCGCGTCATAGCAGCCAGCGGTGTTCGGCAGGATGGTGTAGCGATCGGGCGGCAGCACGTCGAGCAGGTTCGGTTCGCCCGGGTTCTGGCCGATGTTGGTGCGGCGCACGGCAACCGTGACGATCTCGGCGCCGGAGGCCTCGATGGCCAGGCGGGTTTCTTCCAGGTCACGGTACTTGCCGGTGCCAACCAGCAGGCGCGACTGGAAGGTACGACCGGCCAGGGTGAAGGGCTTGTCGCTACGAACGTTGCTCATCGGTAATCCTCTTGAAGGTTGAGGGACTTGCAGGTGAAGCGCGAAGGCCTAGCCGCCGCCAATGGCGTGCACCACTTCAACCTGGTCGCCGTCGTTCAGCGTGGTGACGTCGTGCTGGCTGCGCGGCACGATGTCCAGGTTGAGTTCGACCGCCACCCGGCGACCCGCCAGGTCAAGCCGGTTGAGCAGGGCCGCGACGCTTTCGCCATCGGGCAATTCGAAAGGTTCACCGTTCAGTTGAATGCGCATGCGCACGGCCGCCATTATTTTTAGGGGCCCGCATTCTAGCCCTGATCAGGGCGCAAACCCAAGGCCGGGCCGCGCCATTCGTCTCGATCCGGACTCGCGGGTCAGCTCAGGCGCCAGGCTGCAAGGCCCAGGCACAGCCATCCGCCGAGAAACGCCAGGCCGCCAAAGGGAGTGATGATACCGAGCTTGCCGATGCCGCTCAGGGTCAGCACATACAGGCTACCGGAAAACAGCAGGATCCCCAGGGTGAACAGACCACCGGCCCACCCGACCAGACGCCCGGGCAGGTGCACCGACAGCACTGCTACCGCGAGCAGGGCCAGGGCGTGTACCAGCTGGTAGGTGACGCCGGTATGAAAGATCGCCAGGTATTCGCTGCTCAGCCGGCCCTTGAGGCCATGGGCAGCAAAGGCGCCCAGGGCCACGCCGGTAAAGCCGAAAAACGCCGAAAGCAGCAGAAAACTACGCAGCATTGGGAAGACTCCTAGTCAGCACAGGGTCTGTATAATGGCCCGCTCCATCGCTTCGGCCAAGCCATCGCCTATGCTGTCTTCCATTTTCCGTCGCCTCACCCGTGCCCTGCTGTGGTTTGCCGCAGGCAGCGCCCTGCTGGTGCTGGTGTTTCGCTGGGTGCCGCCGCCCGGCACCGCCCTGATGGTCGAGCGCAAGGTCGAGTCCTGGGTCGATGGCCAGCCGATCGACTTGCAACGGGACTGGGAGCCGTGGGAGCGAATCTCCGATGAGCTGAAAGTGGCTGTGATTGCTGGCGAAGACCAGAAGTTCGCCAACCACTGGGGCTTTGACTTCAACGCCATCCAGGCGGCGCTGGCCCATAACGAGCGCGGCGGCAGCATCCGCGGCGCCAGCACCTTGAGCCAGCAAGTGGCCAAGAACCAGTTCCTCTGGGCCGGCCGTAGCTGGTTGCGCAAGGGGCTCGAAGCCTGGTTCACCGCACTGATCGAGCTGCTATGGTCGAAAGAGCGGATTCTTGAGGTCTATCTCAACAGCGCCGAGTGGGGCGAAGGCGTGTTTGGTGCACAGGCGGCCGCCCGGCACCACTTCGGCGTCGATGCCAGCCAGCTTTCGCGCCAGCAGGCCAGCCTGCTGGCTGCGGTGCTGCCCAGCCCGCTGAACTGGAGCGCCAGCCGGCCCAGCACTTATGTGGCGCGACGCGCAGGCTGGATTCGCCAGCAGATGCGCCAGCTCGGCGGTAACAGCTACCTGGCCCAGCTGGACAGCCCACGTCGGGCACCTTGGAAGCAATAAAAAACCCGGCAAAGCGCACGCTTTGCCGGGTTTTTACTGCATGCCCATTACTGGGTAAACGTTTTAGAACGCGCCCATGTAGTCACGCTTGCCCACTTCTACACCGTTGTGACGCAGGATTGCGTAGGTGGTGGTGACGTGGAAGAAGAATTGCGGCAGGCCGTAGGTCAGCAAATAGGCCTGGCCACTGAAGCGCTTCTCTTTCGGCGTGCCCGGACGGGTCACGATTTCAATGCCTTCCTTGCCGTCGATCTGCGCCGGCGCAATGCCGTCCAGGAAAGCCAGGACCTTGCTGATCAGCGCTTGCAGCTCGGCAAAGGTGGTTTCGCTGTCATCGTATTTCGGCAACTCGACCTCAGCCAGGCGCGCCGAAACGCCCTTGGCGAAATCAACAGCGATCTGCACCTGGCGAACCAGCGGAAACATATCCGGATACAGGCGAGCCTGGAGGAAAACGCTTGGATCAATGTTTTTCGCCGTGGCGTGAGCTTCGGCCTTGTTCAGCACATCACTCAAGGCGTTGAGCATTTGCTTGAAGACAGGAACAGAAGCGGCATACAAGGAAATGGTCATAGCAGTCTCGACAAGGGTGGCGGAGAATCATGAAAAAGCCCCGACACGTCGGGGCTTTTTGGGTATTGCCGTTTCGCGGCTCAGATCGCGATCAAGGCTTTCACCTTGTTCATCGCGTTCTTTTCCAGCTGGCGGATCCGCTCGGCGGACACGCTGTATTTCTCGGCCAGGTCATGCAGGGTGGCCTTTTCCTCGGCCAGCCAGCGCTGATAGAGAATATCGCGGCTGCGGTCATCCAGGCCTTGCAGGGCTTCGTGCAGGTTGCTGGTGGAGTTGTCACTCCAGTCGGCATCCTCCAGTTGACGCGCAGGGTCGTAACGGTGGTCTTCCAGGTAGTTGGCCGGCGACTGGAATGCACTGTCGTCGTCGGCTTCACTGGCCGGGTCGAAGGCCATGTCCTGACCGGTCAGGCGGCTCTCCATTTCACGCACTTCACGCGGTTCGACACCCAGGCTTTCGGCGACACGATGAACTTCATCGTTGTTCAGCCAGGCCAGGCGTTTTTTCTGGCTGCGCAGGTTGAAGAACAGCTTGCGCTGGGCCTTGGTGGTCGCCACCTTGACGATGCGCCAGTTACGCAGGATGAACTCGTGAATCTCGGCCTTGATCCAGTGCACTGCAAAGGACACCAGGCGCACGCCCATTTCCGGGTTGAAGCGCTTGACCGCTTTCATCAGGCCAACGTTGCCTTCCTGAATCAGGTCGGCCTGGGCCAGCCCGTAGCCGGAATAGCTGCGAGCGATGTGTACAACAAAACGCAGGTGGGCGAGCACCATCTGCCGAGCCGCCCCAAGATCCTGCTCATAGTAGAGACTCTCGGCCAGTTCACGCTCCTGCTCGGGCGTCAGCAATGGAATGCTGTTGACCGTGTGCACATAGGCTTCCAGGTTTGCGCCGGGAACCAGGGCATAGGCAGGTTGCAACGAAGTGGTCATACGAAAAAACCTCCGACTCACTAAACTCGTGCCAAAGGCACTGCCAACATTGACCGGGAACCGCGAAACAAGTTCCCTAAAAATGAAAAGAGTCAATACCAGCAAAAAGACACTATCGCGGTGCAAGCTCGCTCAAGTGGCGGGCGACCGCAATCCAAGCACCGATATACCCTAACAACACCGCCCCAAGCAAGAGGGACAGACCATCGGCTGACGGAACCCCGGCCAAGGCAAAATCACTGCCGTACAGCCCGGAGAGCCCGATAACCGCGTCGTTCAGCCAGTTCAGGCCAAACGCCAGCACGCCCCAGGCCAATACCCCGGCACCCAGGCCATACAAGGCGCCCATGTACAGGAAAGGCCGGCGCACATAGCTGTCGGTGCCGCCGACCAGCTTGATCACCTCGATCTCGGTGCGGCGGTTCTCGATGTGCAGGCGAATTGTGTTACCAATTACCAAAAGCAGCGCCGAGACCAGCAAGACGGTCAGGCCGAAGACAAAGCGGTCGCCCAGTTTGAGAATCGCCGCCAGGCGCTCGACCCACACCAGGTCCAGCTGCGCGGCTTCGACCTTGGGCAGCTCGGCCAGGCGCTGACGCAGGGCTTCCAGCGCCGGCTTGTCGACCTCTGCGGGAGTCACCACCACGACCCCAGGCAACGGGTTCTCCGGCAGTTCGCGCAGGGCTTCGCCCAGGCCGGACTGCTGCTGGAACTCGTTGAGGGCCTGCTCGCGGCTGACGTATTCGGCCTCGGCAACCCCTGGCAAACCTTTGATCTGCTCGCGCAAGGCTTCGCCGTCGTGGCTGCTGGCATCGAGCTTCAAGTACAGGGAAATCTGCGCCGCGCGTTGCCACGAGCCACCCAGGCGCTCGACGTTGCTCAGCAGCAACGACAGGCCCATGGGCAGGCTCAGGGCCACGGCCATCACCAGGCAGGTAAAGAAGCTGCCGATCGGCTGCTTGCCCAGGCGCCGCAGGCTGTCGAGCAGGCTTGAGCGGTGGCTTTCCAGCCAGGCGTGCAGCAGGGTACGGAAATCCGGGCCGTCATCGTCGTGGCCGCCGCCGGTTTTTTTCTTTTCCGGCGCAGGGTCAGCGGCTTTTGGCGCTACCCGCTCGGAAACCTTGGGACTGCGTGTCGCACTCATTGCCCGGCCTCCCCATCGCCGATCAAGCGGCCGCGCTGCAGGGTCAGCATGCGATGGCGCATGCGCGCGATCAGCGCCAGGTCGTGACTGGCGATCAGTACGCTGGTGCCCAGGCGGTTGATATCTTCGAAAACGCCCATGATCTCCGCGGCCAGGCGCGGGTCGAGGTTACCGGTGGGTTCGTCCGCCAGCAGCAAGGCCGGGCGGTGAACGATGGCGCGGGCAATGCCGACGCGCTGCTGCTGGCCGGTAGACAGGTCACCCGGGTACAGCTCGGCCTTGTCCGACAGGGCCACGCGCTCGAGCGCCGAGTCGACCCGCTTGGCGACTTCGGCCTTGGACAAGCCGAGGATCTGCAGCGGCAGGGCGACGTTGTTGAATACGGTACGGTCGAACAGCAACTGGTGGTTCTGGAACACCACGCCGATCTGCCGGCGCAGGAACGGGATTTGCGCGTTGCTGATCTGCCCCAGGTCCTGCCCGGCCAGCAGCAGCTTGCCGCTGGTAGGGCGTTCCATGGCCAGCAGCAGGCGCAGCAGAGTACTTTTGCCGGCGCCGGAATGGCCGGTCACGAACAGGAATTCGCCCCGACGCACCCGAAAACTCAACTCATGCAGGCCAACGTGACCATTGGGGTAGCGCTTGGCGACCTGTTCGAATCGAATCATGGATGCTCCCGCTCGGCAAACAGTGCTTTCACGAAGGGTTCGGCTTCGAAGGTGCGCAGATCGTCAATCCCTTCGCCCACGCCAATATAGCGGATCGGCAGGCCGAACTGCTTGGCCAGGGCAAAGATCACCCCACCCTTGGCGGTACCGTCGAGCTTGGTCAGGGCCAGGCCGGTCAGTTCAACGCTCTGGTTGAAGTGCTTGGCCTGGTTGATGGCGTTCTGGCCAGTACCGGCGTCGAGCACCAGCAGCACCTCGTGCGGCGCGTCGGCATCGAGCTTGCCAATGACCCGGCGAACCTTCTTCAGCTCTTCCATCAGGTTGTCTTTGGTGTGCAGGCGGCCGGCGGTGTCGGCGATCAGCACATCGATGTTACGGGCCTTGGCGGCTTGCACGGCATCGAAGATAACCGAAGCCGAATCGGCACCGGTGTGCTGGGCGATGACCGGGATCTGGTTACGCTCGCCCCAGACCTGCAGTTGCTCGACCGCTGCGGCGCGGAAGGTGTCACCTGCGGCGAGCATGACCTTCTTGCCTTCAAGCTGCAGCTTCTTCGCCAGCTTGCCGATGGTGGTGGTCTTGCCGGCGCCATTGACGCCGACCACGAGGATCACGAACGGCTTGCTCTGGGCTTGAATGTGCAGCGGTTGCTCGACCGGCTTGAGCAGGTCGGCCAGCTCGTCTTGCAGCGACTTGTACAGCGCGTCGCTGTCGGCCAGCTGCTTGCGCGCGACCTTCTGGGTCAGGCTCTGGACGATAACCGAGGTGGCTTCGACGCCAACATCGGCGGTCAGCAGGCGGGTTTCGATTTCATCAAGCAGGTCGTCATCGATGGCCTTCTTGCCGAGGAACAGGCTGGCCATGCCTTCGCCAATGCTGGCGCTGGTCTTCGACAGGCCCTGCTTGAGGCGGGCGAAGAAGCCGCCCTTGCTCTCTTCGCTGCGCACAGGTGCGGCTGGCTCGGCCGGGGCTGGCTCGGCAACCGGAACTGGCGCTGCAACAGCAGCAACTACAGGTACAGGCTCGGGTTCGGGCACTACCACTGGTTCCGGCGCTACAACCGGCTCAGGTGCAACCACCACCGGCTCAGGCGCGATGAACACTGGCTCAACCACTGGCGCGGGAGCAGGCTCCTGGCGCGGCGGAATCGGCGGGGGTGTGTGTGGCTCAAGGTCGGCGACCAGGGCAACCGGCTCTTCCGGCACGGGCAGCACCAGGCCGACGGGCGCTGCGGGCTGGACCTCGACCGGCGCCGCAACGGGCGCAACGGCAGCGGGCTCTGGAACAGCAACCGGTGCAGGCGCAGCAACAGGTGCTGCAGCCACCTCGACCGGGGCAACGGCAGCCGGCGTTTCGACCGGCAACGCAGCCGGTTGCTCCGCTTCAGCCGGAATGGGGTTTTGCGGCTGTTCGGCTACGGGTTGCTGCGGTTTTTTGCGCAACCAGCCGAACAGGCCTTTCTTTTCACCAGCCGCGGCCGGCGTCTTTTTGTCGTCGTTGGAACCAAACATGGAAGACGGCTATCTCAGGGTAGCGATGCGCCACTGCGGCGCTTCTTAAATTCTTTTAACGCAGAACAGTCTACTTTTAATCCGGCTCGTTCTTGCGCAGCATTTTGTCATCAAGCCTTCGGGCTGGTTCCATGACAGGCATGGTCCTCAGGCAACCGGATCAGTATCCTAGCACCTCCAAGCCCGCCGACGCTAAGACCACGCGGGCAGTCCTACAGGTTAAACAACGTATGAATGCTCTAGCCCGCCGCGCCGCTGGCCTGTTGCTCAGCACAGTTTGTCTGCCGTTCGCGGCCTTCGCCGCCGATACGCAACCCACCCACGAATTCATTCTCGACAACGGCCTGAAAGTGGTCGTGCGCGAGGACCACCGGGCGCCGGTGGTGGTCTCGCAGATCTGGTACAAGGTCGGTTCGACCTACGAATCACCGGGCCAGACCGGCCTTTCCCATGCCCTGGAACACATGATGTTCAAAGGCAGCGAGAAGCTCGGCCCTGGCGAAGCCTCGCGCATCCTGCGCGACCTGGGCGCCGAAGAGAACGCTTTCACCAGCGACGACTACACCGCTTATTACCAGGTACTGGCCCGCGACCGCCTGCCGGTGGCCCTGGAGCTTGAAGCCGACCGCATGGCCAGCCTGCGCCTGCCGGCCGACGAGTTCAGCCGCGAGATCGAGGTCATCAAGGAAGAGCGCCGCCTGCGCACCGACGACCAGCCCAACGCCAAGGCCTTCGAGCTGTTCAGCGCCATGGCTTTTCCGGCCAGCAGCTACCGCACCCCGACCATCGGCTGGATGGCAGACCTTGACCGCATGAAGGTCGAGGAACTGCGCCACTGGTACGAGTCCTGGTACGTGCCGAACAACGCCACCCTGGTGGTGGTTGGCGATGTCACCGTCGACGAGGTCAAGGGCCTGGCCCAGCGCTTCTTCGGCGCCATCCCGAAACGCGCGGTGCCACCGGCCAAGCTGCCACTCGAACTGGCCGAGCCGGGCCTGCGGGAAACCACCCTGCATGTGCAAACCCAGCTGCCGAGCCTGATCTACGGTTTCAACACCCCGGGCCTGGCCACCGCCAAGGACCCGCGCAGCGTGCACGCCCTGCGGCTGATCTCGGCATTGCTCGACGGCGGCTACAGCGCGCGCCTGCCAAGCCGCCTGGAGCGCGGCCAGGAGCTGGTCACCGGGGCGTCGTCGAGCTACAACCCGTTCACCCGCGGCGACAGCCTGTTCGTGATCTCGGCCATGCCGAACCTGCAAAAGCACAAGACCCTGGCCGACGTCGAAGCCGGTATCTGGAAGCTGCTCGACGAGCTGAAAACCACCCCGCCGTCGGCTGAAGAGCTTGAGCGCGTACGTGCCCAGGTCATCGCCGGGCTGGTCTACGACCGTGACTCGATCAGCAGCCAGGCCACCGCCATCGGCCAACTGGAAACCGTCGGCCTGTCGTGGAAACTGATCGACAGCGAGCTGGACGAGCTCAAAAGCGTGACCCCGGCCGACATCCAGAACGCCGCCCGTACTTATTTCACCCGTGAACGCCTGAGCGTTGCCCATGTACTGCCCGAGGAGAACGCTCATGAGTGAACGCAGCGCACCCCGCTATACCCTGATCGGCCTGGGCCTGTTGTTGCTGATTGGCCTGCTGGCGTTCTTCCTGGCCAAACCTGCGCAATCGGATAACGCCGCGCAACCGGCTGCGGTCACCGAAGCCAAGGCGGCCAACACCTTGCAATCGCTGGCCGAGCTGGATGGCAAGGCGCCAAGCCGCCGGCAGCTGAACATCCAGACCTGGAACACCGCCGAAGGCGCCCGCGTGCTGTTCGTCGAAGCCCGCGAGCTGCCGATGTTCGACCTGCGCCTGACTTTCGCCGCCGGCAGTAGCCAGGACGGCGATGCCCCGGGGCTGGCGACCCTGACCAACGCCATGCTCAACGAAGGCGTGGCCGGCAAGGACGTCACCGCCATTGCCGAAGGCTTCGAAGGCCTGGGCGCCGACTTTGGCAACGGCGCCTACCGCGACATGGCCGTGGCCTCGCTGCGCAGCCTGAGCGCGGCCGACAAGCGCGAACCTGCGCTCAAGCTGTTCGCCGAAGTGGTCGGCAAGCCGACCTTCCCGCAGGACGCCCTGGCGCGCATCAAGAACCAGATGCAGGCCGGCTTCGAATACCAGAAGCAGAACCCCGGCAAGCTGGCCAGCATCGAGCTGTTCGAGCGCCTGTACGGCACCCACCCCTATGCCCACCCGAGTGACGGCACCGCCAAGAGCATTGCGCCGATCACCCTGGAGCAACTGCGTGCCTTCCACGCCAAGGCCTATGCCGCTGGCAATACGGTGATCGCCCTGGTCGGCGACCTGAGCCGCAGCGAAGCCGAAGCCATTGCCGCACAGGTGTCCTCGGCCCTGCCAAAAGGCCCGGCCCTGGCCAAAGTGGCCCAGCCAAGCGAACCCAAGGCCGGCGCAACCCACATTGACTTCCCGTCCAAGCAGACCCACCTGATGCTCGCGCAACTGGGCATTGATCGTAACGATCCGGACTACCCGGCGTTGTCGCTGGGCAACCAGATCCTCGGGGGTGGCACCTTCGGCACCCGCCTGATGAGCGAAGTGCGCGAGAAACGCGGCCTGACCTACGGCGTATACTCGGTGTTCAGCCCGATGCAGGTGCGTGGCCCGTTCATGATCAACCTGCAGACCCGTGCCGAGCTCAGCGAAGGCACCCTCCAGCTGGTCCAGGACATCTTCGCCGACTACCTCAAGAGCGGCCCGAGCCAGGCTGAGCTGGACGACGCCAAGCGGGAACTGGCCGGCAGCTTCCCGCTGTCCAATGCCAGCAACGCCAGCATCGTTGGCCAACTGGGTGCCATCGGCTTCTACAACCTGCCACTGACCTGGCTGGAAGACTACATGCAGCAGTCCCAGCAACTGACCACTGAACAGGTCAAGGCAGCGCTGAACAAACACCTGGCCGCTGACAAGATGGTTATCGTCACCGCCGGGCCAAGCGTGCCGCAAAAACCCTTGCCGCCGCCCACTGACAAACCCGCCGAGCAACCGCTTGGCGTACCGGAGCATTAATGGCCAGTCCATCCGCAAAACCGGCCAAGCCGCACCACGGCCAGGGCCAGCTGCGCATCATTGCCGGCGAATGGCGCAGCCGGCGCCTGGGCTTCCCTGACGCGCCGGGCCTGCGCCCAACCCCGGACCGGGTCCGCGAGACCCTGTTCAACTGGCTTGCCCCGCACATCGAAGGAGCCAAGGTGCTCGACGCCTACACCGGCAGCGGCGCCCTGTACCTCGAAGCGCTGTCCCGTGGCGCGGGCGATTCCGTGGCCCTGGACAGCAACCCGGCGGCCATCGCCAGCCTGCGGCAGAACCTCGAGACCCTGCGCTGCCCTCGCGGCCAGGTGATCCAGACCGACGCCCAGCGCTACCTGCAGGGTGAGCCGAAGCTGGCCTTCGACCTGGTGTTCCTCGATCCGCCGTTCAACCAGGGCTTGCTGCCGACCACCTGCGCCCTGCTTGAAGAGCGTCAGTGGCTGGCCGAAAACGCCTGGATCTACACCGAGAGCGAAACCCCGCCATCGACCTTGCAGTTGCCCGGCAACTGGCGCCTGCACCGCGAGAAAAAGGCCGGCCAGGTCTACTACGCACTCTGGCAGCGCGGCTGAGCAATCAGCACGACCCGGCCGCCGCCGGGTCGTGCCCGCTAAATATCTAACGCCTTTCACCTTTACGCTTGCTTGATCGTGCGCCTTGTTTTCAACCACAAGGACCACTGTCATGGATCGACGCACCTCCCTCAGGAGCAACCTGCTCGGCCTGTTTCTGCTATCCGGCCAGGCCCTGGCCGAACCCTCCATTCGCCATGAGTTCACCCTCGACAACGGCCTGCACGTAGTCATCAGCGAAGACCGCCGGGCGCCCGTGGTCACCACACATATGCTGGTCAAGGTCGGTTCGAGTCACGAATACCCCGGGCAGTCCGGCTTATCCCACGCCCTCGAACACCTGCTCTACCGAGGCAGTGCCAAGACCGCCCCGGGTCAGCTCTCCCAGATCATCGAACGCCTGGGCGGCGAGGACAACGCCTACACCCTCCGTGACTTCACCGTGCATCATCAGACGCTCCCCAGTGATCGGCTGGCTGTAGCGCTGGAGCTCAATGCCGATCTGCTCAAAGGCGCAGTGCTGAGCGAACACGAGTTCGTTCGCGAGATCGAAGCGGTCAAGGCTGAGCGGCGAGAGAATGTCGATAACGATCCATTGCTAAGGCTCTTTGAGCAACTGCAGGCCATTGCCTACCCGCAAAGCAGCTATCACACCCCGGTGATCGGCTGGATGAGCGATCTGCAGCGCATGCACAACGAAGAACTGCGCGCCTGGTATCGCACCTGGTACGCGCCCAACAATGCCACGCTGATCATCGTTGGCGATGTACAGCGTGATGCGGTGAAACGCGAGGTTGAAAAGTATTTTGCCGGTTTCCCCCGCCAAGACCTGCCGTTCATTAAGAAGCCCCTTCAGACCGCTGCCCCCGGCCCCCGTCAGGTTACGGTCTACGAAGATGTCAGTACGCCAACCCTGGTCATGGCCTTCAACGTGCCGACCTATGCCAGCGCAGCGTCGGCAACCGACGTACATGCCTTGCGCCTGCTTTCGGCCCTGCTGGGCAAAGGCTTGAGCGCCCGCCTCAGCACCCGGCTGGAGCGCCAGCAAACTCTGCTGACACGCCCTGAAGTCAGCTACGACCCGGTGGCCAGGGGCGATAACCTGTTCGAGATCCAGGCTTCAATCAATACCGTTCAGCCCAGACCACTGGACGAACTGCAAGCGGCGATCTGGGCACAACTGCAGGCACTGAAAAAAAACCCTCCCGAACCTGACGAACTTGCCCGGGCGCGAACACTGCTGCTGGCAGAAAACACCTTCGCCCGCGACACCCTCGACTATCAGGCCGGCGACTTGGCTGCCCTGCTCGGCAGTGGCTTGCCAGCCGCTCAACTGGACAATGATGCCGACGACCTGGCGCGAATAACGCCTGAACAACTACAGCAGGCTGCCAACACCTACTTCACCCGCGAACGGCTTACGGTCGCCTACCTGCAGGCCAAGGAGGTCGATGATGAATAAGTTCAGGAGAAACCTTTTACCTATCGTCCTGTTGATAGCATCTGTCACTGCATACGCCCAGAGCGCTGCGGCTGAGCTGCAATCCCTGAAATCCACCGCCCCCCTGACAAGCATCCCTCAATTGCCGATCGAATCGTGGCACACGCCTCAGGGCAGCCAGGTGTTGTTTGTGCAGAACAACCATTTGCCGATGTTTGACCTGCAGGTTGTATTCGCTGCCGGCAGCGCCCGCGATGATGGCGCAGCAGGCCTGGCACAACTCACCCTGGGCATGCTCGATGAGGGCGCAGGCCAGTACGATGCCCTGCAGATTGCCGAAGGCTTCGATGCGGTCGGCGCACAGTTTCACAAGCAGGCCGGGCGAGACAGCCTGGCCGTAACCCTGCGCAGCCTCAGCAGCCAGGAGCACAGCAGCAAAGCCGTCGGCTTGCTGACAGGTGTGCTCGGCAAACCGCAACTTGCCGATGACAAGCTGCAGGCGATCAAGGATCAGCTCACCAGCCAGCTCATACAACGCCAGGAGTTCCAGAACTACAGGGCCACCGACCTGCTTTACCAGCATGCTTACGCCAATCACCCCTATGCGACGAACAGCACCGGCACCAGCCAGGCAATTGAATCGCTGACCATTGCCGATATCCGCGCATTTCACCAGCAAGCGTTCGCTGCGGGCAATGCACTGATCACCCTGGTCGGTGACCTTTCGCTTGAGCAGGCTCAAGCCATTGCGCTTCAAGTTTCGTCAGCACTGCCCGACGGGCCGGCACTCTCACCTTTACCCGTGCCCGCTGCTTTCGAGTCGGAGATCTATCACCTTGAGCATTCGGGCAGCCAGGCGCTGTTGTTGTTTGCCATACCCGGCATCAACGTGCACCATGCCGATGCACCGGCGCTGACCCTGGCCAATCTGATTCTGGGCGGCCCCGGTGCGACTTCGCGCCTGTTCGATGAACTGCGCAGCCAACGTGGTTTGACCTATGGCGCCAGATCAAAGCTGATCCAGCACCCTGCCAGCGGCCTCTGGACCTTTACCACTGCGGTCGAGGCCAGGTACCGCGATGCCAGCATGGCGTTGCTCGAGCAATTACTTGCAGACTACGCCGCACAGGGGCCGACCGCGCAGGAGGTTGAAGGCGCGAAGCACAAGCTGCGCGGCAGCTACCTGTTGGGTTCAGTGAGCAACCAGCAGATCAGCGATATCCTGACCCACACCGGGGTCAACCAGTTGCCGCTGGACAACCGCCAGGCGTTTCTCGACAAGCTCCAGGCGCTGACCCTGGATCAGCTGAAAGTCGCGTTGAAAAAACACCTGAAGCTCGACAAGCTGGTGCAAATCAGTGTCGGCCCGACGGTCGAACAAGACGCCTTGCCGAACATCGAGCCTGCAACCGGCTGATCGGTGCGGGCAACTGCCAGTAACCGGACATACACTTGTCTGAAACAGATCTGCGAGTACGCCACGATGTTTGCCTCAACCCCCAGCCCCTTCAAACCCGCCCTGGGGCTGGGCAATCCGCACATGCAGACGCTCTGGGGGCCACTATGGCGCAAGTCAGCGGCCCTGAGCCGCCAGCGCGAACGTCTGTGGCTGGCTGATGGCGATTTCCTCGACCTCGACTGGCACGGCCCCCATGAAGCGACAACCCCGGTGGTGCTGGTGCTGCACGGGCTCACCGGCTCGTCCAGCTCGCCGTACGTCATCGGCATGCAGCAGGCCCTGGCCGACCGTGGCTGGGCCAGCGTGGCGCTGAACTGGCGCGGCTGCTCGGGCGAACCCAACCTGCTGCCACGCAGCTACCATTCCGGTGCCAGCGAAGACCTGGCCGAAGCCATTGATCACCTGCGTGCGCAGCGTCCGCAGGCACCGCTATACGCCGTGGGTTACTCGCTGGGCGGCAATGTGCTGCTCAAGCACCTGGGCGAAGCCGGCTCGGCCAGCCAGTTGCAGGCGGCGGTGGCGGTGTCGGTGCCGTTTCGCCTGGACCAGTGCGCCGACCGCATCGGCCTGGGTTTTTCCCGGGTGTACCAGGCGCATTTCATGCGCGCCATGCTCGCTTATGTGAAGGACAAGCAGCGCCACTTCCAGCATCACGGCCACCACGAAGGGCTGGCCGCGCTGGAGCGCCTGGGGCCGCTGGAAAACCTGCGCACCTTCTGGGATTTCGACGGCCGGGTGACCGCGCCGCTCAATGGCTTTAGCGATGCCAAGGACTACTACCGACGTGCTTCCAGCCGGTATTTTCTGGGCGAGAACCGCACGCCGACGCTGATCATCCATTCCAGCGATGATCCGTTCGTGTTCGCCCATAGCTTGCCAGCAGCCAATGAACTGGCGGCGCAGACCACCTTTGAGCTGCATGCGCGGGGCGGACATGTAGGGTTTGTCGATGGCAGCGTGCGGAATCCGGGGTATTACCTGGAGCGGCGGATTCCGCAGTGGCTGGCTGGAAACTGACCCGCGATGCTTTTCAGTCGCCAGTGGCCACCGCCCGCTTGGAGTCGGTAATCCACTCACTCCACGAGCCCGCATACAGCTTGCCCAGCGGATACCCCGCCAGCGCCAGGGCAAACAGGTTGTGGCAAGCCGTCACCCCCGACCCGCAGTAAGCGACCAGTTGCTCTGGCGAACGCTTGTCCAGCTTCTGGGCAAAGCGCTGCTTGAGCTGCTCGGCCGGCAGAAACCGCCCGTCGGCGCCGAGGTTGTCGGTAAAGGCTGCGCATTGTGCACCGGGAATATGCCCGGCCACCGGATCGATCGGCTCGACCTCGCCGCGAAAGCGCGGCAGGCCACGGGCATCGATCAACGTAAGCTCCGGCTTGCCCAGGCACTCGCCCAACTGCGCAGCATCCAGCACCAGGCTGGCGTCCGGCTCACCACTGAAGTTGCCTTCGCGCTTGACCGGCGGATCAAGGCTCAGCGGCAGCCCGGCCGCGTGCCAGGCCTTGAGGCCGCCATCGAGGATGAATACACCACTGCGCTTGCCCAGCCAGGCCAGCAGCCACCAGGCCCGGGCCGCGAAGGCACCTGGGCCGTCGTCGTAGAGGACGATTTCGCTGTCGTTGTCGATGCCCCAGTCCCGCAGGCGCTCGACCAGACGCTCCGGGTCCGGCAACGGGTGGCGGCCGGTCACGCCCTTGATGATCGGCCCGCTGAGGTCGCGCTCAAGGTCGGCAAAGTGCGCCCCGGCAATATGCCCCTCGGCATAACTGCGCTGACCATAATCGATGTCTTCCAGGGCAAAACGGCAATCGAGAATCACCAGCGCCGGCGCCTCCAGGCGTTCGGCCAATTGCTGGGCGGTGATCAGTTGCGCGAGGGGCATGACAGTCTCCTGAACGATTGAACGGATAAGGCCCGGGCGTTATTGCTCCAGCGCCTGGTTAAGCGAAACGTAGAATTCCTGGCACAAGGCGTCGACGGCGGGGCGCGCCTTGGCGGTGACGAAGCCAAGCTCCAGCACCAATACCTGATAGACACCGCGCTTGAAGGCTTCTTCACTCAAGTGCGCGGAATTTTCGCGAGTGGTACAGAGAAAACGCACCCAGGACGTAAGCACGATCCAGGCATTGAGGGTCAGCGACTCGATCTGCACGCTGTCCATCTCGACGATGCCGGCCTCGACAAAGCCGCGGTAGATCGCCTGGCCCTGCAGCAGGCAGCGCTGGGAGAAGCGCCGGTAACGGGCGGCCAGTTCCTTGTCGCTGTCGAGCAGGTGTTCCAGGTCGCGGTGCAGAAAGCGGTAGTTCCACATCGCCGCCAGCAACGCCTTGAGGTAGAAGCGCTTGTCTTCGACTGTTGCAACACGCCCCTGGGGCGGGCGCAAAAAGCTTTCCACCAGCTCTTCATACTGGGTGAAGAGCACGGCGATGATTTCCTGCTTGTTGGCGAAGTGGTAGTACAGGTTGCCGGGCGAAATCTCCATGTGCGCGGCAATGTGGTTAGTGCTGACACTGCGCTCGCCCTGCTGGTTGAACAGCTCCAGGCTGTTCTGCACGATGCGCTCGCGGGTCTTGATACGCGGGGCCATGATCAATTCCAGGCGTTGAGCTTGAATGAATAGGTCCATCTTACGGTGTATCCACACCGGTATGTACCCGCAGGCGCTGTGAAAAACAGTCGCACCGGGCACATATTAGAGTATATGCTCTAGAAAACCTGCCTTGCCGTGGAGTTTCGCATGCTCGCCGACGCTACCCGCTCCCTGCCGCCCACCGAATTCGCCGCCCTTGACGCGGTGTTCGCCACCCAGCGCCAGGCCTTTGCCGGCACCCCCCTGCCCTCTGCGCCACAGCGCCGGCAATGGCTGAAAAGCCTGCGCGAAGCCCTGCTGGAGCAACAGGACGCGTTGATCGCAGCGATCAACGAGGACTTCTCTGGCCGTAGTGCCAACGAAACCCTGCTGGCCGAATTGATGCCGAGCATTCAGGGCCTGCGCCATGGCGAAAAGCACCTCAAGCAGTGGATGAAAGCCTCCAGGCGCAAGGTCGGCCTGGCCTTTCAGCCGGCCAGCGCCGAGGTCCAGTACCAACCGCTGGGAGTGGTCGGCATCATCGTGCCGTGGAACTACCCGCTGTTTCTTGCCATCGGCCCGCTGACCTGCGCCCTGGCCGCCGGCAACCGGGTAATGCTCAAGCTCAGCGAAGCAACCCCGGCGACCGGCCTGTTGCTCCAGCAACTGCTCGACAAGATCTTCCCCGAAGACCTGGTCAGCGTGGTGCTGGGTGAGGCCGACGTTGCCCAGGCCTTCTCGCGCCTGCCGTTCGATCACCTGCTGTTTACCGGGGCCACCAGCGTCGGCCGCCAGGTGATGCTCGCCGCCGCGCACAACCTAACGCCAGTGACCCTGGAACTGGGCGGCAAATCGCCGGCCATTGTCTCGGCCAGCGTGCCGCTGGCCGACGCAGCCGAACGCATCGCCTTCGGCAAGACCCTCAACGCCGGCCAGACCTGCGTGGCTCCCGACTACGTGCTGGTGCCACGTGATCGCCTGGGGGACTTCGCCACGGCCTACCGCGACGTCGTACGGCGCTTTTACCCGACCCTGGCCGACAACCCGGACTACAGCGCGATCATCAACCCGCGCCACCTGGCCCGCCTGGAGAGTTACCTCGAGGATGCCCGCAGCAAGGGCGCCGAGATCATCGACCTGTACCCACAAGAGCCACGCCATGGCCGGCGCCTGCCGCCGCACCTGCTGCTCGGAGTCAGCGACGACATGCGCGTGATGCAGGACGAAATCTTCGGCCCGCTGCTGCCGTTGGTGCCCTACGACAGCCTCGACCAGGCGCTGGCCTACATCAATCAACGCCCGCGCCCACTGGCGCTGTATTACTTCGGCTACGAGCGCAGCGAGCAGCAACGGGTACTGGAACAGACCCACTCTGGCGGCGTGTGCCTCAACGACACCCTGTTGCACGTCGCCCAGGACGACCTGCCGTTCGGCGGCATTGGCCCCTCGGGCATGGGCCATTACCACGGCCATGAAGGTTTCCTGACCTTCAGCAAGGCCAAGGCGGTGTTCGCCAAGCAGCGTTTCAACGCCGCGCGGCTGATCTACCCGCCTTACGGCAAGGGGCTGCTCAAGCTGGTGTACACACTGTTCATTCGCTGAAAAACCACCCTCGGGCCTGATAACAATGACCACAAGCCTGCCTGTAAACCCCGCGCTGAGCCGGCGTGGGCTGCTCAAGTTCAGCCTCGGCGCCAGCGCCTTGCTTGCCACCGCCGGGTTGGGCGCCAGCCTTAGCGGCTGCTCGGCGCAAACACCGGCCAGCGGCTTCATTACCCTGCGCGAAAACGACTTGCCGATCCTCCACGCGCTGATTCCGGTAGTCCTGGCTGGCACCCAGGCGGCGGACAACCGCGAAGCCTTGCTGCGCGGGCTGGACAACAAGCTCGCCGCGCTGTCGCCGGCCATGCTCAAGTTGACCCGGCAACTGTTCGACGTGCTCGCCATGACGCTCACCCGCGGGCCGTTGACCGGCATCTGGGGCAGTTGGGACAACGCCAGCAGCGTGCAGATCGAAGCCTTTTTGCAGCGCTGGCAGGACAGCTCGCTGAACCTGTTGCGCATGGGCCATGCCTCGCTGCTGCAACTGCTGCACATGGCCTGGTACGAACTGCCGCAATCCTGGGCCCATTGCGGCTACCCAGGGCCACCCAAGGTCTGATCCACCGATAACCACAAGAGGCTGAACATGCCCTTACCCGACCTGTTTCGCGACGGCCTTGGCCGTGGCTGGAAAACCCGTGACGCCTCGCGCCTGGACCAGGACCTGAGCCTTGAAACCGACATCGCCATTATCGGCAGCGGCGCCGGCGGCGCCACCAGTGCCGAGCTGCTCAGTGCTGCAGGCTTCAAGGTACTGCTCATCGAAGAAGGCCCGCTGAAAACCAGCAGCGACTTTCACATGCTCGAAGACCAGGCCTACGCCAGCCTCTACCAGGAAGGCATCGGGCGTATGAGCAAGGACGGCGCCATCACCATCCTGCAAGGCCGCGCAGTCGGCGGCACTACCCTGATCAACTGGACCTCGAGCTTTCGCACCCCCGCGCCAACCCTGGAGCACTGGGCCCGCGAACACGGGGTAAAAGGCCTGAGCAGCGCCGAATTGGCGCCCTGGTTCGCACGCATGGAACAGCGCCTGGGTATCGAGCCATGGATCATGCCGCCCAACGCCAACAACGAAGCACTGCGCCGCGGCTGCGAAGCGCTGGGCTACAGCTGGAAAGTGATCCCGCGCAACGTGCGCGGCTGCTGGAACCTGGGCTATTGCGGCATGGGTTGCCCGGTCAACGCCAAGCAGTCGATGCTGGTCACCAGCATCCCGGCGACCCTTGAGCACGGCGGCGAGCTGCTGTACCTGGCCCGCGCCGAGCGCCTGGAACACAACGGCGAACAGATCAGCGGCCTGCAGTGCGTGGCCATGGACGCGCGCTGCGTCGAGCCCACTGGCCGGCAGATCCGGGTCAAGGCCCGGCATTACATCCTTGCCGGTGGCGGCATCAACAGCCCCGGCCTGCTGCTGCGCTCGGACGCTCCGGACCCCCATGAGCGCCTGGGCAAGCGGACCTTCCTGCACCTGGTCAACTTCAGCGCCGGGCTGTTCAAGGACAAGGTCAATCCGTTCTACGGCGCGCCGCAGTCGATCTACTCCGACCATTTCCAGTGGCGCGACGGCGTCAACGGGCCGATCGGCTACAAGCTCGAGGTGCCGCCCCTGCACCCAGCGCTGGCCAGCACCTTGCTGGGCAGCTTCGGCAAGGACAACGCCCTGCGCATGGAGCAACTGCCGCACACCCACGTGATGCTCGCCCTGCTGCGCGACGGTTTTCACCCCGACAGCGTCGGCGGCGAGGTGCAGTTGCGCGGCGATGGCTCGCCGGTGCTCGACTACCCGCTGTCGGCCTATGCCTGGGACGGCGTGCGCCGGGCTTTCCAGAGCATGGCCGAGATCCAGTTCGCCGCTGGCGCCGACAGCGTGATGCCGGTGCACAGCGATGCCCGCCATGCAAAAAACCTGGCCGAGGCGCGGCAGATGATCGACGGCCTGAACCTTGAACTGTTTCGTACCCGCCTGGGCAGCGCCCATGTCATGGGCGGCTGCGCCATGGGCGAAGACCCGCGCCAGGCGGTGTGCGACAGCCTGGGCCGGCACCATCAGCTGGAAAACCTGTCGATTCACGACGGCTCGCTGTTCCCCACCAGCATCGGCGCCAACCCGCAATTGTCGGTGTACGGCCTCAGTGCCCGGCTCAGCGACGCCCTGGCCGCGCGCCTGGTGGCTGGCAGATGACAACAAATGGCCGCACTGTCTATAGTGCCTTCAGCGTGGTCGGGCGACTTGGCCGACCGCCACTGCTGCGATACCATCCGACTCCCCAACGCACTCCTGCCAGGACGACGCGATGAACCGAGTGTTGTACCCAGGTACTTTCGACCCTATTACCAAGGGCCATGGCGATCTGGTCGAGCGTGCCTCGCGGCTGTTCGACCAGGTGATCATTGCGGTCGCCGCCAGCCCGAAGAAAAACCCACTGTTCCCGCTGGAGCAACGGGTGGAACTGGCTCGCGAGGTCACCAAGCACCTGCCCAATGTCGAAGTCATCGGCTTCTCCACTTTGCTGGCGCATTTCGCCAAGGAACAGCAGGCCAATGTGTTCCTGCGCGGCCTGCGGGCTGTTTCAGACTTCGAGTACGAGTTCCAGCTGGCGAACATGAACCGCCAACTGGCGCCCGACGTCGAGAGCCTGTTCCTCACCCCTTCAGAGCGCTATTCGTTCATTTCCTCGACCCTGGTCCGGGAAATCGCGGCGCTGGGCGGTGACATCACTAAATTCGTCCACCCGGTGGTGGCCGAGGCCCTGACCGAACGCTTCAAGAAGTGACATCGGTGATTTGACCATGGCGCCCGCGTGCACTGCGGGCGCTAATGCGGCACAATTGTGCCCATTGGTTTTCAAATGCCCGGGTTCTGAGCCCTGGCCGGAGTCCCCATGTCCCTGATCATCACCGACGATTGCATCAACTGCGACGTCTGCGAACCCGAGTGCCCGAACGCTGCGATCTCTCAAGGCGAAGAGATCTACGTGATCGACCCCAACCTGTGCACCCAGTGCGTCGGCCACTACGACGAGCCGCAATGCCAGCAAGTCTGCCCGGTTGACTGCATCCCGCTGGATGAAGCACATCCGGAGAGCGAAGAGCAGCTGATGGAAAAATACCGCCGAATTACCGGCAAGGCCTGATGCCGTTCGTCGCCCGGCTTGCCCCGCTGGTCCTTGGCGCCGTACTGGCGCTGGGGATGGCCAGTGCCCAGGCACAAGGCCCGGGCCGCGCGGCGATTGCCACGCCGCATAGCGACGCGACTGCCGCCGCACGCGAAATTCTCGAGCAAGGCGGTAACGCCTTTGACGCCGCCATTGCCGTCAGCGCCGCGCTGGCGGTGGTCGAACCTTATGGTTCAGGCCTGGGCGGCGGTGGCTTCTTCCTGCTGCGCGAGGGCGACACCCCCGCCCGCTATACCTTTATCGATGCCCGCGAGCGCGCACCTGGCAAGGCCAGCGAAGCCATGTACCTCAAGGACGGCAAGGTCCAGCCGGGCTTGTCGATCAATGGCCCGCTGGCGGCGGCGATTCCCGGCTTGCCGGCAGCCCTCGCCGACCTTGCTGCCCATTACGGCAAGCTGCCACTGAAAAGTACCCTGGCCCCGGCTATTCGCCTGGCCAACCAGGGCTTTGCCGTCGACCGCATCTATCGCGACCGCGCGCAGATGCGCTTGAGCGCACTGCGCGACGATCCAGAAAGCGCCCGTCTGTTCCTGATCAACGGTGAAGTGCCGGCCCTGGGCGCTAAAATCCGCCAACCGCAACTGGCCATAACCCTTGAACGTATCGCCAGCCAGGGCCGCGACGGTTTCTATGCCGGCCCGAGCGCCCAGGCCATGGTGCAGGGGGTACAGGCCGCGGGCGGGATCTGGAGCCTGGATGACCTGGCCAACTACCGCACCGCCAAACGCGAGCCGCTGCGCTACCAGCTGGCCAATCAACGCGAACTGATCAGCGCCCCACCGCCCTCGGCCGGTGGCGTGGCCCTGGCCCAGAGCCTGGCGATGCTGCAGCGCCTGCCCTGGCAGAGCGCCGAGCCTGTACAGCGCAGCCATTACGTACTGGAAGTATTGCGCCGGGCCTACCGTGACCGCGGCCTGCTCGCCGATCCGGACTACGTCAGCAATCCGATACCACAGCTGCTCGCGCGTAATTACCTGACGTCGCTGGCCGACAGCATCGACGTCCGCCAGGCCACGCCCAGCAGCAGCCTGCCGCCCGCCCCGGCCTGGCGCGAGGGCGATCACACCACCCACTTTGCAGTGATCGACGCTGACGGCAATGCCGTGGCCGCGACGTTGTCGGTCAACCTGCCGTTCGGCGCCGCGTTTACTGCCCCGGGCACCGGCGTGGTGTTGAACAACGAAATGGACGACTTTGCCGCCGACCCGCGTGGCAGCAACAGTTACGGCCTGGCCGGCAGCCAGGCCAATGCCGTGGCCGCCGGCAAACGGCCGCTGTCGAGCATGAGCCCGAGCTTTATCGAGAGCCCGACCCAGTTCGCCGCCTTCGGCACGCCGGGCGGCAGCCGTATTCCGAGCATGGTGCTGCTGTCGATGATGGGCTTTCTTGAGGGCCGGCCGGTGGCCGAATGGCCGGCGGTGCCGCGCTATCACCACCAGTACCTGCCCGATGTGGTCGAGCACGAACCGGGGGCTTTCAGCACCGGGCAGCAGCGCGAGCTGCAGGCGCGCGGCTACCCGCTCAAGGACCTGGGCCGCAGCTATGGCAATCAGCAAGTGCTGTACTGGGACAAGGCCGGGCAAACCCTCGAAGCCGCCAGCGACCCCCGCGGCGTGGGTGCCGCACAAGTGCTCAGCCCGCGCTGAGCACCTTCACTTCTGGCAGCGTGGGCAGTAGACGCTGGCGCGCTGGCCAAGCTTGACCTCACGCAGGATGCTGCCGCAGACCTTGCAAGGCTCTTCCCCGCGCCCGTAGACGAACAGTTCCTGCTGGAAGTAGCCCGGCTGGCCGTCGCCGCCGATAAAGTCGCGCAAGGTGGTGCCGCCGCGCTCGATGGCGCAGGCGAGGATGCGCTTGATCTCGATCGCAAGCTTCAGGTAGCGCGCCCGGGAAATGCCCCCGGCTTCGCGGCGCGGGTCGATACCGGCAGCGAACAGCGCCTCGGTTGCATAGATATTGCCAACCCCGACCACCACCGCGTTGTCCATGATGAACGGCTTGACCGCCATCGACTTGCCCCGCGACAGCTGGAACAACCGCTCGCCGTCGAACAGATCGGTCAATGGCTCCGGGCCGAGCTTGATCAGCAGCTCATGGTTGAGCGGATCGAGGCTCCAGAGCATCGCGCCGAAGCGCCGCGGGTCGGTGTAGCGCAAGGCCAGGCCCGACTCCAGTTCGATATCCACATGCTCGTGCTTGGCCGCCGGCAATCCAATCTCGACCAGGCGCAAATTACCGGACATGCCCAGGTGGCTGATCAGGGTGCCCACTTCGGCATTGAGCAGCAGGTACTTGGCGCGCCGCTCGACCTTGACGAAGCGCTGCCCGGAAAGGCGAATGTCGAGGTCCTCGGGGATCGGCCAGCGCAGGCGCCGGTCGCGCACGATTACCCGGCTGACCCGCTGGCCCTCCAGGTAAGGCGCAATACCGCGCCGGGTGGTTTCGACTTCTGGCAATTCCGGCATGGATCAGTGACCGCCCAGTTCGCGAATGGTCTGCTTGAGGTTCTCGAAGTCATACTCGGACAGGCCGACATAATCGAGCACCAGGTGCCCGACGGTATTCCATTCGTGGTCGATGCTCTGGTTGCCCAGCACCCGGTACGAAGCGCAGATGTGCTCGGCCATTTTCAGGATCGCCAGCAGGTTTTTCAGCTGGCTGTTGCGCGCCGAGTCATCGCTGAACACCGCCAGGGCGTTGTGATGGTTGGCGATGGCGTTGCTCAGGTGCTCGGGCAGGCGCCACGACTTGGCGGTGTAGTAACCGACCACCGCGTGGTTGGTGTTGAACACCTGGTTCTCGGTGTCGACCACCCGCTGCTCGGCACCGGCACTGGCGTAGGCATCCTCGAGCACGCTCATGTACTCGGGGAAGCGTTTGAGCATCAACGGCACGCCGCAATCGTGGAACAGGCCCAGGGCATAGGCTTCGTCCACCGCCTGCGAGCCGATGCGCTTGGCCAGGGTCAGGCAGGTCATGGCTACGTCCTGGGCGGTGTCCCAGAAACGGTTGAGGGTGACGATGGTGTCGTCGCTCATCTCGCCCTTGATCGACTGGGCGTTGATCAGGTTGATGATCGAGCGGCTGCCGAGCAGGTTCACCGCGCGCTGGATCGAGGCGATCTTGTTGGTCAGGCCGTAGTACGGCGAGTTGACCAGCTTGAGCAGCGCGCCGGACAGGCCCGGGTCCTGGGAGATAAGCTTGGCGATCACCTCCAGGTCAGGGTCGGGCATGTATTGCTCGAACTGCAGGTCAACCATGATCTGCGGCTGCGGCGGTACGCTGATGCCTTGCAGGGCATGCTGGATCTGTTCGGCGGAGAGTTCCTGGGACATAAGTACACACTCGGGGCTGAGCGGCGATTCTAACCTGATCGTACTGGCCAGCGGTGAAGCTAAAGGCCATCGCTCTGTTGCAATTTGTCGCTATTCCCCATCGAGGCGTCAGGCATCGGGTTATAATCCCGCTCTTTTTTCCCGGAGCGACGTCATGTCCCTGCCCAGCCTTCGTCTCAAAGCCAATGCCGACCGCCGCCTGCGCGCCGGCCACCTGTGGGTCTACAGCAACGAAATCGACGTCGCCGCGACCCCGCTGCATGGCTTCAAGGCCGGTGACCAGGCGATCCTCGAGACCGCCGGCGGCAAGGCCCTGGGCGTCGTCGCCATGAGCCCGAACAACCTGATCTGCGCCCGCCTGCTGTCACGTGACGCCAAGCTGGCCCTGGACAAATCGCTGCTGGTGCACCGCATCAACGTCGCCCTGTCGCTGCGCGAGCGTCTGTTCGACAAGCCGTTCTACCGCCTGGTGTACGGCGATTCCGACTTGCTGCCGGGCCTGGTGGTCGATCGTTTCGGCGATATCCTGGTGGTCCAGCTCGCTTCGGCGACCATGGAACAGCACAAGGATGACGTGGTTGCCGCGCTGGTCCAGGTGCTCAAGCCCACCGGCATCCTGTTCAAGAACGACTCGGCCGCGCGCGACGCCGAAGGCCTGGGCCGTTACGTTGAAACCGTGTTCGGCCTGGTGCCGGAATGGGTGGCCCTTGAAGAGAACGGCGTGAAGTTCGAAGCGCCGGTCATGGAAGGCCAGAAGACCGGCTGGTTCTACGACCACCGCATGAACCGCGCGCGCCTGGCGCCGTACGTCAAGGGCAAGCGCGTGCTCGACCTGTTCAGCTACATCGGCGGCTGGGGCGTGCAGGCCGGTGCCTTTGGTGCCAGCGAAGTGTTCTGCGTCGATGCCTCGGGCTTCGCTCTGGACGGCGTCGAGCGTAACGCCGGGCTCAACGGCATTGCCGAGAAGCTGACCTGCATCGAAGGCGATGTGTTCGAAGCGCTGAAAGAGCTCAAGGCCTCCGAAGAGCGTTTCGACGTGATCGTGGCCGACCCGCCCGCCTTCATCAAGCGCAAGAAAGACCTGAAAAACGGCGAAGGCGCCTACCGCCGCCTGAACGAGCAAGCCATGCGCCTGCTGACCAAGGACGGCATTCTGGTCAGCGCATCGTGCTCGATGCACCTGCCTGAAGACGACCTGCAGAACATCCTGCTGACCAGCGCCCGTCACCTGGACCGCAACATCCAGCTGCTCGAGCGCGGCGGCCAGGGCCCGGATCACCCGGTGCACCCGGCGATCCCGGAAACCCGCTACATCAAGAGCATCACCTGCCGCCTGCTGCCTAACAGCTAAGGCGTGGTGCAATAAAAAATCCCGGCCTGGTGCCGGGATTTTTTCGCCTGCAAGACGCTAGCGGTTGGGCTGCCAGGTCAGGTCAACACCATCAATGGTCAGCGTCTTGTAGCGCGGCATCACCGGTTTCATCTGGCCATGGCGGATCAGCTGAACCAGGCGCTCGGTGTTATCGCGAATACTGTGCAGGCTACCGACTTCGCGCCACTCACCCTTGCCCTCGCGGGCAAACAGAAAAACGCTGGATGCGTAGGTGTGCCGCGGGATCATCAACACTTCGTTGCGCCCGTCGCCATCCATGTCCACGCCCCACAAAAAGCAGCCCCTGCCGGTGCATTGAGTCTCGGCCATGACCATCTTGGCGAACGCCTCGCTGCCAGGCTGCTCGGGGCCCAACCATTCCAGTTTCGGCCCGCGAGTGTCTTCGCCGTACCGCGCGTGGGATTCTTCCATGATCCACTGCAGCCTCTTGCGGCCTTCAGCGTCGAACAGCTCGTCAGTCTTGAGCCGCTCTTGCAGCGCCGTGAACGCCTCACGTCCCGGCTTGCCCAGGCCGTGATACAAGGTTCTGGCATCGAATTCCTGGATCGCGGTGCGCCCGCTAAGCAGACGCTCGACCTGGTTGTTGGCACTGAGCTGCAAAGGGTTCAGCAGCGGCGTATAGAACAGCACCACCAGCACCGCGCTGAGCAGGGCAATCCACGGGTTACTGACCCGCAGGCTATTGAGCCAGCCCTTGCCCGAGGCGAACACCGCCCACAACGCAGCAAGGCTGTGCACCTGCATCACACCGATCAGCAACAGGGCGAGAATACGCTCAGGCGTCAGGCCGTACTGATTCACCCGCAACCAGCTTGAATAGCCCGCCAACGCCACCAGCACCGGCAAGCACAGCAAGCAGGCCTCGACCAGGCGCTTGAGCACACCCGGATAAGGATTGGCCTGATGGCCATCCTGGAACACGCCGTTGACCAAAAACAGGTTGATAGCCACCAGCAACAGCAGGATGGTGGTCGAGTAGCCGGTGTTCCAGATCGGCTGCAACCCGGTAAACGGCAGCATCAGGCTGAACAGCAAGGCGATCAGTGCGCTCAGTGGCAGCAACACACGGCACAGGGTCAGCAGCACACCGCGCAACAGGCCGATGACCTTTTCGTTCTCCAGGCCCATGCGCATCCCCAGGGAGAACACCACAGCCAGACCGATACGCACCACTGGCGCCGAGGTCAGCACATCTTCGACCTGGGGGATGCCGAGCATCAGGAACAAGCGCCCGCACAGCCACAGCAGCAGCCAGAACAACAGAGTGAACAGCAGCGCCAGGAGGACGATGAAGATGTTGTTCCAGGCATGCCGGAACAGGTCTTCATAACGCGGCCGCAGCCCTTCGCGGGTCGGCCAACTGAGGATGAAGGCGGTGCCGATGTAGGTCACCACAACCGCGGCCAGCCATGAGCTCTGCCAGACCCAGCCCAGCGTGTCCTGGCTGAAGGTCCAGCTGCTGATAAAGCCGATCAGCAGCGTCAGGCCCAGGACCAGCCAGGCGGTACCGCGTTGCAACACCGCACTGCCGAGCAGTTGCAGGTTGACCCCGGCCACCAGCACGGCGGCGCACAGGCCAAATGGCAGCCCGGCGATATCAATCTGGATGTGCCTGGCGAAGAGGAACACCAGGCCTTGCAGCAGGCCAATGGCCAGGTAGAACAGTAAAGATCGACTTATCGCAGGCATTGCAAATCCTTTTGGCCAGTGGGGTGCGAAGCGCGCAAGTCTACCCAAAGCCTGGCAGCCGACGCCAAGGCCTTTACCTTGCGGGCTGCGCCAACGGCCAATTATCACAACGCCATTCCCTCAAGGCCGCAGCGGTGTAGAATCGGGCTATTCATCGCCAGTCATCCCCGGCGGGTTTATGAGCTCTGGCCGAGCGCACGGCGATCCCGCGGCGATCTCGGCTTCATCCGTACCAGCGGCCACCTGCCTTCGGTGCAAAGGACAAGAGAAGCTCACTCCCCTTTTTGTTACCTGATTAGCCGCCAGGAGTGCTTCATGCCTGATTACCGCTCGAAAACGTCCACCCACGGCCGCAATATGGCCGGCGCCCGCGCCCTCTGGCGTGCCACCGGGATGAAGGACGAAGACTTCAAGAAACCGATCATCGCCATCGCCAACTCGTTCACCCAGTTCGTCCCGGGCCACGTGCACCTGAAGGACCTCGGCCAGCTGGTGGCTCGCGAGATCGAACGCGCCGGTGGCGTGGCCAAGGAATTCAACACCATCGCGGTCGACGACGGCATCGCCATGGGCCATGACGGCATGCTCTATTCGCTGCCAAGCCGCGAGATCATCGCCGACTCGGTCGAGTACATGGTCAACGCCCACTGCGCCGACGCCATCGTCTGCATCTCCAACTGCGACAAGATCACCCCCGGCATGCTGATGGCCGCCCTGCGCCTGAACATCCCGGTGATCTTTGTTTCCGGCGGGCCGATGGAAGCCGGCAAGACCAAACTGGCCAGCCACGGCCTGGACCTGGTCGATGCCATGGTCATTGCCGCCGACTCCACTGCCAGCGATGAAAAAGTCGCCGAGTACGAGCGCAGCGCCTGCCCGACCTGCGGTTCGTGCTCCGGCATGTTCACCGCCAACTCGATGAACTGCCTGACCGAAGCCCTGGGCCTGGCCCTGCCGGGCAACGGTTCGACCCTGGCCACCCACAGCGACCGCGAGCAGCTGTTCCTGCAGGCCGGACGCACCATCGTCGAGCTGTGCAAGCGCTACTACGGCGACAACGACCAGAGCGTACTGCCGCGCAACATCGCCAACTTCAAGGCGTTCGAGAACGCCATGATGCTCGACATCGCCATGGGCGGTTCGACCAACACCATCCTGCACCTGCTGGCCGCCGCCCAGGAAGCCGAGATCGCTTTCGACCTGCGCGACATCGATCGCCTGTCGCGCAAAGTGCCGCAGCTGTGCAAAGTGGCGCCGAACATCCAGAAGTACCACATGGAAGACGTCCACCGCGCCGGCGGCATCTTCAGCATCCTCGGCTCGCTGGCCCGTGGCGGCCTGCTGCACACCGACCTGCCGACCGTGCACAGCCCGAGCATGGAAGAAGCCATCGCCAAGTGGGACATCACCCAGACCAGCGACGAAGCGGTGCACCACTTCTTCAAGGCGGGCCCGGCCGGTATTCCGACCCAGACCGCGTTCAGCCAGTCGACCCGCTGGCCGAGCCTGGACGACGACCGTGAAAACGGCTGCATCCGCAGCGTCGAGCACGCCTACTCGCAAGAAGGCGGCCTGGCCGTGCTGTACGGCAACATCGCCCTGGACGGCTGCGTGGTGAAAACCGCCGGCGTCGACGAGTCGATCCACGTCTTCGAAGGCAACGCCAAGATCTTCGAAAGCCAGGACAGCGCCGTGCGCGGCATCCTTGCTGACGAAGTGAAGGCCGGTGACATCGTCATCATCCGCTACGAAGGCCCGAAAGGCGGCCCGGGCATGCAAGAGATGCTCTACCCGACCTCGTACCTCAAGTCCAAGGGCCTGGGCAAAGCCTGCGCCCTGCTCACCGACGGCCGTTTCTCTGGCGGCACCTCGGGCCTGTCGATCGGCCACGCTTCGCCAGAAGCCGCAGCCGGCGGCGCTATCGGCTTGGTGCAGGACGGCGACAAGGTGCTGATCGACATCCCCAACCGCTCGATCAACCTGCTGGTCAGCGATGAAGAGCTGGCGGCGCGCCGTGTCGAGCAAGACAAGAAAGGCTGGAAGCCGGTCGAAGCGCGGCCACGCAAAGTGACCACGGCGCTCAAGGCCTACGCCCTGCTGGCGACCAGTGCCGACAAGGGCGCGGTACGCAACAAGGCACTGCTCGACGGGCTGTAAGCAGAAAAGCATCGCGGGGCAAGCCCGCTCCTACAGGTGTGGGAGCGGGCTTGCCCCGCGATGGCCTCAACTCAGTACTTGGCCCGTACAGTAAAGGTCAGGTTGCGCGGTTCGCCATAGAAGTTCGACCCCCACGAACTGTCCACCCGCTCATAGTAGGTACGATCGAACAGGTTGTTGGCCGTCAGCGTTGCCGACAGGTTCTGGTTGATTTTGTACCCTACCTGGGCCGTGGCAATGCTGTAGCCGCCCTGGACGAAGTCGACGTCACGCTTGTAGTAGGTGGCGCTCACCGCCCGTAGCCCGCCACCGACACTGAAGTCCTTCAACGGGCCATCGGCGAACTCGTAGCGCGTCCACAGGTTGAAGTTGTGCTTGGGGGTGATGGTGGTGCCCTGGTTGGTGTCTTCGCCGCTCAGCGACTTGAGCATGGTGAAGGCGTAGCCGGTGCTGATGCTCCAGTTGTCGGTGAGGTTGCCGCTCAGCTCGGTTTCCCAACCCTGGCTACGGATCTTGCCTTGCGGCTCGTAGTACTGGTTGTTGGCGACCAGCTCGGCGCGGTTTTCGTCGTAGATGCGAAACAGCGCCACGCTGCCATTCAAGCGCCCCTCATAAAACTCGCGCTTGAGGCCGATTTCGTACTGCTTGCCTTTGCGCGGGGCGATGGTCTCGCCGCCGGCATTCACATCGGTCTGCGGCTTGAACACGCTGGTGTAGCTGGCATAGGCCGACAGTTCCGGGGTCAGTTTGGCCACCAGCGCGCCATAGGGGATGACCTTGCGGTTGATGCTCGACTCGGTGCTGTTGAAGTTGTTGAAGAAGGCGTTGGCGTTGTGCGCTTCGCTTTCGAACCAGGTCACCCGGCTGCCGAGGATCACGTCCAGCCAGTCGGTGGCGCTGATCTTGGTGCGGGCGTAGAGGCCGTACTGGTGCGATTTCGACCAGTTGCCGTTGTCCATTTGGTACTTCTGCTTAGGGATATTGATGCTGCCCGGGTCGAACACGTTGGTGTCGAAGTATTCTCCGCCGCCGTAGGTGAAGTCCTTGTCCAGGTGCTGGTATTCGGCGCCCACCGTCAGCTCGTGGGTACGGCCAAAGGCTTCCACTGGCAAGGTCACGAAGCTGTCCAGGCCCAGGGTCTTGATGTGCGTGTAGTAGGAATAGGCCACGGCCGAGCTGGCGCCGGTGGCCGGGTCGACCGCACCGTCGCTCCAGGTGAAGTTGCGGGTCGGGGTCTCGGCGTCGCGGTAGGTCAGCGAGGTCTTGAACTGGCCGCCGTTGTCCAGGGCATGATCGACTTCGAAGAAGCTTTCCCAGACGTGCTCGTCCAGTTCGTTCCATTTGGCATCGACAAAGGTCGAGCGCTTGACGTCCAGCAGCTTGCCATTGGCGTACGCCGGCAGGCCGAACGCCGGGGTCGAATGGTTTTTCTGATAGGCGCCGCCCAGCGACAGGGTGGTGTCCGGGGTCACGTCGTATTCCAGCCGGCCGTAAACCATTGGCCGCTCGTTCTGGGCGTAGTCGACGAAGGACTTGTTGTCTTCGTAGGCGGTGACGAAGCGCCCGCGCAGGCTGCCGTCGCTGTTGAGCGGGCCGGTGATGTCGACGGTCGAGTGGTAATGATCGTAGGAGCCTGCCGACAGCTCGCCGCTCAGGGCGAACTGGCCTAGGGCGCGCTTGCGCACCAGGTTGATGGTGCCACCAGGTTCACCCGCGCCCTGGTACAGGCCGGAAGGCCCGCGCAGCACTTCGACGCGGTCGAACATCGCCAGGTCGAAGCTGGTCATCAGGTCGCCCTGGCCAGTCATTTGCGAAACACCATCGACCTGCACCTGATCGACCAGGAAGCCGCGCATGTACACGTCGTTGAGGCTGGAGCCGGAGTTGTAGCTTTTGATCGTCGCCCCGGTCACCTGACGCATGGCGTCCTGCAGGCTGTTCATGTTCTGGTCGTCCAGGCGCTGGCGGGTGACCACCGACACCGACTGCGGAATGTCCTTGAGCTTCTGTTCGCCCTTGCCGATGGTCAACGCACCGGTGGTGTAGGACTGGCTGCCTTCGGTAGTAGCCCCAAGCACCTTGCCGCCGACCATGGTCGCGCCCAACTGCAGCGCCGCCTCTTCACCCTGGCGTTTTTCCAGGGTCACGCTGTCGCGATCGATGTAGCTGGCGCTCAGGCCAGTGCCAGCCAGCAGGCGGGCCAGTGCCTGGTCCTGTGGATAACTGCCGCTGATGCCCGGGGAGCGCAAGCCCTGAGTGACCTCGGCGCCGACCAGCACCTGCACCCGGGTAACCGCACTGAAAGCCGCCAGCGCTGCATCCAGCGATTGCGCCGGAATCTCGAAGCGATACTCCTGCGCTTGCGCGGCAGGCACGGCCAGTATCGGCGTTGCCAGTGTGCCGCAGCCCAGGGCAATGGCCAGGCTCAGCAGGGTGGGCACGCCGGGCAGGCGCCGGGTGGCGGTGGTATGTTCCATCAGTGAAGCTCCCCAGAATCGTCGAAGTCGTTGAATAGCGCCGCACTGTCTGAGAGTGCTTATTATTTGCGCCTACGAGATCAAGGACGTCAGCTACTGGGGAAACCCTGAAACTTTCGTAAGAAATTTTTCAGCCCTCACGCAACACCCGCAGATACGGGGTGTAATGCTCGGCGCGCAGGCCCAGGGTGTGGGTCAGGGCCTTGAGCACCGCCTCGGGCTTGTCGATCTCGAACACCCCCGAGACCTTGCGCTGACGCAGGCCCTCGCCCAGCACCAGGGTCTGCCCCGGCCAGTAGCGGTTGAGAGCATCGACCACTTCGACCAGCGGCTGCTCGCGGAACACCAGCTGGCGTTGGCGCCAGGCGAACTCGGCGGCCACATCGAAAGCATGTGCCGAACCCAGTTGTGTGCCGCGATACTCGACGGCGCGACCAGGCTCCAGCAGCACCGACTGATGGCTGTCGGCACCGACCTGGACCTTGCCCTGGGCAACCCGCACTCGGGTCTGGTCACCTTCCCGGGCGACGCTGAAACGCGTGCCCACCACCTTCACCCAGCCATCGCCGGAGCGAATCACGAATGGCCGCGCCGGATCATGGCTGACCTCGAACCACGCCTCGCCACGCAGCAGCCGCACCCGCCGCTCGCCACCTGCCAGCTCGACCTGCACGGCCGTGTCGGTGTTGAGCTGCAGTTGCGAACCGTCCGCCAAGGCAATGCTGCGCGACTCGCCAGTGGCGGTGGCGTAGTCGGCACGCCAGCGGTCCGGCCAGGGGCTATTCACCAGTAAAGCGACCATCAGCAATACCGCCGCGGCACTCGCCCAGAGCTGCAGCCGCGGTCGGCGCCAACGCGCGCGCTGGGCCTGACGCAGTTGCCGTGCCGGCTCACGCAGGGCCCCGAGCAGGCCAAGCACCTCGTCCCAGGCCTGGGCCTGTTCCGGGCCCTGGCCCAGCCAGGCGCTGAAGGCCTCACGCTCTGCGGGCGTGACGTCGTCGGCCTGCAGGCGGTAGTACCAGCCACTGGCTTCGGCGAACAGGTCGTCGGCATCCGTGGCGTGAGGGTCGGTCATCGGGCTATCCGTCACTGCAAATGGCCGGTTCATGGACGCGGCCCCGGCGTGCCACTGAGCAAGCGCGCCTTGATAAAGGCCCGGCAGTCGATCAGCGCACGGCGCAATTGGTATTCGACACTACGCGGGGAAATCTGCAGCCGCTCGCCAATTTCCCGGTAGGAACATTCGTCGACATGATAAAGCAGGAAGATATGCCGGGTCGCCTCGGGCAGGGCCTGAATGGCCTCGTGCATCAGCGCTTGTTCCTGCAGCGCCGAGAGTTGCTCGTCGGCCCCGGGCGTTTCGCAGGCCAGCTCGTCGCTGGGCTCACCGCCGTCCAGGCGCTCGCGGCGGATGGCCTGGCGCTGGTGGTCACGGATCAGGTTGCTGGCAATGGTGAAAAGAAAGGCCGGCAGGTTGTCGATCTTCTTGTCGGCAGGCAGCCGCGCCAGGCGCAGGAAAGACTCCTGGGTCAGGTCGGCTGCCACCTGCGAATTGCCCGTGCGGCGCGCAACAAAGGCTTCCAGCGCTTTCTTGTGCTCGGCAAACAGGCGGGCAATCTGCGTATTCCACGAAGACACGGTACTTCCTGGCGATGGACCTCAAGGTGCGCGCACGCTAGCAGAAGATGAGATGAATTCGCAATTGATATCTATTTTGCTTACTGAATCTGCTCCGGCGTAACGATCACCCAGTTCTTGTCCGCCGTCACCGGCAAGCCTTCCTTGGCCTGCGCCGCGGCATGCTTGGCGATCATGCCGTTGAGCTGGTCCATGTACTTGGCCTTACGGTTTATCCACAGGTGGATGCCGCCCTTGGCCACGTCGACGCTATGAAACTGCATGTAGCCGTCACTGGTCGGAGTATCGCCACCGACCAGCACCGGCTTCTTCCATTCGTCGATATAGGTGAGGATGGCCGCCTGCTTGCCGGCCATCCAGGTGGCCGGGGTCCACAGATACGGGGTCAGCTCAAGGCCCATGTTGGCCTGCGGGTCATAGCTGCCGGCGCTGATCTGCTTGCGCGCGGTGGTCAGGGCGCCGCTGTTGCGGTCCTTGAGCAGCAAACTGACGCCGATCACGTTCTGCGGTTTGACGTTGTAGCCGTACTTGGGGTCGGCAGCGACCATGCGCACCAGCTCTTCGGAGGCGGCGCTGATCACGTAGACCTCAATGCCGTTCTCCATCAGCTTGTTGAACAGCTCGGCCTGGCCGGCGAACACTTTCGGCGGTTGCACCTCAATGGGCTTGACCTGATCACCCTCGTAATAGGTGCTCGGCACCGGCTTGCCCGAGGCCATCAGCTCGTCGACATAGCCCTTGAGCTCCTTGAGGGTGAAACCGGAAAACACCTGGGCGACCCAGGGGTAGCAGACCATGTCGTCGATTTCGCAGAGCCGATAGTAGTAGCTGAACAGGCTCTCCTTGTGCTCGGCGGTGTCTTTGAAGGGGATGAGCTTGAGCGACGGGTCGAGTTTGTCGCGGCTGAGCAGGCCCTTGTTCTCCATGAACGGCAGCAGCGATTCTTCGAGGTCGAAGCGGTAGCTGGTGTTGTCCATGTCGAAGACCGCATAGTTGCCCTTATTGGCATTGGCCGCGATCATGCTGTCCAGTTGCTTGGCAGCCTCGGCCGGCCAGTGCTTGAGCTCGGTGGCCCAGCTGTGCCCGGTAAGCAACAGGGCGAGGCCGGCGGCGAGGATTTTCGGAGCAGACGTCATGTGCTTTTCTCCAGAAAAGTGGCCCGCCCACGCTAGCAAAGCCTGCAATGCGCACCGACCCGACAGCGACACCGACACGCCCCTGAGCGGCCACGAGCATTCTGTTTGCGACCTGGCGTTATTCCAAAAACGACTATCGAAATTCCATTTCGATATAAATTCGTTGGTTTTCATGCTGTTAGCATTTCTGTTCGCAATCGCACACAGAGGCGATGCCCCGCCTTTTTTCCTGGAGCTTCAATGAATCTGCCGTTGTCTCTCAATCTGCTGGCGTTCCTGGCCTTGCTGCTAGGCCTGGCGCAAACCCGTCATGGCAACTGGAGCCTGGCCAAGAAAGTGCTGGTCGGCCTGGTCCTCGGCGTGCTGTTTGGCGCTGCCCTGCATGCCATTTACGGCGCCGGCAACCCGGTCCTCAAGGCCACCATCAGTTGGCTCGACCTGGTCGGCAACGGCTACGTACAGTTGCTGCAGATGATCGTCATGCCGCTGATCTTCGCCTCGATCCTCAGTGCCGTGGCGCGCCTGCACAATGCTTCGTCGCTGGGCAAGATCAGCTTCCTGACCATCGGCACGCTGCTGTTCACCACGGCCATCGCCGCGCTGATCGGTATCGTGCTGACCAACCTGTTTGGCCTGACCGCCGAAGGCCTGGTGGCCGGTACCGCCGAAACCGCGCGCATGGCGGCGATCCAGAGCGACTACGTGGGCAAGGTCACCGACCTGAACATCCCGCAATTGCTGCTGTCGTTCATCCCCAGCAACCCGGTAGGCGACCTGGCCCGGGCCAAGCCGACCTCGATCATCAGCGTGGTGATCTTTGCCGTGTTCCTCGGCATGGCCGCCCTGCAGTTGCTCAAGGATGACGCCGAGAAGGGCAACCGCGCCCTGGCCGCCATCGACACCCTGCAAGCCTGGGTGATGCGCCTGGTGCGCCTGGTGATGAAGCTCACCCCCTACGGCGTGCTGGCGTTGATGACCAAGGTAGTGGCCAGCTCGAACCTCGACGACATCCTCAAGCTCGGCAGCTTCGTGGTGGTCTCGTACATCGGCCTGGGCCTGATGTTCGTGGTACACGGCGTGCTGCTGGCGATGAGCGGCGTCAACCCGCTGCGCTTCTTCCGCAAGGTCTGGCCGGTACTGACCTTCGCCTTCACCAGCCGCTCCAGCGCCGCCAGCATCCCGCTGAGCATCGAGGCGCAAACCCTGCGCCTGGGTATTCCGCAGTCGATCGCAAGCTTTGCCGCGTCATTTGGCGCAACCATTGGCCAGAACGGCTGTGCCGGCCTGTACCCGGCAATGTTGGCGGTGATGGTGGCGCCAGCGGTGGGCATCGATCCGTTTGACCCGCTGTGGATTGCCACCCTGGTGGCGATCGTCACCCTGAGCTCGGCAGGTGTTGCCGGTGTCGGCGGCGGTGCGACGTTCGCGGCGCTGATCGTATTGCCGGCCATGGGCTTGCCGGTGGAGCTGGTGGCCTTGCTGATCTCGGTCGAGCCGCTGATCGACATGGGCCGCACGGCGCTGAACGTCAACGGCTCAATGACGGCCGGGGCGATTACCAGCCAGATGCTCAAACAGACCGACAAGTCGGTGCTGGATGCGCAGGAACATGCGCAGCTGACGCACTCCTGACGACCTCATCGCGGGGCCACAACTTGCCCCGCGATGCATTTCAGGCCTTTTCCCAGACCTCGAAGTGATACGCCGGCTTGTCACCCTCAGCCGGATTGGCCTGAGTCGACGCCAGCTTCCACTGCGCCGCATCAAACTCAGGAAACCACGCATCCCCTTGCGGGCTGAGCTCAACCCGGGTCAGGTACAGGCGATCCGCCAGGCCGCGCTCGATGGCCTGGGTATACAGCTGCGCGCCGCCGATCAGCATCAGCTCGTCGACGCCCTGCGCCAGTGCCCACTGCTCGGCACGCTCAATGGCAGCCTCCAGCGAGGCGAACACTTCGGCACCTTCGAGCTGCAAGCCCGGCTGGCGGCTGACCACCAGGTTCAGGCGCCCCGGCAGTGGGCGACCCAGCGAATCCCAGGTCTTGCGCCCCATGATGATCGGCTTGCCCAGGGTGGTGGCCTTGAAATACTTGAAATCCCCCGGCAAGTGCCAGGGCATGCTGTTGTCGATGCCGATCACGCGGTTCTCGGCGAGGGCCGCGATCAGGCTGAGGGGGAGTGATGTTTTCATGCCGGCGAGGATAGCAAAGCCCGATCTTCGATGCCTGGGTTATGCTTTGGGCTGACTTGATCAATGGAAGACCGTGTGACTGCACTGACTGACCTGGACAAACGCTGGCTCACCGAAGCCGTGCGCCTGCGCGAAGAACATGCAGGCCCCTTGGAAGACCAGGAAGCCAACCGCCGCGCCCGCCAGGCAGGCGGCGACCTGCCGGCGCGCATCGAAAGCCGCGCCCTGTGGCTGGCCGAACGCGACGGCATGCGCAGCGCCCTGCAACACTGGAAACAAGGCGCTCGCCTGGCGCTGGCAGCCCTGGTGGTACTGGCCGTGCTCAGCGGCGCCGGCCTGGCCCTGGCCGCCCTCGGCGACAGCCTGCGCCCGGTCAACGTGTTCTGGGCCCTGGGCAGCCTGCTCGGGTTGAACCTGCTGCTGTTGCTGGGCTGGCTGCTGGGCTTTTTTCTGGCCGGTGAACAGGGCGCCAGCCTTGGTCGCCTGTGGCTGTGGCTGAGCGAAAAATTCGCCCGCGATGCCCAGGCCGCACACCTGGCCCCCGCCCTGCTGGTGATGCTGCAGCGACAAAAACTCAATCGCTGGCTGCTCGGCCTGTTGGTGCACAGCCTGTGGCTGCTGGCCTTGAGCGCTGCGCTGTTGATGCTGCTGATGCTGCTGGCCACCCGACGTTACGGCTTCGTCTGGGAAACCACCATTCTCGGCGCCGACACCTTCGTCGCCCTGACCCAGGCCCTTGGCGCCCTGCCCGCATTACTCGGCTTCAGCGTGCCGGACGTGGCCATGATCCGCGCCAGCGGCGACACGCAACCGGCACTTGAGCTGGCCCGCCAGGCCTGGGCCGGCTGGCTGCTCGGCGTGCTGCTGGTATACGGTATCGTTCCGCGCCTGCTGCTTGCCGCCCTGTGCCTGTGGCGCTGGCGCAGTGGCCGGGCACGCCTGCAACTTGACCTCAAGCTGCCCGGCTACAGCCAGCTGCGCGATGTGCTGATGCCCAGCAGCGAACGCCTGGGCGTCAACGACGCCGCGCCTGATGCCTTGCCGCAGATCGTGCGTGGCGTTGGTGAAGAACACAGCGAAGGCGCCCTGCTGGTCGGCCTGGAGCTGGACGACAAACGCCCGTGGCCACCTACCCTGCCGGCAACGGTGAGCAACGCCGGTATCCTCGATAGCCGCGAGTCGCGCAACAAACTGCTGGAACAGCTCAGCCGTTTTCCGCCAGCGCGCCTGGCGATTGCCTGCGACCCGCGCCGCTCGCCCGACCGCGGCAGCCTGGCGCTACTCGCCGAGCTTGCGCGCAATGCCGGGGCCACGCGCATCTGGCTGCTGCAGGCAATGCCCGGTCAGGCGCTGGACGCTGAACGCCTGGGCGACTGGCATCAGGCCCTGGAACAGCTGGGTTTGAGCTACGCCGACAGCGCCCCGCTGAACTGGCTGGAGCATGGCCATGACTAAGCCGCTGAAACTGGCCGTGGTCGGCCACACCAACGTTGGCAAGACCTCGCTGCTGCGCACCCTGACCCGCGATGTCGGCTTCGGCGAGGTCTCGCATCGGCCGAGCACCACCCGTCATGTCGAGGGCGCACGCCTGTCGGTGGACGGCGAGCCGTTGCTCGAACTCTACGACACCCCGGGGCTGGAAGACGCCATCGCCCTGCTCGACTACCTTGAGCGCCTGGAACGGCCGGGCGAACGCCTCGATGGCCCGGCACGGCTGGAGCGCTTTCTGCGGGGTAGCGAGGCGCGCCAGCGTTTCGAGCAGGAGGCCAAGGTGCTGCGCCAACTGCTGGCCAGCGATGCCGGCCTGTATGTGATCGATGCCCGCGAGCCGGTGTTGGCCAAGTACCGCGACGAACTGCAAGTGCTGGCCGGCTGCGGCAGGCCGTTGCTACCGGTGCTCAACTTCGTCGCCAGTAGCGACCATCGCGAAGCTGACTGGCGCGAAGCCCTGGCGCGCCTGGGGCTGCATGCGCTGGTGCGCTTCGACAGCGTCGCCCCGCCAGAAGACGGCGAGCGCCGCCTGTACGAAAGCCTGGCGTTGATGCTGGAGCACTCACGACCAGCGCTGCAACGCCTGATCGACGATCAGCAGGCCCAGCGCCAGGCCCGGCGTGAAAGCGCCAAGCGCCTGGTCGCCGACCTGCTGCTCGACTGCGCCGCTTGCCGGCGCAGTGTGGTCGCCGAGCCTGGCGCCGAAGCCGTGGCCATCGAAGCCCTGCGCCGCGATGTGCGCCAGCGCGAGCAACGCTGCGTCGAAGCGCTGCTCAAGCTCTATGCGTTTCGCAAGGAAGACGCCGCCAGCAGCGACCTGCCTTTGCTCGACGGGCGCTGGGGCGATGACCTGTTCAACCCGGAAACCCTCAAGCTGCTCGGTGTACGCCTGGGCAGTGGCGTGGCAGCCGGTGCGGCGGCCGGGGCCGGGGTCGATTTGCTGGTCGGCGGCCTGACCCTCGGTGCCGCGGCGCTGGCCGGGGCGATAGCCGGTGGTGCGCTACAGACTGCCCGCAGCTACGGCTCACGCCTGCTCGGCAAACTCAAGGGCCAGCGCGAGTTGACGGTAGATGACAGTGTGTTGCGCCTGCTGGCGTTGCGTCAGCATCAGCTGATTCACGCCCTGGATGCCCGTGGCCATGCGGCGCTGGAGCGAATCAAGCTGACGGCGCCACAAGAACAGACCTGGCGCGAAGGCAAGCTGCCGCAAGCGCTGGGCAAGGCCCGGGCGCATCCGCAGTGGTCGTCGCTCAATCCCGGGGCGAAAGTGAATCAGGCCGAGCGCCAGGAGCAGATAGATGCGCTAGTGCAGGAGCTTTAGCGCCTTGCCCTTGAGCAGTTGCAGGTCAATCACCGGCACATCCATCTCCTTGGCCAGCTCATCCCACTGGCGCATGCGCAGGCTCAACGTGCACAGCGGGTCTTGCTCGAAGGCATCGGCCTCGGCCTCGCTCATCACCCCGCCCTGGTACTCCAGGGTGCGCCGGCTGGCCTCACTCAGGCGCTGGTAATAACCCGGCTGGCGCAAGGTCAGGTAGCGCTTGGCCTCGACGTGGTACTCCACCAGCCTGGCCAAACGCTCGCTGAAGCCGCAGCGGCGCAGGTAGTTGGCGCCAACACGCTCATGGCTGACCACACCATAGCCGCCCATGTCGCCTTCGGCGCTGCCACAGATATGGCCGATGTCATGGAAGAACGCCGCCAGTACCACCTCATCGTCATAGCCCTCGGCCAACGCCAGTTGCGCCGCCTGGGACATATGCTCGAGCTGCGAAACCGGCTCGCCGATGTAGTCCTCATTGCCATGCTGCTGATACAAGGCGAAGACCTCGCTGACAATCTGTTCGGCACTAACCATGATCAGTCACTCTCCTCCAGCAAACGGGCGATATGTTGCTCGGCCAGGGCCGGGCCGACGCTCATGCCGACGCCGCTGTGCATCAGCGCAGCGCTGATACCCGGCGCCACCTGCAGCAAGGAAAACGGCCCCGGCCCGCCTGAACCATAGACGCCCTGCCAGCGTTCGACCACCTCGATGCGCCCGCCCAGGGTCTGCTCGGCCAGCTCGATCATCCAGTTGTCGACCTGCTCGGCGTTGAACGGTGAAGCATCGCTGCCATAGGCATGGGAGTCGCCGATGATCAGCTCGCCATGGGGCGTCGGGCTGATCAGCAGGTGGATGCCATGCTCCAGCAGGTGCGGGCTGTTGGCCTGCAGTTGCGCTTTCAGCGCCTGGGCCTGCGGCAGGTCGGCGAAGGCGCCGTAGTGCACACAGCTCAGGCCAGTCAGCAAGGCGTGCTGCAGGTCGAGCTTGAAGCGCGGCCGGGCGCGCAGCATCTGCAGACGGCAAACCTGCGGTTGCAGGGCGGAGATGGGTTCGGCGAGCAGGGTCTGGTAGTCGTGGCCGGAGCAGACCACGATCTGTCTGGCGCTGAAGTCCCCCGCCGTGGTCGATACGCGACCAGGTTCGATAGCACGTACCAAGGTTGAAAAGTGAAACGCTACATCCAGTTCCTGCTGCAGGAAGCGGATCAGGCTCGGCAGCGCTTCGCGGGAATACAACTGCTGGTCTTGCAAGCCACGCAAGGCGGCGCGGTGGTGGCGAAACTGGCCGCCGTACAGGTCGTTCAAGGCGGCGCCGCTGAGCAGTTCCACCTGGTAATCATGTTGTGGCGCGCGCTCGGCACAGAAGGCTTCGAGCAGTTCCAGCTCCAGCGCAGTGCGAGCAAACAGCAGCGAGCCATTGGCCTTGAGCTCGAAGCCGGCCTGCTGCGCCCAGTGCTTCCAGATACCACTGCTGGCCTTGGCCAGTTCGAGCATCTGGCCGGGTGGCTGGCCGGTTACCAGGGCCTGGCCGAAGTTGCGCACCGAAGCGCCCAGGGGCGTCGCGCTGCGCTCGAAGACCCGCACTTTGAGCCCGCGCCGGGCAGCGGCGTAGGCATGGGACAGGCCGAGGATGCCGGCGCCGACGATGAGTAGATCGGTCATCTGAGGTTCCTTCAAAAGTGCTATCGCGGGGCAAGCACGCTCCTACTGTAGGAGCGGGCTTGCCCCGCGATGCGGTTACTGCTGCGCGACCTTCTCCGACTTGCCGTCATAGCGCTTACGCCATTCGGCGAGGATGTTGTCGCGGTTCTTCGAAGCCCAGGCGAAGTCGTTCTTGATCAGGCGCTGTTCGTAGTCGGCCGGCAGTTCGGTCTGCGGCTTGGCGATGCCCGGCTGGGCCAGGACGGCGAAGTTTTCCTTGTACAGCTCCATGGCCGCCGGGCTCGCCGAGAAGTCGGCCAGGCGCTTGGCCGCGTCTTCATGCTGGCTGCCCTTGATCACCGCGGTGGCTTCGATCTCCCAGCCCAGGCCTTCCTTCGGCAGGACGATGTCCAGCGGCGCACCCTGGCGCTTGAGCTGCACGGCCGGGTATTCGAACGAGATGCCGATCGGGAATTCGCCAGCAGCAGCCAGCTTGCACGGCTTGGAGCCAGAGTGAACATACTGGCCGATGTTCTGGTGCAGGCCGTCCATATACGCCCAGCCCTGCTTCTCGCCGAAGGTCTGCAACCAGGCGCTGACATCGAGGAAACCGGTGCCGGAAGACGCCGGGTTAGGCATGACGATCTTGCCCTTGTACTCAGGCTTGGTCAGGTCCTGCCAGCTCAGCGGCTTGCTCAGGCCCTGCTTCTCGGCCTCGACGGTGTTGAAGCAGATGGTCGCGGCCCAGACGTCCATGCCCACCCAGGCCGGCGGATTGGCGGCATCGCGGTAGTTGGCGCCGATCTTGCCGAGGTCTTTCGGTGCATAGCTTTGCAGCATGCCCTGCTGGTCGAGGATTGCCAGGCTCGATGCCGCCAGGCCCCACACGGCATCGGCTTGCGGGCGGTCTTTTTCGGCCAGCAGCTTGGCAGTGATGATGCCGGTGGAATCACGCACCCACTTGATTTCGATGTCCGGGTTGGCCTTTTCGAAGGCCTGCTTGTAACTCTTGAGCTGTTCGGCTTCGAGCGCGGTGTACACCGTCAGTTGGGTATCGGCGGCAAAGGCCTGCACGCTGAATGCAGTGAGGACGGCAGCGGCAAGAGCAAGTGGCTTGAACATGATGCGGTTCCTTTGAACAGTACAGGTTGGGAGAGGCAATCAGTGACCCGGCGCGCGCTGGCGCCAGGCTTGGGAGCGTTGCAACAGGCCGCGCGAGGCCCAGGCCAGGAGCAGCGAAACGGTGGCGCTGGTAATCAGGATCAGGGTCGACATCGCTGCGGCGCCGCCGACGTTGCCGGCATCATCCATGTTCAGCACGGCGACCGCGGCAAGGATGGTGTCGGGGCTGTAGAGGAAGATCGCCGCCGACACCGTGGTCATCGCCGAGACGAACAGGTAGCGAATGATGTCGAGCAATGCCGGCAGGCAGATCGGCACGGTGACCCGCATGAAGTGCCGGTACAGCGGTGCCTTGAGCGACAGCGCGGCAGCCTCGAACTCGCCATCGAGCTGGCGCAGGGCAGTGGTCGCGGTCATGTTGGCGGTGGTCAGGTAGTGAGCAATGGTGCACACCACCAGCAGCGCCATGCTGCCGTAGAACACATGCAGCGGGTTGCTGCTGAGGTTGAAGAAGAACACGTAGCCAAGGCCCAGCACCAGGCCCGGCACCGCCATCGGCACGAAGCTGAGCAGGCGCAGCAGCAGGTTCAAGCTGCGCTGGCCCTTGGTTTTTTCCATCAGGTAGGCGCCGGTGAAAATCACCGCGCTACCGATCAGCGCCGTGCCCAGGGCCATGGTCAGGCTGTTGCGGTAGGCCAGCCAGCCGCCACCGGCGGTTTCGTCGAACTGGTAGTGCTTGAGCGACAGCGACAGGTTGTAAGGCCAGAACTTGACCAGCGATGAGTACACCGCCATGCCCACCACCAGCAACAGCACCGCGCAAATCAGGATGACCACGGCCATGAAGCAGGCATCGCGACGCCGCGACGGCTGTGGCTGGAACACCTGCGCCCGGCCACTCATCGAATCGCCCTGACGGCGGCGCAGCCAGGCATCGACGGCAAAGCTGAGCAGCGCCGGCACCAGCAGGACCATGCCGATCAAGGCGCCACGGCCGAACTGCTGCTGGCCGACCACGGCCTTGTAGGCTTCCAGCGCCAGCACCTGGTAGTCGCCACCGACTACCACCGGCACACCGAAGTCGGTGATGGTCAGGGTGAACACCAGGCAGAAGGCGGCGAACACCGCCTGCCGGGTGGCTGGCCAGGTGATGCTGTGAAACGCCCGCCAAGGCCCGGCGCCCATGCTCGAGGCGGCGTCGAACAAGCGCGCATCGGCCAGCGACAGCGCCGACAGCAGGATCATCAGCGCATGCGGGAAGGTGTAGATCGCCTCGCCGAGGACAATGCCCCAGAAGCCGTAGATATTGTCGCTGAGCAGCTCGCGCAGCAGCCCCTGGTTGCCGAACAGATAGACCAGGGCAATGGCCGGGAGCATCGACGGCGCCAGCAATGGCAGCAGCGAAATGCCGCGCCACAGGCCCTTGGCCGGAATCAGTGTACGCTGCAGAGCGTAGGCGAACAGGTAGGCCAGCGGCACCACAATGGCCGCAACGCTGAGCGAGACCTTCAGGCTATTGCCCAGCAGCCAGTGAAAGTTGGCGCTGGCAAACAGTTCGCGAGCAGCGACCAGGCCGCCGCCCTGGCCGGCATCGCTGCTGAAACCGCGCCAGAAGATCGCCAGCAGCGGCATCAATACCGCGACGGTGAGCAAAAGCAGCAGCAACCATTTGCCGCCGACCACGAACAGTCGATCACCCAGCGAAACACCGGCGCGCCGGGTTGCCTTCGCGTGCGCGATCGGCATGGCGATTGGCGCGGCCATCTCAGGCAAACACCTGCAGGCTGCGCGGCGGCAAGGCGACCCAGATGTCCTGCGAGCCCAGGCGCGGCATCGACTCGGGGGCGACTTCGGCAAGCAGGGCATGGCCTGGCAGTTCGTTGAATTCGAAACTCATGCGGCAGCGATTGCCGAGGAAGGTGATCTCGCGCACCCGCGCCGGGAACAGGTTCTCTTCATGCACCGGCGGATTGACGCTGATCGCTTCCGGGCGGCAGAACAGCCGACCGCTGCGGGCCTGGCTGCCGCCATCGGCCAGGCGCATGTTCAGCGCACCGACCTGGGCATGGCTGTCGCTGTGGCGCTGGAACGGCAGCCAGTTACCCTGGCCAACGAACTCGGCAACGAACGGCGTGGCCGGCTTGTCGTAGATTTCCTGCGGGGTGGCGTACTGCTCGACCTGGCCGTTGTTCATCACCGCGATACGGTCGGCCATCAACATGGCTTCGTCCTGGTTGTGGGTGACCATCAGGGTGGTGATGCCGAGCTGGCGTTGCAGTTGGCGCAATTCGCTGCACAGGTGTTCGCGCACCCGGGCGTCGAGGGCCGACATCGGCTCGTCGAGCAGCAGCAACGACGGTGCCGGGGCCAGGGCTCGAGCCAGGGCCACGCGCTGTTGCTGGCCGCCGGAAAGCTGGCCGGGGTACTTCTTCTCGCTACCGCTCAGGCCCACCAGCTCAAGCATCTGCGCCACCCGCTGGCGCACTTCGTCACGACCGCTGCCGGCCAGGCCGTAAGCGATATTGGCTTCGACGGTCAGGTTGGGGAACAGCGCATAGGACTGGAACAGTATGCCGTAGTCGCGGGCCTGGGGCGGTAGCTCGGAGATATCACGGTCGCCGATGTACAGGGTGCCGCGATCCTGGCGCTCGAGGCCGGCGATGCAGCGCAGCAGGGTAGTCTTGCCACAGCCGGAGGGGCCCAGCAGGCACACCAGCTCACCAGCGGCGACGTCGAGGGAAACATCGTGCAGGGCGGTAAAGGCGCCGAAGCGCTTGTGGATACCGCGCACTTTCATCTGTGCGCCAGGGTTTGCGACCGGAGTGCTCATGGCAGGACCTCATCGAACGAATGAGGGCCATGCTAGGCGGACAATGCGAAGGTTCTGTGGCGCAGAGGCAAAAGTTGCCGATAGTGGTATAGGCAGATTTTGGTGTGATGCAAATCCCGCTCCTACACCTCTACCGCCGCCACTTCCTGAGCCAACCCCAGAAACGCCGCCGGCAACCGCGCCTGGCGCCGCTCCTTCAAGCAATACAGATACTCATGCATCAGCGGCGCGCCCTCCAGGCTCAGCACCCGCAGCTCGGGGTTATGCGGCACTTCATGGCGGGCAATGATGCTGATGCCGATATTGCGCAGCACCGCCTCGCGAATCGACTCGCGACTGCCGATCTCCAGCAGCGAGCCGACCTTCACCCCCGCCGCTTCAAGCATCTGCTCGGTCAGCTTGCGCGTGGTCGAGCCCTGCTCACGCACCAGCAGGCAATGCCCGGCCAGCGCCGACAGCGGCAGCGATTCGCGGCTGGCCAGCACATGGTTGCGATGCACCGCCACCACCAGCGGATCGGTACCCAGCACCCGCCGCACCAGCCGTGCATCCTCGACCAGTTGCGATGAGGCGGCCAGATCGACCCGGTAGTCCTCGAGCAATTCCAGCACCTGCTGGGAGTTGCCGATCTCCACCGACACCTCCACCTGCGGCAAGCGCTCGCGGAAGATCTTCACCAGGTCGAGGATGTAGTACGGCGCCGTGGCAGCGATACGCAAACTGCCCTGACCCTGGCCACTGTTGCGCAGGAAGAACTCGATATCGGCCTCCTGCTGCAGCAGCGCCTTGACCATCGGCAGCAGCCGCGTGCCGTCGTCACTGAGGGTCAGGCGGCGACCGCCACGGTAGAACAGCTCCACCGCGTACTGGCTTTCGAGGTTGCGGATCTGCGTGGTTACCGTCGGTTGGCTGAGCCCGAGTTTCTTCGCCGCCAGGGTAATGCTGCCCAGGCGGGCAACCATGTAGAAGGCTTTCAACTCGGAACTCAACATAGATCCTCTATTTACGCAGCAGGCGCAGGCCGTTGAAGACCACCAGCAAACTCACGCCCATGTCGGCAAACACCGCCATCCACATGGTTGCCATGCCGGCGAAGGTGACTGCCAGGAAGATCGCCTTGATCCCCAGCGCCAGAACAATGTTCTGAGTCAGGATCGCCGCACTCTGGCGCGAGAGCCTGACGAAGGCCGGGATTTTGCGCAAGTCATCATCCATCAATGCCACGTCGGCGGTCTCGATGGCTGTGTCGGTACCGGCCGCGGCCATGGCAAAGCCGATCTCGGCGCGGGCCAGTGCCGGCGCATCGTTGATGCCGTCGCCGACCATGCCGACCCGATGGCCCTGGGCGTACAGGTCCTCGATGGTCTTGAGCTTGTCGGCCGGCAGCAGGTTGCCATGGGCCTGGTCGATCCCGACCTGGGCGGCAATCGCCTGGGCCGTGTGCGGATTGTCGCCGGTCAGCATGACAGTCTTGATACCCAGCTCATGCAGCTCGGCAATTGCCTCGCGGCTGCTGTCCTTGACCGTGTCGGCGACGGCGAACAGCGCCAACGGGCCGGACTTGTCGAGCAGCAGCACGACGGTCTTGCCCTGCCGCTCCAGGGTATCGAGCCGGGCTTCGAGCTGTGCCGAGCACAGGCCCAGCTCCTCGACCAGGCGATGGTTACCGAGGTGATACAGCTCACCGTCGATCTCGCCACGCACACCGCGACCTGCCAGCGCTTCAAAGGCCGTTACTTCACTCAGGGGCAACCGCTGCTCATTGGCAAACACGGCAATGGCACGGGATACCGGGTGGTCGGAACGATCGGCAAGGCTTGCCGCCAGCGCCTGGGCGCGGCCTTCGAACAGCGGCTCGAGCACTTCATGGTCGGTTTGCACCGGCTTGCCATGGGTGATGGTGCCGGTCTTGTCCAGGGCCAGGAAGTCGAGCTTGCGCCCGCCCTCCAGGTACACCCCGCCCTTGACCAGGATGCCTTTGCGCGCCGCCGCGGCCAGGCCGCTGACGATGGTCACCGGGGTGGAAATCACCAAGGCACAGGGGCAGGCCACCACCAGCAACACCAGCGCGCGGTAGATCCAGTCGAACCAGGCGCCAGCCATGAACAGCGGCGGAATCACCGCCACCGCCAGGGCGAAGGCAAACACCGCCGGGGTGTAGATGCGCGAGAACTGGTCGACGAAGCGCTGGGTCGGCGCCCGCGCGCCCTGGGCTTCTTCCACGGCCTTGATGATCCGCGCCAGGGTCGATTGCCCGGCCGCCGCCGTCACCCGGTACTCCAACGCCCCGGCCTGGTTGATGGTGCCGGCGAACACCTTGTCACCGGGGCCCTTCTCTACCGGCAGGCTCTCGCCGGTGATCGGTGCCTGGTCGATACTCGACTGGCCGCTGACCACCTCGCCGTCCAGGCCGATGCGTTCGCCAGGACGCACGCGCACCAGGTCACCGAGGGCGACCTGCTTGACGTCCAGCTCACGCCACTGGCCATCGGCTTGCTGCACGGTAGCAAGGTCCGGGCTCAACTGCATCAGACCGCCGATGGCGTTGCGCGCGCGGTCAAGCGAGCGCGCTTCGATAAGCTCGGCGACGGTGAAGAGGAACATGACCATGGCCGCTTCCGGCCACTGGCCGATCAGCACCGCGCCGGTCACGGCGATGCTCATCAGTGCGTTGATATTGAGGTTGCCGTTCTTCAGGGCGATCCAGCCCTTTTTGTAGGTGCCCAGACCGCAACTGAGGATCGACACCAGGGCGACCAGGGCCACTACCCAGGACGGCGCCAGCTCGGCAAAGTGGATTGCTTCGGCGCCCAGTGCCGCAACACCGGCCAACGCCAGCGGCCACCAGTGTTTTTTCACCGGCGCAGGCGCAGCGCCAGCTTCGTCGCTGGACTCGCTCAACGGGTCGGCCTGCATACCCAGCGAGGCGACCGCCTGCTCGATGGCGACAGTGTCGGCATGAGTGTGGCGCACGCCGAGGATGCGGTTGATCAGGTTGAATTCCAGCTGCTCGACCCCGGCCAGCTTGCCCAGTTTGTTCTGGATCAGGGTCTGTTCGGTCGGGCAATCCATGGCCTCGATGCGAAAGCGGCTCAGGCGCGCACCGGCGCTGCTCGCCTCGCTCAGTTGCACCAGCGCCGGTGCGGCGTCGTGGGAACAGCAGCTGTGGGCGTGCTCGGCATGTTCATGCCTGGCGTGATCATGGCTGTGCTCATGATCGTGAGGAGCTTTACCGGGGGTGTGGCTGACAGGCTGATTCATGGGTTCATCCTTAAATGTCCTGTTGCCAAGTGAACACCCTGTAGCCACTATAGGGTCAAGCCACTTGTCGAGGTATTTGCAGATGAAGATCGGAGAACTGGCCAAGGCCACCGATTGCGCGGTGGAAACCATCCGTTACTACGAGCGGGAAAACCTGCTGCCGGAGCCGGCGCGCAGCGAAGGCAACTACCGGATGTACACCCAGGCCCACGTCGAGCGCCTGACCTTCATCCGTAACTGCCGCACCCTCGACATGACCCTGGAAGAAATCCGCAGCCTGCTGCGCCTGCGCGACAGCCCGGATGACCAGTGCGAAAGCGTCAATGCGTTGATCGACGAGCACATCCAGCATGTCAAGGCACGCATCGATGGGCTGCAGGCACTGCAGGCGCAACTGCTGGAACTGCGTCAGCACTGCCATCCCAAGGAGGTCCAGTGCTCGATCCTGCAGCATCTTGAGGTCAATGGCGCAGTAACGGCGCCAGAGGCGGAGCATTCACATGTGGGCAGAAGCCACGGGCACTGATTAAGGTACCTGTAGGAGCGGCGGTGCGGCGACCCGACTTGACCCGCGATGCGGTCTGTCAATCACATCGCATCGCGGGTCAAGCCCGCTCCTACAGGATCAGACCGCCATCGGCGCCGTCATTGGCGCGTGGTGCTCGTAGCCTTCGAGGCTGAAGTCGCTCGGTTCGATCTTCTCTAGCCACTCTGGCTCGTACACGCCAGTCTTGGCGAATTCCGGCACGCGATCACTGATCACCAGCTTCGGCGCAGCCAGCGGCTCGCGCTTGAGCTGTTCGCCCAGCATGTCCAGGTGGTTTTCGTAGACATGCGCATCACCGATGAAATAGGTGAACCAACGCGGCGTGTAGCCGGTCAGGCGGCCCATCAGCGACAGCAGTGCGGCGCCTTCGGTGAGGTTGAACGGCGTGCCCAGGCCCAGGTCGTTGGAGCGGATGTAGAGGGTCAGGGAAATTTCCCTGGTCTCGACATTCGGGTGGAACTGGTACAGCAGGTGGCACGGCGGCAGGGCCATTTCGTCGAGCTGGGCGCAGTTCCAGCCGTGGAACAGGATGCGCCGGCTGCCCGGGTCGTTGTGGATGGTGTCGATGCACTGGCGGATCTGGTCGATGGCCTTGTACAGCACCACGAAGGCTTCGCCGTCTTCCTCGGCCTGGGCGATCTGCTGGAAGCCCTGGCTCTTGGCCAGTTCGATGGCCGCCGGGTTGCTCAGCGGGATGCGCTTGTAGGCCGGCCACTGGCGCCATTGCACGCCGTAGATCTCGCCGAGGTCGTCATGGCCCTGGCGAAACGGGTTGGCCAGCCACTGGGCGTTTTCGTTGGCGTTCTGATCCCAGACCTTGCAGCCCAGCTCACGGAACTCGCCGGCGTTCTTCACGCCACGCAGGAAGCCGACCATCTCGCCGATGGCCGACTTGAACGCCAGCTTGCGGGTGGTGATGGCCGGGAAGCCCTTCTGCAGGTCGAAGCGCAGCATGGCGCCAGGCAGGCTGATGGTGCGGATACCGGTACGGTTACCTTGAAGGGTGCCGTTTTCGATGACGTCGCGGACCAGATCTAGATACTGTTTCATGGCTTACCTGTAGCAAAGACGGCAGGGGATCGCCCTGCCGTGGAAATTCAAACGGCGGCCTTGACCGTGGGTTTGCGGTTGTAGGCCCACCAGATCAGGAAGATGCCACCGACAATCATCGGCACGCAGAGCAACTGACCCATGGTCAACCAGCCGAAGGCGATGTAGCCAAGCTGGGCATCGGGTACCCGCACGAACTCTACGATGAAACGGAAAATACCGTAGAACAGCGCGAACATGCCGGAAACGGCCATGGTCGGGCGCGGTTTGCGCGAGTACAGCCAAAGGATCAGGAATAATGCCACACCTTCCAGGGCGAACTGGTACAGCTGCGACGGGTGACGCGGCAACTGCGCCGGGTCGCTGAACGGCGGGAAGACCATCGCCCACGGCACATCAGTGGCCTTGCCCCACAACTCGGCGTTGATGAAGTTGCCGATACGCCCCGCACCAAGGCCGATCGGTACCAGTGGCGCAACGAAGTCCATCAGCTCGAAGAACGACTTGTTGTTGCGCTTGCCGAACCACAAGGCGGCGAGCATCACGCCGATAAAGCCGCCGTGGAACGACATGCCGCCCTTCCACACTTCGAGGATCAAGGTCGGGTTGGCCAGGTAGGCGTGCAGGTCATAAAACAGCACGTAGCCCAACCGCCCGCCGACAATTACGCCCATGGACAGCCAGAACACCAGGTCCGAGAGTTTTTCGCGGCTCCAGGTCGGGTCGAAGCGGTTCAGGCGACGCGAGGCCAGCAGCCAGGCGCCGCCGATGCCGACCAGGTACATCAGACCGTACCAATGGATTTTGATCCATTTCAGGTCAAGGGCTACTGGATCTATCTGCGGATAAGGCAGCATGGTGACTCCTCTCGTTAAAGCAAAAAGCTAAGACCGACGCAAAACAGCAGCGCGGCGAACAGCCGCTTGAGCAGGCGTGGCGACAGTTTATGTGCCAGGCGCGCGCCGAAGCGGGCGAAAAACATGCTGGTCAGGGCAATCCCCAGCAGCGCCGGCAGGTACACAAAACCCAGGCTATGGGCGGGCAGGTGCGGGTCGTGCCAGCCGAGCCAGATGAAACTCAGGGCGCTGGCCACCGCAATCGGAAAGCCGCAGGCCGACGAGGTTGCCACCGCCTGCTGCATCGGCAGGCTGCGCCAGGTCAGGAACGGCACGGTCAACGAACCGCCGCCAATGCCGAAGATCGCCGAGGCCCAGCCGATCACGCTGCCGGCGAGGGTCAGCCCGGGCTTGCCAGGGATGCCGCGGCTGGCCTTGGGCTTGAGGTCGAGGGCCATCTGCGCGGCGATCACCAGAGCGAACACGCCGATGATCTTTTGCAGCATTGGCCCCTGAATGGCCGAGGCGGTCTTGGCACCGATACCCGCACCGACCAGGATCCCCAGGGTCATCCAGACAAAGATCGGCCACTGCACCGCGCCCTTGCGGTGGTGCTCGCGGATGGCATTGACCGAGGTGAAGACAATGGTCGCCAGCGAGGTACCCACCGCCAGGTGGGTCAGCACCGACGCATCGAAGCCTTGCAGGGTGAAACTGAACACCAGCACCGGCACGATGATAATGCCGCCACCAACCCCAAACAGCCCGGCCAGCACGCCTGCGCAGGCGCCCAGCGCCAGATAGAGCACGAATTCCATTGTCGCCCCCGTAAATTCAGTCCGGCATGGTAACGGAAGGTAGGCCTGCGGCTCTAGTGAAGACACATTAAGTCGATGGATCGCGTCGGACGCTATCGGTAGAGTGGGCAAAAACACAGAGGTCCACCTATGTGTCTGATCGCCTTTGCCTGGCGGCCTGGGCATGCCCAGCCGCTGATCGTCGCGGCCAACCGTGATGAGTTCTACGCCCGCCCCAGCCGCGTACTGGGGGCCTGGGAAGATGCGCCCGGGGTTTACGCCGGGCGCGACCTGGAAGCCGGCGGCACCTGGCTGGGGGTCGGCCCCAACGGCCGCTTTGCCGCGCTGACCAATATCCGCGACCCGCAGCAACCCCAGGGCACGCGCTCGCGCGGCGAGCTGGTGGCGGCGTTTTTGCGCGGGGAGCTTGGGGTTGAGGCTTACCTGGATCAGGTGGCCAGCCGCAGCCAGCAATATTCGGGGTTCAACCTGCTGGTCGCCGACAGCACGCAACTGGGTTACCTGAATGCCCGGCAAGCCACGCCGCAGCTGCTGGGCGCCGGGGTTTACGGGTTGTCCAACGCCGGCCTGGATACGCCCTGGCCAAAGCTGGTCAAGGCGCGGGCGGGCTTGCAATTGCAACTGGCCGATCCACAGCCACAGCGCTTGCTGGAGTTACTTGGGGATAACCTGCCGGCGGCAGACAGCGAGCTGCCAGAGACCGGCGTCGGCCTGGGTACCGAGCGGTTATTGTCGAGCGTGTTCATTGCCAGCCAGAACTACGGGACCCGAGCCAGTACCGTGCTGATTGTCGAGGCCGATGGCCGACGGCAAATGGTGGAGCGCAGTTTTGGGCCGCTTGGCGGGCATCTGGGGGAGGTGTGTTTGCAGGTCTGACGCTATCGCTGGCAAGCCAGCGATGGGCTGCAAAGCAGCCCCAAAACCTCACAAAGGCTTGCCCACTCCTGGCCCGATCATCCGCGCAAGGCCCAGGTTCTTCAGGGCCAGCTGCAGCGAGCTGTGGATAACTTGCGGGTTGTCGATGCCCATGGCCTGGGCCAGCAGTTCCTTGGACTTGCTCATGCTGACCTGACGCAACATCCACTTCACCTTGGGCAGGTTGGTAGCGTTCATCGACAGGCTGTCGAAACCCATGGCCATCAGCAGCACCGCCGCCGCCGGGTCACCGGCCATCTCGCCGCAGATGCTCACCGGCTTACCTTCGGCGTGGGCATCGCGCACCACGTTCTGCAGGGCCTGGAGCACCGCCGGATGCAGGTAGTCATAGAGGTCGGCGACGCGCGGGTTGTTGCGGTCGACCGCCAGCAAATACTGGGTCAGGTCGTTTGAGCCGACCGAGAGGAAGTCCACCTGGCGCGCCAGCTCGCGGGTCTGGTACACCGCCGCAGGGATTTCGATCATCACCCCCACCGGCGGCATCGGCACGTCGGTGCCTTCGTCGCGCACTTCGCCCCAGGCCCGGTGGATCAGGTGCAGGGCTTCTTCGAGTTCGTGAATACCGGAAATCATCGGCAGCAGAATGCGCAGGTTGTTCAGGCCTTCACTGGCCTTGAGCATGGCGCGGGTCTGCACCAGGAAGATTTCCGGGTGGTCGAGGGTGACGCGAATACCGCGCCAGCCGAGGAACGGGTTGTCTTCCTTGATCGGGAAGTACGACAGCGCCTTGTCGCCGCCGATATCCAGGCTGCGCATGGTCACCGGCAGCGGGTGGAAGGCCGCCAGTTGCTCGCGATAGATCGCCAGCTGCTCCTTCTCACTGGGGAAGCGCTGGTTGATCATGAACGGCACTTCGGTGCGGTACAGGCCGACGCCTTCGGCGCCACGCTGCTGGGCGCGAGCGACATCGGCAAGCAGCCCGGTGTTGACCCACAGCGGCATGCGGTGGCCATCGAGGGTCACGCAAGGCAGTTCGCGCAGGGCGTCAAGGCCCTGGGCCAGCTGGCGTTCTTCTTCAACGACTTCGGCGTACTGCTTGCGCAGCACTTCGCTGGGGTTGGTGTAGACCTCGCCCTTGTAGCCATCGACGATCATGTCGATGCCGTCGACCTTGGAATACGGCAGGTCGACCAGGCCCATGACGGTCGGAATGCCCATGGCCCGGGCCAGGATGGCAACGTGGGAGTTGCCCGAGCCCAGTACCGAGACCAGGCCGACGAGTTTGCCTTCCGGCACTTCGCCGAGCATCGCCGGGGTGAGTTCTTCGCTGATGAGAATGGTGTTGTCGGGATAGACCAACGACAGCTGACGGGCCTCCTGCAGGTAGGCCAGCAGTCGCCGGCCCAGATCCTTCACGTCCGAAGCCCTCTCGCGCAGGTAGGCGTCGTCCATCAGTTCGAAGCGATTGACGTGCTCGCCGACCACCTGGCGCAGCGCGCCCTGGGCCCATTGGCCGGTCTTGATCACCTGCACCACTTCACCGCCCAGGGCCGCGTCTTCGAGCATCATCAGGTAGACGTCGAACAGCGCGCGCTCTTCCGGGCGCAACTGGGTGGCGAGTTTGGCGGAGAGGTTGCGCATGTCTTCGCGCACCCCTTCCAGGGCGTTGTTGAACAGTTTCAGTTCGGCGTCGATGTCATCAACGGTCTTGTCCGGCACCACATCGAGGTCGGCCGGTGGCAACATGACCACCGCCTTGCCCACCGCAGCGCCGGGTGAACCGGGCACACCGACGAACTTGGCCTCCTGGATACCCTTGCCCTGACGGCCCAGGCCACGGATCGAACCGGTGGCCTCGGCATGGGCGATAACCCCGGCCAGCTGCGCGCTCATGGTCACCAGGAAGGCTTCTTCGCCCTCGTCGAACTGGCGCCGCTCCTTTTGCTGGATGACCAACACCCCGACCACGCGACGGTGGTGGATGATCGGCGCACCGAGAAAGGAAGCAAAGCGCTCCTCGCCGGTTTCAGCAAAGTAGCGATAACGCGGGTGGTCGGCGGCGTTTTCCAGGTTCAGCGGCTCTTCGCGCGTGCCGACCAGGCCCACCAGGCCCTCGTTGGGGGCCATGCTGACCTTGCCGATCGAGCGCTTGTTCAGGCCCTCGGTGGCCATCAGCACGAAGCGGTTGGTCTCGGGGTCGAGCAGGTAGACGGAGCAGACCTGACTGCCCATGGCCTCTTTTACGCGCAACACAATGATCCCCAACGCCGTCTTGAGATCCTTGGCGGAGTTAACTTCCTGGACGATCTTGCGCAGCGTATTGAGCATGGCTCGGGGTCGAACTCCGTCGTCAGTCGCGCGCCAGCAGGCGCGGGGCAAGCTCTTTGAGAGCGCGGCGGTAAACCTCGCGCTTGAATGTCACCACCTGGCCCAGCGGATACCAATAGCTGACCCAGCGCCAGCCGTCGAACTCCGGTTTACCGGTCAAGTCCATCCGCACCCGTTGCTCGTTGGAGACCAGGCGCAGCAGGAACCATTTCTGTTTCTGGCCGATGCACAGCGGTTGGCTGTGGGTACGGACCAGGCGTTGGGGTAAACGATAACGCAACCAGCCGCGGGTGCAGGCAAGAATTTCAACATCATCTCGCTCCAGCCCCACTTCTTCGTTCAGCTCGCGGTACAGGGCATCTTCCGGCGTTTCCTCGGGGTTGATACCTCCCTGGGGAAACTGCCAGGCATCCTGGTTGATCCGTCGAGCCCATAGCACCTGCCCAAGATCATTCGTCAGAATGATCCCGACATTGGGGCGAAAACCATCGGGGTCGATCACGGCAGCAACCTCGCAAACGCATGTCACGGCATTGTTCCACAAAGGTCACAAGGCCAGCAACGCGCCTGTTTACCTTATGTGCACCGATGTGAAAAGTCCGTATTCTGTGGGACTTTTCAGATGTTATGCGAGTGACTTAAATGCGCCTGGCTTTATTCGATCTGGACAACACGCTCCTTGGTGGCGACAGCGACCACGCCTGGGGTGACTACCTGTGCGAACGCGGCATTCTCGACCCGGTCGAGTACCAGAACCGCAACGACGCCTTCTATCAGGACTATCTGGCCGGCAAGCTGGACCTGAACGCCTACCTGAACTTCAGCCTGGAAATCCTCGCGACCACGGAAATGGCGCAACTCGACGAATGGCATCGCGACTTCATGCGCGACTGCGTCGAGCCGATCATCCTGCCCAAGGCCCTGGCCCTGCTGAAAAAGCACCAGGATGCCGGCGACAAACTGGTGATCATCACCGCCACCAACCGTTTCATCACCGGCCCGATCGCCAAGCGCCTGGGCGTACAGACCCTGCTGGCGACCGAATGCGAAATGCTCGACGGCCGTTTCAGCGGGCGCAGTACCGATATACCCTGCTTCCGTGAAGGCAAAGTGACGCGTCTGAACCGCTGGTTGCTGGAAAACGGCTACAGCCTGGACGACAGCTACTTCTACAGCGACTCGATGAACGACCTGCCGCTGCTGGAGAAGGTGGCCAACCCGGTCGCCGTCGATCCGGACCCGAACCTGCGCGCCGAAGCTGAAAAGCGCGGTTGGCCGGTGATCAGCCTGCGCGATTGATCGCCGCTATGGGAGCGACTGCTCGCTCCCACCGAAGCCCGCATGATCAGACCGGCTTGGCACCCATCAGCCCGGCGATGGCGATAAAACAGACACCGCTGAACACCGCCAGCGCCAGGGTGAATTTCGGGTTGCCCACAGTCGGCGCCGTGCGCAGGCGGTTGACCCGCGCCAGCAGCCAGAACCAGCTGAACGCTGCGAAGGTGTAGATCACGCTGGACCCCAGCACCCAGGTCTGGCCCAGCGGCCAGCCGATCAGGTGCACCAGCCACCAGCCGGTAAAGGGCATGCTCACCAGGCAGATGCCCATCAACAGCCAGACAAACACCAGCGGCCGGGCCATCAGCCGGGTGTGGGCACTGGCATCGCCCTTGCGGCGCGCGATAAAGGTCCAGATCGCCAGCCCCAGGGCGCTGCCCAGCAGCAACACGGTGGCCAGGATGTGGGCGATTTTCAGGGTAGTCAGCAGTTCCATTTCTTATTTCTTCCTCAGGCGTTGCCCAACAGCGTAGACGCTCAGCCCAGGAACAGCCGGTACGCCGGGTTATCGGTTTCGTCCCAGTACGGGTAGCCAATCTTGGCCAGCGCCGCCGGCACCAGGTGGCGCTCATCATCCGGTACCTGCAGGCCGGCGACCACGCGACCATCGGCCGCGCCATGGTTGCGATAGTGGAACATCGAGATGTTCCAGCGCCCGCCGAGCTTGTTGAGGAAGTTGAACAGCGCCCCCGGACGCTCCGGGAACTCGAAACGCAGCACCAGCTCGTCGCTGACCCGCGCCGCATGGCCGCCGACCATGTGGCGGATATGCAGCTTGGCCAGCTCGTTGTCGGTCAGGTCGAGCACCGGGAAGCCTTGCTCGGTCAGGCTCTGGATCAGCGCGCTACGCGGGTCGGTATCCGGATGGGTCTGCACGCCGACAAAGATGTGTGCTTCGCCGTCGGCATGGTAGCGGTAGTTGAATTCGGTGATCTGGCGCTTGCCCACCGCCTCGCAGAAGGCCTTGAAGCTGCCCGGCTGCTCGGGGATGGTCACGGCGATGATGGCTTCGCGGCCCTCGCCCAGCTCGGCGCGCTCGGCAACATGGCGCAGGCGGTCGAAGTTGACGTTGGCGCCGGAGTCGATGGCCACCAGGGTCTGGCCGGCCACGCCATTGAGTTCGACGTACTTCTTGATCCCGGCAACGCCCAAGGCGCCGGCAGGTTCGGTGATCGAGCGGGTATCGTCGTAGATATCCTTGATGGCTGCGCAGATCTCGTCGGTACTGACGGTAATCACCGCGTCGACGTAGTCCTTGCAGATGTCGAAGGTGTGCTGGCCGATCTGCGCCACCGCCACGCCATCGGCAAACAGTCCGACCTGCGGCAATACCACGCGTTCACCCGCAGCCATGGCGGCCTGCAGGCAGTTGGAGTCGTCCGGCTCGACGCCGATCACTTTGATTTCCGGGCGCAGGTACTTCACGTAGGCGGCGATGCCGGCAATCAGGCCGCCACCACCAACCGGGACGAAGATCGCGTCCAGTTGCCCCGGGTGCTGACGAAGGATTTCCATGGCCACGGTGCCCTGCCCGGCAATGGTGTGCGGATCGTCATAGGGGTGGATGTAGACATAGCCCTTCTCGTCCACCAGCTTCAGCGAATAAGCCAGCGCTTCCGGGAACGAGTCACCGTGCAGCACCACCTTGCCGCCGCGCGAACGCACGCCTTCGATCTTGATCTCGGGGGTGGTCTTGGGCATCACGATGGTAGCCTTGATCCCCAACTCACGGGCCGCCAGGGCCACGCCCTGGGCATGGTTGCCAGCCGATGCGGTGACTACGCCACGGGCCAGTTCCTCAGCACTGAGCTGGGCCAGCTTGTTATAGGCACCGCGAATCTTGAACGAGAACACCGGCTGCAAGTCTTCACGCTTGAGCAGGATGTTGTTGCCCAGACGCTTGCTCAGCTGGCCGGCGGTCTGCAACGGAGTTTCGACGGCGACGTCGTAAACGCGCGAGGTGAGGATCTTCTTGACGTACTGTTCGAGCATCGGGAAAGCATCACTGAGCGGTTGGGCGGGGTTTGCGAGTCTACCCCAGCGCCCTGTCGGGCGACCACAGCAAGGCAGGGGTTTTAGCCGCTATACTACGCGCCTTCACGATACTCCTCCCCGCTTCGGAGCCCGCATGACCCAGGACCAACTCAAACAGGCTGTCGCCCAGGCCGCTGTCGATTTCATTCTGCCCAAGCTCGACGACAAGAGCATCGTCGGCGTCGGCACCGGCTCGACCGCCAACTGCTTCATTGATGCCCTGGCCAAGCACAAGACCGCCTTCGACGGCGCGGTCGCCAGCTCCGAAGCAACCGCGGCACGCCTGAAGGGTCATGGCATTCCAGTGTATGAGCTGAACACTGTCAGCGACCTGGAGTTCTACGTCGACGGCGCCGACGAAAGCGACGAGCACCTGAACCTGATCAAGGGTGGTGGCGCGGCCCTGACCCGCGAGAAGATCGTTGCCGCCGTGGCCAAGACCTTCATCTGCATCGCCGACGCCAGCAAGCTGGTACCGGTGCTGGGCGCCTTCCCGCTGCCGGTCGAAGTCATCCCCATGGCCCGCAGCCATGTGGCCCGCCAGCTGGTCAAGCTTGGCGGCGACCCGGTGTACCGCGAGGGTGTGCTGACCGATAACGGCAACATCATTCTCGATGTGCACAACCTGCAGATCACCAACCCGGTCGAGCTGGAAAGCCAGATCAACGCGATTGTCGGCGTGGTCACCAACGGCCTGTTCGCGGCGCGCCCGGCGGATCTGCTGTTGCTGGGGACTTCGGAAGGGGTCAAGAGCCTCAAGGCCTGATAGCATCGCGGGGCAAGCCCGCTCCTACAATGTAGGAGCGGGCTTGCCCCGCGATAATGCCTACTCGGCCGGCTTCTTGAACACGTAAAACAGGTTCGGCTCGCTGACCAGGTAAATGGTCCCGGCATCGTCCATGGCGATGCCTTCGGCCTGCGGCACACTCTTGTTCAAGCCCTGAAAACCCTTGCGCAGCGACAAGGTGCTCAACGGCTTGCCCTGCACATCCAGCTCCAGCACCAGTTGCGACTCATCCGACAGCGCCAGCAAGTGGCCGCTGCGCTCATCGAACTGCAAGCTCGACAGATCCCGCACAAACAACCGCGAATCACGCTTCTGGTCCTGTACCACATGCACCGCATACGGCTGCTCGGGGTTGTCGTGGGGGAAGCCATGCACCTCGTAGATCAGCATCGGGTCGCGCTCCTTGGCGACGAACAGACGCTTGCCGGCCGAGTCGTAGGCCAGGCCCTCAAAGCCTTTGTTGCCATTGAGGCCAATGCCCAGGGTCAGCTGTTCGGCATCCTTGGCGTCGAGAAACGGCGTGTTGTCGGTCAGGCGCACGCGAATCAGGCGCTGCTCGCGCTCATCGGTAATCACGTAGCTGTTGGCGCCGACGTACTCCACCGCCTCCGGATCACCAAAGCCGGTCAACGGCACGCGCCTCAGGATACGCCCGTCCAGCGACAGCTCGATCAGCTCGGAACGCTTGTTGGTCACGGTGAACAGGCTGTTGCGGTCAGGGTCGAAGGTCAGCGCCGAGATATCGTCGTCCAGGCCTTCGATGGGTTGCGCCTCAAGCACCACCTGGTATTGATCCAGGCCGATGCTCTGCTCGAACGGCTGCCACCAGGTCTTGAGGTTGAACCAGCCGCGCTCGAACAAACGGTATTGCTGCCCGGCAACGGCGACCAGGAGCAAGGCGAGCAGGCTCGCAACCAGGAAAATCAGCGGCAGGCGGATGTAGCGACGCATTCAGGTGGACTCTTTGGGTGACAGCCTGAATCTTCCCACACTCAACTGAAGCGAAACTTAAATCCTGACGTAGGAAAAGTCTGAAATCACGGCTTTTTGAAACGATAGAACAAGTCCGGCTCACTGACGATGTACAGCGTGCCGTGTTCGTCCATCGCCACGCCTTCGGCGCGCGGAATTCGCTTCTTCAGGCCGTTGAAGCCGCCCAGCAGGGTCATGAAGCTGACCTGCTCGCCCTTCTCGTCCAGCTCCAGGAGCATGTTGGAGTCAGCCGACAGCACCAGCAGATGCCCGGTGCGCGGGTCGACACCCAGCGCCGAGAGGTTGCGCAGGTCCAGTTCGTCGCTTGGCAGCGGCTGCTTGTCGCCGGTCAGCGGGCTGTGGCCGTCGCTTTTCCAGGTGAACAATGCCGGCGGCCGCTCTTCGCCGAGGATGATGCGCTGCTGCAGAGGGTCCCAGGCCACGGCTTCGAAGGCCTTGTTCTGGTTTGCCGAGGGGCCGAGGTCGTATTGGGGGAAATCGGCGATGTTCAGCGACTTGGTGTCGGCAGCAAGGGTGACGATGGTCATCTTGTGATCGCGCTCGTCGACGATCGCCAGGCGCCCGCCTTCAAGCACGGCCACGCCCTCGGGGTTGCTCCAGCCCACCAGGGGCATCTTGCGCAGCACATCGCCTTCAAGGGTCAGTTCGACCAGAAAGGGATTCTTGCCCATGACCGCGAACAGAGTTTTGCTCACCGGGTTGTAGGACAGGTCTGAAGCTTCATCGTCCTCCATGCCCGGCAATACCTTGGCATCGATATCGACCTGGTAGTCCGGCAACCAGATGCTCGCCTGTTGCTCGCTCTGACTTTCGAAACGCTCCTGCAACCAGAGCAGGCCACGGTCATCCCAATGCATGGCGATCGCCACGCCATAGCCGATGATCGCCGCGGCCACCAGCCAGGTGGACCAGCGCAGGGCCAGGCCACGCTTGCGCGCAGGCGGCAGGGAATTGCTCGAAGGAAGAGGAGTGGCCATGGATTTGTGCTCTTTTTGCCAGTTGATAACACCGTACCGGCACATTTCGCAGAGCCAGGTCCGCAAGCATTATCCGGATCGATTGTGAAAAAAATGGCAAAAGCCGACGGGCAGTATGGCAGCCAGTATTTCTGGCTGCCACGTCGGTGGTTCAGAGCACCTGGCTTTCGAAACGGCTGACGCCTGGCAGTTCGAGCACCAGTTGGTCGCCGGGGTTGAGCGGGCCGACGCCAACCGGGGTACCGGTGAGAATCACGTCGCCGGCCAGCAGCGAGAATTGCGTGGCCATGTGCTGGATCATCGGCACGATCGGGTTGAGCATCAGCGCGCTGTTGCCGTCCTGGCGCACCTCACCGTTGAGGGTCAGGCGGATGCCGATGTCAGTCAGGTCTTCAAAGGCACCGACCGGCACGAACGGCGGCAGTACGCAGGCGCCATCGAAGCACTTGGAGCGCTCCCACGGCAGGCCCTTCTCTTTGAGTTGCGCCTGCAGGTCGCGCAGGGTCAGGTCCAGGGCCGGGGCAAAGCCGGAGATGGCGTCGAGCACTTCTTCTTCGGTGGGGCTGGTGGACAGCGACTTGCCGAGCAACACGGCAATTTCCGTCTCGTAGTGCACCGAGCCACGCTCGGTCGGGATCTTGAAGCCGCTGTCCAGCGGCACCACGCAACTGCCTGGCTTGATGAACAGCAGCGGCTCACTCGGGATCGGGTTATCCAGCTCTTTGGCGTGCTCTGCATAGTTGCGCCCGATGCACACCACCTTGCCCAGCGGAAAGTGAATACGCGTGCCGTCTACATACTGGTGCTGATAGCTCATTACGACTCCTGGCGCTATTGGATGCTCTTGTGCCTGTGGCTTACTCGACCGCGAAGATCTTGCCCGGGTTCATGATCCCGTTAGGATCGAACGCCGCCTTCACTGCTTTCATGTATTCGATTTCGACCGGCGAACGGCTGTAGGTCAAGTAGTCGCGCTTGGTCATGCCGACGCCATGCTCGGCAGAGATCGAGCCGTTGTACTTCTCGACGGTCTCGAACACCCACTTGTTGACCGTCGCGCACTTGGCAAAGAACTCGTCCTTGCTCAGGTTGTCGGGCTTGAGGATGTTCAGGTGCAGGTTGCCGTCGCCGATGTGGCCGTACCAGACCACTTCGAAGTCCGGGTAGTTATCGGCGACGATCGCGTCGATATCCTTGAGAAACGCCGGTACTTTCGACACGGTCACGGAAATGTCGTTCTTATACGGGGTCCAGTGCGAGATGGTCTCGGAGATGTACTCGCGCAACTTCCACAGGTTCTGCAGTTGCTGCTCGCTCTGGCTCATGACGCCGTCGAGCACCCAGCCCTGCTCGACGCAGTGCTCGAAAGTGGCCAGGGCATCATTGGCCACCTCTTCGTTGCTGGCTTCGAACTCCAGCAAGACATAGAACGGGCAGTCGGTTTCGAACGGTGCCGGCACGTCGCCACGGCCCATGATCTTGGCCAGGGCCTTGTCGGAAAAGAACTCGAAGGCTGTCAGGTCGAGCTTGGCGCGAAACGCGTGCAGCACCGGCATGATCGAGTCGAAATCCGGGGTACCGAGGACCATCGCCGTGAGGTTGTTCGGCGCCCGATCCAGGCGCATGGTCGCCTCGACCACAAAGCCCAGGGTGCCCTCGGCGCCGATGAACAGCTGGCGCAGGTCGTAGCCGGTGGCGTTCTTGATCAGGTCCTTGTTCAGCTCGAGCAGGTCGCCCTTGCCGGTGACAACCTTGAGGCCGGCCACCCAGTTGCGGGTCATGCCGTAGCGAATAACCTTGATCCCGCCGGCATTGGTGCCGATATTGCCGCCAATCTGGCTGGAACCTGCCGAGGCAAAGTCCACTGGGTAGTAGAGGCTCTTGTCTTCGGCAAAATCCTGTAGCTGCTGGGTAACCACCCCCGGCTGACAGACCACCGAGCGGTCGAACTCGTTGAAATCGAGAATCTGGTTCATGTAGTCGAACGCCACGACCACCTCGCCATTGGCCGCCACCGCTGCAGCTGATAGCCCGGTGCGACCGCCCGACGGCACCAGGGCGACCTTGTGCCGGTTGGCCCAGCGCACGATGGCCTGGACCTGGTCGATGCTCTTGGGGAAGACGATGGCCGAGGGCGCGGGGGCGAAGTGCTTGGTCCAGTCCTTGCCGTAAGCCTCAAGGGAGGCGGCATCGGTCAGCACCTTGCCGGGCTCTACCAGGGTCATCAGCTCATCAATCAGCGCAGAATCGGTCATCGATAGAACTCTCGAACTATTCATAGTCACCCTGAGCACTCTTCACGTCCCAGGGATGGGCGTATCGGGGGGTACTCATGCTAGCATACGCCCCCCGCTGATCGTGCTTCAGGCCGATGCTGCGAGAGCTTCACTTCCCTGCCATTTTTCTCCGGGACACAGGTTTACGCAGATGAGCAAGACTTCTCTCGATAAGAGCAAGATCAAGTTCCTTCTTCTCGAAGGCGTCCACCAATCCGCCGTGGACGTCCTCAAGGCCGCCGGGTATACCAGCATCGAGTACCTCACCGGTTCTCTGCCCGACGCTGAGTTGAAAGAAAAGATCGCTGATGCCCATTTCATCGGCATCCGCTCGCGCACTCAACTGACCGAAGAGGTTTTCGACTGCGCCAAGAAACTGGTCGCTGTCGGCTGTTTCTGCATCGGTACCAACCAGGTTGACCTGAACGCCGCTCGTGAGCGCGGTATCGCCGTGTTCAACGCGCCGTACTCCAACACCCGCTCGGTGGCCGAGCTGGTGCTGGCCGAAGCGATCTTGCTGCTGCGCGGCATCCCCGAGAAAAACGCTTCCTGCCACCGTGGCGGCTGGATCAAGAGCGCGGCCAACTCCTTCGAGATCCGCGGCAAGAAGCTGGGCATCGTCGGCTACGGCTCGATCGGCACGCAACTGTCGGTCCTGGCCGAAAGCCTGGGCATGCAGGTGTTCTTCTTCGACCCGCTGACCAAGCTGCCACTGGGCAACGCGACCCAGGTCACCAGCCTCAACGAACTGCTGGGCCTGGCCGACATCGTCTCGCTGCACGTGCCTGAGCTGCCATCCACCCAGTGGATGATCGGCGAGAAAGAAATCCGCGCGATGAAGAAGGGCTCGATCCTGATCAACGCCGCCCGCGGTACCGTGGTCGAACTGGATCACCTGGCTGCGGCGATCAAGGACAAGCACCTGATTGGCGCCGCCATCGACGTGTTCCCGGTCGAGCCGCGCTCCAACGACGAGCAATTCGAAAGCCCGCTGCGTGGCCTGGACAACGTGATCCTGACCCCGCACATCGGCGGTTCCACCGCTGAAGCCCAGGCCAACATTGGTCTGGAAGTGGCCGAAAAGCTGGTCAAGTACAGCGACAACGGTACTTCCGTGTCGTCGGTCAACTTCCCTGAAGTGGCCCTGCCGGCGCACCCGGGCAAACACCGCCTGCTGCACATCCACGAAAACATCCCGGGTGTACTCAGCGAAATCAACAAAGTGTTCGCCGAAAACGGGATCAACATCTCCGGTCAGTTCCTGCAGACCAACGAGAAAGTCGGTTACGTGGTGATCGACGTTGACGCCGAGTACTCGGACCTGGCGCAAGAAAAACTGCAACAGATCAAGGGCACCATCCGTTCCCGCGTTCTGTTCTAAGTTTTCCGTGCGACAAAAAAGGGAGGCCGTGATGGCCTCCCTTTTTTATGCCCGCCTTACTTGACGGTAACGGTGATCTTCTTCGACTCGACGCTTGGCTTGAACGGCACGTGGAACTTGTCGCCCAGCACCAGTTGCAGGGTGTGCTTGCCCGGGGTCAGGGTCAGTTTTACTTCAGTCTGTGCCTTGCCGAAGTGCAGCACTTGCGGGCCCGCCGCCAGCGGCGCGTTGTTTTCCGGCAGCAGGCTGGTTGGCAGTACCTGGTCGGCTGCAGGTTCTTGATCGACGTCCACCAGCAAGTGGTGGTGGCCGCTATGCGGGGTCTGATCACCCGCCGGCTTGAGCTCCATGCCCTCGATGCCGAATTTGACGGTGAAGGTCTGGTCGACCGTGGCGCCATCGGCCGGGGAAACGATGAAGACCTTGGCGGCTTTTGGCGGCTCCTGGCTTTTCAGGCCATCGGCGGCAGCGGCAAAGGCCGAGACCCCCATCAGCAATCCGGCGACGGCTGCACGCGAAAATAGGCTTTTCATTCACTTCTCCTGTGTTTTACTTCAATAACCCTTGCCACTGAACGAACGGCAACGGTGGATTACCATAGTCCAAATGCGTCAAAACATGTTTAACAACGGTGACAGAAAAATTTCGCCGCCCGTTAAACATCCTCCACCTGACGTGGTCTTAAGTTGTGTTCGACCGTGACAACACCAGAAAGTCGCGGCGACTCGATTTCACTGCCAAGCATTCAAGGGGCTTAAATGCGTTTTGCCATTGGGGTACTACTTGCCACCCTGCTCAGCCCATGGGCACAGGCCGAGCTGATCGACGACGTCAACGACCGCGGTGAACTGCGCATTGCCGTAGAAGCCAACATGGCGCCGTTCAATTTCAAGGAAAACGACAAGCTGAGCGGCTTCGAAGTCGAGCTTGGACAGTTGCTGGCCAACGAACTGGATGTGCGCGCCGAGTTTGTCGTGGTTGAAGCCAAAGACCTGCTGCAAGGCGTTGAAAGCGGCAGCTACGACATCGCCATCAACCACATCGCCGCTACCCCTGAGCTCAAGGAGCGCCTGGATTTCAGCGAGCCCTACGCGTATTCCAGTGCCCAACTGATCGTGCGCAAGGAAGAAAAGCGCCCGCTGGGTTCCCTCCAGGCCCTCAAGGGCCATAGCCTGGGCGTGGTCCAGGGCAGCCAGTTCGCCGAACAGGCGCGGGTGGTCGAAGGCGTGGACCTGCGCAGCTACGCGGATGCCATGCAGCCGATCAAAGACGTGGCCAGCGACCAGATCGATGCCGCCATCAGCGACCGTTTGCTGGTGCCCTATGCCATCCGCGACAGCCAGCAAGCGGTGAGCAAGGGGGCCACCGTTGGCCCGATCCTGACCCTGGCGATTCCGTTTCAGAAGGGAAACCCGGCGTTCCAGAGCGCTGTGGACAACGCCCTGCAGCGAATCAAGGCCGATGGCCGCTTGAGCGAGCTGTCGCAGAAGTGGTTCGGGATGGATGCGAGCAAGCCGCCGAAGTAACAAAAGCTTCGCGGGGCAAGCCCGCTCCCACCGGGCCCGGTAGGAGCGGGCTTGCCCCGCGATGGTGTTAAAGCTGTTTCAAGGCTTGCTCTGCCGCCTCAAGCTCCAGCTCACTGAACACCTGCACCCCTTCCCGGCGCAGTAACGCCACAGTCACCCCTTCGCCGGTGACTTTGGTGCCACTGAAGGTACCGTCATAAGTCAGCAGATTGCCACACGAAGGACTGCCTGACTTGAGCACCGCGATACGGATGCCATGCCGCCGCACCAGCTCCAGCGCCCGCTGCGCACCGGCCAGAAATTGCACACTGACATCCTCGCCCGTGACGGTCAGTACCTGCGTGTCACCTTCGAGCACCGCTGCGCCCTGGCCACCGAGGATCTCCGCCGGTGGCCGTGGCGTTGGCAAGCCGCCGGCCACTTCAGGGCACAAAGGCACGATGCGCCCCTGGTTTTGCCACTGCTGGAGCAAATCCGGATGGCCGCTGGCGCGTCCGTCATAGCGCACCGGCTGGCCGAGCAGGCAGGCACTGACCAGGACCTTGTGCATCTCAGAACGGCTCGTTGCCACGGCGGCGGAACCAGCCGGTCAACGACAGGCGGTCGCGATGGGCCGGCAGCACCTCATGGGGGACTTCGCCGGAAAGGAATATCACCAGGCAACCGCCAATCGGCGGCACGTCGTGCTCGACATCACCCTTGAGGGTCATGCGTAGCTGGCCGCCATGTTCGGGCTGCCAGCCTTCATTGAGGTAGATCACCGCCGAAACCATGCGCCGGTCGTCGTCGCGAAAGCGGTCAAGATGTTTGCGATAAAAGGCGCCCGGCGGATACAGGGCGAAGTGGCACTCGAAGTCCTCAAGACCGAGGAACAGCCCGCGATTGAGGGCCAGGCGCAGGCTGTCCATCAGTGCCAGGTAGTGGTCGCAAGGCTCGGCCTGGCCGGGCTCCAGCCACTGGATGCGGTCGCCGCGGATGCCCTCGCGGACCTCCTGGGCAACGCCCCGACCCACGGCTGCCGGTTCCAGCTCGCCCTCGGCGGCGCGTTTGCGGCACTCGGCCGCCAGCGCCAGGGTCAGAGGCTCTGGAAGAAAGGTATCTTGCTGCGACCAGCCACGGGTGGCCAGGTCGTCGACGATGCGCAACAGCAGGGGGTCATCAGGGGATATGTGCATGTCGCGCATAGTATCGATCTGCTGCGAAATCCGACAGCGCCACTTGGCCGAGAGTATGCAATGGCTTCTCGACAAAGCCCCGCCATGGCAAGGACAATAGCGCCCTGCCGACAGGAGTCCTGAATGCGCCGTTTGTTTTTACTGCTGATGATGATCTGCACCACGCCTGTCTGGGCAGACAGCCTCGACCAACTCTACAAGGTCGCCGGCTGGCCCGAGCAGCGCGCCCACTTTACCGATGCCCTCGATGCCGCCCAGCAGCGCTATCGCAACAGCCTGCCGCCTGCGGTTTACCAGGCGCTGGTCAATAACAGCAATCAGCGCTTCCAGGCCCAGGCCGTGGATAAACGCGCCGAGGCCCAATTGCGCGCCAATCTCAGCGATCCAGCGCCGGCCCTGGCGTTCTTCCAGTCGCCGCTGGGGCGCAAGATCGTCGCCGCCGAACTGCTCGCCACCCGTCGCGACCAGCTGGCCAAGAATGCCAAGGGCCTGCCCAAGGTCCAGGCCAGCGACAACCGCCTGCTGATCATCGGCCACCTGGCCCAGGCCCTGCCGGCCCGTGAAGCCGGTGCCGAAGTGAGCCTGGCGATTGCCGGGGTCGCCGCCGACAGCCTTAGCCAGATGATCCCCGGCCTGCTCGGTGGCGGCCAGGCCCAGGGCCTGCTCGACGGCCAGCGCCAGCGTTTGATGGAGCAGATCGGCAGCGAGCTGAACAACACCTTGCTGTACGTCTATCGCGACCTGTCCGACGCCGAGCTTGAAGAGTTCGCCACCTTTGCCGAATCCGCTGAAGGCAAGGCTTACTACAAGGCGGCCCTGGCGGCGATCCGCGCCGGCCTTGCGGTGGGCCAGGAAACCTCGCAGCTGAAGTGATCAGCCCAGGCGCTGGTCGATGAACTCGAAATAGCGCGCGCGAATCGCCGGCAGCTCGTTGGCCAGGTGATGCCGCGCTTCGGGGATCATCAGGATCCGCGGCGCGGCGAACTTCTCCCCCAGCACCTTGAGGTTGTACGGCCAGTCGACGGTCATGTCGCATTCGCCCTGGATGATCAGCGGCTGGCGCGGGCTGAGCGGCGCCGCCTCGATACGCTTGACCCAATCGAGCAGCGCCCCGACCCAGGCCGTCGGCAGGCGCCTTGGCTGCAGCGGATCGGCCAGCAGGAACGGCAAGAAGGTCGGGTCGTTGCTGTTCTCGCTAAAGCGCCGTTCGATGCCGTTGACGAACGGCTTGAGCACCCGGTAGCTGAACTTCGACCAGCGCCAGGCCCGTGGCCGTACCAGCGGCGCCAGCAGGATCACCTCGCCCTGGGCCGGGCTCTGGGCGCCGTGATGCAGCAGATGGTCGACGACGATGGCGCCACCGGTGCTCTGCCCGAACAGGTGCCAGGGCTGCGGCAACTCAAGGCTGCGGGCCTGCTCGAACAACGCATGCAGCACCTGCTGGTAGGCGCTGAAATCATCGATGCTGGCCCGCTCGCCGCTGGACAGCCCGTGCCCCGGCAGGTCGCAGGAAATCACCGCATAGTGCTGGTCCAGCGCCCAGTCGATGACATGCCGGTACAGGCCCATGTGATCGTAAAAGCCATGCAGCAGAATCAGCGTTGCCACTGGCGCTGCCGGCAGCCACACCTGGCCGACCACCTCGAAACCTGCGGCGTCGAAGCGCCCGAGCCAGCTCTGCGGGGCCTCTTCGCGGGCGGGCAGATCCAGCCCGTAGAAGCGCTGATAGACCTGGCCCTGCGTCGACAGCGGCTGCCGCGCCGCCAGGGAGGTCAGGCTGGCACGTAGGGAGTCGGGCTGAAATGACGCGGGCATAAAAGAATTCCAGACACAAAAGCGGGTTATTGACCTGTGATATTCATCTGTCGCCGCCGGCATGGCAAGCTAAGCGACTTTTTTCGGACACTGCCGACATGCCCCGCTCGCCCCTGCGTACCCTGCTTGGCCTGTTGCTCGCCGCCCTCTGCGGCGCCGGCCTGTGGTGGGCCTACGACAGTTTTCAGAGCCGCTACCTGCGCACCTTCGACAACCAGACCGCGCTGTTCTCCGGCGACCGCCTGCAACTGCCGGCGGGCATTGCCGGCCCCGGCCCGATCCGCCTGGTGCACTTCTGGGACCCGGCCTGCCCGTGCAACGTCGGCAACCAGCAGCACCTGGGCGAGCTGATCGAGCACTTCGCCCCCCAAGGCGTGGAGTTCTACGTGGTGCAAAAACCCGGCACCCGCGGCCAACTGCCTGCCACCCTCAGTGCGCTCAAACCGCTGGGCGAGCTGCCCGGCGCCGAACACCTGCCGGCCACCCCCGGCGTGGCGATCTGGGACCGTAACGGCCAACTGGCCTACTTCGGCCCCTACAGCGAAGGCGCCACCTGCAACTCCAGCAACAGCTTCATCGAGCCGATCCTGCTCGCCCTGAGCCAGGGCCGCGCCGTCAGCGCCACGCACACCATGGCGGTGGGCTGCTACTGCCCCTGGCAGCCCTAGCGCACCCGCGCAGGGTTGCCCACCACGGTGGCACCCGCCGGCACATCGCGGGTGACCACGCTGCCGGCGCCGATCACCGCGTTGTCGCCCACCGTCACCCCCGGCAGGATGATCGCGCCGCCGCCGATCCACACATTGCTGCCGATCTTCACCGGCCGCCCGCTTTCCAGGCCGCTGCGGCGTAGCGCCGGGTCCAGCGGGTGGTCGGCGGTGTAGATCTGCACCGCCGGGCCGATCTGGCAGTCATCGCCGATGCTTACCGGGGTGACGTCGAGGATCACGCAGTTGAAGTTCATGAACACATTGGCGCCGACACTGATGTTGTAGCCGTAGTCGCAATAGAACGGTGGGCGAATCACCGCGCCGTCACCGACCTTGCCGAAATGCTCGACCAGCAAACCATGGCGCTGCTCATTGAGCAGCTCGGCGCTGTTGTTGTAGCGCTGCATCCAGTGCTTGTTGGCGATCTGTTCGGCCTGCAGCTGCGGGCAGCTGGCGTGATAGAGCTGGCCGCTGAGCATCTTCTGCTTTTCACTGAGACTCATCTTCCCTCCTTTGGGGCTATCCTCTGTCCGACTTTACCTCGATGATCGGACCACACGATCCGCTAAAAAGCACAAGGAGTCACGATGAAGCGCAGCCTGACCTTCCTCGCCGTGGTCATCGCCGCGGCCGCCGGCGGCGGTTACTGGTACGTGCACGGCAAGCTGCCGCAACGCCAGGGCGAGGTTACCCTGAGCAGCCTGCAGGCACCGGTCAATGTGCGCTACGACGCCCGCGGCGTGCCACATATCCAGGCGCAGAACGAGGCCGACCTGTACCGTGCCCTGGGCTATGTGCATGCCCAGGATCGCCTGTTCCAGATGGAGATCATCCGCCGCCTGGCCCGTGGCGAGCTGGCCGAGATCCTTGGCAGCAAACTGGTCGCTACCGACACCCTGTTCCGCAGCCTGCGCATTCGCGAGCAGGCCGAGCTTTACGTCGAACGCCAGGACAAAACCTCGCCCGCCTGGCTGGCCCTGCAGGCCTACCTTGAGGGCGTCAACGCCTGGCAGGACAGCCATCCCAAGCCGATGGAGTTCGACGTGCTGGGCATCTCGCCACGGCCCTTTACCGCCCAGGACACCATCAGCATCGCCGGCTACATGGCCTACAGCTTTGCCGCAGCGTTCCGCACCGAGCCTGCGCTGACCTATATCCGTGACCAGCTGGGCGCCGACTACCTGAAGATCTTCGACCTCGACTGGAACCCGCAAGGCGCCCTGGCCAGCACGCCAGCCCTGGCCGCCAGCGACTGGCAAAGCCTGCAGCAGCTTGCGCAGCTCAGCCAGCAAGCCCTGGGCGATGCCGGCATTCCCCAATACGAAGGCAGCAATGCCTGGGCCATTGCCGGCAGCCGCACGCGCAGCGGCAAGCCGCTGCTGGCCGGCGACCCGCATATCAGTTTCGCCGTGCCATCGGTGTGGTACGAGGCGGAACTGAGCGCGCCCGGCTTCAACCTCTACGGCTATCACCAGGCGCTGAACCCCTTCGCATCACTCGGGCACAATCGCGACTTCGGCTGGAGCCTGACCATGTTCCAGAACGATGACGTCGACCTGATCGCCGAACAGGTCAACCCCGACAACCCCGAACAGGTCAAGGTCAACGGTCAGTGGCAAACCCTGAGCCAGACCCACGAACAGATCGCGGTGAAGAACGAGGCGCCGGTGGACATCACCCTGCGCCGCTCGCCCCATGGGCCGATCGTCAACACGGTACTGGGCGACATGGCGGGCCCGACGCCGATTGCCGTGTGGTGGGCGTTCCTGGAGACCGAGAACCCGATCCTCGATGGCTTCTACCAGGTCAACCGTGCCGACACCCTCGACAAGATGCGCGCCGCGGCGGCGAAGATCCAGGCACCCGGGCTCAACCTGATCTGGGCCAACGCCCGTGGCGATATCGGCTGGTGGGCGGCGGCGCAGTTGCCGATTCGCCCTGCCGGAGTCAACCCGGGCTTCATTCTCGATGGCAGTACGGCGCAGGCCGACAAGCTCGGTTTTTATCCTTTCAGCGCCAACCCGCAGGCGCAGAACCCGGCCAGCGGCTACATCGTCTCGGCCAACTTCCAGCCGCCAGCGAACATACCGGTGCCGGGCTATTACAACCTGGCCGACCGTGGCCAGCGCCTGAACCAGCACCTGGCCGACCCGCAGATCAAGTGGGACCAGCAAAACAGCCAGGCGCTGCAACTGGACACCGCCACCGATTACGGCCCGCGCACCCTGGCGCCGCTACTGGCAGTGCTGCGCGAAGTGGCCGAGGGCGATCAGGAGAAGGAACTGGTCGAGCAACTGGCGGCGTGGAATGGTGACTATCCGGTGGACTCGGTCAGTGCCACGCTGTTCAACCAGTTCCTCTACGAACTGGCCTACGCGGCGCTGCACGACGAGCTGGGCGACACCTGGTTCCAGACCCTGATCAGCACCCGCGCCATCGACGCCGCATTGCCGCGCCTGGCGGCCGACGTCGCTTCACCCTGGTGGGGCAAACAGGGTAGCAGCGAGCAAGGCGATCGCACCGCAGCGGTGAAGCAGGCCTGGGGCAACACCCTGGCGCACCTGCGCGAGACCTTCGGCAACGACCCGGCCGGCTGGCAATGGGGCAAGGCACACACCCTGACCCACAACCACCCATTGGGGCTGCAGAAGCCGCTCAACCTGTTGTTCAACGTCGGCCCGTTCGCCGCGCCGGGCAGCCATGAAGTGCCCAACAACCTGTCGGCGAAAATCGGCCCGGCGCCATGGCCGGTGACCTATGGGCCGTCGACCCGGCGCCTGATCGACTTTGCCGATGCCGGCCAGGCACTGACCATCAACCCGGTCGGGCAAAGCGGGGTGTTGTTTGACCGCCACTATGGCGATCAGGCCAAGGACTATATCGAGGGCCGCTATCAGAAGGCGCAGATGGGGGTGATTCCGGCGCAGAGCACCTTGAAGCTGGTGCCTTGAAAGCTTCGCGGGGCAAGTCAGGTCGCCGTACCGCCGCTCCTACCGACACTGATGGGAGCGGCGGTGCGGCGACCCGACTTGCCCCGCGATTGATCAGCCCTGCCAGTTACCGCCTTCGACAATCACGCTCTCAGGCTTGGTGTCATCGCTCAGTTCCTTGCGCACATACTGGTCATACAGCTTGAGCAGGTACTTCTGCTCGCCCAGGCGCGCCAGTTCGGCGTTGACCCAGTCGCGCAGCTCGATGTTGCCCTTCTTCACCGCCGGTGCAATCGGCGCTTCCTCACCGAGTTTTTCTTCCAGCACGCGGTAGCCCGGGTTCTGTTTCGACCAGCTGAACAGGATCAGGTTGTCCTGGGCATAGGCATCACCACGACCACTGGCCAGGGCCTGCAGCGACTCGGTGTTCTTCTCGAACTTGAGCAGCTTCCAGTCCGGATGGTTCTTGGTCAGCCAGATATCAGCGGTGGTGCCGGTGGTGACGATGGTGGTCTTGTCGGCCAGGTCATCGAGTTTTTTCACGCTGCTGCCTTCCGGCACCAGGGCCTGCACGGCCACCCGCAGGTTGGGGTTGGTGAACTCCACCGCTTCCTTGCGCTCCGGGGTCACGGTCATGTTGGCCAGGATCAGGTCGACCTTGTCGCTTTGCAGAAACGGAATACGGCTGGCAGGCTCGACCGCCACGAACTCGACCTTGTTCTCGTCGCCGAGCAGGTCCTTGGCAAACTGGCGGCCGATGTCGGTATCAAAACCGACATAGCGCCCGGCCTCATCGACAAAGCCGAATGGCGGCTTGTCGGTGAAGACGCCGACGATCAGCTTGTCGCGGGCCTTGATGGTTTCCAGGTAGCTGGTGGCTGGGGCGGCGCCAGCGGCGGCCGGCTTGCCCGGTTCTTCAGCCTTGTTGCAGCCGGCCAGCAAGGCCAGGCCGAGTAGGGACAACAGCAGTTTCGACGTCTTGGCAGTTTTCATGACAATTCCTTTGCGGGTGTTTTGGGCAGGCTTTCAACAAAGGAGAATTTCTCCAGGAACTGCTGCGCGCGTGCGCTCTGCGGGTTCGTAAAGAAGCTCTCGGGGTCGCGCTGTTCAAGGATCCTGCCGGCCTCCATGAACACGATGCGGTCGGCCACCGCGCGGGCGAAGGCCATTTCATGGGTGACGATGAGCAGGGTCATGCCGTCGCGCGCCAGGCCCTGGATTACCTGCAGCACTTCCTTGACCATTTCCGGGTCGAGCGCCGCGGTGACTTCATCGAACAGCATCACTTGCGGGTTCATGCACAGCGAGCGGACGATGGCGATGCGTTGCTGCTGGCCCCCGGAAAGCTGGCGCGGGAAGGCGTCGCGCTTGTCCAGCAGGCCAACCCGGGCCAGCAGGGCTTCGGCCTGGGCCTGGGCCTCGCGGCGCTCGCGCTTTTGCACCTTGAGCGGGCCGAGCAGCAGGTTGTCGATCACGCTCATGTGGCCGAACAGGTGATAACTCTGGAACACCATGCCGACCTGCTGGCGCACCTGGCGCCAGTCGGTGCCAGGCGTCAGCAGCTCTTCACCGGCCAGGCGCAGGCTGCCGCTGTGGGCGCTTTCCAGGCCATTGAGGCAACGCAGCAAAGTGCTCTTGCCGCAGCCGCTGGGGCCGAGGATCACCACCACTTCACCGCTGCGCACCTGCAGGTCGACGTGGTCGAGCACCTGCTGCTCGCCGAAGAATTTATTGAAGCCCTTGAACTCGATCAGTGCGCTCATGCGTGTGTCCAGCGACGCTCCAGCGCACGCGAGGCGGCTGACAGCGGGTAGCAAATGAAGAAGAAGAACAGGAACAGCGCGCCGTAGATCAGCACCGACTCGTAGGTGCGTTCGATGATCTGCTGGCCGACCTTGATCACATCGACCACGCCGATCAGCACGGCCAGCGAGCTGGTCTTGATGATCCGCGTGTAGATGTTGATGGTCGGCGGGGTCATGCGCTTGAGCGCCTGGGGCAGCAGCACGTAGCCATACAGCTGCGCGCCGGACAGGCCGATCGACAGCCCCGCTTCACGCTGCCCGCGCGGCAACGACTGCAGCGCCCCGCGCACCACCTCGCCGACTTCGCTGGCGCCCCACAACGACAGCACCAGCACCGCACACCAGAAGCTTGGGATGCTCACGGCAAAGAAAATCGGCAGGCCGAAGAACAGCAGGTACAACCAGACCAGCACCGGAATCGCCCGAAACAGCTCCAGGTAGATGCGCAGCAGCAGGTTCACACTGCGTTTGCCCAAGGTCGCCAGCACGCCGTAGAGCACGCCGCCGAGGGTGGCAAAGAGGATGCTCAGCGCCGAAATCGCCAGTGTTTGCGCAGCGCCCTTGCCCAGTTGCGGCAAAGACACCAGCAACAACTCAAGACCCGAACTGGCCATGTTGCAGCCTCCGTTCCAGGCGGCTGAGCAGCAGCGACAAAGGCAGGAACAACAGCACGCAGATCAGCGTCAGCACCGCGAGCATCTCGTAAGTCTTGTAGTACAGGGCGATGTAGCTCTTGGTGGTGTAGAGGATCTCTGGCACCGCCACCGCCGACACCACGGTGGTTTCCTTGAGCAAAAAGATGAAGTTGGCGAACAGCGCCGGCAGGCTGAGGATCCCCGCCTGCGGCAGGATCACATGGCGCAGCAGCTGGCTTTCCGACAGGCCGATCGAGCGGCCGGACTCCAGTTGCGCCACCGGCACCGCCTCGACGCCGGCGCGCAGCACCTCGGTGAGGTAGGCGCCGCCGAGGAAGGTCATGGTGATGATCGCCGCGGCGAACCCGGAAATCTTCAGGCCCAGCTCCGGCAAGGCGAAATAAACGAAGAACAGCTGGATCAGCAGCGGCGTGTTGCGCGCCAGCTCCACGTAGAGTTTGACCAGGCGCTGCAGGTACGGCGTGCGGTAAACCAGAATCGCGGCGTTGACCAGCGCCACCAGCAGCGAAGTACCGATGGCGATCAGGCCGACTTGCAGTGTGACGCCCACCGCCTTGAGAAAGGCTGGCAATGTGCTAAGGATAAAGGCGAAGTCGAAGCTCATGGAGTGAGCCTCGGCAGACGATGACGATGCGACATGGACAGGATCTCGGACCGGCCCGAGGGTAAACGGGCGGCTCTACACAGGGGTTGTCAGTGCGGGTGAGCACAATAGGTAGACTCTAAAGGTATAAAAATATTTCTTTAAATACCTTTATTGCATATTGATATCACCCAAACAGCTAACCTGCGAAATCCTTGGCGGTGACGGGATCTTTCTGCTGAAAATGCCATCCAAGCGCTGTCGACCCATCACACCAACAAGGAAGACAAAGGATGAATAGCGCCCCCACTCTCGATGCAAAAGAACTGATCAAGTGGCTGACGGCATTGCGCCGGGCGGTCAATGCGGGGAATTGAAAGCACTGTGGGAGCAAGGTTGACCCGCGATGCGATTTGACTGGTAGATCGCATCGCGGGGCAAGCCCGCTCCCACAGGATGTGTGTGTGTGTAGCCTCTTAGAACGCCGGCAGTACCGCGCCGCTGTATTTCTTCTCGATGAAGGTCTTCACTTCAGGGCTGGTCAGGGCCTTGGCCAGCTTCTGGATGGCGTCGCTGTTCTTGTTGTCCGGACGGGCCACCAGGAAGTTCACGTACGGCGAGTCGGCGCCTTCGATCACCAGGGCGTCCTTGGCCGGGTTCAGGCCGGCTTCCAGGGCGTAGTTGGTGTTGATCATGTCCAGGTCGACCTGATCGAGCACACGCGGCAGCATGGCCGATTCAAGCTCGCGGAACTTCAGCTTCTTCGGGTTCTCGGCGATGTCTTTCGGGGTCGCCAGGGCGTTCTTCGGATCCTTCAGGGTGATCAGGCCAGCCTTCTGCAACAGCAGCAGGGCACGACCGCTGTTGCTGCCTTCGTTAGGAATGGCAACGGTAGCGCCTTCCTTCAGTTCGCTCAGGCTCTTGACCTTCTTCGAGTAGCCGCCGAAGGGTTCGACGTGCACGCCGATCACGGTCTCCAGGTGGGTGCCTTTGCCTTCGTTGAAGTTCTTCAGGTACGGCAGGGTCTGGAAGTAGTTGGCGTCCAGGCGCTTCTGGTCGACCTGCACGTTAGGCTGCACGTAGTCGGTGAATACCTTGATCTCCAGGTCCACACCTTCCTTGGCCAGGGTCGGCTTGATCAGCTCGAGGATTTCCGCGTGCGGTACCGGGGTAGCGGCAACTACCAGCTTCTCGCCCGCCTGGGCAAAACCTGCAACCGACAGAGCGGCCGCCAGAGCAGTCAACAACAGAGCCTTTTTCATGCGCAGTCCTTATTCGAATACATGGCCATCGGGCGACGGCGAAGATGGGGGTTGCCAGCACTTTGCTAGCTGGCTTGAAGCGGACAATACCTAGATTTTTTATACCAGAACAATATCTTTTATTTTGCTGCTTATGCCATTTTCAACGGACGCCGCCATGCACCCCATACATGGCATCAGGCAGCGGGTTGCGTCAGACGCAACAGAGTCTTCTCCAACAATTGTTGCAGAGCACTGCGCTCACCCGGCTCACCAAGGCTCAGAAGCTGCTCCAGCTGGCTGGCCAGAGCGCTCAAGGGTGTCGGCAGGTTCAAATGCTCGGGGAGGATTTCTTCACCGCTGCTGACCAGCAGGGCAAAGTGAATGACGTTCTCAAGCTCACGGGTATTGCCCGGCCAGCTGTGCAGCTCCAATACCCGCTGCGCCGCTTCGCTGATCAACGGCACCGGCAGGTTCAGGCGCGGGCTATAGATACCAACGAAATACTCGGCCAACGGCAGGATATCGCCGACCCGTTCACGCAAGGCCGGCAGCTCCAGCTGGCCTTCGCGCAGGTAGTGGTACAGGCGGTCGTGGAACTTGCCGGCGCTCACCGCCTCGGCCAGCTCGATGCTCGAGGCGGCGACCAGGCGCACGTCCACCGGGTTTGGTTGCTGGGCACCGACGCGGGTGACTTCGCGGTTTTCCAGCGCCGAGAGCAGCTTGATCTGGATCGGCAGCGGCAGGTCGGCGATTTCGTCCAGGTACAGGGTGCCGCCGTTGGCCGAGCCGAACCATCCGGCCCGGCTGCTGGCCGCGCCGCTGTGGGCACCGGCGCTGTAGCCAAACAACTCGGCGTCGGCATAGGTCGGGCTGATCGCCCCGCAGTTGACCGAAACAAACAAGCCGCCGCGATCATTGGCGCGATGAATCTGGCGGGCCAGCAATTCCTTGCCAGTCCCGGTTTCGCCGCGGATCAGCACTGGCAGGGCCAGGGGCGCTAGCAGCTCGAGCTCTTCGCGCAATTGCCGCGACCGCGGATCGACGAATACCAGCGCCTTGGCGCGGATGCTCAGCGGGCTCTTGTCCAGCTCGGGAAACGTCAACAAAGGCTGGCCGAAGGTGTCGTGATTACTCATGGCAAACTCCCGCCCTTGGCGCTTTCCGGCCGGGCGTTCGAATCAAGGCAAATGGTCAGCGCCTGAAGCTCAGGCGCGGCGTAGAGCGTGCTGTTCCAGACGGTTCTGCAGGCGGTACAGGTAAGCGAAGCCCTGCTCCCAGCGACGGTGCCCGGACTTGACGTTGATATGCCCGGCACCTGCGAGGAAGCCCGTTTCGGCGCCCCAGGCACGGGCCAGCTGCATGGCCCGCGGGGCACTGACAGCCGGGTCGTTGTCGGAGCTGACCACCTGGCTTGGGAACGGCAGCAGCAGCTGTGGAATCGGTGCAAAGTTGCGCAGTGCCGGCGCACAGGTCGGCCGCTCGACGTCAGCCGGCGCCACCAGCAAGGCACCGCGTACCCGGCGCAACAGGGTAGCGCTGGCTTGCGCGGCCCAATGGGCAACGGTGATGCAACCCAGGCTGTGGGCGATCAGGATCACCGGCGACTCATCGGCGGCCACCGCCTGCTCGAGAGTTGCGACCCAGTCCTGGCGCTGCGGGTTCAACCAGTCGGCCTGCTCGACCCGGGCGCTGTTGGGCAGCACCTGCTGCCAGTGGGTTTGCCAATGCTCGTCTGGCGAACCTTGCCAGCCCGGCACAATCAGGTAACGGATCGACTCGTTGCGCATGGGACGCCTCCTGCTGCGTTTGCGTGCATGAGGCCCAGTATAGGGGGGTGGTTATATTCGTAAAGGAATAAGAAGCTATTTATTAATAACCAAAATATAAATTTTTCATAAAAAAAGGGACCACCCCCTGCCGAAGGACCGGTCCCTGAAGCATTGCCTGAGAGATGTTGCTCAGCGGGCGGTGATCACCGACAACTTGGTGATACCGGCACGTTCGATCGAGGCCATGGCGCGCGCCACCTCCCCATAATTAACGCCATCGTCGGCCTGCAGCTGTACGCGCAGTTCCGGGTCTTTGGCCTTGGCCGCCTGCAGGTTGGTTTCCAGCAGATCCGGCTGGATCTCGTCCTTGTTGATAAACAGCTTGCCGCCGCCGTCGATGCTCACCACCAGCGGATCCTTCTGTTCCACCGGAGCCACGGCCTCGGTCTTGGGCAAGTTGATCGGGATGGCGTTGGTCAGCAGTGGCGCGGTAACGATGAACACCACCAGCAGCACCAGCATCACGTCCACCAGCGGCGTCACGTTGATCTCGCTGAGTACTTCGTCACTGTCCTGGGTCGAGAAGGCCATATCAGGATGCCTCCTTCACTTTCTGGGTGTGCTGGCCAGCGGCGGCCTTGTAGGCAGTCGGGTGCACCAGTACCCGGAACGCGCTCTTCTGCGCCAGGCTGTAGAAGTCGTGGGCAAAGTCATCGAGGTCGGCGGCGGTCAGCTTCAGGCGGCGCAAGAAGTAGTTGTAGACCAGTACCGCCGGCACCGCGACGGCAATACCGACACCGGTGGCGACCAGCGCCGCACCGATCGGCCCGGCCACGGTTTCCAGGCTCGCCGAACCTGCGGCGCTGATGCCCTTGAGCGCTTCCATGATGCCCCAGACGGTGCCGAACAGGCCGATGAAGGGCGAGGTGCTGCCGATACTGGCGACTACCGCCAGGCCGGTTTCCAGCGAGCGACGCTCACGCACGATCTGCTGGCGAAGGGCACGTTCGAGGCGGTCCTGATGGTTGATCGCCTGGCTCAGGTCGCTGGCTTGCTGGCCTGGCTCGCCGACCGCGATAGCGGCGTAACCGGCCTGGGCGACCCGGGCTGCGGCACCGGGTTGCGCATGGCTGAGCTCGGCAGCGGAATCCAGGCTTGAAGCCGCCCAGAATTGTTTGTGAAAGCGTTTGTCCTGGTTCTTCAGGCGCACGAACTGCACGCCCTTGACCAGGGCCAGGCCCCAGGTGACGACGGAGAAGCCCACCAGCAGCCAGATCACCGCGCTTTCGATGGATTCGAGGGGGGATGCCAATACAGTCATGATCAATACTCTCTTCTGTTAGCGCGAATTAGCGGATCTTGAAGTCGATGGGTACGCTGACCCAGCCGTCCTGGGCCACGTCGCCCTGCTTGGCCGGGACGAAGCTCCAACGCTTGACCGCAGCCAGGGCGGCGTCGTCGAGTTGCTGGCGGCCACTGCTTTTCTGAATCTGGATATCACCCGGCTTGCCGCTGGCCAGTACCCGCACCCGCAACAACACCGTGCCTTCCCAGCCGCGACGCTGGGCCAGCGACGGGTACTCCGGCGCCGGGTTCTTCAGGTACGCGGCGTTGGCCGACGCCGGGGTCACCGGCGCTGGTGCCGGCGGAGCCGGGGGCGCTGGTGGTGCTGCCGGTTGTGGCGGTACGGGCGGTTGCTCGACCGCCTTGGGCGCAGGCTTGGGTACCGGTTTAGGCACAGGTTTAGGCTTGGGCTTGGGTACCGGCTTGGGCGCAGGCTTGGCGGCCAGCTCATCAACCACCGGTGGCGGCGGCTCGACCACTGCCGGTGGCGGTGGCGGAGGCGGCTCGACGGCCGGCGGCGCTGGCTGGGAAAACTCGATGGTCATCGGCGGGATTTCCGGCGGCACCACCGGCAACACCGGGGTCGGCGCCTGGCTCACCCAGTACGCCAGCGCACCGTGCAAGGCCAGGGCAAACACCCCGAGCAGAATCTTCTCCCGACGGCTCAGCGCGCTTTTCGGCGTGCTTTGCAGACGCAACTGCGCCAGCGGCAACCGCAGCGGGCGACCGAGGTCGACCAGCTCGCCGCTCGGCGACTGGCGCCAAAGCACATCGTGAGCACTGGCGGCGGTCTGGACATTACCCATTGATCAACTCCTGGGACGTGAGTGCGTTTCGTCGAAGGCAGGTCAATTGCCTTCGCTGGGGTGGATCATCAACTTCTGTTACTTATGTCTTAAAGTAATTTTTAAAGTTATGGATAGAACCAAAATACATATACAAATGGGTCGAACCGCTCTAAGCCGCGCCCTTCAAGGGCTGGCGCCAACGCCCTGAAACGCCATGCCTGCAGGGCATGAAAAATATTCGCCAAAGGCATCGAAAAACACCGTTTCAGAAGTCGTAGCGGCCGGTCACACCCAAAGTCCGCGGGGTGCCGAGCAAGCCTTCATAACCGCCGTTGGCCGCGCTCCAGAGGGTGGTGTAGTAGGTTTTGTCGAAAGCGTTCTTCAGCCACAGCGAGACATCCCACTGGCCCAGGCCAAGGTCGCCACGCAAGCCGGTGGAGAGGTTGACCACGGCGTAGCTGGGGATCTGCGCGAAGTCCGAGTCCTCGACCGTGCCCACCGCATTGGAGCGGAACGCGTAACTGGCGGTGACGTAAGGTTGCAGGCCGTTGTCCAGATCCCACTGGTACTGGCCGTTGGCGTTGGCGATCCATTTCGACGCGCCGACTACCTGGTGGCCACTGAGGTCGCAGGCCGCCGGCGCCCCCGGTTGCAGGGCGACTTCCGGCGCGCACGGGGCATCCTTGTAAGACAGATACCGTACGTCGTTGTAGGAGCCGTTGATGTTCAGGGTCAGGCCACGCACCGGAATCAGCGTGCTTTCCAGCTCGACCCCACGTGAGCGCACGGAGCCGGCATTGGTCAGGTACTGCACGCGGTTGGCGTCGTCGTAGGCGTTGGTCTGGTAGCCGTGCACCTCGGTCCAGAACAGGTTGGCGTTGAGCTGCAGGCGACGGTCCCAGAGGGTGCTCTTCAAGCCCAGTTCGGCGTTGTTGGCGCGCTCGGTGCCGATCAGCAGCGAATCGGCGCCGGCAACCGGGGCGGTACCGACCGCCAGGTTGACGCCACCAGACTTCTCGCCGTGGGACAAGGTGGCGTAGCCAAGCAGGTCATCGCTGAAGCGATAACTCAGGTTGAGCAAGCCCGAAGGGCTGGTGCTGTACTGGTTGAGGTCGCCCGATTCATAGGCACCCACCCGACCCTGGCGCGCAGTTGCCGCAGCGCCTGCAACCGCCGCACCACCGACGGCCGCGGCGCGATCGACGCAGGCGCTTTTCTCCTCATAGGTGCCGCGTACCCCGGCGGTGAAATCCAGGCGCTCGGTCAGGTGCCAGGTGCCCTGGGCGAACAGGGCAAAGCTGTCAGTCTTGATATGGCCCTTGCCGACGCTGCTGACATTGGCCAGAGCCCCGGCTGGCGTACCGTTCCAGATATCCGCCTGGGGCCCGTAATGGACGAAGGATTTGTTGTCCAGGTCGGAGCCGAAGTAATAGGCACCCAGTACATAGTCGAAGAAGCCGCCGGTTGGCGAGGCCAGGCGAAATTCCTGCGAGTACTGTTTATCACGCACCGACACCCCGGCGTTGTAGGCCGCCGGCACGTTCAGGCCATCATCGTTGCGCGGGGTGAAGTCCCACCAGCGGTAGGCGCTTACCGAGGTCAGGGTGAAGTCGTTGTCCAGGGTCCAGTTGGCTTCCAGGGAAGTCCCGCCCTGGAACACCGTGACCTGCTGATCGTCATCGAGGTTGACCTTGCGCTTGCTGCCATCGACCAGCGTCGCCCCGGCCGCCTGGGCCCGCGCTTCATAGCGGTTGACGCCATTGATGGTCGGCCCGGTGCTGTACAGCAGGCGAGTGCCGGCGCTGGAATCTTCTTCGTTGTAGTCGCCGATCCAGCGCAGGTTGAACTGCTCGTTGGGCTTGTACAGCAGCTGGCCGCGAAAGCCCTGGCGCGAACCGCCGTTGAGGGTATGGCCGTCGAATTCGTTCTTGATGTCGCCATCGTTGCGCGTTCGGTAGGCCGAAATGCGCCCGGCCAGGGTCTCGCTCAAGGGCCCGGACAAGGTGCCCTTGGTCTGCAAGTAGCCATCCTCGCCCACCGAGGTTTCGATGCTGCGCTCGGGGGTGAAGCTCGGCGCACGGGTGCTGATGTTGATCACCCCGGCGGTGGTGTTCTTGCCAAACAGCGTGCCCTGCGGGCCGCGCAGCACTTCCAGTTGCTCGATGTCCATGAGGTCGAACACGGCCATGCCCGGGCGGCCGAGGTAGACGTTGTCCAGGTACAGGCCGACGCTGCCTTCCAGGCCGTCGCTGGCCGGGTTGTTGCCCAGGCCGCGAATCGACACGCTGGACTGGCGCGCGTGCATATAGGCGACGTTGACGCTGGGCACCAGCTGCTGCAGGTCCTGAATGCGATACACCCGCTGGCTTTCCAGGGCCTGGCCGTCAAGCACGCTGATCGGCGTCGGCACGTCCTGGGCGCTCTCTTCGCGGCGCCGGGCGGTGACGGTGACGGTCTTGAGCTGGCTGTCGCTGGCCTTGACCTCAGGCTTTGCCGAGTCGGCGGCCTGAGCCGGCAACCAGTGCGCGCTGCCAGCCAGCAGCAAGGCCAGGGGCAGGCGCTGGAGCCGCCGTGAAGACAAGGGTGCAGCGCGAAGGGTCGGGCTCATGGGCGGCTCCTGGCAAAGGAATTTATATTCCTTTAAGTTATTTATTTATGATTCGACATACATTTACTGCATAAGAGATTGCCTTTATAAGGAGTGCACCAGAGGCAGAGCAAATGCATTTGCCCGATACTTTTTATGTGAAAAATGCATATAGACCTGCGCCAACTCCGCCACCTGATTGCCCTTGCCGAGCACCGCAGCTTCGTCGCCGCGGCGACCGCGGTGAACCTCTCGCAATCGGCCTTCAGCCGCAGCATCCAGGCCCTGGAGCACAGCGCCGGCTGCCAGTTGGTGGACCGCTCACACAAAGAACTGCCACCGACCAAGCAGGGCCTGGTGGTGCTCGAACACGCGCGCCGGCTGATCAGCGGCGCGCGCCAGTTGAGCAACGAGATCAGCCAGTTCAATGGCCTGGAAGCCGGCGAACTGCGCTTCGGCTGCGGCCCGGCGCCCGCTGCGGGCCTGGTACCACGGGCGATTGGCGGCTTCATCGGCCGCTACCCCAAGGCGCGGGTGCAGTTTCAGGTCGATGACTGGCAGAGCCTGAACAAGCGCCTGCTGGCCGAGGAGTTCGAATTTTTCGTCGCCGACACCCGCAGCTTCGAGGCCGACCCGCAATACCAGACCCTGCGCCTGCGGCCTCGACGCTGGCATTTTTGCTGCCGCGCCGGGCACCCGCTGGCGGCGCTATCGAGCGTCAGCGCCGAGCAACTGTTGCACTACCCCTTGGCCGTCACCCTGCGCCCACCCAACCTGCGCAAGGTGATCGCCGACCTCAGCGGCCGCCCGGATTTCGTCGCCAACGTCGAGTGCGAGAACAGCTACAGCCTGCTTGGGGTGGTGCTCAGTTCCGATGCCATCGGCATCTGCGGCGCCTACAGCGACGCCCTGCACAACGCCAACGGCAAACTGGTGCGGCTGAGCATCGACGGTCTGAGTGACGACTGCGAAGAGCTCTACACCCGCTACGGCATCGTCAGCCAGGCGCGCCTGCGCCTGTCGCCGCTGGCCGAGGCGATGATCGAACAGATCATCCTCACTGATCAGGCCGACCGCGCCCTCGACGCCTGCAACCTGGAGCAACTGGCGATCTGAGCCATTGCGCAAAACGCATCGACTGCATTCGGCAAATGCGCTTGTGATGCGCGCCCCGGGCGGCGAAAACAGTCAGCTGAAATCTGCCCAGGTGACTGCCATGCCCCACCCCACTGCCGTGCGCAACGTGCTGTACATCATGTGCGACCAACTGCGTCGCGATTACCTCTCGTGCTATGGCCACCGCCATCTGCACACGCCGAACATCGACCGCCTGGCCGCCGCCGGGGTGCGCTTCAGCCGCGCCTACACCCAGGGCACCATCTGCGGCCCGTCGCGGATGTCGGCCTACACCGGGCGTTATGTCAGCAGCCACCAGGTGGCCTGGAACGGCGTGCCGCTGCCGCTGGATGAACTGACCCTCGGTGACTACCTGCGCCCTGCCGGCATCCGCACCGCGCTGGTGGGCAAGACCCACGCCACGCCGAACCAGGACGCCTTGCAACAGCTGGCCATCGACCCGCTGATGGCCGAGCAGCTCAACGAGGTGGGGTTCGAACCGGTTGCCCGCCACGATGGCATCTTCCCCGACGACCCGCTGTTCGCCGACAAGCGCGAAAGCGCGCCCTACACCCGCTACCTGCGCGACCACGGCTTTACCGGCGACAACCCCTGGCACAGCTGGGCCAATGCCGCCGCAGGCGAAAACGGTGAAATTCTCAGCGGCTGGCACATGCGCAACGCCGACCTGCCCACACGCCTGCCCGAGCAGCACTCCGAGACGGTCTACAGCACCGACCGCGCCATCGACTTCATCCAGGCCCAGGGCGAGCAGCCCTGGTGCCTGCACCTGTCGTACATCAAGCCGCACTGGCCCTACATCGCCCCGGCGCCTTACCACGCGCTGTACAACGCCAGCCAGGTGCAGGCGCCGATAGCTGTTCAGCCAGGCAACGACCATCCGGTGTATGTCGCGTTCCGCCAGCACCAGGAAAGCCTCAACTTCTCTCGCGAAGAAGTGCGCCTGAAAGTGATCCCCACCTACATGGGCCTGATCAAACAGATCGACGACCAGCTCGGGCGCCTGTTCGATGTGCTGCAAAGCAATGGCCGCTGGGACGACACCCTGATCGTGTTCACCAGTGATCACGGTGATTTTCTCGGCGACCATGGCCTGGGCGAAAAGGAGTTTTTGCTAGAGCCTGCGGTGGGCGTACCGCTGATTGTGCGTGATCCACGGGCGGCGGCGGATGTCAGCCGCGGCACGGTGGATGAGCGATTGGTTGAGACCATCGATGCGCTGCCGACCTTCCTCGACGCGCTGGGGTTGCCGAGTGCCGAGCATCGGCTGGAGGGGCGTTCGCTGATTCCGCTGTTGCATGGCACCGCCAGCGCCTGGCGCAGCTACGCCATTGCCGAATACGACTACGCCTTCCAGGCCCCGGCCCGCGAGCGCCTGGGCCAGCCGATCGACCGTTGCCGGATGACCATGGTGCGCAGCGAGCGCTGGAAGTACCTGGCCTATGACGGCTTTCGCGCACAGCTATTCGACCTGCTCAACGACCCGCAAGAGCTGCACGACCTGGGTGCGGACCCGGCCTATGCCAGCGTGCGCGAGGCCCACCAGGGTTATCTGTTCGAATGGCTCAGGAGCTTGAAGCGGCGGACCACCATCAGCCATGCCGAGATCGAGCGGCGTGGGCAATGGTTTCGCTATGGCGAACCGCGCGAGGACAGCGTGGTGAAGATCGGGGTGTGGTAGGGGCTGCTTTGCAGCCCATCGCTGGCAAGCCAGCTCCCACAGGGTTCAGTGTATGCAGTACCTGTGGGAGCGGGCTTGACCCGCGATGAGGCCCTCAGATATTGGCCACTTTCTGCCAGACCTTGGGCTTGAAGAACAAGGTCTCGCCACGCGCCAGACCGCTCAGGCTGTCATGGTCCTTGACCACCTCGGCCTCGATCAGCTCGCTCTGCCCTTCGACCTTCAAGGTCACCCGGGTCGTCGCCCCCAGCGGACGGATGTCGCGCACCTGCGCCGCGTGATGGCCTTCGATCTCGTGACGCGACAGCGACACTTCATGCGGGCGGAACATCACGTGCTGGCCTTCGCTCAGGTGCAGGCGGTTGGAATCGCCAAGGAAGTGATAAACGAAGTCGCTGGCCGGGTTCTCGTAGACCTCGCCCGGCGAGCCGATCTGCTCGATCACGCCCTTGTTCATCACCACGATACGGTCGGCGACTTCCATGGCCTCTTCCTGGTCGTGGGTAACGAACACCGAGGTCAGGTTGATGTCTTCGTGCAGGCGCGCCAGCCAGCGACGCAGCTCTTTGCGTACCTTGGCATCCAGGGCACCGAACGGCTCGTCGAGCAGCAGTACCTTGGGCTCCACCGCCAGGGCGCGGGCCAGGGCGATACGCTGGCGCTGGCCGCCCGACAGTTGCTCGGGGTAACGGTCGCTGAGCCAGTCGAGCTGGACCATGTTCAGAAGCTCGTGGACCTTCTCGGCAATCTTGCTTTCGTTCGGGCGCTCGCCCTTGGGCTTCATGCGCAGGCCGAAGGCGACGTTGTCGAACACGCTCATGTGGCGAAACAGCGCGTAGTGCTGGAACACGAAACCGACGTTGCGATCACGCACATCGTGGCCCGAGACATCTTCGCCGTGGAAGACGATGCTGCCCTGGTCGGGGGTTTCCAGCCCGGCGATGATCCGCAGCAGGGTGGTCTTGCCGCAGCCGGACGGGCCGAGCAAAGCCACCAGCTCGCCGCTGTGGATATCCAGGTTGATGCTGTCCAGAGCCTGGAAAGCGTTGAAGCGCTTGCTGACGTTACGAACTTCGATCGACATGAATTATTCCTCCGCCGCGTTATGGCGCAGACGGTTAATACGGGACTCGCTCCACTGCTTGAGCAGCAGGATGAAGAGCGCCAGGATCAGCAACAGGCTGGCGACGCTGAAGGCCGCAACGTGGTTGTATTCGTTGTAGAGAATCTCGACGTGCAGCGGCAAGGTGTTGGTGACCCCGCGAATGTGCCCGGACACCACCGACACCGCACCGAACTCGCCCATCGCCCGCGCGGTACACAGCACCACGCCGTAGATCAGGCCCCATTTGATGTTGGGCAGGGTCACGTGCCAGAACATCTGCCAGCCGTTGGCGCCGAGCAGGCGCGCGGCCTCCTCTTCCTGGGTGCCCTGCTCCTGCATCAGCGGGATCAGTTCACGGGCCACGAACGGCACGGTGACGAAGATGGTCGCCAGAACGATACCCGGCAAGGCGAAGACGATCTGGATGTCGTGATCCTGCAACCACGGCCCGAACAGGCCCTGGGCGCCGAACATCAACACATAGACCAGGCCCGCGATCACCGGCGACACCGAGAATGGCAGGTCGATCAGCGTGACCAGGATGCTCTTGCCACGGAAGTTGTATTTGCTCACACACCAGGCAGCGCTGACCCCGAACACCAGGTTCAGCGGCACCGAGATGGCCACGGCGATCAGGGTCAGCTTCAACGCCGACAGGGCGTCGGGCTCGAAGATCGCCTCGAAGAACGTGCCCAGGCCCATTTTCAGGCCCTGGGACACCACGATCACCAGCGGCAGCAGCAGGAACAGGGCGAAGATCAACCAGCCAAGGCTGATCAGGATACGCCGTGAAGTGGCGCTGCCACGGCGGGCAGCATTGGCCGAAGCGGCCGCGCCAATAGAAGTCGCAGACATGGACGTGGCCTCCTTCAAGGGGTTTCGATGCGCCGCTGCAGCAAGTTGATCAGCAGCAACAGGATGAAGGAAACCACCAGCATCAACACGCCGATGGCGGTGGCGCCGGTGTAGTCGTACTGGTCGAGCTTGACCATGATCAGCAGCGGCAGGATTTCGGTCTTCATCGGCATGTTGCCGGCAATGAAAATCACCGAACCGTACTCGCCAACGCCACGGGCAAAGGCCAGGGCAAAACCGGTCAGCCAGGCCGGCAACAACGCCGGCGCCAGCACGTAGCGGAACACCTGCAGCGGCTTGGCGCCCAGGCAGGCGGCGGCCTCTTCGACTTCACGGGGAATGTCGGCCAGCACCGGCTGCACCGTGCGCACCACGAACGGCAGGGTCACGAAAGTCAGCGCCAGGGTGATGCCCAAGGGGGTGTAGGCGATCTTGAAACCGAGGTCGGTGGCGAACTGGCCGACCAGGCCGGCTGGTGCGTACAGCGCGGTCAGGGCAATGCCGGCAACCGCAGTAGGCAGGGCGAACGGCAGGTCGATCATCGCATCGATGATCTTGCGCCCGGGAAAGGTGTAGCGCACCAGCACCCAGGCCAGCAGGGTGCCGATGATGCCGTTGATGATGGCAGCGTAGAGGGCAGTGCCGAAGCTCAGCTTCAGCGCCGCAAGCACCCGCGGGGCACTGACGATGGCCCAGAACTGCTCCCAGGTGAGCTGGGCGGCATGTATGAACATGGCGGCCAGCGGTATCAGCACAATCAGGCTGAGGTACACCAAGGTGTAGCCCAGCGTCAGCCCGAAGCCGGGTATGACGGGGGAAATACGACGTGACATAAAGGTCCCTGGTTGAACGCACGAAGCCCGGGACGAATCCCGGGCCCATGCTGGCTACTGAACGGCGATTATCCTGCCGGGCATCACTGCGCCGTGTAGATCTGGTCGAACACGCCACCATCGTTGAAGAACTTGGGTTGGGCAGTTTTCCAGCCACCGAAGTCTTTGTCGATAGTCACCAGGTCCAGTTTAGGGAACTGCTTGGCGTATTCGGCGGCGACTTTCGGATCACGCGGACGGTAGAAGTTCTCGGCCGCGATCTTCTGCCCGGCCGGGCTGTACAGGTGCTTGAGGTACGCCTCGGCGATCTGCTCGTTGCCCTTTTTCTGCGCGTTCTTGTCGACCACCGCCACTGGCGGCTCGGCAAGGATCGACAGCGACGGCACGACGATGTCGAACTTGTCGGCGCCACCGTCTTCCTTGAGGGCCAGGAAGGCTTCGTTTTCCCAGGCCAGCAACACGTCACCCTGACCGTTGTTGACGAAGGTGATGGTCGAGCCACGGGCGCCGGTGTCCAGGACCGGTACGTGCTTGAACAGCTCTTTCACGTACTCCTGGGCCTTGGCTTCGCTGCCACCGGCTTTCAGGCCGTAGGCCCAGGCGGCGAGGAAGTTCCAGCGGGCGCCGCCGGAGGTTTTCGGGTTCGGGGTAATGACCGAGACGTCCTTCTTGATCAGGTCGCCCCAGTCCTTGATGCCTTTCGGGTTGCCCTTGCGCACCAGGAAGACGATGGTCGAGGTGTACGGGGTGCTGGCGTCCGGCAGGCGGGTCTGCCAGTTGTCCGGCAGGGTCTTGCCGAGCTTGGCCACTTCGTCGATGTCGCCGGCCAGGGCCAGGGTCACCACGTCGGCACGCAGGCCGTCGATCACCGCGCGGGCCTGCTTGCCCGAACCCCCGTGGGACTGCTGGATCTTCACCTTGTCGTCCGGGTGAGCCTGCTGCCAGTGCTTGATGAACTCGGCGTTGTACTGCTGATACAACTCGCGGGTCGGATCATAGGACACGTTCAGCAGTTCGTAGTCCTTGGCGATTGCGGAACCGGCAAAAACGGCGCTGGCGAGTGCAGCCAGGGCATAACGGCGGATGGACATGGTGAAGCTCCCGATTGGCGTATTTTTCTAATTAGGTGGCGCGATAATCAGCTGGGCTTGTTGCCGGGGTTCTGCAGGCGGAACTTTTCCTTGCGTTCGATCTGGACGACCTGGGCGTTGTGCACGGTGATTTCCACCGCGCCAAACCGCAGGTCGCGCAGGGCGCTCTGGATTTCGCGCAGAATGGTGGCTTCGTCCTGACCGTCAACGCTACGCAGAGATGCGCTCATGCTCGTGCTCCTGTGATATGGGTGCCGTGCAGTGCGTGAAGGGGAGCGACTGCGCCTGGCTTGAGGGCAATCTTAGGGGGGCGCGAATATTCTTAAAAATACTATTTAAGAATTTTTATATAACTGAAATAGAGTTTCGCGGGACAAGTCGGATCGCCGCCCCGCCGCACCTGCACTTGTAGGAGCGGGCTTGCCCCGCGATAGGGCCCTCAAGCCCAGCGCAATTGCTGCGCCGGCACCGGCCGGCCAAACCAGTAGCCCTGGCCCAGCTGGCATTGCTGCTCCAGCAGAAAGCGCGCCTGCTCGGCCTGCTCGATACCCTCGGCATGCACCAGCATGCCCATGCTCCGAGCCAGAGCAATGATCACCCGGACGATCGCCACATCGTCTTCATCACAAGGCAAGCCGGCGACAAAGCCCTGGTCGATCTTGAGCTTCTGCACCGGCAGGCGCTTGAGCCGCAGCAGCGACGAATAACCGGTGCCAAAGTCATCGATGGCCAGGCGCAAGCCCAGTTCACGCAAGCGATGCAGTTGCTCGAGCGCCACCTCGGGGTCTTCCATCACCGCGCTTTCGGTCACTTCCAGCTCCAACAGGGCGGGGTCCAGCGCAGTGTCGTGCAGCACCTGCGCGACCTGCTGATAGAGGTCGCGATGGCCAAACAGACGGCTGGATATATTCACCGCGACAAACTCCAGCGCCCGCCCCTCGGCCTGCCACTTAACCATCTGCAGGCAGGCCTGGCGCAGCACCCAGGTGTCGATATCGGCAATCAGCCCGGTGCGTTCGGCAATCGGGATAAACTCCCCGGGCGGCACCAGCCCGCGCTGCGGATGCTGCCAGCGCACCAGGGCCTCGACGCCAATCATCTTGCTGCTGAACAGGTCGTGCACCGGCTGGTAATAGACCCGCAGCTCTTCCTGCTCCAGGGCGCGGCGCAGCTCACCAGCGGTTTCGACCCGCTGCTGGGCATGGGCGGTCAGCTCCTCGGTGTACAGCGCATAACCGGCGCGCCCGCAGGTCTTGGCCTTGAACAGCGCCGAGTCGGCATTGCGCAGCAATTGCTCGGCGCTCAGGGCGTCGCTGGGGAACAGGCTGATGCCGATGCTGACGCTGATGAACAGGCGCTGGCGGTCGACTTCGAACGGCGCCCTCATGCCGTCGATGATGCTCTGGGCCAAGGCCGCGGCCTGGCCGACCTGCGGGCAGTTCTCGGCCAGCACGGCGAACTCGTCACCGCCCAGGCGCGCCAGGGTCACGCCGTTGCCCAGCAGCGCCTTCAAGCGCTCGCCGACCACCTTGAGCAACTGGTCGCCGATGTTGTGACCGAGGCTGTCGTTGATGCTCTGGAAATGATCGAGGTCGAGCAGCAGCAAGGCGCAACCGCGCTTGTTGCTCTGCGCTGCGGCCAGGGCCTGCTGGGTGCGGTCGTTGAACAGCAGGCGGTTGGGCAGGTCGGTGAGCGGATCGTGATGGGCAAGATAGGCCAGCTCGCGCTCGGAATGCTTGATCGCGCTGATGTCGCTGAATACCGCAACGTAATGGCTCAACTCGCCGCTGTCATCGCTGATGGCGCAGATGGTCTGCCATTGCGGATACACCTCGCCGCTTTTGCGCCGGTTCCAGATCTCGCCGCTCCACTCACCCTTTTCGGCCAGGGTGGCGTAGATCTGCTGGTAGAACGCTGCACCGTGGCGGCCGGACTTGAACTTGCTCGGGCGCTGGCCGAGCACTTCGTCCTTGTCGTAGCCGGTGATCTGCATGAACGCCCGGTTGACGTGCACGATCAGGCCATCGCGGTCGGTGACCAATACCCCTTCAAGGGTGCTGTCGAACACCGCCGCCGCCATGCGCAGGCGCTCGCGGTCCTCGCGGCGCAAGCGCACGCCGACGCCAATGAAGTTGAGCAAACGGGCGCGCGAGACAAAAATCAGCAAGGCGCTGCACAGCACCCAGAAGTGCGCGCTGATCAGCTGCCAGCGGGCGATTTGCTCGGGAGCATCGAAAAGACTGTTCAATAATTGATCAGACAGAGCCAGCCACAGTACCGACAGCACGAGGTAGAGCGCCGCCATGCGCATGGCGTCTCGAATGGAAGCAGACATAAGGTCCCGGGCAAACCCACAAAAATTTGTGGGGGATTATAGGGTAGAAACATCCGGTGACCTCCTATCTAAAAGGCCGACTGGTTTTATTTGCTGGCGCAGGGATAATGTTTCCCGCTGTTCCCTATGTTTTTGAGGGCCATTTAGCCTATGTGGTACGAAGGTTTGCTCAACTTGTCAGTGTGGCAATTGCTGGCAGTTACCCTGGTAATGACGCATGTGACCATCGTCAGTGTCACCGTTTACCTGCACCGTTACTCTGCCCACCGCTCGCTGGAACTCAATGCCGGGCTCAAGCACTTTTTCCGTTTCTGGCTGTGGCTGACCACGGCGCAGAACACCCGCGAGTGGACTGCCATCCACCGCAAGCACCACGCCAAATGCGAAACCGTCGATGACCCGCACAGCCCAGTGATCAAAGGCCTGTCCACGGTCCTGCGCAAGGGCGCCGAGCTGTACCGCGAAGAGGCACAGAACCCGGAAACCTTGCGTATCTACGGCAAGAACTGCCCGGAAGACTGGATCGAACGCAACCTCTACAGCCGCTACAAGCTCGGTGGCATCGCCCTCATGGCGTTGATCGACCTGCTGCTGTTCGGCACCGCCGGCATCACCATCTGGGCGGTGCAGATGATGTGGATTCCGTTCTGGGCTGCCGGCGTGGTCAACGGCCTGGGCCATGCGGTCGGCTATCGCAACTTCGAATGCCGCGACGCCGCCACCAACCTGGTGCCCTGGGGCATCATCATTGGTGGTGAAGAACTGCACAACAACCACCACACCTACCCCAACTCGGCCAAGCTCTCGGTCAAGCGTTGGGAGTTCGACATGGGCTGGGCCTGGATCAAGCTGTTCTGCTGGCTGCGCCTGGCCAAGGTGCAACGCGTCGCGCCCATCGCCCACCGGGTCGAAGGCAAGGGCCAGCTGGACATGGACACCGCCATGGCGATCCTCAACAACCGCTTCCAGATCATGGCCCAGTACCGCAAGCTGGTGATCGCGCCGCTGGTCAAGCAGGAGCTGGCCCGCGTCGACGACTCGGTGCGCCACCAGTTCCGCCGTGCCAAGCGCTTGCTGTCGCGGGAGACCAGCCTGCTGGAAGACCGTCATCACCTGCGCATCCAGACCATGCTCGAGCACAGCCAGGCACTCAAGACCATCTACGAAAAACGCCTGGCCCTGCAGCAAATCTGGGTACGTACCAGCGCCAACGGCCACGACATGCTCGCGGCCATGAAAGACTGGGTGCACGAGGCCGAAGCCAGCGGTATCCAGTCGCTGCGCGACTTCGCCGCCCAGCTCAAGACCTACTCGCTGCGCCCTGCCCTGGTCTGATGCCGTTGATCGGCGCGCCCGTCCCGCGGCGCGCCGACCGGAACTTAGCCGCCTAATCTCACTCTGACAGGCATATCGCCCGCGTGGCGGGCCGGGTCGTGGCCGCACGCCCCCGTCGTGAGAATTTCCGCGCAAATGGTCAAGAACAAACCAACAACCCTGGCCTGCAATCCGCCACCTGAAGCCGCCCAGACCCTGCTGGCCCTGATGCACGCCCAAGGCGAAGTCGCGCGCCTGAGCGAGCGCGAACAGCTGTTCAGCTCGTTGCTCGACAGCGTTAACGCCGTGCTCTGGGCCTTCGACTGGGAAAGCCGCCAGGTGCTTTACGTCAGCCCCGCCTACGAACGCATTTTTGGCCGCCCGGCCGGCCTGCTGCTGGCCGACTTCAATGAATGGCGCGACAGCATCTACCCCGACGACCTCGACTACGCCGAACGCAGCCTGGCCGAAGTGCTGGTCAAAGGCGCAGTGGAAGACCGCGAATACCGCATCATCGCCGCCGACGGCCAGGTGCGCTGGATCAGCGACAAATGCTTCATCAACCAGCAAGCCGACCCCAGCCAGCGGGTGATCATCGTTGGCATGGCCGAGGACATCACCGAAAAGAAGCAGCTCGAAGGCGAGCTGCAGCGCCTGGCCACCACCGACGTCCTGACCCAGAGCAGCAACCGCCGGCACTTTTTCGAGTGCGCCCAGCACGCTTTCGAAACCGCGCGACTGGAGCAGACGCCGTTGGCGTTCCTGCTGCTCGACATCGATGACTTCAAGCAGATCAACGACACCTACGGCCATCAGGAAGGCGACTATGTGCTGCAGCGCATCGCCGACACCGGCAAGGCGGTGTTGCGCCGTGGTGATCAGTTCGGGCGCATTGGCGGTGAAGAATTCGCCGCAGTGTTTCCGGGTTGCACCCCAGAGATCGCCCAGCAGATTGCCGAACGCCTGCAGCGCGAGATCCAGCGCTTGAGCTTCAGCCATGACGACAAGGTATTTGGAGTGACGGTGAGCCAGGGGCTGACCGGGATTACTGAAGAAGATGAGTCGCTGGACAGCCTGTTCGCCCGGGCGGATGCGGCCATGTACCAGGCCAAGCGCCAGGGCAAGAATCAGATTGTAAGAGGCTGAAAAGCATCGCTGGCCTTGCCAGCGATTGGGCCGCACAGCGGCCCCAGAGTCTCAAACCTTGCGCAACCTGCCCAGCTCCGCCATCCCCACCTTGAGCAAGCGCGCCGTCTTGCTTTCAGCCAGGCCTTCGAGCCCCTGATCCGCCGGCAGGCGCGCCAGTTGCCCGGCCAGGTTCATCACCAGCGCATCGCGTGAATACACGCCGCCGCCCAACTGGTAGATCGCTGCAATCAGCTCACGCAGCTCCAGCGGCAAGCGCCAGCGGGTGCGCAGCGCCGAGCCGAACGCCGCGCCAAACTCGTTGAGCGACAGCTCCACCGAGTCTTCATCCAGCTCACCGCCGGCCTGCTGCCATTCCTGCAAACAACGCAACAGCGCCAGATCGCCCAGGCAATGCAGCAAGCCGGCGCAATAGCAGCGCTCCTGATCGAGCTCGAGCATGCGGGCCAGGGTTCGCGCGTATTCGGCAGTGTGCAGTGACAACTCCCAGAAATGCTCGGCATGACGCGACAGGATCGGATCACTGAGTTTGGCGCTGCGCTTGAGCGCAAGCCCCAGTATCAAGTTCATGCTCTGGGTGGTGCCCAGCTTGTTCAGCGCCTGCATCAGGCTCTGCACCGCGCCATCGCGATGCAATGCGGCGCTGTTGGCGGCGGCAATGAGCACGGCGGTAACCTGCGGGTCATTGCGGATCTCGGCCTCCAGCACCTTGAGGTCCAGGCCCTGGGGTTGCAGGCTGCGCTTGATCGCCAGTTTCACGTCGGCAAACAGCGGTCCGCCATCGGAATTGGCGCGACGCCCTTCGAGAAAACGCGGCAAGGTCGAGCCCGGCTGCAACGGCGGCACCGGACAGGCAACCTCCTCGCCGGCGCTGAGCAGCAGGTCTTCCAGGCGCTGACGCAGCGAATCCATGTTCAACGGCTTGCTCAGGTAAGCGGTGGGTGCGAACGGCAGCACCTCGCGGACACTGGCGGCATCGCTGCGGTTGCTCATGAGAATGAACGGCAGTGCCGGCTGGCGACCTTTGGCCCGTACGTTGCGCAGCAAGTCGAGGCCGTCGCCGCCGGGCAGCTCGCGCGCGGCGATGATCAGGTCCGGCTTGCTGGCCAGCGCTGCCAGCGCCTGCGAGCCATCGGCACACACCTGCAAACGCGCATCGCAGCGCACGCTCAGCAGCATCTGGCTCAGCATGTCCCGGACCCAGGGGTCGCCTTCGGCAATCAGCACGCAAGGTGCCTGGGCGGGCTCTACAACGCTCATACACAACTCTCCCGATATTCCGCTACACGCAATCCTGTGCACCTTCCAAGGTGTCTCCTTACAGGCAACCTTAGCCGCCTGGCCTTCCTTTGGGCGAAAAAAAACCCGCCGAAGCGGGTTTTTCTTCTAATGCGTCACAGTTTACGCAAGTTCTGCGAAGCACTCTTCGATGATTGCCAGACCTTGGTCCAGTTGCTCATCAGGCGAGGTCAGCGGAACCAGGATACGCAGGACGTTGCCGTAAGTGCCGCACGACAGCAGGATCAGACCCTTGTCACGCGCCTTGGCCACAACCGAGGCTACAGCGGCAGCGTTAGGGGTGTGGGAACCGGCTTTGTCGAACACTTCAATAGCGATCATCGAACCCAGGGCACGCACGTCACCGATGATCGGGTGCTTGTCCTGGATCTTGCGCAGGCCGGCGACCAGGCGCTCGCCAACGGCCTTGCTGCGGTCCAGCAGTTTTTCTTCTTCGAACACTTCCATCACGGCCAGGGCCGCGGCGCAAGCGATCGGGCTACCAGCGTAGGTGCCGCCCAGGCCGCCTGGAGCGATGGCGTCCATGTACTCGGCCTTGCCGCACACACCGGCCAGCGGGAAGCCGCCAGCGATGGACTTGGCGAAGGTGGTCAGGTCTGGAGCAACGCCCATCTGTTCCATGGCGAAGAAGGTACCGGTACGGCCAGCGCCGGTCTGAACTTCGTCGGCGATCAGGAGGATGCCGTGCTGGTCGCACAGGGCACGCAGGCGCTTCATGAACTCTTTCGGCGCAACGTAGAAACCACCTTCGCCCTGAACTGGCTCGAGGATGATTGCGGCGATGTCACGGGCTTCGGCGTCGTTCTTGAAGATGCGTTCGATGGATGCGATCGAGTCGTCGATGCTCACGCCGTGCAGTTCGTTCGGGTAGATGGCGCGGAAGATGCCGCCTGGCATCAGGCCCATGCCGGCCGAGTAAGGCACGACTTTACCGGTCAGGCCCAGGGTCATCATGGTGCGACCGTGGTAGGCGCCGGTGAAGGCGATTACGCCAGCACGGCCAGTGGCGGCACGGGCGATCTTGATGGCGTTCTCAACGGCTTCGGAACCGGTGGTAACCAGCAGGGTTTTCTTGGCGAAGTCGCCTGGCACCTTGGCGTTGATCTTTTCGCACAGCTCGACGTAAGGCTCGTAGGCCAGTACCTGGAAGCAGGTGTGGGTCAGCTTGTGCAGTTGGGCTTCAACGGCAGCGATGATCTTCGGGTGCACGTGACCGGTGTTCAGTACCGCGATACCGCCGGCGAAGTCGATGAACTCGCGGCCTTCGACGTCAGTGACGGTGGCGTTTTTTGCCGACTCGGCGAAGATCGGGTGGATCTGGCCAACACCGCGTGGAACAGCGGCGACACGACGTTGCATCAAAGATTCGTTGGTCTTGCTCATAATGTCCTCAATTCGCCACACACAAGGTGGCGCGATTCAAGTCGGAGTGGCCGGTATTCAACTGCAGGCAGCATGCGTTGATCGACTGCTGCAGGGGCCCAGGCCACTGGATGTACGGTGTAAAAAAGGCCAGCGAGACGTCGCTCTCGCGCCCCGCTGGCAGAGGTAAAGCCTTACGCTGCGATCAGACGCTGATGCACAGGTATTTGATTTCCAGGTAGTCCTCGATGCCGTACTTGGAGCCTTCGCGGCCCAGGCCCGAAGCCTTGATACCACCGAACGGCGCGACTTCGTTGGAGATCAGACCGGTGTTGATACCGACCATGCCGTATTCCAGGGCTTCGGCGACACGGAACACGCGGCTCATGTCACGGGCATAGAAGTACGAGGCCAGGCCGAACTCGGTGTCGTTGGACATGGCGATGACTTCGGCCTCGTCCTTGAAACGGAACAGCGGCGCCAGCGGGCCGAAGGTTTCTTCCTTGGCCACGGCGGCGTTCTTAGGTACGTCGACCAGAATGGTCGGCTCGAAGAAGTTGCCTTCGATCAGCTTGCCGCCGCTGAGCACCTTGGCGCCCTTGGCGACTGCGTCTTCGATGTGTTCCTGGACCTTGGCCACGGCCTTGCCGTCGATCAGCGGGCCGGTAGTGGTGCCGTCTTCCAGGCCGTTGCCGATTTTCAGCTTGGCCACTGCGGCCTTGAGCTTCTCGGCGAAGGCATCGTAGACGCCGTCCTGAACGTAGATACGGTTGGCGCAGACGCAGGTCTGGCCGTTGTTGCGGTACTTGGAGATGATCGCGCCGTCGACGGCCTTGTCCAGGTCAGCGTCGTCGAACACGATGAACGGCGCGTTGCCGCCCAGTTCCAGGGAAACCTTCTTGATGTCTTTGGCGCATTCGGCCATCAGTTGGCGACCGATCTCGGTGGAGCCGGTGAACGACAGCTTGCGCACGATCGGGTTGCCGGTCAGCTCGCTGCCGATGTCGCCGGCGCTGCCGGTGACTACGCTGAGCACGCCAGCCGGGATACCGGCACGGGTGGCCAGCTCAACCAGGGCCAGGGCCGAGTACGGGGTTTGCGAAGCAGGCTTGAGCACCATGGTGCAGCCAGCGGCCAGGGCCGGGCCGGCTTTACGGGTGATCATCGCCGCCGGGAAGTTCCACGGGGTGATGGCTGCGGTCACGCCGATCGGCTGCTTGATCACGATCAGGCGCTTGTCTGGCTGGTGGCCCGGGATGGTGTCGCCGTACACGCGCTTGGCTTCTTCGGCGAACCACTCGATAAAGGAAGCGGCATAGGCGATTTCGCCCTTGGCTTCGGCCAGTGGCTTGCCCTGCTCGGTGGTCATCAGGCGGGCCAGGTCATCCTGGTGCTCGATCATCAGCTCGAACCAGCGACGCAGCTTGCCAGCACGTTCTTTGGCGGTCAGCGCACGCCAGGCCGGCAGCGCCTTGTCGGCGGCCTCGATGGCACGGCGGGTTTCAGCGGCGCCCATCTTCGGCACAGTGCCGATGATCTCGCCCGTTGCCGGGTTGTTGACCTTGATCGTCTGGCCGTTGTCCGCGTCCAGCCACTCTCCATTGATGAAGGCTTGCTGGCGGAACAACTGGGCGTCTTTAAGCTGCATGTCGGGCTTCCTTAACTGCACCGTGCAGGCACGGAGCGAATTATTGATTGTAGAAAAAGGAGAGCGTTTGAAATCTCAAACGAATCCTAGGATCAACGACGAGAAAGGACAATAGGGTGTTCGAAAAAAAGAACAAAAAGCGCTGTGCGGCGAATTTTTTCGGATCAACGTCACTTTTGGCCCGTGGAGTGTGCGAAATCGACCACAGCCATTTCGACGATGGACGCCGCCAGCCTAGATGGGTATCATGGCGCCCGCGTTGCACTCGTAGCTCAGCTGGATAGAGTACTGCCCTCCGAAGGCAGGGGTCGTGGGTTCGAATCCCGCCGAGTGCGCCATATCGATCAAGGCTCAGGTGAATACCTGGGCCTTTTTTGTTTTCCGGCCCAGTTACTCCCTGTGTGGGAGCGGGCTTGCCCCGCGATCCGATACGGCAGGCAGACCGCAATCGCGGGGCAAGTCGGGTCGCCGCACCGCCGCCCCTACCGGGTTAGAAACTCAGGCGCGCACCGGCGTACAGCGTGCGCCCAGGCCCCGGTTCGTAGTAGCGCCCGGCGCCATCGTTGATGCGCAGGTTGTCGTAGTACTGGCGGTCACTGAGGTTATCCACACCCAGGTACGGCTCCAGGGTCTGGCCGCCAAGATCAAACTGCTTGCCAAGGCGCAAGTTGAGCAAAGCGACCCCGGCCACCCGCGCGCTGTTGGCGTTGTCGGCGTACTGCGGGCCGTAGGCATTCATGTTAACGCGCGCATAAAAGCCATCACGCTCGTAAGCCACTTCGCTAAACAACGTCTGACGCGGGATGCCCGGCAGGCGGTTGTCGTCAAAGCCGTTGAAGTCGGTGTAGCGGTAGTTGTTGAAGCTGTAGGCCATGGACAGCCGCCAGTGCTCCAGCACCTGGTAGTCGGCGCTCAGCTCAACGCCGTCGCGGCGCGACTTGCCGGCGTTGCGGTAGAAGGTCTGGCCGCCGTCGACGTAAGGCACCAGCTCATCCTCAAGCGCGATGCTGTAAAGCACCGCCTCGGCGCGCACGTCGCTCCATTCGCCTTTGATTCCCAGCTCACGGTTGAGCGCCTTGGCCGGTTGCAGGCCCGGGTTGAAGCCGCCACCTGCCGGGTTGGCCAGTTCGTTGACCGTGGGCGTTTCGAACGAGGTGGCGACGCGGGCATAGACCAGGTAATGCTCGCTCAGGCGATAGCTGAGGCCGGCGCTGTAGTTCCAGTCATCCAGCGTGCGCGAGCCGGAGTCGTCGCCGTCACGCTCGAAGCGGTCGTCCACCGCCAGGCGCATGCTGTCGTAGCGCCCGCCCAGGGTCAGTTGCCAGCGCTCGCTGAGGTCGATGCTGTCTTGCAGGTACAGGCCAACGCTGCCGGCCTTCTCTTGCTGACGCAGGGTCAGCGCCCCGGTGCCACCGCCGATCTGGTTGTTGTGGCGTTCACGCTCATCGCGCTGCTGTTCAAGATCGACACCGGCGGTGACGTGTTGATCCAGGCCGAACCAGCTGGCCTTATGGGTGTACTGCCCGCCTACCCCGGCGAACAGCCGGGTGTAGGAGGTCTGCCCGCCATTGGCGTAAGGCAGGCGATTGCCAAACTCGCGCCGCCCCAGCCAACTGCGCACTTGATAACTGTCGGCCTCGCCAAGATCGCCGGTCCAGTTCAGCGCCAGACGCTGCTGGGTGATGTCTTCGTCGGAGTTGTACAACAGGCTCTGGGCGCGGGCCTGGTCACGTTTGGCGTGCACTTCGGCGAGGGTCAGGGCGCCAGGGTCTTCGGAACGGTTGTCGAGCGCCTGGAACGTTACCCCCAGTTGCCCTGCATCGCCCTGCCAGCGCAGCTTGCCGGTGAGGTTGCGCGCCTCGGAGCTGGAGTGCTGGCGATAGCCGTCGAGGTTGGTGACATTGAGCGCCAGCAGGCCGCCAAGGTTGCCGGAGGTGCCGCTGGTTTCCGCACGCAGGCGTTGGTAGCCATACTCGCCACCACTGACATCGATGGACGATTGCGGTGTCAGCGACGGCTCTCGGGTCTGGATTGCCAATACCCCGCCTGCACCGTTGCCATAAAGCGTCGAGGCCGAGCCGCGGATCACTTCGATGCGCTCCACCAGGCCCAGGTCAACGCCGTCCATTTCGGTCTGGCCATCGGGCATGGTCAGCGGTACGCCGTCGACCATCACGCGAATGCCGCGCATGCCGAAGCTCGAACGCGCACCAAAGCCACGAATCGACAGGCGCATGCCCTGGGCCATGTTGTAGCGGCTCTGCGACACGGTGCCGGGCACGGCCGAAAGCAGGCCATCGAGGGTCAGCAGTTGCTCGCCGGGCTTCTCGGCGATGTCCACGGCGCTTACCGAAGCCGGGGTCTGCAACCAGGCGGAATTGACCCGGGTCGAGGTCACTTCCAGCGGCGCCAGTTCGACGCTGTCGGCACAGGCGCTACCGGCGCCGAGCAACAGGAGGGTCATGACGGAGTGCCGCCTGGTAAACATGCTGAATCCTTGAATCGATAGGGACAGAAAACGCAGGAAAACCTGCGCTGAAAAAATTGGCGCAGCAGCAACAGCCAGTTATAAGGCAAAATGCTACTAACTGATTCGCATTTAACGAGTCAGACCCCTGGAATACACCAGCAAGAAGGATCTTTATGAAGCGGTTCGCTGTGACCCCGGCCCGGTGGGTCGGGATGTTGTGCTGCCTGTTCGCCTTGAACATCGCACAGGCCAAGGACGACGGTACCGACCCCTCCGTCACCATCGAAAAGGACATTCTACGCACCGTGGTGGCCGAAGACGGCAGCTACGCCGCCACCCAGGACCTGGTCCTGCTGATCAATGAAGAACGCGCGATCCAGGCCAAGGCCCAGCAGTCGTTGTACTACAACCGCACCCTGGAAACCCTCGAGGTGACCCAGGCCTACACCCAGAAGCCCGATGGCCGCAAAGTGCAGGTCAGCCCCGAGCAGATCAAGGAGCAACAGGAGCAGCAATCGTCCCAGGCGCCGATGTTCCATGACAGCCTGGTCAAGGTAGTGATCTTCCCCGAAGTCGCCGTCGGCGATCGCCTGGTGCTGAGCTTCAAGAAACAGCGCAAGACCCCGCTGTTCCCTGGCCAGTTCGAAGACCTGGCGATGCCGCAGTTCCACCCGACCCAGCAGTTCACCCTGATCTACGACCTGCCGAAGAACCTCAAGCTCAATGCCGAGGCCAAGGGCTTCAAGGCGTCCAGCCCGAAGGCCGAGCCTGGGCGCAAGGTCTACCAGTGGGATTATGTGCAGGGTGACAACGCCCGTACAGAACTGGGCGCAGTAGCCTACTCGGACTACGGCAAGTACCTGGCGGTTTCCACCTTCGCTGACTACAGCGAGTTCGCCAAAGCCTACGCGGCGCGCGCCAACAGCGAAGTGACGCCCGCCATCCGCGAACTGGCGGAAAAGCTCACGGCCAAGATCGACGACCCGCGCGACAAGGCCCTGGCCCTGGGTGACTGGGTGCGCCGCAACATTCGCTACGTGGCGGTTTACATCGGTGCTGGCGGCGTGGTGCCGCATGCCGCCGATACCGTGCTGAGCAACCGTTATGGCGACTGCAAGGACCACGTGGCCCTGCTCGAAGCGCTGCTGGCCGCAGTCAATATCGACAGCACCCCGGCGCTGATCAACCTCGGCAATGCCTACGCCCTGCCCAAGGTGCCGACCCTGGGCGTGATCAACCATGTGGTCACCTACATCCCGAGCCTGGACCTGTACCTGGACTCCACCGCCGAAGCCATTGCCAGCGGCTACCTGCCCGCTCCGGTGCTGGACAAACCCACCGTGCTGACCCGCTCCGGCAAGCTCGGCCACACTCCGGCCACCCAAACAGGCCTGGTGCACAACAGCACCACCTACACCGTGGCCAGCAGCGGCGCCGCCGACTTCAGTCACGCTTCGAAAATCGACGGCTGGGCCGCCGAAATGAACCGCTGGATGATGCGCAACATGCAGCCGGCCGAGCGCGACCTGCTGACCCAGCGCATCCTCGCCGCCTACGGCCAGCGCGGCAGCGGCAAGATCAGCAGCGACGACCTGGAAACCAGCGGCGCCTTCGAGATGCACATCAACGGCCGCAGCGAAAACCTGGTCAACCTGCCCGGCCCGATCGGCGTGCCGACCCTGACCAGCCTGGCTGGCGGCATCGCCCAGAATATCTTCGGCTTTATCGCTGAAAAGCAGCGCACCCAGGACTTCACCTGCATCTCCGGCATCACCGAAGAACAAGCGCGCTTCGAGTTCCCGGCCGACGTCAAGATCATCGCCGCGCCCAAGCCTGTGAGCCTCAAGGACAAACACTTCGACTACAGCGCCGACTATGCCCTGCAAGGCAACAGCCTGGTGATCAAACGCCGCCTGGACTTCCACAACCCGAAAGCGGTGTGCAGCGTGAAAGACTTCGAGAAGATGAAGCCAACCCTGGACGCCATGCTCAATGACCTGAACAGTCAGGTGATCGTGCAGAAGAGCTGAGGTACTGCGCCCTGCCGAATCCCTCGGGAGGTCAGCAGGGCGCCGTCGCTGTTACGCCAACGTCGAAGTCTTTGATAAACTCCGCCGCGCCCTGCGCTGCGCCACGCAAGCGGAACTATCAAAAGGAATTGTCATGGCAATGGTTTTTTGCCGCGGTTGTGCCATGGAAATCCATGAAACGGCGCCCAGCTGCCCACAGTGCGGCGCCCCTCAGACTCCCTCTGCCACCACGCAACCTGCCGGCAAGCGCTTGTCCTGGATGGCAGCCAGCTCGCTGATCCTGTGCATCGCCTGTGTATTGACGCTGTTCGAACCAGCCAGCTGGGATCGTAACACCCTGTGGGGGATGGGCTTGTTTGCACTCACCGGGCTGGTCCTGAGCTCGCTCAGCCTGGTCAAAAAAGAACCGCGAACCTACATGGCAATTACTGGCGCGGTGTTGTCAGGCATTTTGCTCATTTTGCTGATCTGGCTAGTCATGTAAGGGACAACACATGAATATGGTTTTTTGCCGTGGCTGCGCCAAGGAAATCCACAACAGCGCCGTGGCTTGCCCAGCCTGCGGTGCACCGCAACCTGCTGCAACCTTCACTGCAGCACCTGCGCCAGCCGGCATCTGGTACGTTGAACTACTGAAGAAATACGCCCTGTTCTCCGGTCGGTCACGCCGCCAGGAATACTGGCTGTTCATCCTGGTCACCTTCCTGGTGTACATGCTGGTGCCCTATCTCGACCGCGAGCTCCGTACCGGCACGCTCTTCGCTTACCTGTACAGCGTGGCGTTGCTGGTCCCGGGCATTGCCGTAGCCGTTCGGCGCATGCACGACACCGACCGTAGCGGTTGGTGGCTGCTGTTCCCGCTCGTCAACCTGATCTTCCTGTGCCAGGACAGCCAGCGTGGCCCGAACCGTTTCGGCCCAAACCCGAAAAACACCTGATCACGGCTTGATCGAGAGTCAAAGCAAAGCGGCCATCATTGGCCGCTTTGGCATTTTTGCGCCCATGACGTTTTTCAATCACATCGATGCCGCTTTCGCCCTTGCCCTGCAGCGATCTGTACACGATTCTTTAGCTATCTGCCGTCACCCACTCCCAGCATCGCAGAGGCCTCTATGAAAACCGTGGCACAGCTTCTAAAAACAAAAGCCCAGCAGCACCACCAGGTTCACACCATCGGCCCCGACCACATGGTGCTCGATGCGCTGCGGTTGATGGCCGAGAAGAACGTCGGTGCCCTGCCGGTAGTGCAGGATGGGTGTGTGGTGGGGATCGTCAGTGAGCGCGACTACGCGCGCAAGATGGTGCTCAAGGGCCGCAGTTCGGTAGGCACGCCGGTCAGTGCGATCATGAGTGCGCCGGTGATTACCGTCGACCCGCACCAGAACGTCGAGTACTGCATGAACATGATGACCAACAGTCACCTGCGCCACCTGCCGGTGGTCGAGAACGGCGAGCTGCTGGGCCTGCTGTCGATTGGCGACCTGGTCAAGGAAGCCATCGCCGAACAGGCCAACATGATTCTGCAACTGGAACAGTACATTCGCGGCGACTGATTCGCGGCACGCTCAGCGGTATTCGCCCTCCAGCTCATCGAGCTGGTGGTCGAAGCTGCGCAGGCGCGCTGACCAGGTGTACACCAGCACTTCCAGGTCGCGGTTGAGCACCGCGGCGCCGCGCCCGCTGCTCTGCTGCGAGTCGCACAAGTCCAGTTGATAACGCTCCCGGGCCATTGCAGTGGCAACCGTAGACAGCTCGCGGGCGTTGTCCAGCCAGTGGCGGCGGTGGTCATGGGTTTCGCGGTCGAGCTCGCGGCATTGGCGTTTCAGCGCTTCCAGGCTCTGCTCCAGCGGCGTGCCTTCAAGCTCGCCCATTACCTCTTGGAAGGTACGCCCGGGCTGCCAGTAACTGCCCCAGAAATAACGGTCGAAGACGGTTTCGACCCGGCGCAAGGCAACCTTGGTGTTCCAGATAGCCACCAAGGTTCGCCCTTGGGCCAACTGGCGTTTGCTCACCCGCAGTTGCTGCCAGGCAATCCACGCCAGCGCGGTCAGGGCCAGCGCCCCGATCACGCCCCCGGCGGCGTAAAGAAATACCAGAGCCTGACCCAACTGGTGGGTCTGTTTGATTCCATAGAAATAACCGACGGTCAGCAGCCCCAGGGCGGTCACGGCACACCAGAAACCGGCGGCATAGGGATCTTTCATTGGCGCTGTCCCCTTGTTGTTTTTCCTGAGCATAGCAACGCCATTCGCCGGTCGATGTGCCGCTCGGCGTTTATTTTTTCGGACGCCGCAGCGCCTCGTTCAGCTGGTCGAACGGCACGGCCCAGTCGGAGTCTTCGATAATGCTTTCCTTGAGAAATGCCCGCTGGCTCTCGGTCCAGAACGGTGCATCAACCAGCTTTATTTCATTCTTGAGCGGCGAGTGGCTGGTGATGAACTGGTCAATGCCCTGGGGATCATCAGCCAGGCCCAGCTGTTTGAAGAGCTCCGAAAACGGATGAATATTTGATTCCATGCGTGACTCCTTGGGGGCCAGGCCGGGCATCCACGACGCCAGCCTGGCAGTGGGTTGATCATCAGCAAACCTCACGCACTTCGGCGTTCGGCACCAGTTTCAGGTATTGCGTCATGTTCATGTGGATCAGGTGATCGTGATCACCAGCCTCGACATAGATATCGCCCTGACGGGTCAGGGTCGGGTCGAGCAGCATCTTGATCGAGTAAGCATCGCCCAGTGCCGGAATGGCGCCACGCTCGCAGTCGCCGAACAGATGGGGCAGCCCACTTTCATGGGTCATTTGCCAGGCGCCGGTGGCGCGCACCTTGCTCATGTCCAGGTGACGGTTGGCCGGTAGCACGGCCATCAGATAGTTGCCATGGCGGTCGTCGAGCATGACCGACTTGGCCACCCGCTCGGCGGGCACTCCAGCGGTACGGGCCGACTCAAGGCTGGTGGATGAGTGCGGGTGAGAAATGATGTCGTAGTCGCAGCCGGCCTTGTCCAGGCACTGCTGCAGGGTTTTTGCCATACGCATGATGCACCTCCGGATACAGCGCCCCCACTTCTGAAGTTTAGGCCGTGCTGCCGCAAGCAGCCGACTAAACTTATTGGACACGCACAGCCCGGGTGAATTCAGGTGATCGCTCGCTGGTGTCGGCACCTGCTGGTTTTATTGATGCTCGGCGCCCTGACGAGCGGCGGGGCTGCGCCCGGCAATCCGGTGCTGGTACTGAGTATCGACGACGCCATCGGCCCGGCCAGTGCCGACTACCTGATACGCGGCCTGGAGCAGGCCAAGACGCAGCAGGCGCAATTGGTGGTCATCCGCCTCGACACCCCGGGCGGGCTCGACAGCTCGATGCGCGCGATCATCAAGGCGATCCTCGCCAGCCCCGTGCCAGTCGCTACCTTCGTCGCCCCCGGTGGCGCCCGGGCGGCCAGCGCCGGCACCTATATTCTCTACGCCAGCCATGTCGCGGCCATGGCCCCGGGCACCAACCTCGGCGCCGCCACGCCGGTGCAGATCGGCGGGATGCCAGGCCCACCGAAAGACCCGGCTGCGCCCACCGGCGACAAGCCAGCACCGAGCAGCGAACAAGACACCCTGACCCGCAAGCAGATCAACGACGCTGCCGCCTATATTCGCGGTTTGGCGCAACTGCGCGGGCGCAATGCCGACTGGGCGGAACAGGCGGTACGCGAATCGGTCAGCCTGCCGGCCAACGAAGCCTTGCGCCTGAAAGTCATCGACCGCATCGCCAACGACCTGCCCGACCTGCTGCGCCAGCTCGATGGCAAAAGCCTCGAAGCCGCCGGCCAAGCCGTGCAGTTGCACACCGCCAACGTCAGCATCATCGAACGCGAGCCGGACTGGCGCACGCGCCTGCTGGCGGTGATCACCAACCCCAGCGTGGCGCTGATCCTGATCATGATCGGCATTTACGGGCTGATGTTCGAGTTCATGAGCCCGGGCTCCGGGGTCGGCGGGGTGATCGGTGGCATCTGTCTGCTGGTGGCCCTGTATGCCTTGCAGTTGTTGCCGGTGAGCTATGCCGGCGCGGCGCTGATCCTGCTTGGCATCGCCTTCATGATTGCCGAGGCGTTCCTGCCCAGTTTTGGCGTGGTCGGCTTTGGCGGCATCGTTGCCTTCGTGGTCGGCGCGGTGATCTTGATGGACACCGACGTGCCCGGCTTCGGCATCCCCCTGGCGCTGATCCTGACCCTCGCCCTGCTCTCGGCGCTGCTGCTCGGCGGCGTGCTGGGCATGGCCATGAAGGCGCGCCAGCGCGCGCTGGTCAGTGGCGATGCCGGGCTGGTGGGTAGCCTGGCGACGGTGATGGCGGTCAATGACAGCGACCCGTTCATCGGTTCGGTGCAGGCGCAGGGTGAACAGTGGCAGGCCCAGTGCCAGACGCCACTGCAGGTGGGGCAACGCGTCCGGGTGATGACACGCAAGGGCGTACTACTGGACGTCAGCGCCGAGGCACAACCACCGGCGCAAGGAGACTGAGATGTTTTTCGAACTGGGCTTTGGCGCCTTGCTGGCGCTGCTGGCGGTATTGTTGCTGTCGGCCTTTCGCATCCTGCGTGAATACGAGCGCGGGGTAGTGTTCCAGCTCGGGCGCTTCTGGCGGGTCAAAGGGCCGGGGCTGGTGCTGTTGATTCCGGGGATCCAGCAGATGGTCCGGGTCGACCTGCGCACCGTGGTGCTGGATGTGCCGCCACAGGATGTCATCACCCGCGACAACGTCTCGGTCAAGGTCAACGCGGTGCTGTACTTTCGCGTGCTCGACCCGCAGAAGGCGATCATCCAGGTCGAGGACTTTCTCATGGCCACCAGCCAACTGGCGCAGACTACCTTGCGCGCGGTGCTGGGCAAGCATGAGCTGGACGAACTGCTGGCCGAGCGCGAACGGCTGAACCTGGACATCCGCCAGGTGCTGGATGCGCAAACCGATGCCTGGGGCATCAAGGTGGCCAACGTCGAGATCAAGCATGTCGATCTCAACGAGTCGATGATCCGCGCCATTGCCCGCCAGGCTGAGGCTGAACGTGAGCGGCGGGCCAAGGTGATCCATGCCGAAGGTGAACTGCAAGCCTCGGAGAAACTGATGCAAGCGGCAGAAATGCTCGGCCGCCAGTCGGGGGCGATGCAGCTGCGCTACATGCAGACCCTGGGCAGCATTGCTGGCGACAAGTCGTCGACGATTGTCTTTCCGTTGCCGATAGAGATGCTTAAAGGGCTTGTGGATAAGTGAGACTCATCGCGAGCTACCAGCCACCACCCAACGCCAGGAACAAGCCGATCTGCCCCATCGCCACCTGGGTATTGGCCGCCGCCAGTTGCGCGCGCATCTCGGTGTAGGTGCGGGTCGCCTGCAGGTCCGCCAGGAACGACTCACGCCCGGCCTGGTAAAACCTATGGGTCTGGTCTGCCGCCAGTTGCGCCGAACGCTCGGCATCGGCCAAGGCATCGCGGCGCTCCAGCAAGGCGCTGTATTGCGCAAGGCTGGTCTGGGTTTCGCGAATGGCGTTGAGCACCACCCCGTCAAAATGCGCCAGCGCCGCCTGGGTCGAAGCTTGCGCCTCACGGATGCGCGCCCGCGAACCGTTGGTCGGTACATTCCAGGTCAGCAGCGGGCCGAAGCCCCAGCGGTTGGTCGCAGGTTTGCCGAGGTTTTCCAGGATACCGATGGTGCCCACCTGGGCACCGATGCTGATGTCCGGATACAACTGCCCGGTGGCTACGCCGATAGTCGCCGTGGCCGCGGCCAGGCTGCGTTCGGCCTGGCGGATATCCGGACGGCGCTTGAGCAGCGCGGCGCCATCGCCCACTGGCAGCACCTGGGCGATATGCGGCAGCTCGGCGCAATCGGCGGTTCCGGCCGGCAACTGGTTGAGCGGCTTGGCCAGCAGCATCGACAAGGTGTACAGGCCCGCTTCACGCGCAGCCTGGTAACGCGGCAGCTCGGCGCGCAAGGATTTGAACTGGGTTTGCGAGCGGGTCACCTGGGTTTCGTCACCACGCCCGGCATCGCGCAGGCGTTGGGTCAGGGTCACGCTCTGCTGCTGCAGGTCCAGGGACTCATGGGCGATATGGTATTCCTCGTTGGCCGCGCAGACCTGGGTGTAGGCACGTACCACGTCGGCCACCAGGGTGATGCGTGCGGTATCGGCGGCGGCCTGGGTCGCGTCGGCATTGGCCTGGGCGGCCTCGACGCCACGCTTGAGGGTGCCCCACAGGTCGAACTGGTAAGACGCGCTGATGATCGCCTCGCCGATGTTGGCCACCGGCACTTTCTCTGGTTGCAAAAAGGCTTCGCCAGACTCCTGCAAACGCTGGGCACCCAGCTTCACACCGCCGTTCAGGCCACCCTGGGCTTCGGCCTCTTCGACCTGGGCACGGGCCTTGGCGATGTTCGCCGCCGCCACACGCAGTTCGCTGTTGGCCGCCAGGGCCTGGCGCACCAGCTCATTGAGGCGTTCGTCCTGATACAGGTGCCACCAGTCTTTCGGCACGGGCGCCGAGACCACGCTGCTGGCGTCCTGGCGCAGTTGGCCCTGCAAGTCGGCGCGCTGGATCGCGGCATCCTCGGGCACGTTGTAGTCCGGCCCGACCATCTGGCAGGCCGACAGCAGCAGGCTCAAGCCGAGCAGTGACAGCCGTTTCATTGGCCCTTGTCCTCAAGGATCGACACCGTCGCCGTACGCCCGGCGATCATGCGAAAGTCTGCCGGCACCTCATCGAAGGCAATCCGCACAGGGATCCGCTGGGCCAGGCGCACCCAGCTGAACGCCGGGTTGACGTTGGGCAGCAGGTTGGCGCCGCTGCTGCGGTCGCGGTCCTCGATACCGGCGGCAATGCTCTGCACCCGCCCGCTCAGGCGGGTGTTGTCGCCGAGCACGCGGATATCCACAGCCTGGCCGATGTGAATGCCGGCCAGCTTGGTTTCTTCGAAGTAGCCATCGACGTGGTAGGAGTCGCTGTCGACCACCGACAGCACCGGCCGCCCGGCACTGACAAACTCGTGGGCACGCGGTGCGCGGTCGTTGAGGTAGCCATCAACCGGGCTGCGCACCACTGAACGGTCGAGGTTCAACTGCGCAGCATCCACCGCCACCTGGGCTTCGGCCAGGGCCGATTCAGCGCGGGCCTGGCGCGACTGGCTCTCTTCCAGTTGCTCGGCGGCCACCAGGTTACCCAGGCCACGATTACGCCGGGCTTCGCGCTGGGCCTGGGCCAGGGTTTCCTTGCGCTCGGCCAGGGTCGCCTGGGCCTGGCGCAGGGCCAGGTGGAAGCGGTCCTGGTCGATGGTGAACAGCACGTCGCCACGCTTGACCACCTGGTTGTCGCGTACCTCTACCTGCTGGATCAAACCGGAAACATCAGGGGCGATCTGGATCACGTCGGCGCGGATGTGCCCATCCCGGGTCCAGGGGGCGAACATGTAGTACATGACCATCTGCCAGACCAACACGGTCGCCAGCGTCACTACCAGCAGGGTCAGGACCACGCGGCCCAGGGTCAACAAGGGTTTTTTCATGGCAGCATCAGGTTTCGGCAAAAGTGATCGACCGTGCCGAGCAGCACGGCGTAAAGCGCAACGTTAAACAACGCCCGGTGCCAGACCAGGCGGTAGAAATGCACGCGGTTGAGCAGCGCGTGCACACCGAGAAACAGCAAATAGGTGACGACCATCATCACCAGCAGCGTGGGCAGGAACACCCCGCTGATATCCAGATCTCCGATCACAGCGGCGCTCCATCGATGCCATAGGGCAGTTGTTGCTGATCGTCGGATGGCTCAAGCACCACCTCGACCCCCGGCAACAGCGCCAGGCGCAGGCCGCTCAAGGCGTGCAACAGGTGCACCCGGGCCTCGGCGCTGTCGGCCAGGTCGTTGAGGTTGAGGGCGCGACGGGCGCGCTCCATGCTCTGCAACAGCACCTCGGGCGCGTGCAGCCGACGGCGCGCGTCCAGGCAGGCCTGAAAGTGTTCGCCCACCTCTTCCACCACCCGCTCCAGCAACTGGCGCGGCTGCGCGCCGACCCGTGGCATATAGGCCAGCAGGTCGAGCAGGTTCAGGCCCACGCGCAGGTCTCGCAGGGCGGTGCCGGTGTCCTGGCCGGTCTGGGTCAGGCGCGGCAGTTGCTGCATCAGCCGGTCGAGCATCTGCACGCCCAGGTGCCGGTGCTCAGCCAGCGTGGCCGGCTGGGTCATGCCGACGATGTCGTGCCAGCTGAAACGGGTCAGGCGCTTGGCCGCAAGCTCAACGCCGAACGGGCGCACCACCAGGGTCCAGACGAAGGCGAACAGCAAGCCCACCGGCCCGGCCAGGTTGGCGTTGATGAAGGTCAGGAAGTTGGCGTCGTAGGCGCCCTGGATGCTGATGAACGAGGCGGTGTTGACGATAGTCAGCAAGGTGCCCAGGTAGAAGCGCGGCTGCACGGTCAGGGTGCCGACGCAGATGCACGGTATGGCGAAGGCCAGCACCAGCATCGGAAAGTCATGCAGGTTGGGCAGCACCAGAAACAGGTAAAGGCTGGCAAACAGCACCGACAGCGAAGTCCAGAAGAAGAACCGGTAGATCTGCGGCGCCGGATCGTCCATGGCGGCAAAGAAGCTGCAGGCCACGGCGGCGAGAATCACCGCGCTGCCGCCGTCGCCCCAGCCGAGCAAAATCCACAGGGTGGTGGCAACGATGATCGCGCTGACGGTGGAGAACACCGAGTAGAGCATCAGCCCCCGGTCGAAGAACGGCGTCAGCCGGCCCAGGCGCCAGTGCCGATACACCGCGCGCCAGGGCGAGAGGTCTTCGTTGCGGATGGCGTGCTGCAGGCTACAACAGTCTTGCCACAGGTCGGCCCATTCAGCCAGGCGATAGAGCGCGTTGGACAGCAGCAGCGAGGCGCGCTCATCAAGGGCGGCGGCGCTCGGTTGCATATGTTCGATGTGCGCACGCAACGCCGACCAGCGTGCCGGCGATGGATCCTGCGCGGTGCCCTGCAGCCAGGCGCGGGCTTCGCTCAGCAATGGCTGCAGCTGTTCGCTCTGGGCCGGGGCACGGCCTTCGAGGGCGAGCAAGGCGTCGTCGAGGGCATCGATCACCGGTAGCAGGTGGATCATCCGCCCACGTAGCTCGCGGGCATTCTTCACCGTTTGCGGCCGTGCGCCTTCATGGGACAACTGGCCGATCATCAGCTCCAGCGAGTTGAAGGTGGTGACCATCGAGGCACGCAAGCCGCCGACTTTATCGGCAGTCGCCTCGCGGGCCAGGAAGGTATCGCTGTAGCGGATCGCCTCGTTGAACCAGTTGCCAGTGGCGCCAACCAGCACCGGGGTCAGGCGCCGTGGCCAGAAGATCGCTCCGACCACTGCCGCACAGACGATGCCCAGGCAGATCTCCTGGGCCCGCGACGAGGCAATGTCGAACACTGCCAGCGGGTCGTCGACCACCGGCAGGGCGATCATCGGCAGGGTGTAGCCGGCCAGCATCAACGCATAGCTGTTGGCGGTGCGCAGGTGCAGCGAGAGGAACAGCAAGGTGCCGGTCCACAGCGCCACGGCGACGGTCAAAAGCACTGGCGTCTGCACCAGCAGCGGCACCAGGAACACCGCCCCGGCAGCGCCGAGCAAGGTGCCCATGGCGCGATACAGGGCCTTGGAACTGGTGGGCCCGACGAACGGGCTGGAGACGATATACACCGTAGCCATGGCCCAGTAAGGCCGGGGCAGTTGCATGAGCAAGGCGATGTACAGGGCGATCATCGACGCGGCGAAGGTGCGCACCCCGTAGAACCAGTCGCGCGCCGGCGGCATCGAGCTGAAAAAACCGTTCACGTCGGCACGCCCGGGGTGCGCTGGGCAGCGTCTTCGAAGGCGCGCAGCACACGCAGGGTGGCCAGCAGGTCGGCTTCGTCGATGCCCTGTAGCACTTCGCGGCGCAGGCGCACCAGTTCGCCTTCGATGGCTTCGGCCAATACCCGACCGCTGGCGGTCAGGCTCAGAGCCTTGGCCCGGCGATCGACCGGATCTTCCGTACGGCAGACAAAACCTGCATTGCACAGCTGGTCGAGCAGGCGCACCAGCGACGGGCTTTCGAGCCCCGCCGCCTGGGCTACGGCGACCTGGTGCACGCCATCGCCCAGGCGCACGATCATCAGCAAAGGGACCGCGCAGGCTTCGGAAATGCCGTAGCCGGCCAGGGTCGCCTGGCATATGCGCCGCCAGTGCCGGCCGGCCACCACCATGCCGCTGCTGATGTTGAGTTGCAGTGCGTCGAGGGTCATGAAGGGAGGTTCGTGGCTATATTCATAGTTTGCTAACTATCAATATTCTTCGATCACCGCCCCTGCCGTCAATAGTGGCTGACAAACGTCATGTTCAAGGTTGCAGTTGATCGTCCAGCTTCATGTTCAGCGCCAGCTTGCTGCCCAGGCTGATCGCCTGCTCGCGCCAGAACAGGTAACGCAGGGCGTTGTTGACCTCGCTGAAATGCACCGCCAGCTCTTCGGCAGCCTGCATCACTCCGGCCACGGCGGCCAGTTCCAGCCAGTACACGGCGGCCTTGCTGTCGACGTTGACCGTCAGCCCATGCAGCAGGCGATAGCCGACCTCGAAGCGGCAGCGTGCGTCACCGCGCTGGGCGCCGCGCAGGAACCAGCGGTAGGCCTGCTGCAGGTCGACCTGCCAGTCCTGGCTGTCGCTGTCACAGATTTCTTCTTCGTAGAGATCACCCAACGCCGCGGCGGCGTGTTCCAGGCCACGCTCGAACGCCTGCTGGTAGTACTCTGCCGCACTGGCATAGGCGACCTCCACTCCCTTGCCGAAGTAATGCTGCTGGCCGAGGTTGAACCAGGCTGCGGCACTGCCCTGCAGGGCCGCCATACGCAGCAGGTGCCCGGCCAGGGTCGGGTCGGCGCGCCAGTACTTGCCATTGAGCCAGATCCAGCCCAGGTCGTTGAGCGCGCCGACGTTGCCTTCCAGGGCCTGGGCGCGCAGGTCGTCGTACACCGCCTGCAGGTCGCTGGCTTCGTCCAGGCGGCTGATCAGGGCGAAACTCTCGCCCAGCACTGCCCGCTGGCTGGGCATGCCGACCCCGGCGTACAACCGCTGCAGGCGGCCAGGGCGGCCGGGCGCAGGGATGATCCGCTCGGGCAACAGGCGCTCAAGCAGTGGGTAGATGTTGCTTGCAGCTGACATGTTCGTCCTCATTGAACTACCCACAGATCCAACAGCGGGAGTGATGAGGCGTGATTCTGCGCACGGCCACGACAAAACCTGTCGCGAACGATTCAGTTAGGGCACTCAACTGCTTCATCCTTGATCTGGATACATAAATGGCTAATTGCCATATCACTGCGCTGGCGCCATGCTACAACCGCAAGCCTAGACAAGGACGCCACCTTTTGCCCTCCGCCACGACACGCGCCACCCTCAGCCGCCAATGGGAGTTGCTGCGCCAGTTGCCCAGCCGCTCACCGGGCATTACCAGTGCCGAGCTGGTTGGCCGCCTGCAGGACGCAGGATTCACCATCAGCAAGCGCAGCATCGAACGCGATCTCAACGAGCTTTCGCTGATTTTTCCGCTGGAGCGCAACGACAAGAGCATCCCGTACGGCTGGCACTGGGCAGCCAACGCCTGCATTGAATTGCGCGGTATCAGTGTCAGTGAGGCGCTGAGCCTGGCGCTGGTGGAAGAGGCGGTACGCCCGCTGTTGCCGGGGAGCATGCTCAAGGTGTTGGACCCGCGCTTCAGCCATGCCCGGCAGAAGCTCGAACACCTGTCGGGAGCGAACAAGGTGGCGCGCTGGCTGGACAAGGTCGCCAGCGTACGCCCGGACATGAACATGCAGGCCCCGGAAGTGCCCGACAGTATCCTCGAGACCGTGCAGCATGCGCTGCTTGAGGAATACCAGCTGCACTGCCAGTACTACTCGGCGCACAACGACAAGCTCAGCGAACTGACCCTCAACCCGCTGGCGTTGATTCAGCGCGGCCAGGTCAGCTACCTGATTGCCACCGCTGCGCCCTATACCGACATACGCCAGTTCGCCGTGCATCGCTTTCGCAAACTGCGCATTCTCGACAGCCCCACCGAAGGCCTGCGCGCCTTCGACCTGCAAGCGTACCTGCGCAGCGACGCCCTGCAGTTCGGCGATACCGACAAGATCGAACTGCAGGCCTGGATCAGCGACAACCTCGCCCGCCTGGTGCGCGAGACGCCGCTGTCGGCCGATATGCACCTGACCCCGCTGGACGCCGGGCACCGCCTCAAAGCTACCGTCAGCAACAGCTGGCAGCTGCGCTGGTGGCTACTGAGCCAGGGTGACGGGCTGATCGTCGAGCAGCCCCTGAGCCTGCGCCAGCAAATTGCCGAAACCCTCAACAATGCTGCGGCGCAGTACCAAAGCGCCTGAGCCGCTCAGCGCTGCATGCCCCAGCGACGCACAGTGATGCGCTCCAGGGTGTTGAACACCAGGCTCTCGACCAGCAAGCCGATCAAGATCACCACCGCAAGGCCAGCGAACACCTTATCGGTGTACAGCTCGTTGCGGTTCTGGAAGATGTACCAGCCCAGCCCGCCCTTGCCGCTGGTGGCGCCGAACACCAGCTCGGCGGCGATCAGCGTGCGCCAGGCAAAGGCCCAGCCAATCTTCAGCCCCGAGAGGATCGACGGCAGCGCCGCCGGAATCAGGATATGCACGACCAGGCGCAAGCCGCGCAGGCCATAGTTGCGCCCGGCCATGCGCAGGGTCTCGGAGACGCCGAGAAAGCCGGCGTAGGTATTCAGCGCCAGGGCCCAGAGCACCGAGTGCACCAGCACAAAGATCAGGCTGTTGTCGCCCAGGCCGAACCACAGCAGCGCCAAGGGCAGCAAGGCAATCGCCGGCAAGGGGTTGAACATCGAGGTCAGGGTGCTGAGCAGGTCGCGGCCGAACTGGGTCGACACCGCCAGGCTGGTCAGGCCGAACGCAAGCACGATGCCCAGCAGGTAACCCTTGAGCAGCACCACCAGCGACACCCCAACCTTGGCCAGCAACTCGCCGCTGAGCAGGCCGTCGTACAGGGCCGCGGCGGTTTGTAAAAAGCTCGGCAGCAGCAGGTCGTTGCCCTGATAGCGGGCGATGGCTTCCCAGGCCAGAGCCAGCAGAATCAGGATCAGGCCCTTGCGCAGCCAGCCCTGTTGCCAGAGGCGCTGGCCGAGCGGCAATTGGCGCTCAAGCGGAACGCTGAGCAACGGTTCGAGAACCACTTCGTATTCCTGACGCGGCGTAACAATCGTGGTCATGGCAAAACTCCCGGTCAGTAGGCAATGCGAATGTCGGCGAAACCCAACGCCGGGTCGTGCTCGACCTGGGCATCATCGTCGAACAGCAAGCGGTGGATACGCCGCGCCGAGGCCTGGAAATCACTGGCGCCCAGGCTTTGCAGGTTGTACTGGTGGCTGTGGATTTCAGCGCGTACCCGGCCCGGATGGGGCGACAGCAGGAGGATGCGGTTGCCGACCACCAGCGCCTCTTCGATCGAATGGGTAACGAACAACAGGGTGAAGCGCACCTCTTCCCAGAGCAGCAGCAGCTCTTCCTGCATCTTGCGCCGGGTCAAGGCGTCGAGGGCGGCGAAGGGTTCGTCCATCAGCAGGATCTTCGGCTGCATGGCCAGCGCCCGGGCAATCGCCACGCGGGCTTTCATGCCGCCCGACAGGGTATGCGGATAGGCATCGGCGAAACCCGCCAGACCGACCTTTTCCAGGTAGTGCAAGGCGCGCTGCTCAGCCTCCTTGCGCTTGAGCGTGCCGGAGGCGAGCAACGGGAACATCACGTTGTGCTTGACGGTTTTCCACGGCGGCAGCTGGTCGAATTCCTGGAACACCACGATGCGATCCGGGCCCGGGCCCTGCACGGCCTGGCCCTGCAGGCGGATCTGCCCTTCCCTGGGCTCGATGAAGCCGGCCACCGCCTTGAGAAGGGTCGACTTGCCGCAGCCCGAAGGCCCGAGCAGGACAAAGCGGTCGGCTTTGTCCACTTCGAAACTGACCTGGTGGGTAGCCCGCACCACGCGCTGCGTGGTGCGGTATTCAAGGCTTAGGTTATCTACCTGCAGCAGCGGCGGCGTGGCGACGCTGCTCAGCTTGCTGACCGTGTGGCCTGGCAATGGGGTGTTCATCCGGTCAGCTCCCTTGCAGCGGTTTCTCGTCCTGGAAGAAGTAGTCTTTCCAGGATTCGGGTTTGTGCTTGATCGCGCCCACGCGGTAGAGGAATTCGGCCAGCGGGTAGGTGTTTTTCGGCGTCACGCTGAACTCGTACTGCGGGTTGTCGATGATCTTCAGCAACGCCTCGCGGTCGATCTTGGCCTTGGTCACGCGAATGTAGGTGTCAGCTGCGGCTGCCTTGTCGTTCTGGGCAAACTCGGCGGCTTCAGCCAGGGCATCAACAAAGGCTTTGTAGGTCTTGGGGTTGTCGTTGCGGAATTTTTCGGTGGCGAACAGCACGGTCGGCGAGTTCGGGCCGAGCAGGTCGTAGGTGTTGAGCACCACGTGCACGTCCTTGTTGGCCAGCACCTGGTCCTGGAACGGCGGGTTGGAGAAGTGCGCGTTGAGCTCGGTGCCGCCGGCCAGCAAGGCCGCAGTGGCATCCGGATGAGGGACGGCCAGGGTGTATTTGTCGAGGCGGTTGTATTCCTTGTCGCCCCACTGCTTGGCGGCGGCGTACTGCAAGAAGCGCGACTGCACCGAGACACCCACCGCCGGCAGGGCGATGCGGTCTTTCTCGCTGAAGTCGGCGATGGTCTTGACCTTCGGGTTGCTGCTCACCAGGTAATAAGGGAAGTTGCCCAGCGAAGCCACGGCCTTGACGTTCTGCCGGCCCTGGGTGCGGTCCCAGATGGTCAGCAGCGGGCCGACGCCGGCACCGGCGATGTCCACCGAGCCTGAGAGCAAGGCGTCGTTGATCGCTGCGCCGCCCGACAATTGCGTCCAGTCGACCTTGATGTCGATGCCCTGCGCCTTGCCGTGTTTTTCGATCAGGTTCTGATCGCGTACCACGTTAAGCAGCAGGTAAACGATGCCGAACTGCTCGGCAATGCGGATTTCACCTTCGGCCTGGGCCGTGGCCGGCGCCACCAGGCTGCCGGCGAGCAGGCTGGCACCCAGGCCGATACTGGCCGCCAGGCGGCTGATTGATTTGCGCATGCTGTACTCCTCGAAAGATCAGAACGGGGCATCGCCCTGGATGGTGGTGCGGTACAGCTTGCGGCGCAGGTGCGCAGGGCAGCCGCTGGCCAGGTGGATCAACGAGCGGTTGTCCCAGAACACCAGGTCATGGGGCTGCCATTGATGGCGGTAGATGTTCTGCTCGAGCACGCTGTGGGCGTAGAGCTCGGTCAGGATCTGCCGGCTTTCATCGTCGGGCAGGCCAACGATGCGGGTGGTGAAGCCTTCGCTGACAAACAGCGCCTTGCGGCCGTTTTCCGGGTGGGTGCGCACCACCGGGTGAATCACTTCCTGCACCTGCGCCAGTTGCTCGGCAGTCAGGGTCGGGCGCCAGTTGCCTTCGAACTTGGTCTCGCTGTAGCGAGCGGTATAGGAATGCGCGGCGCTGCGGCCTTCAACGGCTTTGCGCAGGGCCTCGGGCAGGCCGTCCCAGGCTTTGTGCATGTCGGCGAACAGGGTGTCGCCGCCTTCGCTGGGCAGCTCCTGGGCGTGCAGCATCGAGCCCAGGCTTGGCAGTTCCTTGTATGACAGGTCCGAGTGCCAGAACTTGCCGGCGTCGCCCAGGCCAATGTTCTGCCCGTTCTCGACGATGTTGGAGACGATGAGGATTTGCGGGTGGCCGCTGAGCAGGAACTGCTTGAGCACGTGGATCTGCAGCTCACCAAAACGGCGGCTGAAGGCGATCTGTTGTTCGGGGCTGATGCGCTGGTCGCGAAACACCAGCACATGGTGGTCGAGATGAGCCCGGTGGATCCGGGTGAAATCTTCGCCGCTGACGGGTTTGCTCAGGTCCAGGCCGATGATCTCGGCGCCGACGGCACCGCTGAACGGCAGGATTTCGAAGGCTTGCTGCTGTGCGCTGTCGATGGACGACAAGGCGTTAGAGGCCGCTGACATGATTCACTCCCACGCAGAGCGCGCCCAAAGGTGCGCGCATCGATCAGAAACTCACGGTGTTCCGTGTTGGTTCGGTCGTGCGGCGCGCCGATTGGTCGGCAGGTACGCAGGGGATCGACTATAAAGTCATAAGAGGAAGAATTTAAATATCTTTAGTGCATAAGCATATGGTGAGGTTGCGGGCCTCTTCGCGGGGCAAGCCCGCCCCTACACACCCCTGTAGGAGCGGGCTTGCCCCGCGATGCTGTCAACGCTCGCGCAGCGCTTCGGCCCGGGCGCGGATGATCGGCTTGAGCAGGTAGCTCAGCACGCTCTTCTTGCCGGTGATGATGTCCACCGAAGCGACCATCCCCGGGATGATCAACAGCGGCTTCTCGTCGGTGCCCAGGTGGCTGCGCTCGGTGCGCAGCTTGATCACGTAGAAGGTGTTCTTGTCTTCGTCGGTGATGGTGTCGGCGCCGATCTGTTCGAGCTTGGCCTTGAGGCCGCCGTAGATGGTGAAGTCATAGGCGGTGAACTTGACCATCGCCTCCTGCCCCGGGTGCAGGAAGGCGATGTCTTGCGGGCGGATGCGCGCTTCGACCAGCAGGGTGTCGTCCAGCGGGACGATTTCGACCAGGTCGCTGCCCGGCTGGATTACACCGCCAACGGTGTTGACCAGCAGCTGCTTGACGATACCGCGCACCGGCGAGGTCACCAGGGTCCGGTTGACCCGGTCGTCCAGGGCCTTGCCGGTGGCCTGGGCCTTGCTCAGGTCGGTGCGCGCCTCGTTAAGCTGGGTCAGGGCTTCGCTGCGGAACTTGCCGCGGGTCTCGTCGATCTTGCGCTCGACTTCCTTGATCGCCGATTCGGCCCGCGGGATCGCCAGCGAGGTGGCATCCAGCTGGCCGCGGTTTTCAACCTCGGCACGCTTGAGGCGCAGCACTTCAACCTGGGAGATTGCGCCCTGGGCCACCAGCGGCTCGGACATGCTGATTTCCTGGCGCAGCAGCTGCAGGCTGTTGCGGTACTGGCCCTGCTTGGAACTGAACTCGCGCAGCTCTTGCTGGCGCTGTACCAGTTGCTCCTGCAGGCCGCCGATTTCGTCTTGCAGTTGCTGGCGACGGCTCTGGTACAGGGATTCTTCGTTGGCGGCCTGGCTTGGCGCAGCCTTGCGGATTTCTTCGTCGATCTTCAGCGGCCGGTCTTCAACCTCGGCGCTCAGGCGCTCGACGCGCAGGGCCATGGCCAGGCGATCAGCCTCAGTCTCGCCGACATTGGAGACAAAACGGGTGTCGTCCAGGCGCAGCAAGGGGTCGCCGACTTCGACGATCTCGCCTTCTTTGGCGTAGATCTGCGCGACGATGCCGCCTTCCAGGTTCTGGATCTTCTGCAGTTTCGACGACGGAATCGCCTTGCCTTCGCCACGGGTAACTTCGTCGATAATGGCGAAGTTGGCCCAGAGCCCGAGGAACAGGAAGAATCCGATTACCCCCCAGATGGTCAGGCGCACGATGCGCGGCGCATCTTCGATCAGCGCCTTGTTGACCTCGGGCAGCGGCTGGCCGCTGAGCGATTCGGAACCTTTGAAATACCTGCGCAGGCTGTCCTTGATCTGGCCCATATCCATCTTAAGCAACACTGATCTGCCCCTTCTTCAGCGCATCCATGACGGCGGCTTTCGGGCCATCCGCGACTATCTGCCCGCGATCGACAACGATCAGGCGGTCGACCAGTGACAACAGCGAAGCCCGGTGCGTCACCAGGACCACGGTCTTGTTCTCGATAACCGCTTGCAGGCGTTGCTTGAGGCGTTCTTCACCGGTGTTGTCCATGGCGCTGGTCGGTTCGTCGAGCAGCAGGATCTGCGGGTTGAGCAGCAAGGCGCGGCCCAGGGCAACGTTCTGCCGCTGGCCACCGGAAAGATTCTGGCCACGCTCGCCGACCTGCAGCTCGTAACCTTGCGGGTGCAGCCGGGCGAATTCGTGAACCCCGGACAGCTCGGCCGCCTGCAGGACCATTTCGTCCTCGACATAGCGCGCACCGCTGACCAGGTTGTCGCGCAGGGTACCGGCCAGCAGCTGGATGTCCTGGGGCACGTAGCCGATGTTGTGGCGCAACTCGCTGACGTCGATCTGGCGGATGTCGACGCCATCGACCAGCAACGAGCCGGCATCGGCTTCATAGAGGCCGACGATGAGTTTGGCCAGCGAGCTCTTGCCCGAGCCGCTGCGACCGATGATGCCGATTTTCTCGCCGGGGCGGATCGACACATTGACGCCCTTGAGCGCCAGGTTCTGCTGGTTGGGATAAGTGAAATCGACGCCGCGAAACTCGATGGCGCCCTGCAGTACCTGACGGCTCAGCGGGCGCTCTTCGAAGTTGCGCTCTTGCGGCAGCTCCATCATCTGGTCGGTGGAGACCATGGTCACCTTGGCTTGCTGGTAACGGGTCAGCAAACCGGAAAGCTGGCCCAGTGGGCCGAGGGCCCGGCCACTGAGCATGTAGCAAGCGATCAGGCCGCCCATGCTCAGATTGCCGGCCATGATCTGGTAGACGCCAGCACAAATCAGCGCCACGCCGGCCAGTTGCTGGATCAGCAGGGTAATGTTCATCGCCAGGCCCGAGAGCACCTTGACCCGCAGCTCGAGGCGGCTGAGGGTGCCGATGGTCTGCTCCCACATGTACTGGCGTTCGCTTTCGGCGTTGTTGACCTTGACCGCATCGAGCCCGGCGAGGGTTTCGATCAGGCTCGACTGGCGCTCGGAGGCCAGGGCCATGGTCCGCTCCAGGGTCGCCACCAGCGGCTTTTGCAGGGCGTAGCCGATACCCAGGGCCAGCGGGAAGGCGATGATCGGAATCCACACCAGGTGCCCGCCAATGATGGCGATCACCAGCAGGATCAACAGGGTGAACGGCAGGTCGATGAGGCTGGTCAGGGTCAGCGAGGCAAGAAAATCGCGCAGGCCCTGGAATTCATGAATGTTCTGGGCAAAGCTGCCGACCCGTGCCGGCCGGTACTTCATGGCCATGCCGACGATGCGTTCGAACAGCGTCGCCGAGATGATCAGGTCGGTCTTCTTCCCGGCCAGGTCCAGGCACAAACTGCGCAGGCCCTTGAGAATCAGATCGAAGATGTAGGCACCGGAAATCCCCAGGGCCAGGACCCACAGGGTCGAGGTGGCCTGGTTGGGCACCACGCGGTCGTAGACGTTCATCACGAACAGCGGCGCGGCCAGGGCGATCAGGTTGATCACCAGGCTTGCGGCGATGGCGTCGATGTACAGCCAGCGGCTGCGCTTGAGGGTGTCACGGAACCACGAACGCGCACGCGGAATCAGGTTGCCGTGGTTGACGTCGAACTTGTGCTGCGGCTGGGCGAAGAACACCCGGCCACTGTAGTCGCTCAGCAACGCTTCGCGGCTGACGTGCACCTCGCCGCCGTCGCTCTCGCTGAGCAACAGGCGCGCGGTGTCCTCATTCTCCCAACCGAGCAACACCGTGCTGCGACCGTCCTTGAGCAGGAGCATCGCCGGCATGGCGATGCTCGGGATCTGCTCCAGCTTGCGTTGCAGCAAGCGCCCCTGCAGGCCGGCACGGGCCGCCGCACGCGGCAGCAGCTCCGGGCTCAGGCGCTGGGCCGGCAACGGCAGGCCGGTGGTCAGCATGGCCCGGCTGGCGGGCTTCTGGTGCAGCACGCAGAGAGACAGCAGGCTGTCCAGCAACGGATCGTCGTGCTGACTGCGTGGATCATGGCTGAGCTGGACTCGACTGACTTCTGATTCCACGCGGGCTCTCTTAACGGTTGCGGTTGGCTATAACAGTGAACCTCAGTTCATGCCTGGCAGGTTCACTTTCGGTTTAAGGTCGTTCTGCACCACGGAGGCCATCGGTGCGACAACACCCTGGCTCTTGAGCAGTTGACCAATGGTCGCTTTGATTCGGTACTGAGTAAACACTTGGCTGTTCTTCACTTCAGCCAGACGGCGCTGGGCAGTGAAGAGTTCATTCTCGCTGTCGAGCAAGTCTAGCAAGGTACGTTCGCCCAGGCTGAACTGCTTCTGGTAGGCGCTGCGCACACTGTTGCTGTGATCGACGTATTGCTGGGCGATCGGCACCTGCGCATTGGCGTTGTCCATAGCGTTCCATGCCAGGCCGAGCTCCTCATTGAGCTGGCGCAAGGCATTGTTGCGAATGTCCAGCGCCTGATTGGTCAGGTACGACTTGGATTCCAGGTCGGCCTTGTTGCTGCCGCCGGCATACAAGTTGAAACTCATACGCAGCATAGCCTGCCATTCGTTGTTGTGGCCGTTCATGCCATCCAGATCGTTATCGGCCGTCCGTCCGAGTTCTGCATCAAAACGCGGATAGAAAGTAGACTTTGCAGCCTCGTATTGCTTCTCCGCCGCGGCGATATCGGACTCTGCCGAACGCAGGATCGGGCTGCTCTCGACCATCTGCTGACGGGCTTCGTCGAGGTTGGCCGGCAACAGGTCGACAAACGGCGCAGGGCTGCTTAACTCGTCCGGCAACTGACCGACCACGCTCAGGTAGTTGGTCTTGGCATCGGCCAGGTTGGTCTGCTCGGTGATCAGGTTGTTGCGGGCCTGGGCCAGGCGCGCTTCGGCCTGGTCAAGGTCGGCCAGGCGGCCGACACCACGGGCAGTGCGCAGCTTGATCTGGTCATAGATGCGTTCGTGGCTACGCAGATTGTCTTCTGCCAGGCGGACCATCTCGCGACGGGTCAGGACGTCCAGGTAAACCTGGGCAACGGTCAACGCGGTGCGCTCGGAGGCGCCCAGCAGCGAGTAGGCGCGGGAGTTGACGGTGGCTTGCTGACGGCCAACTTCACTCGAGGTGGCAAAACCGTCGAAGACCATCTGCCGCAGGCGCACGCTCGACTCACCACGGTTGAGGGTTTCCCAGCGGTTGCCGGTGCTCGGGCTGTCGGTACCTTCACGGCCATAACCGGCGAGCACATCGACACGTGGCAGGTAACCACCCTTGGCGGCGCGCAGTTGGTAATCGGCAGCGATTCGGCTGTTAACCCCGGCCTGGATTTCCGGGTGTACCTCGAGGGCTTTCTGCATGGCCTCTGGCAGGCTCTGTGCTTGAACGAAACTGGTGGCGAGGACGAAAGGAAGAGCAGTGAACAGTGACGCGCGCATTTAACTTTTTTCCCAGGGACGTCTTGTCCCAAATCACAGCAGAAATCGTTGCTGCATTAGAAAATGGCAACCGGAATGACCTTATGTCGGAAACTTCCGAAGGGGTACTTGGTTCGTACGGAGGAAGAGTGGCAGCCGCTCAAATATCAATGTGACATTACGGTGCTGATTGTTTAGGATGGCAGCAGGAAGGTCAATACTTTGGCATAAACTTAATAGCCAACAGTTATCGACAATATATTGACGTCAAAAGCACCAAACATACTATTGAAACATTCCATCAGAAAGCGGCAATTCAGCGCCGGCTGGCATGGAAGCCAAATTGAACGGGTAGCCCGGAGAGTCCAATGAGCAGTGTTGTTGCCATCGTCAAAAGCATTGTTGGCCAAGTAATCGCCGTATCCCCAGAAGGGATTCAACGTGTACTCATCGAAGGTGACCGCCTGTTCGCTGGCGAGCAGGTGCTCACTGGCCTGGCCGGCGCCGTCACCCTGGAACTGGCCGACGGCCGCACCCTGGACCTGGGCCGTGACACCCAGTGGAGTGCCGAGGCCCCGGACAGCAGCACTGACCTGGCGGCAGCAACCGCCCAGGCTGCGCCTTCGGTCGAAGAGCTGCAGCAGGCCATCGCCGCCGGCGCTGACCCGACCACCGAACTCGAAGCCACCGCAGCAGGCCCGTCGGCCGCCGGTAGCGGCGGCGCGGCCGGTGGTGGCCATAGCTTCGTCATGCTCGACGCCACGGCAGGCTCGGTCGACCCGACCATTGGCTTCCCAACCGGCCCGATCGGCTTTGTCACCGGCGCTGCGACCCAGGAACTGGGCGGCCGGGACGATGCCAACAACCCCAACACCACCACGCCTACACGCGAATCCGGCCTGAGCCTGAGTGCCACGCCGTCGATCACCGAGGCGGGTGGCGTAATCATCTACACCGCCACCCTGGGCCAGCCACCGCTGACCGACCTGACCGTGACCCTGTCCAACGGCCAGGTCATCGTCATCAGCGCCGGGCAGACCAGCGGCAGCGTCAGCGTGACCATCCCGCCGAACGACACCGTGTACCTGGACGGCAGTGAAATCTCCGCGACCATCACCGGCACCACCGGCGGCGCGGGCCTGATCATCACCCCGGACACCACCCCGGCAGTGACCCAGATCACCGACACCATCGACACCACCACGGTCAGCCTGACGGCCAACCCGAGTGTCACCGAAGGCGGCGTGATCACCTACACCGCCACCCTGACCAACCCGGCGCAGACGCCGGTGACCGTCACCCTGTCCAACGGCAGCACCATCACCATCGGCGCCGGCCAGACCACCGGCACCGTTGATGTGCAGACGCCGCCGAACGACGTCTACAACAACGGCAGCAGCGTCAGCACCACCATCACTGGCGCCACTGGTGGCAACTTCGAGAACCTGGTACCGAACCCGAACCCGGCGGTCACCACCATCACCGACTCGATCGATGACACCGGCCTGAGCCTGAACGCCACCGGCAGCGTCGCCGAAGGCGGCTCGATCATCTACACCGCGACCCTGACCAACCCGGCCGGCACCCCGGTGACCGTGACCCTGAGCAACGGCGCGGTGATCACCATCGCCGCCGGCCAGACCGAAGGCAGCGTCACCGTGCCGGCGCCGAGCGATGACGTGTATGTCGATGCCGGCAACGTCAGCGTCAGCATCGACAAGGTCGATGGCGGCAACTTCGAAAACCTGGTGGTCAGCAACCAGCCGGCGGTCACCGAAGTTACCGACACCATCGATACTTCGACTGTCACCCTGACCGCAAACAGCAGTGTTGCTGAAGGCGGCGTGGTCACTTACACCGCTTCGGTTACTGCGCCGGTGACTGGCTCTGCGCTGGTTATTACTCTGGCCAATGGTCAGCAGATCACTATTCCTGTTGGTCAGAGCACTGGCTCGGTTGAGTTTGTTGCGCCGAACAACGTGCACACTACCAATCCGGACCTGACCAACAGCATCACTGGCACCACCGGCGGCAACTACGAGAAGCTGGACACTGCCGGTAATCCGGTGACTACCGTTACTGATGGTCCAGGTACTGACGACACTACCGGTCTTAAACTGACCGCTACTGGCTCGGTTGCTGAAGGTGGTTCGATTGTTTATACCGCCACGCTGACCAACCCGGCTGGCACCGAAATGAAGGTGACCCTGAGCAATGGTGAAGTGATCACCATTGCTGCGGGGCAGACTGAAGGCAGCATTACCGTTGCTGCGCCTGCCGATGATGTCTACATCGACGCCGGTGAAGTCAGCGTCACTGTTACCGGCACCACTGGCGGCGACTTCGAAAAAGTTGCTGTAGATGGCACTCCGGCTGTAACGCAAGTTACTGACACCATTGATACTTCGACTGTCACTTTGACAGCGAACAGCAGTGTTGCTGAAGGCGGCGTAGTTACTTACACCGCTTCGGTGACTGCGCCGGTTACCGGTTCTGCGCTGGTTATTACTTTGGCCAATGGTCAGCAGATCACTATTCCTGTTGGTCAGAGCACTGGTTCGGTTGAGTTTGTTGCGCCGAACAACGTGCACACCACCAACCCGGACCTGACCAACAGCATCACCGGCACCACCGGCGGTAACTACGAGAAGCTGGACACTGCGGGCAACCCAGTGACCACCGTTACCGACGGTCCAGGTACTGACGACACTACCGGCCTGAAGCTGACCGCCACCGGCTCCGTCGCTGAAGGCGGCGACATCGTCTACACCGCTACGCTGACTAACCCAGCGGGCACCGAAATGAAGGTGACCCTGAGCAATGGTGAAGTCATCACCATCGCCAAGGGCCAGACCGAGGGCAGCATTACCCTGCCTGCGCCGGCGGATGACGTGTACGTCGATGCCGGTGAAGTTAGTGTGACCATCACTGGCACTACTGGCGGCGATTTCGAGAAAGTCGAAGTCGACCCGGCTGCCGCTGTAACTGAAGTCACCGATACCATCGACACCAGCACCGTCACCCTGACCGCGACTCCAAGCGTCACCGAAGGCGGCGTGGTTACCTACACCGCTTCGGTTACTGCGCCAGTAACTGGTTCGAACCTGGTGATCACTCTGGCCAACGGTCAGCAAATCACCATCCCTGTAGGTTCCAGCACCGGCACCGTGGACTTCGTTGCACCGAACAACGTGCACACCACCAACCCGGACCTGACCAACAGCATCACCGGCACCACCGGCGGTAACTACGAGAAGCTGGATACCGCTGGTAATCCGGTAACTACCGTTACTGATGGCCCAGGCACCGATGACACTACCGGTCTGAAACTCACCGCGACTGGCTCGGTTGAAGAAGGTGGTTCGATTGTTTACACCGCCACGCTGACTAACCCGGCGGGCACCGAGATGAAAGTCACCCTGAGCAACGGTGAAGTCATCACCATTGCCAAAGGCCAGACCGAAGGCAGCATTACCCTGCCGGCGCCGGCGGATGACGTGTACATCGACGCCGGTGAAGTCAGTGTCACTGTGACCGGCACCACCGGTGGTGACTTCGAGAAGCTGGCTGTGGATAACACCCCAGCCGTCACCGAAGTGACTGACACTATCGATACGTCGACTGTCACTTTGACCGCGACTCCAAGCGTTACCGAAGGCGGCGTGGTTACCTATACCGCCTCGGTTACTGCTCCGGTGACCGGCTCTGCACTGGTGATCAACCTGGCCAACGGTCAGCAAATCACCATCCCTGTAGGTTCCAGCACCGGCACCGTGGACTTCGTTGCACCAAACAACGTGCACACCACCAACCCGGACCTGACCAACAGCATCACCGGCACCACCGGTGGTAACTACGAGAAGCTGGACACTGCCGGCAACCCGGTCACCACCGTCACCGACGGTCCAGGCACCGATGACACTACCGGTCTGAAACTCACCGCGACTGGCTCGGTTGAAGAAGGCGGTTCGATTGTTTACACCGCCACGCTGACCAACCCGGCGGGCACCGAGATGAAAGTCACCCTGAGCAACGGTGAAGTCATCACCATTGCCAAAGGCCAGACCGAAGGCAGCATCACCCTGCCGGCGCCGGCTGATGACGTGTACGTCGACGCGGGCGAAGTCAGTGTCACTGTCACTGGCACCACTGGTGGTGACTTCGAGAAACTGGCTGTGGATAGCACCCCGGCCGTGACCGAAGTGACTGACACTATCGATACGTCGACCGTCACGCTGACCGCTACCCCAAGCGTCACCGAAGGCGGCGTTGTCACCTACACCGCTTCGGTTACTGCGCCAGTGACTGGCTCCGCGCTGGTGATCAATTTGGCTAACGGCCAACAGATCACCATTCCTGTGGGTTCCAGCTCGGGTACCGTGGACTTCGTTGCACCGAACAACGTGCACACCACCAACCCGGATCTGACCAACAGCATCACCGGCACTTCGGGCGGTAACTACGAGAAGCTGGACACTGCAGGTAATCCGGTGACCACCGTTACTGATGGTCCAGGTACTGATGACACCACCGGTCTCAAGCTGACCGCGACGGGTTCGGTTGAAGAAGGTGGTTCGATTGTTTACACCGCCACACTGACCAACCCAGCCGGCACCGAGATGAAGGTGACCCTGAGCAATGGTGAAGTCATCACCATCGCCAAAGGCCAGACCGAAGGCAGCATCACCCTGCCGGCGCCGGCGGATGACGTGTACATCGACGCCGGTGAAGTCAGTGTCACTGTGACCGGTACCACCGGTGGCGACTTCGAGAAGCTGGCTGTGGATAACACTCCAGCCGTGACCGAAGTCACCGACACCATCGATACTTCGACCGTCACTCTGACCGCGACTCCGAGCGTGACCGAAGGCGGCGTTGTCACCTACACTGCTTCCGTTACTGCGCCAGTGACCGGTTCTGCGCTGGTCATCAACCTGGCCAACGGCCAACAGATCACCATCCCGGTCGGCTCCAGCTCGGGTACCGTGGACTTCGTTGCACCGAACAACGTGCACACCACCAACCCGGATCTGACCAACAGCATCACCGGTACCACCGGTGGTAACTACGAGAAGCTGGATACAGCCGGCAACCCGGTGACCACCGTTACCGACGGACCTGGCACCGATGACACTACCGGCCTGAAGCTGACCGCCACCGGCTCCGTCGCTGAAGGCGGCGACATCATCTACACCGCTACGCTGACCAATCCAGCTGGCACCGAGATGAAAGTCACCCTGAGCAATGGTGAAGTCATCACCATCGCCAAGGGCCAGACCGAAGGCAGCATCACCCTGCCGGCGCCGGCTGATGACGTGTACGTCGATGCCGGTGAAGTCAGCGTTACTGTGACTGGCACTACCGGTGGTGACTTCGAGAAACTGGCTGTGGATAACACTCCAGCCGTCACCGAAGTGACTGACACCATCGACACCAGCACCGTCACTCTGACCGCTACTCCAAGCGTTACCGAAGGCGGCGTGGTTACCTATACCGCCTCGGTTACTGCTCCAGTGACCGGTTCTGCGTTGGTCATCAACCTGGCCAACGGCCAACAGATCACCATCCCTGTGGGTTCCAGCTCGGGCACCGTGGACTTCGTTGCACCGAACAACGTGCACACCACCAACCCGGACCTGACTAACAGCATCACCGGTACCACCGGAGGTAACTACGAGAAACTGGACACTGCGGGCAACCCGGTGACCACCGTTACTGATGGTCCAGGTACCGATGACACTACCGGTCTCAAGCTGACTGCGACTAGCTCGGTTGAAGAAGGTGGTTCGATTGTTTACACCGCCACCCTGACCAACCCAGCCGGCACCGAGATGAAAGTCACCCTGAGCAATGGTGAAGTCATCACCATTGCTGCGGGTCAGACTGAAGGCAGCATCACTGTTCCAGCTCCAGAAGACGACGTGTATGTCGACGCGGGTGAAGTCAGCGTTACTGTGACTGGCACTACTGGTGGCGACTTCGAGAAACTGGCTGTGGATAACACCCCAGCCGTGACCGAAGTCACCGACACTATCGATACTTCGACTGTCACGCTGACCGCTACCCCAAGCGTCACTGAAGGTGGCGTCGTCACCTACACCGCTTCGGTTACTGCGCCAGTGACCGGTTCTGCGTTGGTCATCAACCTGGCCAACGGTCAGCAGATCACCATCCCTGTGGGTTCCAGCTCGGGTACCGTGGACTTCGTTGCACCAAACAACGTGCACACCACCAACCCGGACCTGACCAACAGCATCACCAGCACCACCGGTGGTAACTACGAGAAGCTGGATACCGCAGGTAATCCGGTGACCACCGTTACTGATGGTCCAGGTACTGATGACACTACCGGTCTCAAGCTGACCGCCACCGGCTCCGTCGCTGAAGGCGGCGACATCATCTACACCGCTACGCTGACCAATCCAGCTGGCACCGAGATGAAAGTCACCCTGAGCAATGGTGAAGTCATCACCATCGCCAAGGGCCAGACCGAAGGCAGCATCACCCTGCCGGCGCCGGCTGATGACGTGTACGTCGATGCCGGTGAAGTCAGCGTTACTGTGACTGGCACTACCGGTGGTGACTTCGAGAAACTGGCTGTGGATAACACTCCAGCCGTCACCGAAGTGACTGACACCATCGACACCAGCACCGTCACTCTGACCGCTACTCCAAGCGTTACCGAAGGCGGCGTGGTTACCTATACCGCCTCGGTTACTGCTCCAGTGACCGGTTCTGCGTTGGTCATCAACCTGGCCAACGGCCAACAGATCACCATCCCTGTGGGTTCCAGCTCGGGCACCGTGGACTTCGTTGCACCGAACAACGTGCACACTACCAACCCGGACCTGACTAACAGCATCACCGGTACCACCGGAGGTAACTACGAGAAACTGGACACTGCGGGCAACCCGGTGACCACCGTTACTGATGGTCCAGGTACCGATGACACTACCGGTCTCAAGCTGACTGCGACTAGCTCGGTTGAAGAAGGTGGTTCGATTGTTTACACCGCCACCCTGACCAACCCAGCCGGCACCGAGATGAAAGTCACCCTGAGCAATGGTGAAGTCATCACCATTGCTGCGGGTCAGACTGAAGGCAGCATCACTGTTCCAGCTCCAGAAGACGACGTGTACGTCGATGCTGGCGAAGTCAGCGTGACCGTGACCGGTACCACCGGTGGCGACTTCGAGAAGCTGGCTGTGGATAACACCCCTGCTGTCACCGAAGTCACCGACACTATCGATACGTCGACCGTCACCCTGACTGCGACTCCGAGCGTGACTGAAGGCGGCGTTGTCACCTACACCGCTTCGGTTACTGCGCCAGTGACTGGCTCCGCGCTGGTGATCAACCTGGCCAACGGTCAGCAAATCACCATTCCAGTCGGCCAGAGCAGCGGCACCGTGGACTTCGTTGCACCGAACAACGTGCACACCACCAACCCGGATCTGACCAACAGCATCACCGGCACCACCGGTGGTAACTACGAGAAGCTGGACACGGCGGGCAACCCGGTGACCACCGTTACTGATGGTCCAGGTACCGATGACACTACCGGTCTCAAGCTGACTGCGACTGGTTCGGTTGAAGAAGGTGGTTCGATTGTTTACACCGCCACGCTGACCAACCCGGCGGGCACCGAAATGAAGGTCACCCTGAGCAATGGTGAAGTCATCACCATCGCCAAGGGCCAGACCGAAGGCAGCATCACCCTGCCGGCGCCGGCTGATGACGTGTACGTCGATGCCGGTGAAGTCAGCGTTACTGTGACTGGCACTACCGGTGGTGACTTCGAGAAGCTGGCTGTGGATAACACTCCAGCCGTCACCGAAGTGACTGACACCATCGATACTTCGACTGTCACTCTGACCGCTACCCCAAGCGTCACCGAAGGCGGTGTCGTCACCTATACCGCTTCGGTCACTGCGCCAGTGACCGGCTCTGCGTTGGTGATCAACCTGGCCAACGGCCAACAGATCACTATCCCGGTCGGCCAAAGCTCCGGCACCGTGGACTTCGTTGCACCAAACAACGTGCACACCACCAATCCGGACCTGACCAACAGCATCACCAGCACCACCGGTGGTAATTACGAGAAGCTGGACACTGCGGGCAACCCAGTGACCACCGTCACCGACGGTCCAGGCACCGATGACACTACTGGTCTGAAACTCACCGCGACTGGCTCGGTTGAAGAAGGTGGTTCGATTGTTTACACCGCCACCCTGACCAATCCGGCTGGCACCGAAATGAAGGTCACCCTGAGCAATGGTGAAGTGATCACCATTGCTGCGGGGCAGACTGAAGGCAGCATTACCGTTGCTGCGCCTGCCGATGATGTCTACATCGACGCCGGTGAAGTCAGCGTCACTGTTACCGGCACCACTGGCGGCGACTTCGAAAAAGTTGCTGTAGATGGCACTCCGGCTGTAACGCAAGTTACTGACACCATTGATACTTCGACTGTCACTTTGACAGCGAACAGCAGTGTTGCTGAAGGCGGCGTAGTTACTTACACCGCTTCGGTGACTGCGCCGGTTACCGGTTCTGCGCTGGTTATTACTTTGGCCAATGGTCAGCAGATCACTATTCCTGTTGGTCAGAGCACTGGTTCGGTTGAGTTTGTTGCGCCGAACAACGTGCACACCACCAACCCGGACCTGACCAACAGCATCACCGGCACCACCGGCGGTAACTACGAGAAGCTGGACACTGCGGGCAACCCAGTGACCACCGTTACCGACGGTCCAGGTACTGACGACACTACCGGCCTGAAGCTGACCGCCACCGGCTCCGTCGCTGAAGGCGGCGACATCGTCTACACCGCTACGCTGACTAACCCAGCGGGCACCGAAATGAAGGTGACCCTGAGCAATGGTGAAGTCATCACCATCGCCAAGGGCCAGACCGAGGGCAGCATTACCCTGCCTGCGCCGGCGGATGACGTGTACGTCGATGCCGGTGAAGTTAGTGTGACCATCACTGGCACTACTGGCGGCGATTTCGAGAAAGTCGAAGTCGACCCGGCTGCCGCTGTAACTGAAGTCACCGATACCATCGACACCAGCACCGTCACCCTGACCGCGACTCCAAGCGTCACCGAAGGCGGCGTGGTTACCTACACCGCTTCGGTTACTGCGCCAGTAACTGGTTCGAACCTGGTGATCACTCTGGCCAACGGTCAGCAAATCACCATCCCTGTAGGTTCCAGCACCGGCACCGTGGACTTCGTTGCACCGAACAACGTGCACACCACCAACCCGGACCTGACCAACAGCATCACCGGCACCACCGGCGGTAACTACGAGAAGCTGGATACCGCTGGTAATCCGGTAACTACCGTTACTGATGGCCCAGGCACCGATGACACTACCGGTCTGAAACTCACCGCGACTGGCTCGGTTGAAGAAGGTGGTTCGATTGTTTACACCGCCACGCTGACTAACCCGGCGGGCACCGAGATGAAAGTCACCCTGAGCAACGGTGAAGTCATCACCATTGCCAAAGGCCAGACCGAAGGCAGCATTACCCTGCCGGCGCCGGCGGATGACGTGTACATCGACGCCGGTGAAGTCAGTGTCACTGTGACCGGCACCACCGGTGGTGACTTCGAGAAGCTGGCTGTGGATAACACCCCAGCCGTCACCGAAGTGACTGACACTATCGATACGTCGACTGTCACTTTGACCGCGACTCCAAGCGTTACCGAAGGCGGCGTGGTTACCTATACCGCCTCGGTTACTGCTCCGGTGACCGGCTCTGCACTGGTGATCAACCTGGCCAACGGTCAGCAAATCACCATCCCTGTAGGTTCCAGCACCGGCACCGTGGACTTCGTTGCACCAAACAACGTGCACACCACCAACCCGGACCTGACCAACAGCATCACCGGCACCACCGGTGGTAACTACGAGAAGCTGGACACTGCCGGCAACCCGGTCACCACCGTCACCGACGGTCCAGGCACCGATGACACTACCGGTCTGAAACTCACCGCGACTGGCTCGGTTGAAGAAGGCGGTTCGATTGTTTACACCGCCACGCTGACCAACCCGGCGGGCACCGAGATGAAAGTCACCCTGAGCAACGGTGAAGTCATCACCATTGCCAAAGGCCAGACCGAAGGCAGCATCACCCTGCCGGCGCCGGCTGATGACGTGTACGTCGACGCGGGCGAAGTCAGTGTCACTGTCACTGGCACCACTGGTGGTGACTTCGAGAAACTGGCTGTGGATAGCACCCCGGCCGTGACCGAAGTGACTGACACTATCGATACGTCGACCGTCACGCTGACCGCTACCCCAAGCGTCACCGAAGGCGGCGTTGTCACCTACACCGCTTCGGTTACTGCGCCAGTGACTGGCTCCGCGCTGGTGATCAATTTGGCTAACGGCCAACAGATCACCATTCCTGTGGGTTCCAGCTCGGGTACCGTGGACTTCGTTGCACCGAACAACGTGCACACCACCAACCCGGATCTGACCAACAGCATCACCGGCACTTCGGGCGGTAACTACGAGAAGCTGGACACTGCAGGTAATCCGGTGACCACCGTTACTGATGGTCCAGGTACTGATGACACCACCGGTCTCAAGCTGACCGCGACGGGTTCGGTTGAAGAAGGTGGTTCGATTGTTTACACCGCCACACTGACCAACCCAGCCGGCACCGAGATGAAGGTGACCCTGAGCAATGGTGAAGTCATCACCATCGCCAAAGGCCAGACCGAAGGCAGCATCACCCTGCCGGCGCCGGCGGATGACGTGTACATCGACGCCGGTGAAGTCAGTGTCACTGTGACCGGTACCACCGGTGGCGACTTCGAGAAGCTGGCTGTGGATAACACTCCAGCCGTGACCGAAGTCACCGACACCATCGATACTTCGACCGTCACTCTGACCGCGACTCCGAGCGTGACCGAAGGCGGCGTTGTCACCTACACTGCTTCCGTTACTGCGCCAGTGACCGGTTCTGCGCTGGTCATCAACCTGGCCAACGGCCAACAGATCACCATCCCGGTCGGCTCCAGCTCGGGTACCGTGGACTTCGTTGCACCGAACAACGTGCACACCACCAACCCGGATCTGACCAACAGCATCACCGGTACCACCGGTGGTAACTACGAGAAGCTGGATACAGCCGGCAACCCGGTGACCACCGTTACCGACGGACCTGGCACCGATGACACTACCGGCCTGAAGCTGACCGCCACCGGCTCCGTCGCTGAAGGCGGCGACATCATCTACACCGCTACGCTGACCAATCCAGCTGGCACCGAGATGAAAGTCACCCTGAGCAATGGTGAAGTCATCACCATCGCCAAGGGCCAGACCGAAGGCAGCATCACCCTGCCGGCGCCGGCTGATGACGTGTACGTCGATGCCGGTGAAGTCAGCGTTACTGTGACTGGCACTACCGGTGGTGACTTCGAGAAACTGGCTGTGGATAACACTCCAGCCGTCACCGAAGTGACTGACACCATCGACACCAGCACCGTCACTCTGACCGCTACTCCAAGCGTTACCGAAGGCGGCGTGGTTACCTATACCGCCTCGGTTACTGCTCCAGTGACCGGTTCTGCGTTGGTCATCAACCTGGCCAACGGCCAACAGATCACCATCCCTGTGGGTTCCAGCTCGGGCACCGTGGACTTCGTTGCACCGAACAACGTGCACACCACCAACCCGGACCTGACTAACAGCATCACCGGTACCACCGGAGGTAACTACGAGAAACTGGATACCGCAGGTAATCCGGTGACCACCGTTACTGATGGTCCAGGTACTGATGACACTACCGGTCTCAAGCTGACCGCCACCGGCTCCGTCGCTGAAGGCGGCGACATCGTCTACACCGCTACGCTGACTAACCCAGCGGGCACCGAAATGAAGGTGACCCTGAGCAATGGTGAAGTCATCACCATCGCCAAGGGCCAGACCGAGGGCAGCATTACCCTGCCTGCGCCGGCGGATGACGTGTACGTCGATGCCGGTGAAGTTAGTGTGACCATCACTGGCACTACTGGCGGCGATTTCGAGAAAGTCGAAGTCGACCCGGCTGCCGCTGTAACTGAAGTCACCGATACCATCGACACCAGCACCGTCACCCTGACCGCGACTCCAAGCGTCACCGAAGGCGGCGTGGTTACCTACACCGCTTCGGTTACTGCGCCAGTAACTGGTTCGAACCTGGTGATCACTCTGGCCAACGGTCAGCAAATCACCATCCCTGTAGGTTCCAGCACCGGCACCGTGGACTTCGTTGCACCGAACAACGTGCACACCACCAACCCGGACCTGACCAACAGCATCACCGGCACCACCGGCGGTAACTACGAGAAGCTGGATACCGCTGGTAATCCGGTAACTACCGTTACTGATGGCCCAGGCACCGATGACACTACCGGTCTGAAACTCACCGCGACTGGCTCGGTTGAAGAAGGTGGTTCGATTGTTTACACCGCCACGCTGACTAACCCGGCGGGCACCGAGATGAAAGTCACCCTGAGCAACGGTGAAGTCATCACCATTGCCAAAGGCCAGACCGAAGGCAGCATTACCCTGCCGGCGCCGGCGGATGACGTGTACATCGACGCCGGTGAAGTCAGTGTCACTGTGACCGGCACCACCGGTGGTGACTTCGAGAAGCTGGCTGTGGATAACACCCCAGCCGTCACCGAAGTGACTGACACTATCGATACGTCGACTGTCACTTTGACCGCGACTCCAAGCGTTACCGAAGGCGGCGTGGTTACCTATACCGCCTCGGTTACTGCTCCGGTGACCGGCTCTGCACTGGTGATCAACCTGGCCAACGGTCAGCAAATCACCATCCCTGTAGGTTCCAGCACCGGCACCGTGGACTTCGTTGCACCAAACAACGTGCACACCACAAACCCAGACCTGACCAACAGCATCACCGGCACCTCCGGCGGTAACTACGAGAAGCTGGACACTGCGGGCAACCCGGTGACCACCGTCACCGACGGTCCAGGCACCGACGACACCACCAGCCTCAAGCTGACCGCGACTCCAACGGTCAATGAAGGCGGGTCGATCACTTACACCGCGACGCTGACCAATCCGGCCGGCACCGAGATGAAGGTCACCCTGAGCAACGGTGAAGTCATCACCATCGCCAAGGGGCAAACAGAAGGCAAGATCACCATCGATGCCCCAAGCGACGATGTCTACATCGACGCCGATAAGCTGAGCGTGACGGTCACTGGCACCACCGGTGGCGACTTCGAGAAACTGGCTGTGGATAACACCCCGGCAGTCACCGACGTCAAAGACACCATCGACACCAGCACCGTGACCCTGACCGCCAGCACCAACAGCGTGGTCGAAGGCGGCGTGGTCACCTACACCGCCAAAGTCAGCGCGCCTGTAACCGGCTCCGACCTGGTCATCAGCCTGGCCAACGGCCAGAAGATCACCATCCCTGTAGGTTCCAGCACCGGCACCGTGGACTACGTTGCGCCAAACAACGTACACACCACCAACCCTGCCCTGACCAACAGCATCACCGGTACCACCGGCGGTAACTACGAGAAGCTCGATAGCGCCGGCAACACCACCGTCACCGTCACCGATGGCCCGGGTACCAAGGACAACACCGGCCTGTCGCTGACGGCTACCGACACCGTGGCAGAAGGCGGCAAGATCACCTACGTGGCCAAGCTGACCAACCCGGCCGGCACCGAAATGAAGGTCACTTTGAGCAACGGTGAAGTCATCACCATCGCCAAGGGCCAGACCGAAGGCAAGATCACCATCGATGCCCCGAGCGACGATGTCTACATCGACGCCGGCAAGCTGAGCGTGACCGTCACCAGCACCACCGGTGGCGATTTCGAACAGCTGACCGTGAGCAACGTACCGGCAGTGACCAACGTCACTGACACCATCGACACCAGCACCGTGACCCTGACCGCCAGCACCAACAGCGTGGTCGAAGGCGGCGTAGTGACCTACACCGCCAAAGTCAGCGCGCCTGTAACCGGCTCCGACCTGGTCATCAGCCTGGCCAACGGCCAGAAGATCACCATCCCTGTAGGTTCCAGCACCGGCACCGTGGACTACGTTGCACCGAACAACGTGCACACCACCAATCCGACCCTGACCAACAGCATCACCGGCACCACCGGTGGCAACTACGAGAAACTGGTCAGCACTGGCAACACCAGCACCACCGTCACCGACGGCCCGGGCACCAAGGACTCCACCAGCCTGATCCTGACCGCGACGCCGACCGTGGCTGAAGGTGGCTCGATCACTTACGTGGCCAAGCTGAGCAACCCGGCGGGCACCGAGATGAAAGTGACCCTGAGCAACGGTGAGACCATCACCATTGCCAAGGGCCAGACCGAGGGCAAGGTAACCATCGCCGCCCCTGGCGATGATGTGTACATCGATGCCGGTAGCGTCAGTGCGAAAATCACTGGCAGCACCGGTGGTGACTTCGAAGAACTGAAGATCGACGGCTCGTCCGCCGTGACCAGCGTCACCGACACCATCGACACCACCAACCTGACCCTGAGCGCCACGCCATCGGTTGCCGAAGGTGGCAACATCATCTACACCGCGACCTTGAGCAACAAGGCGCAGACCGCGGTCACCGTGACCCTGAGCAACGGTGCGACGATCACCATCGAGGCCGGCAAGACCACCGGCACTGCCAGCGTGCCTGCGCCAGCGGATGACGTGTACATCGATGCCGGCAGTGTCAACGCGACCATTACCGGCGCCAGCGGTGGCAACTTCGAAGACCTGGCAATCAGCAAGCAGCCAGCTGTCACCCAGGTGACCGATACCATCGACACCACCACCGTCAGCATCACCGGCACCACCTCGGTGGCCGAAGGTGACTCGGCCAACTACACCCTGACCCTGACCAACAAGGCGCAAACCGATGTGGTCATCAAGCTGACCTATACCGGTACCGCCACCAATGGTGCGGACTACACCGGCGTGGCCACCGTGGTGATCAAGGCCGGTAGCAACACCGGTACCTTCAGCGTGCCGATCATCCGTGACGGCATTGCCGAGAGCGCCGAGAACTTCACCGTGAAGATCGACTCGGCCACTGGCGGCAACTTCGAGAACCTGGCGATCAGCGGCAGCGCTGGCAGTGTCACCACCACCATTGTCAGCAACGAGGCACCGGTTGCCGCGGGCGGCGCCGTGACGGGTACCGAAGACACCGACCTGGTGCTGAGCTGGGCCAACTTCGGCATCACCGATGCCGACACCCCGGCAGCCAACCTGGGCCTGACCATCACCAAACTGCCTGCCGACGGCGTGCTGCAGTACAAAGATGGCAACGTCTGGAAAACCCTGACTGAAGCCGACGCTGGCAAGGTCTTCAGCAAGGCCGACATCGACGCTGGCAAGCTGAAGTTCGTGCCGGATCGCAACGAGTCGGGCATCGATGCCAACGGCGGCACCGGCGTCGGCAACAAAGAAGCCGACTACGCACAGATCAAGTACAAGCCAACCGACGGCCAGGGCCTGGGCAACGAAGCCACCATCAAGGTCGATATCACCCCGGTGGCCGACAAGCCTGACCTGAACATCGGCAGCAACAACGTCAACTCGATTGGCCTGGTCAAAGAGACCTGGAACAGCCTCAACGGCCTGGGCACCAACGGCAACGGCATCACCGGCGATGCGCTGAAAACTGTGTTCGACAACTCGGGCAAGGCCAACAGCAGCTCGCAGGTCACCAACGCCCAGTCGGACGCCAGCGTCGTCGGCGGTTCGGGCTCGAAGACCTCCGGCCTGATCTACCTCGAAGCGGGCAAGACCTACAGCTTCAGCGGTGTCGGCGATGACAGCCTGCTGATCACCATCGGCGGCAAGAATGTGGCCCAGGCGACCTGGGGCGCAGGCGGTGCGATCAGTGGTTCGTTCAAGCCGACCATCAGCGGCTACTACACCCTGGACATCTACCACGCCAACCAGAGCGGCCCGGGCAGCTATGACGTCAACCTGTCGGTCAACGGCAGCACCCCGGTTGACCTGAGCAACGCCAACATCCCGATGTACCCGGGCGTGAACGAGCTGACCAACGCCGGCGTTACCGTTGGCGAGCTGCACGGTGCCAACGGCGAGGGTTACTACCAGGGCTACAAGCTCAATGAAGGCGCCGAGAACGGCACCGTCAAGCTGGTCGGTATCGCCACCAACCTCACCGACACCGATGGCTCGGAAACCCTCAACGTCAAGCTCGGCGGTATTCCGGCAGGCTCGGTGCTCAGCGATGGCGCCGGCCACACTGTCACCGTCGGCAAGGGCGAAGTCGATGTCACCGGCTGGAACCTCAACGGCCTGAGCATCAAGCCGCCAGCCTACTACCAGGGCCAGTTCGATGTGACCGTCACTTCGCGGGCAACCGAGAAGGCCAACGGCAGCACCGACTTCACCCAGGGCACCATCAAGGTCACCGTTTACCCGGATACCTACACCACCAGCAACCTGACGGCCGAGAACGACAGCCGCGAGCTTGGCACCGGCAACGACATCGTCGTCGCCGACGTCAACGGCCTGCACGTGGTACCGGGGCAGGACTACAACCTGGCGTTCATCGTCGATACCTCCGGCAGTATGAAAGCCGCCGGTGTCGACGCTGCGCAAAAGTCCCTGCAGTCGGTGTTCGACACCCTGGCCAACAGCGTCAAGGGTGCGCAGTCGGGTACCGTGAACATCCTGCTGGTGGACTTCTCCAGCCAGGTGAACAAGTCAGTCTCGGTCAACCTGTCCGATGCCGGCTCGCTGCAAGCGCTGAAAGATGCGCTCAAGGCCATGTACTCCGACGGCGGCACCAACTATGAGGACGCCTTCAAGACCACGGCCAACTGGTTCCAGACCCTGAAGAATGCCGGCAACACCGGTAGCAACCAGACCTTCTTCATTACCGACGGCCAACCGACCTTCCACCAGGCCAACGAGCAAGGCAACCCGCAGCTGGCCAACTCCGGCTGGACCCTGGACAGCTTCCTCCAGGCGATCAACTACAAGCCTGGCGATACGCTGAACCGCTACCAGCTGGACAGCAACAACCGGGTCAGTATCGACGCCGACGGTAACCTCAATGCCCAGTACAAGTACTACGGCAGCTGGTACACCTCGACCTCGGGCACCATTCGTGCCCAGGGCGACGGCACCTTCGAGCTGTCCAGCCGTTCCGGTTGGGGCAATGGCACCAGCAACGACACCTGGAACAACTCGCTGGACGGCTTCAAGATCCTCAGCGGGCTGTCCAGCGTTGAAGCCATCGGCCTCAACAGTGGCGTCAACGTCAACGACCTCAAGCCGTTCGACAGTGACGGCAAGCCGCAGACCAACATCGACCCGAGCAAGCTGGCCGAGGCGATCCTCGGACACACCGAGGCCACCAAGCCGGGCAACGATACGGTCAGCGGCGGCGACGGCCACGACATCCTGTTCGGCGACCTGGTCAGCTTCGACTCGATCGCCGGCAACGGTGTCGAGGCCATGCAGGCCTACGTGGCCGGCAAGCTGGGCGTAGCCCTGGGTGACGTCGATGGCCGTGTGCTGCACCAGTACATCAGCGAGCACGTCAGCGAGTTCGATGTGTCGCGCAGCAACGATGGCGCCGACATCCTCATCGGTGGCGACGGCAACGACATTCTCTTCGGCCAGGGTGGCAACGACTACCTCGATGGCGGCAAGGGCAATGACATCCTGCTCGGTGGTACCGGCAACGACACACTGCTGGGCGGTGAAGGCAACGACATCCTCATCGGCGGCAAGGGCGATGACATCCTGATCGGTGGCAGCGGTGCCGACACCTTCGTGTGGAAGGCCGGCGACACCGGCAAGGACGTGATCAAGGACTTCAAGGCTGCCGAAGGCGACCGTCTGGACCTGAGCGACCTGCTCCAGGGCGAGAAGGCCAGCACCATCGACAACTACCTGAAGATCACCACGGTCAACGGTGAGTCGACGCTGCAGGTCAGCTCCGAAGGCAAGCTCAATGCCACAGGTGGCCTGGCCAATGCCGATGTGACGATCAAGCTGGAAGGCGTCAACTGGGCCAATACCACGATCAACTCGCTGGTAACCGGTGCCGACCCGACCATCAAGATCGACCACTCCAACAGCTGATCCACGGCCTGCGCCAGCCCTCCCGGGGCTGGCGCGGTGCTGCGGACTTTGCCTGCACCGTATTCACAGCGCATACTCGCTCGCCGGGGCTAGACGCCCGGCCAGCTTGGCCTATGCTGCTGACTGCGGATACGGACTGACATTCAGAGGGATACCCCATGTTCTACGTGCAACGCGATGCACAGGGCCAACTGGTCCGGGTAGAGGCCGCACCCTACGCCGAATACACGGAGATGCTCCCGGCCGACCATGCCGAGGTCCAGGAGTGGTTTGCCGACGACGTGGTCGAGAACAGCCTCAAGCAGCTCAAACAGAGTGACCTGGACATGATCCGGGTGCTTGAGGACTTGATCGAAGTGCTGACCACCAAAGGCGTGATCAGCATCACCGACCTGCCGCCCGGCGCCCAGGCCAAACTGCTCAGCCGCTCCAATGCCCGCCAGGTGCTGGGCGGGCTGACCAACCTGATCGACGACAGTGAAGAAAACGGCGGCCTGATCTGACCGCTGCAGGCCCGTTGCGGGCCTGCACGTCCTGCTTCAACGCCAGGGTGCCGGCTCGCCGACCAGGCGTCCCTGAACCCCCTGAATACCCATCTCGCGCAATACCTTGAGCTCACCTTCAGTCTCGACCCGCTCGGCGATCAGCGGCAAGTCGATGCTGTGCGCTGCGCGCTGGATCGCTTCAATGAACAGGCGCTTGTGCCGTTCGTGGTCGATGGCGCGAATGTAACTGCCATCGATCTTGAGGTAGGCCAGGCCCAGGTGCGCCAGGTTGCCGATCATGCTGAAGCGCCCACCAAAGCGCTGCAGGCTGAGGCTGAAGCCCAGGGCCCGCAGGCGCCGGGTGAGTTGCTCGAGCACGGCCTGTTCCGGCAGTTGCTCTTCGCCGATCTCCAGGGTCAGGCGCGGGCCGAGCACGGCGTTCTGGGCAAGCAGGTCATAGACCCGCTGCAATGCCTTGGGGTCAGCCAGGGTTGCGGCCGACAGGTTCAGCGCCAGGGCTTCCTTGTGGCTGTGCATGTGCTTGAGCACTTGCTCAAGCATCAGCACATCGAGCCGCGCCGACCAGCCAAAACGCTCCAGCCACGGCAGGAAGCGCCCGGCGGCAATGGCCTGGCCCTGGGTATCGAGCACCCGCGAAATGACCTTGTAATGCAACACGCGCTCCGGCGCTTCACAGGCCACTACCGGCTGGAAAAACAACTGGAAACGCCCTTGCTGCAGTGCTTCATCCAGCAAGGAATGCCAGGCGTGGTGGGTATCGGCGGCTTGCGGCGCGGTGCCTTGCTCCAGGCACACCCAGCCCGGCTCCAGCTGGCTCTCGGCGCGGGCCAGGGCCTCGTCGGCGAGCTTGAGCAAGGCCTGCGGATCGTCGCCCGGGCTGTAGGGCGCCATGCCGATGCAGGCAACCGGGGTGACATCGCTGGCGCCGGTGTCGGCCAGGCTCTGCAGGGTCACTTCCAGGGCCTGGGCCAGCTGGATCGCCTCTTCGTGCACCAGCCCCGGCGCCAGCACGGCAAATTCGCCGCCGCGGCTGCGGGTGATCAGGTTGTTGGTTTCCGGGTAGTTGGCGCAAGTGCGTTGCAGTTGCTGGCCGACCGCCTGTAGCAACTGGTCGGTTCGCTGGCCGCCCAGGCGCTGGTTGAGCCCGGCCAGGTCCTTGACCCGCAGCAACAGCAGGTAGCCCGGGCGCGCCTCTTCGAGGTTGCTGACCAAGGCGTTGAGCTGCATCTCGAAATAGCGGCGGTTGGCAAGGCCGGTGAGGCTGTCCTGATACGACTCGACCCGCAGCTTTTCACTGCGCTCGGCCTGCTCCTGGAAAAGTGCCTTGAGCTTTTCGACCATCTGGTTCATGGCCTGCACAACCCGGCGCAGCTCAGGGGTACGCGGCAAATCCGGCAGGCTGAGGAACTCACGCCGGGCAATGGCGTGGGACTGCGCCACCATGTAGTCCAGCGGCTTGAGCTGGCGACGCAGCAGCAAGGCGCCAAGCACCGCACTCAGGGCGCCACACAGCAACAGCCAGCCGAGGCTGCCCAGCGCACTCTGCCAGAGCTTGGCCAGGGCGAACATCGGATGGCTGACCACCTCGACCCGCGCCGCCTGCTGCCAGCCGCGGCTGACGATGGCATCGCCACCGGCCGCCTCCAGGCCGATCAGGCGGATGAACCAGGTCGGCACACCGTTGGGGTCGGGTTCGGCGTGGCGCTCGACCAGCAGGGCGTTGGACGCCGTGTCGATGACCTTGATGCTCGAATAGTAACCACTGTCGAAGATCGAGCTGACCATCAGCTCGACCATCGCCGGGTCGTCGATGTTCGGCGTCAGCGACAGCGCCAGCGCCGTGGCGGCGTCCTGGGCATGGGAGCGCAACTGGTTGACGTACTGGCTGCGTGAGCTCTCCAGGCTGACCATGAAGCTGCCGCTGAAGGCGACTACCAGGAACAGGCAGATGGCAAGCAGCAATTGTTTGAACAGTGACATCTGTGCTCCTTCAGTAAGCCGGCTCGGCGGGGAAGCCTTCGGCCTGCATCTTCTTCAATAGATCCTGCCAGCGCGACAAGCGCTTGGTGTCGCCGACCTTCTTGTTACCACCCGCACCAGTCAGCCACAGGCCTTCACCGTTGAAGGAATACACCGGCAGCAGGTCAGGACGCTGGCTGGCGGGCTTGATCGCATCGATCAGGCTGTCGAGTACCAACGGCATGGCCTCCGGGCTTGAATAATAGGTCAGGACCATGTGCGCGCGGTTCTGGCGCAGGGCCTTGACGTAGGTAATGCGCAGTTTTTCTGCCGGAACCCCGAGGCGCCGCAGGCTGAAGTACTTGGCGATAGCATAGTCTTCGCAGTCACCGGCGCCCTTGATCAGTGACTGTACCGGGGTTGCCCAGTAGTCCACTTCGCGCCACAGGTCGATGTCTTCGACATACCGCAGCTGCTGGTTGAAGAACTGGTTGACCACTTTCAGGCGTTCGGCCTCGCTGCCCTGCTTCTGGGTCGCCAGCAGGTTCTGCCAGGCATCAATGCGGTCCTGGCCAGGCCCCAGCGGGCCATACAACGACTGGGCACGGCGGCTGATCTGGGAGAAGTCCCAATCCGCGTGCAGGCCGCCCAGTAACAGGCAGCCGAGCACCACGGCCAGGCCGAGCCGGCGCAGGGTCAATTGAACAGCCCAACGTATCGCCAATGCGAATAATCCGCGCAGACCTGTGGAAAAACGCCGATGGTGCGGCCTCGACCCGGAAAAAACAATGGCACCTTACAATCATTGCGCCAGCAATCCGTTGACCACGGGCAACCCCCTGTCTGGCGAGGGCTGCAACCCGGCTTCCCTTGAACAAAAACTTCCTTCACGATAGCAAGCGCGCGGCCGTTGATTGCTGTTTACTTAATAAATAAGGGTTGGCGAACGCCGCTATTTGACAAGTATCCCTCCCCTAACTAGTGTTGCTGGATATTGGATCCAATTATTTCACTTCGACTTCAGGCAAAAACAGCGTGGCCGGAAAAACCAGACCCCTGAGCGAAATCCTGGGTGGCGAACAAGTGCCGCCACACCTGGCGCGTAGCGTGATTGAAGAGCGGCTGCGCAGTGCCATCCTCGATGGCCGCCTGCCCCCTGGGCTGGCCTTGCGCCAACAGGAGCTGGCAACCTTGTTCGGTGTCAGCCGCATGCCGGTCCGCGAGGCCTTGCGCCAGCTCGAAGCGCAATCGCTGTTGCAGGTGGTGGCACACAAGGGCGCGGTGGTTGCGCCATTGATCGGCGAAGACGCCGTCGATACCTATGCCTTGCGGGTCATTCTGGAGTCCGAAGCACTACGCCAGTCGATCCCGCTGCTCGATGCCGACGACATTGCCCGGGCGCGCAACTACATCACCCAGCTTGAAACCGAAACCCGGCATGCCGAGATCGGGCGCCTCAACCGCCTGTTCCACATGAGCCTGTACAGCAAGGCACCGAACCAGAAGCTGCTGCGCCTGATTGAAAACGAGCTCAACGAAGAAGAGCGCTTCCTGCGCTTCCACCTGTCATCGATGGGCCTGGGCAAGCTGACCCAGGACGATCACATCGGGCTGGTGGACGCCGCAAACGACAAGTCGGTTGAAGATGCCATCAGGATTCTCGAGCGCCACCTGAACAACGGGGCAAAAGCGATCAAGGCCTACCTGAACAGACCACCGGCAGAGTGAACCCACCGCCATCGCCGGCAATCCCGGCCATTGGCAGCTATTGCGCTCGGGGCACCCCTTGAGCGAAAGGAAAGGCAGTGCACGCTCCTACACTTCAGCGCAGAACCGTATCGGGCTCTGCCCAGCCGCCGCAGATCCGCCTGATCTGCCTTGCCTGCAGCCAGGATCATCTGAGCCAGTACCGTGCCTGGTCGGTGGCGCTCAACGACCATATCGAACTGGTGACCGTCAACGTGCTGGCCTACGGCGACCCGATCCGTTCACTGCCCTTGCACGGCAACCACACCCTGATCGACTCGCTGATCGAGCGCTTGCAGGTGTACCTGCGTAAACCCCACGCCCTGTTCGGCCAGGGTGCCGGGGCGCAATTGGCCCTGGCTCTGGCCCGGCACACCGAGCAACTGCACCCGGGGCAAACCCGCCACCTGTTTGTCGCCACCAGCGACAGCCCGCAGGCAGACCCGGCCGAAGCGGCCGCCGGGCTCAGCGTGCCGGTCACTGCGCTGTATCCGTCAGGATCGCTGCCGCGCATGCTCGGCTGGCACGACCACAGCGGCCGGGAGATCGAGCTGATCGAACTGCCCGACGCCGCGGGCGATGCGCCGCAACTCAACCAGCGGCTGATTCAAATCATCAACACCCACCTGGGCCTGCTCAGCCTCTGAGCCCTGCAAACGCAGGGATACCCTGCCCTCCAAGGGCGCGCCCGCGCCGCTGATTTGTCTCTTGCTGTTTCAGCCAGCCATGGCGGCTCTTGCATTTTCGGCACACTCTTACCCGCGCAGCGACCGCTGATCGCCCTCAGGCGGGCCAGGTCGTCTGCTTATCGCACACCTGTAGAAGGAGCCGCGCGCCGGGCAAGGACCGATATCGATCAGCTGCCCTCAAGAGTCAATCAGGTCCGACTTTTATTGTTTCAGTGCTCCGAGTGAGGCATTCACTCATGCAGTTTCAATTCTGACACTTGGTTGCCGGAAGGAGCACTTACATGCCAATAAAACTAACTATAAAAGTTTTATTCCGCCCACTTACACTTTAAAAACAATCACTACAAATATAATTAACAAAGTTGTTGCCGAATACTTAAAAGTTGTTCTAACTTTTTAATGGCACGGGCCACCTCAACCGCCAAGTGCCCGTTCACCGAAGAAAACGATGCCAACTGCATCGATACGTCTGCCATTGCGCTGTTATCGAATAATTCAGTCGAGGCCCCTGCTCGGCCGCTGAAAACTTCGCCGCCGCCGATGAAAAGACATTAACCGGATGTTAGCCAGTGACCAGGAAACCCCATGAATACATTGACTTCGCTTCTTATCGCCCGCAAAGCCGAACTTGCCGCACACCCGATCTTTACTGAAATCGATTGTTTGCCGGTATTGCAACGGTTCATGGAAACCCATGTCTTCGCCGTCTGGGATTTCATGTCGCTGACCAAGCGCCTGCAGCAGGAGCTGACCTGTATCCAGTTGCCCTGGCTGCCACCGCTTGACCCGCACGCCGCACGCCTGATCAACGAAATCGTTCTTGGCGAGGAGTCCGACGACCGCCCCGGCCAGGGCCACTACAGTCATTTCGAGCTGTACCTGGACGCCATGCGCGAGGTCGGCGCCAGCACAGCGGCGATCGAGCGCTTCGTCAGCCTGCAGCGTGAAGGCGTGGGTTACGCCAGTGCCCTGCAGCGTGCAGGCGCCAGCGAGGCAGCCCGGCAGTTCGTCTGCCACACGCTGGAAACCGCCCTGGGCGCACCGGCCCATGGTGTCGCAGCAGCCTTTCTGCATGGCCGCGAAAGCGTCATCCCGACCATGTTCCAGCGCATCCTCGATGACTGGGGTATCAGCGGCGAACAGGCGCCCACCTTCCGTTACTACCTGCAGCGGCACATCGAGGTCGATTCCGAAGACCACGGCCCGGCCGCCGAGGCCTTGCTGGCAAGGCTGGTCAAAGGCGACCCGGTGCAACAACGCCAGGTGCTCGAAGCCGCCATTGCCGCCGTCGACAGCCGCATTGCCCTGTGGGACCGCTTGCGCCTGTCGATGCGTGAAAACGTCGTGGAGACCAGCGCATGAACGCCCTCGACTACACCTCCTGTGCCGAGGCCTGGGAGAGCCGGGCGACCATCCGCACCCGGCCACGACGCCTGGTCGAGGATGATCAGCGCCTGATCTACCCGCTCAGCCGCCAGCCGCTGGTGCTCAGCGAAACCTTTGTCCGCGCGTGCCCGCAGCAGCGCGATTTCGCCCTGGCCCAGAGCCTCTACAAGTTCATCAACGACGTGGTGATTTTCGAGACCGAGATCGTCGATCACACCGCCCGGCGGATCGCCAAGGACCGCTTCGCCATTCGCTTTCCGTTCGCCTGCCGCTATGACGCCATGACCGTGGTGGTCGATGAGGACTACCACGCCCTGGTGGCCATGGACTTCATGCACCAGACCATCGCCCTCACCGGCATCGAGCCGATTGCCCTGCCCCGGGAGATCGAGCTGAGCCGGGCGATACCCGCAGCCCTGGCGCTGGCACCGGAACATCTGCGCGACGCCCTTGAGCTGATTTGCGTAGGTATTGCCGAGAACACCCTGACGGACGACGTCGCCGCCTTTGCCCGCGATGACACGGTCAAGCCCTCGGTCAAGGGGCTAATGGCCGACCACCTGCTCGACGAGGGGCGCCACTCGACCTTCTGGGCGCGGTTGGTACGCATCTACTGGCACAGCGCGCCGGAGGCGGATCGCCGGTGCATTGCCGACATCCTCCCGGTGTTCCTCGCCCAGTACCTGACCAACGACATCCAGAAAACCTTCGATTTCAGCCTGATCGAGCACCTGCCGATCGGCGAGACCGCGCGCCAAGCATTGCGCCAGGAGGTAACGGCGATGGCCTACCCGATCGATCACCGGCATCCGCTGCTGGGCAACATCCTGCGCCTGTTCCGCGCCAGCTCGATGCTCGATTCGCCTTGCGTACAACAGGCCCTGGCGCATTACCTGCCCGAACCAAGGAGAGCGCCATGAGACGCCTGCAAATCTGTCTGATCGGCACAAGCCCGGCATTGGCCCTGCTGCACCAGGAACTGCTCGACCATGGGCACGCGCTGTACCTGGCCGATAGCACCGCAGCCTTGCAGCATCGCCCGTGGCCCCGGCCACAGCTGCTCATCGATGATGGCAGCCTGGCGCTGAGTGCCAGCGATTGGCACAGGCTCGGCGACTGCGCGTTGTTGAGCCTGCGCCTGGGGCTCAACCTGCACAGCACTGGCGAACTGCCGACACTTGAGCTGTTGTGCTGGACCGGCACAGCCACCGCGCAGCGGTTGATCGAGCGCCAGCCGCTGGCAGCGGAGGTGTCCGGCAATGGCCAGCAACTGCGCCGGAAGACCATCGACAGCCTGCAGCAAACCCTCGCGCTGCACGTCAGCCGTTTCTCGCGAAACCCCGACTACCTGCAGCAGGCAGCCGCCATCAGCCCCGGGCAGGAGGACCAGCAACAAGGTCTTGGCTGGCTGGAGCAACTGGCCTGGCTGCATCGCTACAACCAGCACGACAGCCTGCCATTGCTGGCAACTGGCGAAGTAGCGCTGATCGAGCGCCTGCAGCAGAGCCTGCAACTTCATGCCGAACGCCCGGCGCTGAACCTCAACGGCCAGCGCATCAGCTATGCCCGACTGCACGCCCAGGCGGTCGCCATCCAGCAATTGATGGCCGGCTTGGCTATTGACGCCGACCCGCCAGTGATTGGCGTTTGCATGGGCAAATCCGCAGCGCTCTACGCCAGCCTGCTCGCGGTATTCGGCTATGGGGCGGTGTACTTGCCGCTGGATCCTGCGCACCCCGCCGAGCGTCTGCGTTACATCCTCAAGAACGCCGGCGCCAGCCTGTTGCTGCATGACGGTCAAGTCCCAGTGGATGACTTGGCTGTGAAAAGCCTCGACCTGCGCCAGGTGCCCGCAGCGTTGGCGCAGCCGTTGCCGTCATTACTGCGCCAGCGACCGGCGCCAGACGCCCCGTGCGTGGCGATCTACACCTCGGGCACCACCGGCCAGCCCAAGGGCGTGCTGCTCAGCCAGCGTAACCTCAGCCACTTCCAGGCCTGGTACAGCGCTCACGTGCAACTCGATGAGCACAGCCGGGCATTGCAGTTTTCGACCATCGGCTTCGATGCCTCGCTGCTGGACATCCTGCCCACCTGGGTCGCCGGCGGCGAACTGGTGGTGCCCACGCAAGACCAGCGCCGCGACCCGGCTCAATTGCTGGCGCTGATGCGCGAACAGCACGTCACCCACGCCTTCCTGCCGCCAGCACTGCTGAGCATCCTGCCGCGCGATCAAACCCTGGAGTTGAAGCACCTGGTCACCGGTGGCGACGTCTGTGAACCGGAGGTGATTGCACGCCTGGCCGGGCAGTGCCAACTGCACAACATCTATGGCCCGACCGAGACCACGGTACTGGCCACCACCCGGGTGTTCAACACTGGCGACAACAACCGCAACCTGGGCTGCCCGATCGCCAACACGCGGGTGCTGATCCTCGACGAAAACCTGCAACCGGTGATCGAAAACTGCCCCGGTGAGTTGTATATCGCAGGGCCGGGCGTGGGCTTGGGCTATCTGAACAATCCTGCCCTGAGCAACGAGCGCTTCCTCAACCTCAGCCCAGGCGACAGCAGCCTGTTGCGCGTGTATCGCACCGGCGATATCGGCAAATGGACGGCCGAGGGTATCGAGCTTTGTGGCCGGCGCGACAACCAGGTGAAGATTCGCGGCTTTCGCGTCGAACCCGAAGAGATCGAGCACTGCCTGCGCAGCAGCGGCCTGTTCCGCCAGGTGGCGGTGATCATCGATGCCCAGCGGCGGATCCTGGCGTTCTGCGCGCAAGCCACCGGTGATGACAGCGAAGCGGCGCTGCGCCAGCACGCCGAGCAAAGGCTGCCCGACTACATGCGCCCGGGTTTCTATCAGCAACTGGCGCAGATGCCCTACACCGCCAACGGCAAAGTTGACCGCCAGGCGCTGGCGGCACTGCCGCTGGGTTTGGCGCCGAGCCGGCATCACTTCGGTCCGCTAACCCCGGTCGAAGCGCAGCTGGTTGGCCTGTGGAGCACGCTGCTGGAACTGCCCGAGCAGGACATTTCCACCGACGCCAGCTTCTTCAGCCTCGGTGGCCATTCGATCCTGCTGTCGCGCCTGTTGCTGGCCATTCGCGAACAGTTCGGCCGCGGCATTGCGATCAACCGCTTTATCGAGATGCCGACAGTGCAACGCCTGGCCACCCTGGTCAGCGGTGAGCAGGCACAGCTGCCTGGCCTCGACCCGCAAGCTGAACGCGACGCCTGCCGCGAACTGGGCTTGCAGGTGCTGCCAGTGGCGCAACTGGGCGATGTGCACAAGGTGATCGTCACCGGCGCCAACAGCTTTCTTGGCGTGCACCTGGTCGAAGCGCTGCTGCAATGGGGCGCCAGCGAAGTGGCCTGCCTGGTGCGCGCCAACGCCAGTCAGTCAGCCGAGCAACGCTTTAGCGCGGCGCTGGTAGAGAACGGCTTGCATGGGCTGGACATGAGCCGGGTGAAAGTCTTCGCCGCCGACCTGCGCCAGCCGCGCCTGGGCCTCGCCGAAGCCGACTACAACTACCTCGACAGCGAGTACGGCGCGCTGTTGCACAACGCCGCGCAGGTCAACCATGTGCTGGATTACCAGAGCCTCGCCGCCGACAACGTCGAGCCGCTGTTCGAGTGCCTGCGCCTGTGCGAAGGCCGGCGCAAGAAGGTCTTCAATTTCATCTCGACCCTGTCGGCGTGCAGCGCCATCGACGCCGACGGCCAGGTCCTCGAACAAGACCCGGCCGCCACCCCGCCGATCTATATCCGCAACGGCTACAACCTGAGCAAATGGGTGGGCGAGCGCATTCTTCAGCGCGCCCGCGCCCAGGGCGTGTGGGTCAACCTGTACCGCCCCGGCAACATCACCTTCGACAGCCGCAATGGCATCTGCCAGCCCCAGCGCAACCGGTTGATGCTGATGCTCAAAGGCTCGCTGCAACTCGGCCAGGTGCCGGCGCTGGAGCTCAACTTCGACCTGATGCCGGTGGACTTTCTGGCCCGCTTCATCGCCTTCCACAGCAGCCGCTACCAGCCCGAACGGGCGGTGTTCAACCTGCACAACCCCGAGCCTTTGAGCTGGCGCGATTACGTCTCGGTGTTCCGCGACAGCGGCAGGCCATTCGAGCTGGTCAGCGTTGAGCAGTGGCAGCGGCAGTTGCAGCGGGTCGACCGCGACAACGCCCTGTTCGATGTGCTGGGTTTCTACCTGGACGGCTTTGAGGAAGACATCGGCGACATCTCGCGAATCCAGCACGACAACGCCCGCGCCGGCGTCCAGCGCATGGGCGCCCGTTACCCGCGCAAAACCCCGCAGCTGCTGCAACGCGGCTGCCAGTACCTGCACGACATCGCCTTCATCTGAGCAGCTTCAACCCAACCAGGAGAGACACCATGCAAGCACTCCAACCCGACACACTTATCCACAACCCCGAAGGCTGCCACGTAGTGGCCAGCGTCGAGATCGCCAGCGCTGCCGCCAGCGTCTGGAACATCGTCGGCAACTTTGCCGGCTTCCCGGTGTTCATCCCGGCCCTGGCGCACATCGAGATGACCGGTAGCGGCGTACGCTCGGTGCGCAAGAAGCTGTTCAAGGACGGCAACGTGGTCATCGAGCAGCTCAACAGCCGCGACGACCAGGCCATGTACATGACCTGGAGCCTGATCTACACCAGCCTGAACATCGGCAACCTGTGGGCGGCGATGCAGGTCGAGGCGCTGGGCGAGCGTCAGGCGCGGGCGACCTGGACCATCCAGGCCGAGCCATGGCAAGGCGGCAGCGAGGCAATGCCTGGCTTTCAGGCGTTTTTGCAGGGGTTTGCCGATGAGGCAATGAACAATGTGAAGAATTTGCTGAGTTAAACCCGATCGCGGGGCAAGCCCGCTCCGGCAAGAGCGAGCTTGCCCTGATCAACAGTTGCAAAATATTCCAAGGATGCCAACAATGAGACTAATTATCATTTATGACCCCTTCAGCAGCGCACCTTCATGCCCTCTCGAGAGTCCGTGCACACGCTTTACAGCCATCACCACGGCTGGCTGAACACCTGGCTGCGCAGCAAGCTGGGCAACGCCGCCGATGCCGCGGACCTGGCCCAGGACACTTTCGTGCGCCTGTTGCAGCGGCGTGAACTGTTGGAGCTGAACGCCCCCCGGGCATTCCTGCGTACCATCGCTCGCGGCCTGGTGATCGACCACTGGCGCCGTGAGGAGCTGCAGCGCGCCTACCTCGAAGCCCTGGCGCATCTGCCAGAGGCCGAAGTGCCTTCGCTTGAAACCCGCGAACTGCTGCTGGAGCTGCTTGAGCGCATCGCGCAGATGCTCGACGGCCTCAAGCCGAAAGTGCGTCGCGCGTTTCTCCTGGCCCAGTGCGAAGGCTTGAGCCACAAGGACATTGCCGAACAGATGGGCGTGTCGCTGCGTTCGGTCGAACGCTACGTGGCCGATGCGCTCTATCATTGCTACCTGCTGCGCTACGAGTCAGAGGCGTAAGCCGTCATGACCACCCTCAACCCCGGCCCGCGCGTGGTCAAGCAAGCCATCCACTGGATGCTCAAGCTGCGCGAAAGCGGCCACAACGCGCTGCTGCAGCAGCAATGCGAACAGTGGCGTGCAACCCATCAGGAGCACGAGCTGGCCTGGCAACGAGTGCAGTCGCTGCAGCAGGAACTCAACCTGCGCGCCGTGCCAGGGGCCAGTGTGGCCTTGCAGACCCTTGAGAACAGCAGCCAGCGCCTGCAACGACGCCAGGCCCTGAAGCTGCTCAGCGGCGTGCTGGTGCTCGGCTCGGCGACCTGGCTGGGTAAGGACCTGCAGCTAATCAGCCCCTGGACTGCGGATTTCGCCAGCGCCACCGGCCAGCGTCGCAGCGTGCGCCTGCCCGATGGCTCGCTGCTGCAACTGAACACCAACAGCGCCGCAGACCTTGCCTTTGAGGCCGATCAGCGCCTGATTCGTCTCAAGCACGGCGAGTTGATGCTGACCTGCGCCAAAGACACAAGCACCCCGGCTCGACCGTTGCTGGTCAGCACCCGCGAAGCCTTGCTGCAAGGCTTCGACGGCCGCTTCGTGGTGCGCCAGGACGACGACTGCACCCGCGTCAGCGTCAGCCAGGGCAGCGTCGCCATCCACTCGCCAGGCCCGATGCAATGGATTCACGCCGGCCAGAGCTATCGCCTCGATGCCCGCGGCGCGACCCTGCTGCACAATCAGGACATGGATGCCGGCGCCTGGGCCGAAGGGCTGATCGTCACCCGCGACATGCGCCTGGGTGATTTTCTCGCTGAAGTCGGGCGCTATCGCCATGGCTATGTCAGCTGCGCCGACGACATTGCCGACTTGCGCCTGTCAGGTGTGTTCCGCCTTGCAGACACCGACAAGCTGTTGCAACTGCTGCCACAGACACTGCCGATCAAGGTCAGCTATCGCACCCGCTGGTGGGTGCGCCTGGAACGGCTGGCGTGAAGTGATTTTTTTTTTGGCGGGTTTTACCCACGAGTCCGGCTAGGACAGTAAGCGACTCTTTCTGCCCTTACCGACTCTACGGATGCTCTCCATGCGTAATGCTTCGCCCCTGTTGCGGCTCAACAAGAAGAATGATTTTCAACCTTCCTTAGATTCTGCCTGTTCCAGTGTCCTCGGCAAGGCCATCCGCGCCGCGCTGCTCGGCACCGCCCTGGGCATCACTGCGGTGCCGGCAATGACACTTGCATCACCAGCAGGCAGTGTCAGCCAGCAGTACAACATCCCTGCCGGCTCTCTGGATGAGGTGCTCAACCAGTTCGCCCGCCAGGCTCAGATCACCCTGTCGAGCACCCCGCAAATGACCCAGGGCCTGCAGTCGCCGGGCCTGCAAGGCAGCTACGCCACCGACCAGGCGCTGCGCCAGTTGCTCAACGGTTCGGGCCTGGAGGCCGTCAGCCAGGATGGCGGCAGCTATGTGCTGCGGGCTCAGGCACAGGACGCAGCGCTGTCGTTGCCAAGCACCGAAGTGCGTGAGTTCGCCCTGGGTAACGCCCTGGGCAGCATGGAAGGCTACAACGCCACTCACAGCCAGGTTGCGACCAAGACCAGTGCGCCGATCCTGGAAACCTCGCAGTCTGTATCGGTGGTGACCCGTCAGCAAATGGACGACCAGGGCTCGCAGACCGTGGCCCAGGCCATGCGCTACACCCCGGGCGTGCTGACCAACCCTTATGGTGCGACACACCGCTACGACTACGTAGCCATGCGCGGCTTCAACGACGGCTCTGTGGATAACATCTACCTGGACGGCCTCAAGTCCATGGGTGACAGCGGCACCTACAGCACCATGCAGGTCGATCCGTACTTTCTTGAGCGCGTGGACATCCTCAAGGGGCCATCTTCGGTGCTCTATGGCCGCAGCTCACCCGGCGGCCTGGTCGCCCTGACCAGCAAGAAGCCACTGTACGAGGCCTACCATCAGGTACAGGCCACTGTTGGCACCCAGGGCCAGCGTGGTGTCGGTTTCGACTTCAGCGGCCCGCTGGATGACGACAAGCGCATCGCCTACCGTCTGGTGGGCCTGGCCGATCAGTCCGACACCCAGTTCGACCACAACGAGGAAAAACGCTTCGCCCTGGCCCCGACTGTCAGCATCAATTTCAGCGAAGACACCTCGCTGACCCTGCAGGCCTACCTGCAGCACGACCCCGACGGCGGCTATCACGGCGGCGTGCCGGCCGATGGCGCGCTGCACCAGCGCAATGGCCAGCGTATCTCCGATCACTTCTTCGAAGGCGAGCCGGGTGTCGACCGCTACGAGCGCGACCAGCAGTCGTTCGGCTATCAGTTCGAGCATCGCTTCAACGACGTCTTCACCGCGCGGCAGAACTTCCGCTACCTGGACTCGACGGTGAAAATGGACCAGGTGTATGCCTGGGGCTGGACCACGCCGACCAGCAACGAGCTGAACCGCTACTACACCGGCGGCGATGAAAAGCTCCACGCGTACATCATCGACAACATGCTCCAGGCTGAATACTTCACCGGCAGTGCCAAGCACACCACCCTGCTGGGCCTGGACTATCAGCGGCGCAAAACCGTGGTCGACTGGCGCAGTGGCTCGCTGGCGCCGATCAACGCCTTCGACCCGCAGTACGGCAACTCGAAAATCACCTACTACAACCCCACCAGCTACCTGCGTCGGCTGCAGCAGACCGGCGTGTACCTGCAGGACCTGATCGAGCTCGACCAGTGGCGCTTCTCCCTGGGCCTGCGTCAGGACTGGGTGAAGACCTCGGACGAGAACCGTATCGCCGAAGCCAGCCGCCCGCTGGGCACCAGGATCAGCGACCAGCGCACCAAACTGACCGGCCGCGCCGGCGTGCTGTACCTGTTCGAAAACGGCATTGCGCCGTACATCAGCTATTCCGAGTCGTTCAACCCCAACTCCTACGCCGACCAGGCCGGCAATCCGCTGGCGCCGACCGAGGGCACCCAGTGGGAAGCCGGCATCAAGTACCAGCCACCGGGCACTGACAACCTGTTTACCGCTTCGGTGTTCCGCATCGAGCAGGAGAACCTGGCCTCCAAGCTGCCGCAGGAAGAGTTCTATCGTCCTGTAGGCCAGGTCCGTTCCCAGGGCCTGGAGCTGGAAGCCCACATGCAGGTCACCGACAACCTGAAAGTCCTCGGCAGCTACACCTTCACCGACATCGAGTACGCCAAGTCGATGCCAAGCACGCTGTTCGGCAGCGACCTCGACAACAAGGGCAACTCGCCAACCCAGGCACCGCGACACATGGCCTCGCTGTGGGCTGACTACAACTTCCGCCAGGGCGCCCTCGACGGCCTGCGCCTGGGCGGCGGTGTGCGTTATGTCGGCTACAGCTGGGTGGATGCCGAGAACACCATGAAGGTGCCCTCCTACACCCTGTTCGACGCGTCGGTTGGCTATGACCTGGGCAAGGTCGGGCTCAAGGGCGTGGATGTGCGGCTCAATGCCAACAACCTCACCAATGAGAGCTACATCGCCTCCTGTGCCAGCCTGAGTTACTGCTACATGGGCGAAGAGCGCAATGTCAGCGCCACGGTCAGCTACCAGTTCTGACCTCACCTGTATGAACGCCAAAGCCAGCACCTGATTCCGGGGGCTGGCTTTGTTGTATCTGGCGACTTATTCCGGACCTTTACCCATGCGTCAGCTTTACGTACTGCTTCACCGCTACCTTGGCCTGATCACTGCGCTGTTTTTGGCCATGGCGGGCCTAACCGGCAGCGTCCTGGCCTTTCATCACGAACTGGATGAATGGCTCAACCCGTCCTTCTATGAAGCGCCCACCGTGGGTGAACGCCGGCAACCCGGGGTGCTTGTGGATAAGTTGCAGGCCGAGCATCCGCGCCTGCAAGTCTGGTACATGGAATACCCGAACGAGCCCGGGCATGCGGCGCTGCTGGCCATGGTGCCGCGCAATGACCCAGCCAGCGGCGAGCCCTATGCCGAGAAGAACACGGTGTTCTATCTCGACCCCGTCAGTGGGTTGACCCTGGGCCAGCGCTACTGGGGTGAATGCTGTTTCTCCCGCGAGAACTTCATGCCGTTCATGCTCGAGCTGCATTACAGCCTGACCCTGCCCGGCAACTGGGGGATTCTGCTGATGGGTGTGGTGGCGATCATGTGGGTAATCGACTGCTTTATCGCCGTGCTGCTGACCTTGCCGCGTGGGCGGCCGTTCTGGGGCAAGTGGGCGAAAGCCTGGAAGATCAAGGGTGGCCATGCCTATCGGCTGAACATGGATATCCACAGGGCGGGCGGTTTGTGGTTGTGGCTGTTGCTGCTGCCGATTGCGATCAGCAGCGTGGCAATGAACCTGCCGGCCCAGGTGTTCAAACCGGCGGTGTCACTGTTTTCACCGATTGAGCCAAGCGTTTATGAAGCCCGTGGCGGGTTACCCAAGGAACAACTGGGGGTGACCCAGCTGAACTATCAACAGGCCTACCAGCTGGCGCAGCAGGAAGGTCAGCGGCTGGGGCTAACGGCACCGATCGGTGAGCTGTACTACAGCTTCGAGTACAACTTCTATGGTGCGGGGTTTGGCCAGCACGATACCGATGCCCAGGGTAAGTCCTGGTTGTTCTTCCACGGCACTGACGGGCATTTGCTGGGCAAGGAGATTGCCGGGCAAGGCACCTTGGGGGAACGCTTTTACCGCTTGCAGTTACCCATACATGGCGGGCGCATCATCGGCATGACCGGCCAGGTGTTGATTGCAGTGTTGGGAGTGATGATTGCGGTGCTGTCGCTGACCGGGGTGTATATCTGGTGGCGCAAGTTGCAGGCGCGGCGCAGTGGCAAGGTGCGAAGAGCTGGGTAAGTCAGCGGCTGTTCTGGGGCTGCTATGCAGCCCATCGCTGGCAAGGCCAGCTCCCGACAGGTCCCTGAAAGACAAAACCCCTGTCTGCAGGGCAGACAGGGGTTTCGGAATGAATCTTGACGATGACCTACTCTCACATGGGGAAACCCCACACTACCATCGGCGATGCATCGTTTCACTGCTGAGTTCGGGATGGGATCAGGTGGTTCCAATGCTCTATGGTCGTCAAGAAATTCTGTGTGCCGATCCGTCTGTTGCGACGTGCCAGCGAATTCTTGATGCTTCTACCTTAAAGACAAAACCCCTACCTGCATATGCAGATAGGGGTTTCGGGATTTAATCTTGACGATGACCTACTCTCACATGGGGAAACCCCACACTACCATCGGCGATGCATCGTTTCACTGCTGAGTTCGGGATGGGATCAGGTGGTTCCAATGCTCTATGGTCGTCAAGAAATTCTGTTGCCAGAAGGTCTTGTTCAGACACTCCAGCGAATCGGGTATGTGATGTTTGTGAGTTACAAATCTTCGGCTGTGCAGTCTTCACAACACCGCAATCTGGCTTTCGCTCAAATTGCTTGGGTGTTATATGGTCAAGCCTCACGGGCAATTAGTATTGGTTAGCTCAACGCCTCACAGCGCTTACACACCCAACCTATCAACGTCGTAGTCTTCGACGGCCCTTCAGGGAGCTCAAGGCTCCAGTGAGATCTCATCTTGAGGCAAGTTTCCCGCTTAGATGCTTTCAGCGGTTATCTCTTCCGAACATAGCTACCCGGCAATGCCACTGGCGTGACAACCGGAACACCAGAGGTTCGTCCACTCCGGTCCTCTCGTACTAGGAGCAGCCCCTCTCAAATCTCAAACGTCCACGGCAGATAGGGACCGAACTGTCTCACGACGTTCTAAACCCAGCTCGCGTACCACTTTAAATGGCGAACAGCCATACCCTTGGGACCGGCTTCAGCCCCAGGATGTGATGAGCCGACATCGAGGTGCCAAACACCGCCGTCGATATGAACTCTTGGGCGGTATCAGCCTGTTATCCCCGGAGTACCTTTTATCCGTTGAGCGATGGCCCTTCCATACAGAACCACCGGATCACTAAGACCTACTTTCGTACCTGCTCGACGTGTCTGTCTCGCAGTCAAGCGCGCTTTTGCCTTTATACTCTACGACCGATTTCCGACCGGTCTGAGCGCACCTTCGTACTCCTCCGTTACTCTTTAGGAGGAGACCGCCCCAGTCAAACTACCCACCATACACTGTCCTCGATCCGGATAACGGACCTGAGTTAGAACCTCAAAGTTGCCAGGGTGGTATTTCAAGGATGGCTCCACGCGAACTGGCGTCCACGCTTCAAAGCCTCCCACCTATCCTACACAAGCAAATTCAAAGTCCAGTGCAAAGCTATAGTAAAGGTTCACGGGGTCTTTCCGTCTAGCCGCGGATACACTGCATCTTCACAGCGATTTCAATTTCACTGAGTCTCGGGTGGAGACAGCGCCGCCATCGTTACGCCATTCGTGCAGGTCGGAACTTACCCGACAAGGAATTTCGCTACCTTAGGACCGTTATAGTTACGGCCGCCGTTTACCGGGGCTTCGATCAAGAGCTTCGCGTTAGCTAACCCCATCAATTAACCTTCCGGCACCGGGCAGGCGTCACACCCTATACGTCCACTTTCGTGTTTGCAGAGTGCTGTGTTTTTAATAAACAGTCGCAGCGGCCTGGTATCTTCGACCGGCATGGGCTTACGGAGCAAGTCCTTCACCCTCACCGGCGCACCTTCTCCCGAAGTTACGGTGCCATTTTGCCTAGTTCCTTCACCCGAGTTCTCTCAAGCGCCTTGGTATTCTCTACCCAACCACCTGTGTCGGTTTGGGGTACGGTTCCTGGTTATCTGAAGCTTAGAAGCTTTTCTTGGAAGCATGGCATCAACCACTTCGTCGCCTAATGGCAACTCGTCATCAGCTCTCGGCCTTAAGATCCCGGATTTACCTAAGATCTCAGCCTACCACCTTAAACTTGGACAACCAACGCCAAGCTGGCCTAGCCTTCTCCGTCCCTCCATCGCAATAACCAGAAGTACAGGAATATTAACCTGTTTTCCATCGACTACGCTTTTCAGCCTCGCCTTAGGGACCGACTAACCCTGCGTCGATTAACGTTGCGCAGGAAACCTTGGTCTTTCGGCGTGGGAGTTTTTCACTCCCATTGTCGTTACTCATGTCAGCATTCGCACTTCTGATACCTCCAGCAAGCTTCTCAACTCACCTTCACAGGCTTACAGAACGCTCCTCTACCGCATCACCTAAGTGATACCCGTAGCTTCGGTGTATGGTTTGAGCCCCGTTACATCTTCCGCGCAGGCCGACTCGACTAGTGAGCTATTACGCTTTCTTTAAAGGGTGGCTGCTTCTAAGCCAACCTCCTAGCTGTCTAAGCCTTCCCACATCGTTTCCCACTTAACCATAACTTTGGGACCTTAGCTGACGGTCTGGGTTGTTTCCCTTTTCACGACGGACGTTAGCACCCGCCGTGTGTCTCCCATGCTCGGCACTTGTAGGTATTCGGAGTTTGCATCGGTTTGGTAAGTCGGGATGACCCCCTAGCCGAAACAGTGCTCTACCCCCTACAGTGATACATGAGGCGCTACCTAAATAGCTTTCGAGGAGAACCAGCTATCTCCGAGCTTGATTAGCCTTTCACTCCGATCCACAGGTCATCCGCTAACTTTTCAACGGTAGTCGGTTCGGTCCTCCAGTCAGTGTTACCTAACCTTCAACCTGCCCATGGATAGATCGCCCGGTTTCGGGTCTATACCCAGCGACTAAACGCCCTATTAAGACTCGCTTTCGCTACGCCTCCCCTATTCGGTTAAGCTCGCCACTGAATATAAGTCGCTGACCCATTATA